>NZ_LELA01000108.1 GCF_001677955.1 Chryseobacterium sp. BGARF1
TAATTTCATCAAAAAAGCCATTTTCATTTTCTTCTTTTTTAAAATAAAAATTATAAAGATCAACTTTCGGGCTAGTAGAAAAAATATAATGGGGTGTTCCAGAAGGAATCCACATGAAGCATCTTGCCGGTAAATACCAATGCTTCAAATCAGTAAAAACATGTACAATACCGCCTTCTGCATACACCAATTGCGCAGAACTATGATGATGAATCTCTGTTTTCACATTGCCTGCAAGAACGTGATATATATAAAACTCAGCATCTAATTCTTCAACGGCTCCAAAATGACTGTCATTCATAAAATAAAGATAAGAAAAAAATCAATTTGGCGCAAATGGACAAATATTTTTCTGTTTTCACAAATCACGTCTTCGCTATCACTGCGTAAATTTGCAGGATCAAAATCAATTTAGCAAAAAACATTTAATAAATTTATGAAAATGATATTTAACGCACACAGATATCACTGTATGGCGTTGTGCTTATTATTAAGCAGTTTTCTACATTCACAGATGATCGATTATCAACATCTCAGCTTACAGCAAGCGGTTGAGATCGGATTAAAGAACAATAAAAAGATTCAGATCAGTCACTTAAAAAATGAAATGTCCGAGACCAAAGAGAAAGATCTCAAAATGGAAAAACTTCCGGATATTGAATTCCACACCAGCTATAACCAGGTTTCAAATCTTTTTCAACATGAAAATGGCGTATTTGGAAAAGCAACCAAGTATGACATTATCAATGGAATGTATGATTTTACGCTTTCGGCTTCCATTCCGGTTTACATGGGTGGAAAAATTAAAAATATTGAAAAAAAAGCAGCCATTGACACTGAAATCTCTTCATTAAAGACACATTTAGACAAAAGACAGTTAACAATGGAGATCATCACCGCTTTTCTTCAGATCCATCATTTAAAAGAACAGCAAGGTTTAATCAATGATAAAATGCATGAGGATTCTGTCAATATTAAACAGGTAAAAGCTTTAAAAACAAACGGTGTTGTAACGGTAAATGAGGTCTTGAGGACTTCTCTACAACTTTCCAACCACAAAATGAGCTGGACAGAACTGGATAATGATGTACAAATTGCCGAACATAAGTTAAAAACCATTCTATCTCTTCCCGAAAACCAAGAAATGCATGTTGATACAGAAGATCTCATCTCAGAAAATGCAGAAATTCCTTACGTCAATGAATTAACGGAAACTGCTTTGCATAAAAACGAAACTGTTGAAATGGCGACCAAAAATCTTTCGTTGAAGGAATTAGATGAAAAAATTACAAAAGCTAATTATTTACCGAAAATTACAGCAGGTGGAGAATATTTTATGAAATATCCGAACATGATGTTTTTTCCTCCAGAACCTTATGCGTATCGTTTAGGAATGATTGGTGTCAATCTTACCTATCCTATCGAAAGTTTGTATAAAAACAAATACAAAATGCAGGAAGCAAAGGAAAATATTAGCCTTGCCCAATTGCAGATCGAGGAAAATGAAGAAAACATCAGACATAATGTATATGAAGCTTACAAAAAGTTTGAAGAAACCAATCAGAAAGTGAGCATCGCAGAAGAAGCAATTGATCAGGCGAAAGAAAATTACCGAATTGTACGAACGAAATACACCAACAAATTAAGCCTAATCACTGAATTAATCGATGCAGACAATGCTTATCTGGAAGCTCAATCTAATTTAATTTCAGTAAAAATAAATCGTCAACTAAAATATTACCAACTCCAATACACGATTGGAAACCTATAAAAACTATGGCACAAAAGCAATTAACACGAAAGGAAAAAAGAATCAACAAGACGATTACTTTATTAGCCTGGATTCTCATCATCACCGGAATTACCGGAATGCTAAGCTTTTATTTTTTTTCAAGAAAAAACGTGACGACCAACGATGCGCAAATCGAACAATATATAACGCCAGTTTCAAGCAAAGTTTCGGGGTTTATTCAAACTATTAAGTTTAACGAAAATCAATTTGTTCATAAAGGAGATACTTTAATTATTATCGATAATCGCGAATTTGTCAATCAGGTAAAAATGGCTGAAGCCAATCTCAATGCAAATTCTGAGAATATTAACACCATTGAAAGCGGAGTAAATACCAAAGCAAGCGACACTAAAATTATTGATGCTAAAATAGCATCTTCAAAAATAGAAATATGGAGAACTGAACAGGATTTTAAAAGATATAAAAACTTGGTTTCGGAAGACGCCGCAACCGAACAACAGTTTGAAAATGCCAAAGCTTCTTATGAGCAGGCAAAAGCAAACCTTTTAGCTTTAGAACAGCAGAAAAATGCAGTGAGAGCTAGTGTAAATGAACAGGAAACAAAAGTTGCTCCGGTAAAAAGTCAGATTCAGCAAAGCTCTGCCAATCTGAATAATGCTAAACTTTTCCTTTCCTACACCGTAGTTACGGCGCCTTACGACGGTTGGGTTGGAAAGAAAACCATTCAGGAAGGTCAGTTGATTAAAGAAGGTCAGGCTTTGGTTCAAATTGTAAGCCAAGAAAAATGGATTATTGCCAATTATAAAGAAACTCAGTTAGGAGAAATTGACCAGAATAAAGAGGTTATTATCACCGCAGATGCTTATCCGAATGCTGAATTCAAAGGAAAAATAGTTTCTGTTTCCCCAGCTTCAGGTTCGCAGTTTTCTTTAATAAAACCGGATAATGCTACAGGAAATTTCGTGAAAATCGAACAAAGATTTCCGGTGAAAATCATTCTTGAGAACAATCAGAATAACGAAAAACTACTTTCCGGAATGAATGTTCTGGTGAGCGCGAAAAAGATATAGAGTTTGAGTGTAGGAGTGTTTGAGAGTTTTAGTGTTTGAAGGTTTTAGAGTAAAAATATTCGGCTCGCAATTTTCAAATTATCTCATTTTTAAATTTTCAAATTAAAATATTTTAGCGGAAAGACAGAATCGCAATTTTGCCATCTTATCTTTACTTTTATACCTTGCTTTTTTGTCTTTTCGCATTTTTTCACTAATAATAATTTTATTTAAACTCTTTAAGCAAGTTTGTCATTCCGTAAAAATATAAGCATAGTATTCTACAGGAAAGATTGGAGCCTAGATTCCTACGGGATGACAAGCTCTGTATTATGATAAACATTGAAGGAATGACTCAACTTTAGCCCCGATTGCAACGGCATCCTTTTGTGTAGCGAAGCGAAACAAAAGATATAGTGGAAAGCGGGATTAAGCTCCTAAAAAAAATTAAACAAAATAATATAAAACACAATCGGCAATTTGCTAATAAGCTGATTCGCTTTTTAAAGAAAAATCATGCATCACAATACAGTTTATCATAAATGGGTGCCTCAATGGCTGAAATTACCGCTTTTGATTTTAGCCCTTTTTCCTCACCTGATGTTGTTGTCGCTTTTGCACTCCAACAGTGCTTTTACCTCTTCATTTATGGATGCAGATTCAGATGACATTCAATATTTGATGATTTTAATGTATGGAACTTTCGTGGTTACTCTTTTGGTAATACAGCGATTTATGGCGTATTTCAGTGTGAAATACTACACGTTGCTGATGTCTTCCGTTTCCATTCTTATTCTTTATGCTCTTTCCATTACCAACGACTATCATATTATTCTGGTCATTCGTGTCTTGGAAGGAATTTTCGGAGTTCTGGAAGGTGCCATATTCTTACCGCTGATCATTGCCGAACTGAAAACAAAACACGCCAAAGAAATTGCCTATCTTTTCATGTATACCATTATTCTCACCGGGGGAACAATTACCACTTCCCTTTTGAAGTCGAGTATTGAAGATTACGATTTTCAGCACATGATCTTAATGATGGTTTATTTTCATGTTTTTGTTTTAATTATTGCGGTGGCTATTTTCAATAAAAACAGGTTTTTTGCGAAGAAACCATTGTACCAATTGGATATTGCGAGTTGGTTTCTGCTTTGGTTGTGTCTGCAATCTGGAGCATATGCAATTATTTACGGAAAGAGATTAATGTGGTTTGAATCAAATATTATCGTAATCTGTCTTTTTATCTGCATGATTTCCGGAGGTTTATTTATGCTAAAACAAAGAAATTCGGCAAGACCCTTTTTTCATTTTGAAGTATTCAGTTCTAAAAATGTGATTGTTGGTGTCATACTTTTCTTCATCTTTTATATTTTAAGAGCAAGCATCAATAACGTTTACAATATTATGGCAACCGTTTGGAAATGGCCGTGGGATTATATTGTAGAAATTCAGTACTGGAACGTTGCAGGAACACTTTTAGGTGTTTTTCTGTCTGCACTTTGTATTACAAAAGGAGCTTCATCAAGATTGGTTTTCTTCACTGGTTTTTTAATTTTAGCAATAGATTGTGCTTGGTTTACTTATACTTTTTATCCCGATACAACGCTTCAAACGATTTGTCCGCCCTTATTTCTTCAGGGAGTCGGGCAAGGATTACTTTTCACGCCCTTGGTGTTTTTTCTCATTGCAGGAATGCCCGAACAATATGTTTCTAATGCAACGGCAGTCGGAACTTCCACAAGATTCTGGACAACCGTAATCGGATATGCATTAATGCAAAATTTGATATTATTTTTAACTTTAAAACATTCAGACACATTGAGTTCCGAATTTACCGATACCAATCCTGTTTTTTATTCACAATGGAATCAGATTTTTGGAGCAAACATATCAAAACTTCCGGTAAATGAATCCATATCTATGACAGCAGGAGCTTTTAAAGCTAAAATTAATGCACAAGCCATTTTACTTTCAAATATGGAAATTTTCACAGGATTGTTTTGGTTAGCGTTAATTACAGCATTTGTGGTTTTACTGTATCATCCTGTAAAAATTGCAGTGAGAAATATTCTGTGATTTTTAGGCAGAAGTTTTGCTATAATTCCTGAAATTTGATTTATGGAAATTCAGGAAGTCGTATCACAGCAGAAAGCATTTTTTAAAACACAGCAAACGAAAAATATCAGGTTCAGAAAAATGTATCTTGAAAAACTTCGGGATGTGATTTTACAAAATGAAAATCTTTTATATGAAGCAATTTACAAAGATTTCGGAAAGTCTAAATTTGATACGTTTACCACAGAAATTTCCTTTATTTTAAATGATATTAAGTATTATTTAAAGAATTTAAAATCACTTTCAAAACCTAAAAAAGTAAGAACAAATCTTGCTAATCAATTCGGAAAAAGCAGAATTTATAGTGAGCCTTTAGGAAATATTTTGGTTATTGGAGCCTGGAATTATCCTTATCAGCTTTCATTATCTCCAATTGTAGCAGCTTTAGCAGCCGGAAACTGCTGTATTTTAAAACCCAGCGAAATTGCCGAAAATACCATGAAAGTGATGGCAAAAATCATCAATGAAAATTTTCCACCAGAATATTTATACGTTTATGAAGGCGGAATTGACGAAACCACAGAACTTTTGAAACTTAAATTCGAAAAAATATTCTTCACAGGAAGTACAAAAATCGGGAATATCGTTTACAAAGCAGCCGCAGAAAATTTAACTCCGGTTGTTTTAGAATTGGGAGGAAAATCTCCTGCAATCATTACCAAAGATGCCAATCTTGAAGTGGCTGCTAAAAGAATTGTTTGGGGAAAATTTTTAAATGCCGGACAAACCTGCGTCGCACCGGATTATTTATTGGTCGAAGAATCTGTACAGGAACAGTTTTTAGAAATGTTGAGGAAAAATATTCAGCAATTTAAATATGAACCTCAATCTGAACATTACACTAAAATCATTAATCAAAAGAATTTTCAACGATTAATAAAGCTCATTGATAAGGATAAAATTTACTTTGGAGGAAATTCTGATGAAGAAAAACGATACATAGAACCCACAATCTTAACAAAGATTAATTGGAAAGATGAAGTAATGCAGGAAGAGATTTTCGGTCCTATTTTACCTGTAATTTCTTTTACTAATTTTAATTTAATCTTAAATGAAATTATAGAACTCGAAAAACCTTTGGCTGCTTATTTATTCACGAATAATTCTGAAGAAAAAGAAAGCTTTACCAATAAACTTTCCTTTGGCGGAGGTTGTATCAATGATGTGATCATGCATTTAGGAAATGAAAACCTTCCGTTTGGTGGCGTTGGAAATTCCGGAATTGGAAATTACCATGGGAAATTTGGTTTCGAAACCTTTTCACATCAAAAAGGAGTTTTAGAAAGAGCAACCTGGGGTGAACCCAACATAAAATATCCGCCCTATTCTGAAAAAAAACTAAGCTGGATTAAAAGATTTCTGTAAATAAAAAAACCGAGAAAATTTCTCGGTTTTACTTTTTATGATTTCGGAGCCCATTGATTGAAAAATGCTTTCGTTTTTTCTAAACTGTAGCCTTTTCCTTCTTCCAAAACATCACTTTGCTGTACATGAATCATCTTTCCATTTTTATCTAAAACAATAAAAACCGGATAACCGAATTTGTCTCCCGGATTTCCATACTGACTAAAAACTTTTTCATTTTTGTTTTCTGGAGAGTAATTTAGATGATAATAAAGATAATTTTCATCAACCATTTTCTTTAATTCAGGAGTTGTTTGTACATATTGGTTGAATCTCAAACACCAAATACACCAGTTTCCTCCCGCCTGAATCATAATATTCTTTCCTTCTTTCTGAGCCTGAGCGATAAGCTTATTAATATCTGCCTGAGCGTCAGCTTTAGCATCATAAGGTTTTGGCATTTTAGCCTTTTCTTCTGCCGCAGCTTTTTTCTTCGCTTCCAGTTCTGCTGCATCACTTTTTACCAACAAAGCCTTATCATTTGAATTTTTTGCTTTTATTGGTTTATCAATCTTTTGAGCCCAAGCCAATGTGCTTAAAGCCAAAAGAGCTACTAACGACATTTTTTTCATACTATAAAAATAAAAAAATAATAGTTATTAGCTGCAAAAATGAAACCATATTTTTTTTATCACTAAATTTGCATACTTTATGAATTTCCTGATAAAAATACTTTACCTGATTTCTAAGATACCGCTTAAAATATTATATATTTTTTCGGACATCATCTTTTTTTTAAATTTCTATTTTATAGGCTACAGAAAGAAAATTATTACTCAGAATTTAAAAAATTCTTTTCCTGAAAAAACAGAAAAAGAGATCAAAGCCATCAGAAAGAAATTTTACTTAAATTTTTCAGATTATTTGGCTGAGACCATAAAATCATTCAGTATTTCTGAAAAAGAGACCCGTGTTCGAATGCAATATCTCAATCAACATTTATTTCATGAGGCTAAAGCTGAGGGGAAAAACATTATTCTTATGGCGGGCCATGTATTTAATTGGGAATGGATGAATGCATGCACTCCAATTGCTCCACAAAAGCATTCTCACCCAGTTTACAGAAAAGTAAACAGCAGTTTTTGGGAAGATCAGATGAAAAAAGTGAGAAGTAAATTTGGAAATGAACCCTTGGAAGCGAATGAAGTCATTCTAAATATTTTCAGAAGCAAAAATGATGGAGACACTCTTTATCTTTTTGTTGCAGATCAAACACCACACGTTGCTCATGTAAATTACGGTTTGAAATTCTTAAATCAGAAAACTCCTGCCTTTATTGGTTATGACAAACTGGCTACAAGAATGGATCTTATTTTTATTTACTGTGACATGAAAAAAGTAAAAAGAGGCTTTTATCAGGTAAATTATCACAGAATTTATCCCGACGGAGAAAAATTTGTTAAGAACGAAGTGGTAAGAAAATTCCATCAGTTACTTGAAAATACAATAAGAAAAAATCCTGACAACTATCTTTGGTCGCACAGAAAATGGAAATATCAGGATTCTATTAAAACTTATGATGGCGAATAAATGACAGAAAATTCTAAAAACATTGCCGTAGTTATTCTAAATTGGAACGGTAAAAATTGGCTTCAAAAATTTCTTCCGAGCGTAATTCGTTTTTCTGAAGAAGCTGAGATTTACGTTATCGATAATCATTCGACCGATGATTCTGTCGATTTTTTAAAGCAAAACTTTCCTACCGTAAAAATTGTAATTAATGATAAAAATTACGGTTTTGCTGGTGGCTATAATGAAGGTTTAAAAAATATAAAGGCAGAATATTACTGTCTTCTGAATTCTGATGTAGAAGTGACAGAGAATTGGATCAAACCTGTTTTAAATTTATTTAAAACTGATGCGTCAATTTCTGCGATTCAGCCTAAAATTTTATCATTTAATAATAAAAATTATTTTGAATTTGCTGGAGCAGCGGGTGGTTTGATTGATAATTTGGGTTATCCGTATTGCAGAGGAAGAGTTTTTGATGATGTGGAAGAAGATAAAGGGCAATATAATGACGAAACTGAAATTTTTTGGGCTTCGGGATGTTGTTTTTTCATCAAATCAAAAGATTTTTGGGAACAGGATGGTTTTGATGAAAGATTTTTTGCCCACCAGGAAGAAATTGATCTTTGCTGGAGATTAATCAATTCAGGAAAAAAAATATTTTACACCGGAAAATCTGAAGTTTATCATGTTGGCGGTGGAACTTTAAACAAGCAAAGTGCTCAGAAAACATATTTAAATATCAGAAATAATCTTTCCATGATGCTTAAAAATTTACCTTTTCCAAAGTTGATTTGGTTAATATTTTTCAGATTGTGTTTAGACGGAATTGCATCGTTATACTTTGCTTACAAAAACGGATTTTCACATCTTTGGGCAGTTGCAAGAGGGCATTTCGGGTTTTATGCTCAACTTCCCGAGACAATTAAACGTCGACAAAAAAATCAGAAAACAGAATATTACCAAACAAAGTGGCTCATTTTTAAGCATTTTTTAGGAGGCAAAAAATAATATCATCATCATTAATCAATCATTACCTATCATTAATAATTTATGGACTTCTGCGCATTAGATTTTGAAACCGCTACTCACGAAAAAAATTCTGCCTGTGAATTAGGAATCTGTATTGTTCAGGATTCTAAAATTGTGGAAACTAAAACGTGGCTGATAAAACCACCAAGTTTCCCTTATTTTCACCAGAGAAATATCGATGTACACGGGATTTTACCCAGTGATGTAAAAGATGCGCCGAGATTTGATGAAATTTGGTATGAAGTACAGGAAATGATGTACGGTACTTTAATGATTGCCCACAATGCAAGTTTCGATGCCGGTGTTTTAAGAGGTTGCCTTGATTATTACGGAATGTTTACTCCAAAAATGAATTATCTCTGTAGTATTCAGTTAGCTAAAAAATCTTGGAATTACCTTCCAAAATATGGCTTAAAGCATCTTGCAGAATATCATGATATCCAGTTTAAACATCACAGAGCCGGAGATGATGCTGAAGTTTGTGCTAGAATATCACTTTTAGCTTTCGAAAAGCTTTTTCTCACCAGCAATGATGAAGTTTCAGATTTTATGAAACTGAAGATAAAGGCGCTTTAATCTGTATATTTTACTCAATAATTCTCTTATTTAAAATTAATTTTAGATTTAATTAATTGCTTAAAACTTCAGATAAAAGACTAAATTTTGGAATATCAATTTCAAACTGCTCTTTTGTATCTGAGTTTTCAACTAGATATTTTCCGCTCATATTTCCTACGCCTGAACGTAGCATAACATTCGAAAAATAAGCAAAGTTGTCTCCGATTTCCACATCCGGAGTCAACCCGATTACACCATCACCGACAACTTCTGTAAACCCGAATCCTACATCAAAAATAAGCCATTTTCTCTTTAGGACTTTAATTGGGAAATCACCATCGTTTTCGATTACGATGTTATACTTAAAAACGTAACGGTTTTCTGAAGGATAAGAGTTCTTACTATCATATTCAGGATCTACCGAAACTTTGATATTAGAAGTAATTTTAGAAAACATTTCATTCAATTTAAAATATTAGATACAAAAATCTCGCCTTTTTCAAGGCGAGATTGTAGATATATATCTATTTACAAAAATATTATAATCCTAAGCCTTTTCTTTCGTCTCCACCCAATAGAATTTCTACAGGATTGTCGATCCCTTCTTTTACCGCAACAAGGAATCCTACAGATTCTTTACCGTCGATAATTCTGTGGTCATAAGACATTGCAACATACATCATTGGTCTGATTACAACTTGTCCGTCAACCGCAACCGGTCTTTGGATAATGTTGTGCATTCCTAAGATCGCAGATTGTGGCGGGTTGATAATTGGCGTAGACAACATAGATCCGAAAGTACCACCATTTGTAATAGTGAACGTACCACCAGTCATTTCGTCAACAGTAATTTTACCGTCTCTTACTTTGATAGCCAAATCTTTGATGTTTGCTTCAACACTGCTGAAAGACATATTCTCTGCATTTCTCAATACCGGAACCATCAATCCTTTAGGACCTGAAACCGCAATTGAAATATCGCAGAAATCATAGTTGATTTTAAAATCTCCATCGATAGATGCATTTACATCAGGATACATTTGTAATGCTCTTGTAACCGCTTTTGTGAAGAAAGACATAAAACCAAGTCCTACTCCGTGTTTTTGAGCAAATTCTTCTTTATATTGCTTTCTTAATCTGAAAATCTCAGACATATCAACTTCGTTGAAAGTCGTCAACATTGCAGTTTCGTTCTTTACAGAAACTAATCTCTGAGCGATTTTTCTTCTAAGAACTGAAAGTTTAGTTGTTGTTGTAGATCTCGCTCCTGTAGCTGTTAAAGAGCTTCCTCCCATTGCTGGAACAGCAGCCAATTCAGCATCAGATTTAGAGATTCTTCCATCTCTTCCAGAACCTGAAACCTGAGCGGCATCGATTCCTTTTTCGTCAAGAATTTTCTTAGCAGCCGGAGAAGGAGTTCCTGTAGCATAAGACTGAGCAGCAACCGGAGCTGGTTTTGGAGCTTCAGCTTTTGCAGGCTCAGCAGCTTTAGGTGCTTCTTCCTGTTTTGGAGCGTCAGCAGCAGCACCTTCTGGCTTAGCCGCAGCCATATCAATTAAACAAACAACCTGACCTACTTGTACCACTTCACCTTCTTCTGCTTTTAAAGTAATAATACCACTTTCTTCTGCAGGTAATTCTAAAGTTGCCTTGTCTGAATCTACTTCAGCGATTGGTTGATCTTTTTGTACGTAATCACCATCTTTTACAAGCCAAGTTGCAATTTCAACTTCTGTAATTGATTCTCCCGGTGAAGGAACTTTCATTTCTAAAATTGACATATCGTATTTTTTATTTTTTTAATTGATATTTATTAAGACTTTGAGAAAAATAGATAAAAGATGAAAGAAAAATTTCTAACCTCTAATTTCTAACTTCTATTTTTAATTAAGCTGTTACTGGTCTTTTTGCCGGAGCATCGTCTCTGTCGAATACTCTGTTGATTACAGTATTTTGATTTTTTTCAAACATTTTGTGACTTCCCGGAGCCGGAGCACCACTTGGTACCGGAGAAACAACCTGAATTCCTGTATCTCTGAAGTTTCTTAAGATATAAGACCAAGCTCCCATGTTTTCTGGTTCTTCCTGAGCCCAAACGATTGATTTTTTGTTTTCATATTTAGCAAATACAGCTTCAATAGCGTCATTTTGAAGCGGATATAACTGCTCAAATCTTACCAAAGCAACATTTTCACAATTCAATTCTTCTTTTTTAGCTAATAATTCGAAGTATAATTTACCTGAACACAATACTAATTTTTCAATTTTTGCTGGGTCTGCCGTAGGATCATCTAAGATTGGTTGGAATCCTTTGTTTGAGAAATCTTCAAGCGGAGAAACCACTTTTGGATGTCTTAATAAAGATTTCGGACTCATCACGATCAATGGCTTTCTGAATGCCCATTTCAACTGTCTTCTTAATAAGTGGAAGTAGTTTGCTGGAGAAGTAATATTCGCCACAACCATATTTTCGTTAGCACAAAGTGTAAGGAATCTTTCCAATCTTGCTGAAGAGTGTTCTGCACCCTGTCCTTCTGAACCGTGAGGTAACAACATTACCAAACCGTCCTGAATTTTCCATTTTTCTTCTGCTGCAGCCAAATATTGGTCAACAATAATCTGAGCTCCGTTTACGAAATCTCCAAACTGAGCTTCCCAAATCGTCAAAGTATTAGGTGATGCCATTGCATAACCATAATCGAATCCTAAAACTCCGTATTCTGAAAGGTGAGAGTTGAATACATCAAATCTGCTTTCTGAAACTTCTTTTAAAGGAATATATTCTTCTTCTGTATCTTCAGTTTTTACAACAGCGTGTCTGTGAGAGAAAGTTCCTCTCTCTACATCTTCTCCAGAAATTCTTACGTTGTGACCTTCTACAAGAAGTGTAGCATAAGCCAACCATTCTCCAAGAGCCCAATCTAAAGAGTTTGCCTCAATAGCTTTGATTCTGTTATCAAACAGTCTTGTAATTTTGTTGATGAATTTTTTATCAGCAGGAAGCGTTGACATTTTAATTGCCAATTCTTTTAGCTTAGCTAAATCATATTTTGTATCAACAGCATCTTGTACAGCTCCTCTTTTTGCAATCGGGAAATTAGTCCAGTCATCTGCCATGAAAATATCCATCACATTCTTTTCGATTTCCTTAGAAGCATCAAAGTCTTTATCTAAAAGCGCTTTGAATTCTGTTTCCATTTTTGCAATTACATCATTTGATGTAACGTTATCTTTCAACAATTTATCTTTATAAATCTCTCTTGGATTCTGATGTTTTGAGATTAATTTATACAAATTAGGTTGTGTAAATCTTGGCTCATCACCTTCGTTATGACCATATTTTCTGTATCCTAATAAATCGATATAAACATCTTTACCAAATTTAGCTCTGAAGTCAGCAGCAAAATGAATAGCATGAACAACCGCTTCTGCATCATCAGCATTAACGTGCATTACAGGAGATTCTGTAACTTTCGCAACATCTGTACAATAGGTAGAAGATCTAGCATCCATATAATTTGTTGTAAATGAAACCTGGTTATTTACAACAATATGAACGGTTCCTCCCGTTTTGTAACCTTCCAAAGTCATCATCTGAGCAACTTCGTAAGCAATACCTTGTCCTGCAATTGCACCATCACCATGAATGATGATTGGTAAAACTTTAGAGTAATCTTTATACTTATCGTCTACTTTTGCACGGCAAATACCTTCAACTAAAGCTGCTACAGTCTCTAAGTGAGATGGGTTTGGCGTTAAGTTGATAGCCACTTCTTCTCCAGAAGCAGTTTTTATTTTTTTAGATGAACCTAAGTGATATTTTACGTCACCTGAGAATACATCTTCTTCAAATTCTTTCCCTTCAAACTCTGAGAAAATCTGCTTGTAAGATTTCCCGAAAATATTTGTCAGAACATTTAATCTTCCTCTGTGAGCCATCCCTAAAACAACCTCATCTACTCCTAGCTGAGAAGATCTTGAAATCAACTGATCCAAAGCGGGGATTAAAGTTTCGCCCCCTTCTAATGAGAATCTTTTTTGACCAACAAATTTTGTATGAAGATAATTTTCAAACGCAACCGCCTGATTTAATTTTAATAAGATCTCGGTTTTTTCGTTTGCAGAAAGAATTGGGTGGTTTTCGTTTACCTGAAGCCACTGCTTGATAAAGTCTTTCTCCTGAACATTGTTGATGTGCATATATTCCACACCAATAGAATCACAGTAGATGCTTTGTAAGTGAGCTATCAAATCCTGTAAAGTTGCAGGACCTTTCATTCCTGTTTCTACAGCACAATTGAATTTTGTATTTAAATCTGATTGATTAAGACCAAAATTTTCAATATCCAAAGTGGGTGTATAATGTCTTCTTTCACGTACAGGGTTTGTTTTTGTAAACAAGTGCCCTCTCGTTCTGTAAGCTTCAATAAGGTTTACCACCTTAAATTCTTTTTTGATATGCTCTGGTACTTCACCGTTTGAAGCAGCCTGAGAAATTTGCTGCACAGCAGGAGAAGATTTTACCAAATTTTGTACATACTGGATGCTTTCGTCATCACTGTAGTTCTCAATCGCAAAATCAAAGCCTTGAAAAAAGGCTTTCCATGATGGTTCTAAAGAGTCAGGGAATTTTAAGTATTGTTGGTATAAATCCTCAATTAACTGAGAATGAGCTGCGTTTAGGAATGAAAATCTGTCCATTATTACAGTTTATCTATTATTAAATTTTGTTTAACGTATTAATCCTCAAATTTAATAAAAAAAACCGAGTTGGGATGACCTCAAAACCTTAAAAAAAATATAAAAAAGATAATTGGGAAAAAATCATCTATAAACAGAGAGAGAAAGTTTCAGATTAACATCCTGACCATCTACAGGTGGCTCTATAAAAGTCTGATAAACATCACCATAACGCATTTCATCTTTCTTTGCTTTTTGTATAAGCTGCTGAATTGCTTTTATTCTTCCCGGATAAGAACCTTTGTAATACATTACATAATTTTCTGTAGGGCTTATAGATCTGAAATTAAAATTATTATCGGTAACTCCTATTTTTTTTGATAAAGGAATTCCGAAAAAATAAGAAACCTCGTTATCTTTAAAATTATCGGCATCGGTAATAAGAACCGGATACCCTACCTCATCATTTTTTTTGCCTAGATCCATCGTCACAAAATTATTGACCTTGTTATAATTCATGACAATATTTTTATACAAAGCATCTTTCTTATTAGAAGTACTTACATTGATACCCAAAATCATTTTAGCCTCTTCTTTTTCCACCATCAGACTGTCATATTTTATGGCAGCCAACTGATTGTCTTTTTCTACCTTATTGCCTAAAACATTTTTCAAATTAAGCATGCTTTTCTCAATATTATCTGCAAATTTATCTTCCGTCCAAAAATTCTGAGCCCTTGATAAAACCGATAATTTTGGAGTATGTACATACCATGTAATTTTTGTTTTTTCCGCTGAAACTGCTGTAAATTTTACATCGATCAAAGTAGGATTTTCATCTTCATCTTCGAAAAGCTGATATCTCAAGGTTTTATTTGGATTTTCGTAGCGGATAAACATTTCGCCGCCATCTTTACTCTTAGGGTCATCATAACTGATAGCACTTCCTTTTCCTTCGTAAGGCGAATAATAATCAATGGTGATCGTTTTTGAGCTGGAAAAGAAATTATTCCAACGTGTAAAATTCTGCAAATTATTAAACTGATTAAAAACCTTTTCTAAAGGATAGTCTACCTCTTTTTCTATGGTAAATTCTTTACTTTCATCCACAAAATAGTACATAGAAGCTGCATAAGCTCCCACCAACAATACTACAATAACCGCTATAATTTTGAAAAAACGCATCATACAAAAGTAATACAAATAAAAAAAGTGACCAATATCTTTGGTCACTCTTGCTTTTTATTTTTGATGGGTGATGGAGGTTTGATGTTGAATATTTGATATTCGACTGGGAAATTTTGAATCAAAAACTAAACTTGAAAGTTATTAGCTCTCAAAACACCCAGCTTCCAACATCAAACTTCCAGCTACTTACCCAATGTGTGTTCCCGGTTTTAGAACTGCGCCTTTTTTCACGACAACAATTCCGTCTTGTACTGAATGGGTTCCGTAATCACCGTCCTGAAGATGTTTACCACCAATAATCCTTACATTATCACCAATAAAACAGTTTTTATCTAAAATCGCCTTCTCAATGTAGCAGTATTTCCCGATTCCCATGTTGGGTAAACCTTTTCGGTCGTTATTGACAATTTCTGTGGTATTTTGATAAAAATCGGCTCCCATAATATAGGAATTTACAATCGTGCTGCCTTTATCAACTCTTGTACGGTTTCCAATAACAGAATTTTCAATTTTATCTGCCATAATAATACATCCGTCTCCGAAAACTGCCTTGCTTACATACGAACCGTTCACTTTTGATGGCGGAAGCATTCTTGCACGTGTAAAAATTGGTGCTGATGAAAAAAGATTGAACTGGGGAAAATCATGACAAAGATCTAAGTTAGCTTCGTAGAAAGATTCAATCGTTCCAATATCAGTCCAATAACCTTCATATTGATAACTAAGCGTTGTATATTTTCCGATAGAATTTGGGATAATATCTTTTCCAAAATCATCTCCAGCTCCCTCATCAAACATTTTCTTTAAAATTGTTTTAGAAAAAATATAAATTCCCATCGAAGCTAAAAACTCTTTTCCTTTCGCTTTATTTTCTTCTGAAACTTCAGATTGTAGACCTTCAAGCTCATCAAATCCGGGCTTTTCAACAAATGAAGTAATGTTTCCATCATCATCAGATCTTAAGATCCCAAAACCCGTTGCATCTTTTGCGTTTACAGGAATGGTTGCGATCGTAACATCACCTCCGTTATCGATATGGAAATCGAGCATCTCGTTAAAATCCATTTGATACAGCTGGTCACCTGAAAGAATAAGAATATACTCATAATCGTACTTTTCAAGATGCTTCATCGATTGGCGAACCGCATCTGCAGTTCCTTGAAACCAACTGTCACTGTCAACGTTCTGCTCCGCCGCCAAAATATCTACAAAACCCTGACTGAAAATATCAAAGTGATAAGAATTTTTAATGTGCGAGTTAAGAGAAGCCGAATTAAACTGAGTCAAAACCAGGATCTTATTTAGTCCTGAATTCAAACAATTCGAGATCGGAATATCTACCAATCTGTATTTTCCTGCAATTGGAACAGCGGGTTTAGACCTTGTATAGGTCAATGGAAAAAGCCTTGTTCCTCTACCTCCTCCCAACACAATAGAAATAACGTTGTGTTTCATAAATATCTGCGTTTTTTTAATTTTTATATAATGTTAAATATTTTTCAGCTGATTTTTCCCAGGCAAAGTCAAATTTCATATTAGACAAGACCAATTCATCCATTTGTGTTCTGTTTTTGTAAATATTCACACCACGACTCATCGCGTGAATAATATCGTCAACTCCGGGATAGGTAAAATTTAAGCCGGAACCTCCGGTTGTAATATCTTTCACAGTATCTCTCAATCCTCCTGTATAACTCACGACGGGAACAGTTCCGTAACGCATTGCATACATCTGATTGAGACCGCAAGGTTCAACTCTTGAAGGCATCAACAAAAAATCTGCCGAAGCGTAAATTTTATGAGAAAGATGCTCTTTATATCCAATATCTGTCGCAAAATTTGAATAAACCGAATCTAATTCTTTCAACTGCTGTTCTATGTAAGCATTTCCTGAGCCGAGAACAATAATATTCAAACCTCCAAAACTCTGCTTAATGCTTCGCCAAATTAAATCCGGAAGCAGATCTGCGCCTTTTTCAGTAGCAAATCTTCCGATAAAAGCAAACAAAGGAAGTTCAGGGTTTAAACCATATTCTTTACAAAGTTTAGCCTTATTTTTCTTCTTTATTTTAAGCGCATTTTTGCTATTAAAATTAAAATCGATCATCGGATCGGTCTGAGGATCCCAAACATCAGTATCGATTCCGTTTATAATCCCATAAGCTTTGGAAAATTCTTCTCTTACCAAACTTTCAAGACCTCTGAAACTCACAAACAACTCTTCAAGATAACCTTCTGAAACAGTAGTAAAAGCGGTACAACATTTAATCATACTCGCCAAAGGATTAATAAATCCGTTCCAGTCGAGAAGCCCCCACTTGTGATGGTCAAAAGCAGGCATATAATTGACCATATCCCAACTCATTATTCCCTGATACTCTCCGTTGTGGATTGTTCCAATGGTTTTTACCCCTTTTAAAAATTCAAACTCTTCGCAATTTTCTATCATAAAAGGAACCAAACCGGTATGATAATCATGACAATGCAAAACATCGGGACGAATTTTCATCGCAGTTAACCAATGTAAAACTCCTTGCTGAAAAGCTAAGAACTGAAAACTTTCATCTTCATAACCATAAGGACTTTCACGATCAAGCAAACCGGGAATTTTCACCATAAACAATTCAAATCCCAAAACATTTGTAGTTTCTTTCATTACCTGAACCTGAAGCATATTGGAACCCTGATGAATAAAGCCATCAAAAACCACTTCAAAATCATAATCGTATACAAAATGTTTATTATACCAAGGCATCACCACTTTTGCGGTAACCTCTTTTATTTTATTTTGATATTTTGGCAAAGCACCGACCACATCTGCAAGTCCGCCAACTTTTGCTACGGGATAACATTCTGTACTGAGGTGAAATATTGTCATTTTTTATGTTGTTTGATCCTATTTAATTTATACTTTTTATCTTTTCTCGGTCTTAAAATAATTCCGGAAAGTGCAGGAAGATTCAGGCTTATTGATCTTGGGCGATTCATCCATTCATCATGATCTTCTCTGAAAATATTCGCTTCAACTCCGCTTCCACTGTATTTTTCATCATCAGAATTCAAAACTACTTCCCAGTGTGTTCCTAAATTTACGCCAACTTTATAATCTAAAACATTTGGAGTGAGATTTAAGATCACCATAAAAACATCATCCCGTCTTTTTCCTTTCCTTAAATAAATATAGACAGAATTTTCCTGATCATTGGCTTCAACCCATTCAAAACCATTTTGATTGAATTGATTTTCAAAAAGCGCAGTTTCGTTCTTATAAAGATGATTCAAATCTTTTACTAAAGTCTGCAAACCTTTATGAACAGGATATTCCAACAAATGCCAATCTAAGCTCTGTTTAAAATTCCATTCACTGGTTTGCCCGAATTCATCACCCATGAACAATAATTTTGCTCCGGGATGCGTAAACATATAAACATACAAAGCTCTGAGATTAGCAAATTTCTGCCATTCATCACCCTTCATTTTATAGATCAAACTGGCTTTTCCGTGCACCACTTCATCATGAGAAAGCGGAATCATATAATTTTCATTATACATATACATCGAAGAAAAAGTCAGTTTGTGATGATGATGCTTCCTGTTTATCGGATCTTCTTTAAAATAAAATAAAGTATCGTGCATCCAACCCATCATCCATTTCATTCCGAAACCAACACCATCTTCATGTACAGGTTTTGTCAGCTTTGGAAAATCTGAACTTTCCTCAGCAATAGTCATGATATTATCTCCAAATTCTTTATAAACGGCTGTATTAAATTCCTGAAGAAAAGCTTTTGCTTCAAGATTTACATTTTCTCCAAAAATATTCGGTTCCCATTCACCTTCATTTCTCGAATAATCTAAATGAAGCATCGAAGTTACCGCATCAACCCGAAGTCCGTCTGCATGATAACGATCGAGCCAGAACACCGCATTTGAAATTAAAAAAGATTTCACTTCATTTCGTCCGTAATTAAAAATATAAGATTTCCAATCGGGATGAAAGCCTTTTCTGGGATCTTCATGTTCATATAAATAAGAACCGTCAAAACGGTGCAATCCATTTGCATCACCCGGAAAATGGGAAGGAACCCAATCTAAAATAACGCCAATATCATTTTTATGAAGTTCATTAATTAAAAACATTAGATCCTGCGGAGAACCAAAACGAGACGTCGCCGCAAAAAAACCGGTAATCTGATACCCCCAGCTCGGATCATAAGGATATTCCATCACGGGCATGAATTCTACATGAGTAAAACCCATATCCTTAATATAAGGAACCAACTTTGAGGCAATATCTCTGTAATTTAGGAATTTTTCAGGATTATTTTGGTTTCGTAGCCACGAACCTAAATGTAATTCGTAAACGGAGATCGGAGCATCTAAACTATTTTTTTGCCAACGTTTTTCCAGCCATTCCTGATCTCCCCATTCATACCAATTGGTAGAGACCATTGATGCAGCCTGGAGATTTTGTTCCCAACTTAAAGCATAAGGATCACTTTTTTCTAAGATTTCTCCCTGTACAGTTTCTATTGCATACTTGTAAAGTGTACCCAAGGAAAGTGCAGGAATAAAACCTTCCCAAATCCCGGATTGATCCCATCTCGGAAAAAGGATGTGTTCGCGGTGATTCCAGTTATTAAAATTCCCGATAACGGAAACTTTCTTGGCATTCGGAGCCCAAATCGAAAAATAAACCCCTTTTATTCCGTCTTTCTCAACAGAATGAGCACCAAACTTTTCGTAGAGTCTGTAATGTTTACCTTCTTTAAAAAGATAAACATCATGATCCGTAAAAAGGGTGTAGGTTTTTACAAAATTCATCATAATCGGTTTTGGTCTACATCATCATAAACATATATCTTTTACTGAATTACGATGACTACCAAATATATAAAATTTTCCTTTGGCAGGAGCTATTTTTAATCAATATTAAAAAGAATTCATAAAAATATTTTTTATAAATTTAAAAGTTTTAAAACCGTTAAAAACACAGAATGAAATTTACGCTCAATACGGCAGAAAAAGACAACAGACCCATTTTCATCACCGGAAATTTTAATAAATGGAATCCGAAAGATTATCATTTTCAACTTAAAATTTTGGATGAAAACACCTACAGCATTGACATTGAAGACCAATTGCTGGGTGATGATATAGAATATAAATTTACAAAAGGCGGTTGGGAAAATGTAGAACTGGATCAATATGGAAACATTACGCCCAACAGGAAGGTCAAAAAAAGATCTGCCATAACCACTGATTTTGTAGAAAAATGGAGATTCAACTGGGGACCATTTAAAGATGAGTTCTTCCCTATTGTTGAAGTCATCTCTGAAGAATTTTACATTCCGCAGCTTGACCGTTACCGAAAAGTTTGGGCACTTCTACCCTACTATTATTATATTTCAGATAAAAAATATCCTGTGCTTTATCTTCAGGATGCTCAAAATTTATTCAATGAAGGCAGTGCGTACGGAAACTGGGAGATCGACAAAAAGCTATCTATTCTTGCAGAATACGGTCGTGGAGATGTTATTGTGATCGCAGTAGAACACGGAAGCGAAGACCGGATCAAAGAATATATTTTTGATAATGATAACGTTGCCAACGGATCTGAAGGAAAAAAATACATCAGATTTGTTACAGACACTCTAAAACCTTTTATTGATGAGCATTACCGCACAAAAAAAGACCGCGAAAACACAGGAATCGGCGGAAGCTCTTTAGGCGCATTAATCAGTTTATACAGTGGTTTTCTTTATCCTGAAGTCTATTCTAAACTGCTGATTTTTTCACCTTCGCTTTGGATAGAACCTAATAATAACTTTCCGATGATGAGTTTCAGAGTTCCTTTTAAAACTAAAATCTATCTTTATGGGGGCGAACAGGAAGGGGCTAAAATGGTAAAAAGAATTCAGGTTTTTGAAAACTATTTAAAACGGTGGGAAAAGAAAAACCTTTTTGATTTTGAATTTAAAACCAATATCAATCCTGACGGTGAACACAGCGAATTTTATTGGTCACAGGAATTTCCGCGAGCCATTGAATGGCTTTTCTATAACAATACAGAAAACCCTGTTGAAGTAACACCACAACAGGAAAATATTAAAAATAAAACGATTTAAAAATGCAATTATTCAACAAAAAAAATAAACAATACGCTCAGATCTTTCAATTATTCACAGAAGAATCCTGGGCTTTAAACTCTAAAAAATTCAACAAAAATATTGCGATTCTTTTTTCAGGAAAAAAACATGAAGTTTTTATAGAAACCAGTGAAAAAACCATCACTTATTATATAGGTCTTGGAAAAGAAACTTTACAGAATTTTGAATTTCAGCAAATTGGAGTTAAATTTTCTCAGACTCAGAAAAAAAATATACAAACCGTACCTACGTTATTAATTTCTGAATTCATTAATCAAAAACAATTTGAAGAGTTCACAAAAGGATTATTATTGGGAACTTACACTTACCCATTTGATAGAACCCATCCTTTTTGGAATAGATCTTTCGAGCTTCATTTTGGGAATTTAAGCCAGAAAAAACTAGATACTATTTCTTCAAGAATAGATGCGATCTGTGAAGGACAAGTAGCTTGTCAGGATTGGCTTAATAAACCTGCCAATCTAAAAAAGCCTGAGATCTTCAATACTTATCTAAAGAATTTAGCCAAGAAAAATCAGTTGAAATACACCGTTTTTAATAGAAAAAAATGTAAAGAATTAGGTCTTGGAGCTTTCCTTTCTGTTAATCAGGGAAGTGCTTATGATGCAGCTTTTACTATTTTGGAATATAAAACAACGGAGAAAAATGCCAAAACTTTTGGACTTGTAGGAAAATGCGTTTTATTTGACACCGGAGGAATTTCCCTGAAAGCTTCAGACAATATGCACTATATGAAATCTGACATGGGAGGCGCAACCGCAGTGATTGGAGCACTAATTTACGCATCGCAAATGAAACTTCCCGTTAACATTACAGCAATTTTACCGATTACAGACAATGCAATTTCTGAAAATGCCTACTTACCAAGCGATGTCATCACGGCGTACAACGGAAAGACAATTGAAGTTTTAAATACTGATGCAGAAGGCAGAATGACTCTTGCAGATGGCTTATCTTATCTTTCAAAAAATTACAAAACGGATATTTTAATTGATCTTGCAACCCTTACAGGAAGTTCGGTAAGAATGTTTGGAGATACTTGTGGAGCTATGTTTTCTAACAATGAAGAGTTGAAAAATCTTTTAATTAAAACCGGCGATAAAACCAATCAGAGATTATGGAATCTGCCTTTATGGGATGTTTGGTTAGACGATTTTAAATCTGATGTTGCCGATTTTAAAAACATTTCAATGAAACCTCTCGGAGATTGTATTATTGCGGCAAAATTTCTGGAGCAATTCATCGGAAACCATCCCAATTGGGCACATCTCGACATTGCAGGAGTTGCATTTGGAAGTGTAGGATATGCAAAAGAAAAAGCAGCAACCGGCTTTGGAGTGCAATTACTGGCCGATTTAATCGAAAATTATCATTAAAAATTAGTTTTTTAAAATTTTTCTTCTTATACTTGATTAGCAATTTCCAAAAGCACACCGATTATCAATTTTTAATATTAAATAATCAATAATCATAAGCTTTTATTTTTTATAATTTAATAAAAATTAAAAATCATTATATGAAGGAGAAAACCATCGTATGTATTTCGTGCTATTATAAAGGTTACGATTTTATGGATGAGATGAAAAAACTCGGCAATAAAATCATCCTCGTAACATCGGAAAATTTAAAAGAAAAAAACTGGCCATGGCACGCTGTCGATGAAGTTTTCTATATGCCGGAGATAAAACCTTCGGTCTGGAATCTCGATCATCTTATTCAGGGATTTTCTCACTTGATGAAAACCCGGAAAGTAGACGCTGTAATCGCTTTGGATGATTATGATGTTGAAAAAGCTGCACTGATTCGTGAGACATTTCGTATTCCCGGAATGGGACAGACAACGCACCGTTATTTCAGAGATAAACTCGCCATGCGCCAAAAAGCAAAAGATTCCGGCATCAATGTTCCTGAGTTCACTGCTGTATTTAATGATCAGGAAGTAAAAGATTTTACGGAAAAAGTTTCTCCACCCTGGGTTTTAAAACCACGTTCTGAGGCTTCAGCTTCAGGAATCAAAAAATTAAAAACTCAGGAAGAGCTTTGGAATGCCTTGGAAAAACTGGGTGAAGAAAGACATTTATTTCTTCTCGAAAGCTTTAAACCGGGCGACGTTTACCATGTAGACAGTTTAACATTCAATAAAGAAATTGTTTTTACTTCTGCTTCAAAGTACCTAGCTCCACCGATGCAGGTTTCTCATGAAGGCGGGGTTTTCAGAACCAAAACTCTTGGAAGATATTCTGATGAATTTAAAGCTTTAGAAGAAGCTAATGCAAAAGTTTTAAACAACTTTGGTTTATTGAATGGTGCTACTCATACAGAATTCATTCGTGGTAAAGAAGACCGAAAATGGTATTTCCTGGAAACTTCCTCAAGAGTTGGAGGCGCCCATATCCCAGATTTGGTAGAAGCTTCGAGCAACATTAATATTTGGCGTGAATGGGCAAAAATTGAAGATGCACTATTAAGAGGAAATCATTACGAAGTTTCAAAACCGACTGGATATTATTCGGGATTGATTGTTGCGCTGATTAAAGATTTAGCTCCCAATTATAAAGATTTTGAATGTGAAGAAGTCGTGAAATTTCTTCCTATTGATTATCATGTAGGAATTGTTTATAAATCGAAAGATTCTGAAATTGTTCAGAACAGACTCGATTCTGCAGCTGAAAAGATTCATGCAGAGATGCTGAATGTACTTCCCCCGAAAGATAAACCATCAAGCTAAGATGTTAGATGTTAGATTTTAGATTTTAGATTTTAGATTTTAGATGCAAAATTATTAACTATTACTCATTACTTATCAATTATAAAAAATATGCCACATATAGAACATACAGATTATTATTCTAATATATTAGGAACAAGCCTTAAAGTGGAAGTTACCGGACATTATGGTCATCCGATCATTATGTTTCCGACTTCACAGGGTTTATACACTCAAAATCACGATTTTCATCTCAACAGCAGTATCAACTGGTTTATTGAACAGGGGAAAGTAAAATTATACAACGTTCAAACAATTGATGCGTGGACTTTTTATGATGAAAAAATTTCACCTCAACAAAGAATCAGAAATTATGAAAAATATGTACAATTTCTGATTCAGGAATTTGTTCCTTATATCCAAAAACTTCATCAGGTTCATCGTGTTGCAATCGCAGGAGCAAGTTTCGGAGGCTATCATGCTGCAAATTTTGCGTTTCGTTTTCCGGATGTTATCTCGCATTTATTCTGTCTTTCGGGAGCGTTCAGCATCAGAAATTTTATGGATGGATATGATGATGAACTCGTTTATTTTAACTGTCCGAGAGAATTTGTTAAAAATGATGAAGCCTGGAAATACAAACATATGCACATTGTTTTAAGCACTTCCGATGAAGATATCTGTAAAGATAAAAATGTAGAAATGGCAGGAATTTTAGCATCAAAAGGAATTGATTTCTGGTACGACGAAAAAAAATGGATTAATCACGACTGGCCACTTTGGAGAATGACTTTTCCAACATACATCGGCGCATTTTTTTAAATTAAAACAACTCAAATATTAATATTAAATCATTAAAAAAACAAATTATGGCAAAAAAAGTAGGAATTTTATTCGGGATGGAAGATACATTTCCGTGGGCATTTATTGATAAGGTAAACGAACTTGGAGGTGGAGAAGTAATCGCTGAAGCAGTAAATATTGATAAATTAGAACAAGGTGTAGATTATGGTTATGCTGTGATTATCGATAGAATTTCTCAAAATGTTCCTTTCTACAGGGCTTATCTGAAAAATGCAGCTTTAAACGGAACTTATGTAATCAATAATCCTTTTTGGTGGAGTGCAGATGAGAAATTCTTCAACAATGCTTTGATGTCAAAACTTGGAATTCCTTTACCTAAAACCGTTCTGCTTCCTTCACACGAAAGACCTACAGATACTTCAGAAACTTCATTCAGAAATCTAAAATTCCCACACGACTGGGACTATATTTTTGATTACGTAGGATTTCCTGCTTACATGAAACCTCACGACGGTGGTGGCTGGAAAAGCGTATACAGAGTAGAAAATCCGCAGGATCTTTGGGATAAACTGAGCGAAACAGAGCAATTGGTAATGATGGTGCAGGAAGAAATTGTTTTCCAGGATTATTACAGAGTGTATTGTTTAGGACAAAAATACGTTCACATCATGCCTTATGAGCCAAGAAATGCACCTCATCTGAGATATGAAACTACTCATCAAACAGAAGGTGAAGATTTAAAAAAATTACTGAAAACAATTCATGATTATACCATAAAAATGAATCAGGCTTTAGGATATGATTTCAACACCGTAGAATTTGCAGTAAGAGATGGAATTCCGTATGCAATTGATTTCTGTAATCCTGCTCCTGATGCAGATAAAAACTCTGTAGGAGAAGAAAATTTTGCTTGGATCGTAGAACACTCTGCAAAATTAGCCATTGAAAAAGCTAAAGAATACGTTCCCGGAAAACCAAATATTTCGTGGGGAACTTTTGTAAAAGACTCTGTAAAATAAAACCTAAAAAAACACTGAAAAAAAAATGCATCAATTTACAATAGGAATCGAAGAAGAATATCAGATTATCGATGTTGAAAGCCGCGATTTAATTTCTCATGTTTCAAAAATTATTGAAGGTGGAAAAGCTGTTTTAAGTGAAAATTTAAAACACGAAATGCACGAATCAATGATTGAAATGGAAACAGGAATTTGCCAGAATATTCAGGAAGCTCAGGCTGAACTCACCAATCTTAGAAGACATTTGATTAATACAGCTCACGAGCAGGGACTTCGTGTTTCTGGGGGTGGAACTCATCCTTTTTCAAACTGGGAACACAACACGATTACAAATGGTGAACGTTACAACAAAATCGTAGACGATATGGGCGATGTTGCCCGTGGAAATCTTATTTTCGGATTACACGTTCACATTGGAATTCCAAACCGTGAAGAAGGCGTAAGAATACAGAATGTAATGCGTTATTTTCTTCCGCATGTTTATGCGCTTTCCGTAAACTCCCCTTTTTGGATTGGAAGAAGCACAGGTTTTAAATCCTACAGGCAGGAAATTTTCGTAAAATTCCCCAGAACCGGAATTCCAAGTTACTTTAATTCGTTAGCAGAGTTTGACAGTTATGTTGATCTTTTGGTAAAAACCGGAACTATCGATAATGCCAAGAAGATCTGGTGGGATCTGCGTGTTCATCCGTTTTATCCGACTATTGAGTTCAGAATTTGCGATATGCCTTTAAGAATTGAAGAAACGGTTTGTCTGGCTGCAATTATGCAGAGTTTAGTGGCAAAAATCTATAAACTTCACCAGCAGAATTTAAGCTTCAGAAGCTACAGAAGATTGTTGCTTAACGAAAATAAATGGCGAGCTTCCAAAGACGGAATTCATTCTAAACTTATCGATTTTGGTAAAGAAGAGTCAGTTCCTTATCCTGATCTTTTAAAAGAACTTTTAGAGTTCATTGATGATGTTGTAGATGATTTAGGATGCAGAAAAGAAGTAGAATATGCCTGGAAAATTTTGGAAAACGGAACTGGTGCAGATAGACAATTAGCCATCTATAAAGAAACCGGCGATCTGAAGAAAGTCGTTGATTATATGATATCTGAGACCGAATACGGCATTACGCACAGTCAAACTGCTTTATAATAATTTCATAACTTTGCAGAAATTATGAGGTTATGAAAAATGTAAGAATTGCTTTGCTGGATATGAACAACAATCAGGCGAATCAAGGGTTTAAAAATATTAAAGAGATCTCTGAGAATTTCCAAAAGCAATCGGAAGAAAATATAAGCATTACAGGTTTTGATGTAAGACATAAAAATGAAATTCCAAACATTGAGGATTTTGACCTATTCATTTCTTCTGGCGGGCCAGGAGATCCGCATCGTGAAGGTTTTGAATGGGAGCAGAAATTTGCAGATCTTTTAGATGCAGTTTATAAACATAACAAACATAATGATTCAAAAAAGTATCTTTTTCTGATTTGTCATTCATTTCAATTAGCAAGTATTCATTGGGATTTAGGAAATATCTGTAAAAGAAAATCTTACTCTTTTGGAGTGCAGCCAATTCATAAAACGGAAGAAGGCGAAGAGGAATTTTTATTCAAAAACTTACCCGATCCTTTTTATGCCGTAGACTCCAGAGCGTATCAGTTTATTGAACCTAATGTAGAGCGTTTTGAAGAATTAGGTATGAAAATGGTGGCGATTGAAAAATCTCGTCCTCATATCGATTTGGAACGAGCAATTATGGCAGTTCGTTTTTCTGATGAAATTTTCGGAACACAGTTTCATCCTGAAGCTAATCCTGATGGAATGATTGAAAATCTGAAAGACGAGAAAAATAAAGAAGCGATGATTGAAAATTACGGTATGGAAAAATATCTGGAAACCGTGGACAGAATTAATGACGAAGACAAAATCGTTCTTACACAATCTCAGATTCTCCCTCGTTTTTTAAGCGATGCTAAGAAAAATATTTTGAAACAAAAGACGGCAACAGTCTGATAAAAAGTTCAAATAAAAAACAATTAAAATCGAGCAATACTGTTCGATTTTTTAAATCACAAAAGAAAAAAATTATGATCCCAAAATACAGAAAACAATTTAACGAAGAATTCACCAGCGAAAAGTATGATCAGATAAAAGCAATCTTAGAAGAAAAAAGTGGCATACAACCTACCTTCAGATTGTCTGAAAGTCCAATCTTTTTAACTCATGAATTCAAAGAAAAATTAGTTTCCGCAAGTGAAAGTATTATTGATCAGATCAAAAATTTCCCTGAAGGAACTTTAGAAAACTCGATTCCTGAAAATTGCCAAGTTCCCAACGATACCAAACAACCTCATTTTTTCACCATCGATTTTGGGATCTGCAGAAGTGAAAATGGTAAAATAGAACCTCAGTTGATAGAATTACAAGCTTTTCCTTCGCTGTATGCTTTTCAGAATGTTTATGAAGAGACGTTTCGTGAAGTTTACCCGTTTTTAGATCAATTGAAAAATAACATTTCAGATGAAGAGTATCAGAAACATTTATATGAACTGATAGTTGGTAAAGAAGATCCTGAAAACGTTATCTTGCTTGAGATTTATCCTGAAAAACAAAAAACAGCGATTGATTTTGCCTTAACCGAAAAACTTTTAGGAATAAAAACGGTTTGTCTCACTAAAGTAAAAAAGCAGGGGGATCAATTATTTTATGAGCGCAATGGTGAACTGATCAGAATTACAAGGATTTACAACCGTGTTATTTTTGATGAGCTTGATAATATTCCTGACCTTAAAACTGAGTTTAATTTCCGTGAAAACGTAGATGTTGAATGGGTGACTCATCCGAATTGGTTTTTCAAAATTTCTAAATATCTTTTGCCTTTGCTGAAGCATGAATTTGTTCCTAAAAGCTATTTCCTGCACGAATTCCCTGAAAATGAAAGCCTTGAAAATTTTGTTTTAAAACCTTTGTTTTCTTTCGCAGGAAGTGGTGTAAATCTAAATCCCACAAAAGAGATTACTGACGCTATTTCAGACAAAGAAAATTATATCTTGCAGCGAAAAGTAAATTATGAACCTATTTTTGAAGATATCAACGGAGATTTTTCAAGAGCAGAGATCCGTTTACTTTATATCTGGAAAGAAAATGAAGAGCGCCCAATTTTACTTCAAAACCTTTCAAGAATGACAAAAGCCGCGATGGTAAATGTAGATTTTAACAAAAAGGACGCAATCTGGATTGGAAGTTCGCATGCGTTTTTTGGAGAATAAAACATATTAGAAATGAATAGAAAAATTAAACTTTCTTTTTTATTGGTATTAAGTTTAAATTCTTTAATCTTTTCTCAAGAAAATGAAGTTTCGTTGAAAACTCAGGCAAAACAATTTTCGCTTGATTTCGTTAAAACTTACTTTCAAAAAGGTTGTAAAAACTATGATCTTATTTCTAATTCTGTAATTATTCTTGATGGAGATGGCATTGTAGAAAAGAAAAAATTTAAAGATAAACTCTGTGAATCATTTAATTCTGCAATTCGTAATAAATCTAAAACTTACAAAGATTATATAGACAATTACATAATTGAAGTTTATACACCTCAAGAACTTATAGAAAAAAGTGGAGTTAAGCTTCCAGGATATTATGTTCCAACTGAAACTGATTATTTTTTCTGTGGCAATAAACTAAAAGATGAAAATAATGAGAATTTCATTTGGGATGACATGTTTATTTTTATGGTTAGAAAAGAAAATAACACTTGGTTTTTTAAAGGTGCAAGTGGATAAAATTTAATCTTAATTTATTTATATAATGCAAAAAACCTCAGAAATCCTGAGGTTTTTTGCATTATATAAATATTATCTTAAATCCTATCATCCTCAAGCAATTCTCTCGCCTGATAATCCTGAACAAGGTCAATTGCATTAGAAATCACATCACTTAAAGCGGTAATAAAAGTACCATCTTCTGCCATTCCCATTGCGTGTTTCAGTGCATCAATTTCTTTAGGAATCGTCTCATAACTTACATCTTTTCCTGAAGATTGCATTCCGTCGATAATCAAACTGTTGATTTCTTCTTCTGTTCTTCCACGAAGGTGTTTTTCGTTTCTGATAATGATATGATCAAACATTCTACCGGCAATTTTTCCGCACAGTCTGATATCTTCATCTCTTCTGTCTCCCACACCGGAAATAATTCCGATTTTCTTGGTAGATTCTACATTTTTAAGATAATCTTCAATCGCTTCGTAACCTGCAGGATTGTGTGCAAAATCTATTAAAACTTTAAAGTTTTTAAATTTAAATACATTCAGTCTTCCCGGGGTCAACTGTGCACTTGGAATAAATGTACGAAGTGAATTGGAGATATCTTCAATCCCAAAACCATAAAGATAACAAGCCAAACTCGCTGCCAAAACGTTATCTATCATGAATTTTGCCTTTCCTTCCATCGTGATCGGGAAATCTTTTACTTTTCCAATCCTGATTTTCCAGTCTCCCTTTTTAATGGTTACATAGCCTTCTTCGTAAACGCAGGTTGTACGCCCTTCTTTAGCGAATTTTTTGATGTATTCATTATTTTCATCCAAACTAAAAATAGCAACATTACTCGGCAAATCGTTGATGATTCTCATAGAATACTCATCTTCAGCATTCAAAACGCTCCATCCGCTTTTCTTTACGCTGTCGAGTACTACCCTTTTTACTTTGGTTAAATCTTTCAGATTGTGAATATCATTCATTCCTAAATGATCTTCTTTAATATTGGTCAAAACCCCGATATCACACTGTCCGAAACCTAAACCAGAGCGAAGAATCCCTCCTCTTGCCGTTTCTAAAACCGCAAATTCTACGGTTGGATCTTTCAAAATAAATTCAGCAGAAATAGGACCCGTTGTATCCCCTTTCGTCAACATCGTATTCTGAATATAAATTCCATCTGATGTGGTAAATCCTACTCTATAACCGTTACTTTTTACAATATGTGAAATTAATCTTGTCGTGGTTGTTTTTCCATTAGTTCCTGTAACTGCAATAATCGGAATCGTAAAAGGTTTTCCTTGCGGATACAACATATCCACAACCGGAGCTGCAACGTTTCTCGGAAGACCCTCACTTGGAGCTAAATGCATTCTGAAACCAGGTGCTGCATTGACTTCTATAATTGCTCCGCCGCTTTCTTTCAAGGGTTGCGTAAGGTTTTCTGCCATAATATCAATTCCGCAGACATCTAAACCGATGATTTTTGAAATTCTTTCAGCCATTGTGATATTTTCAGGATGTACCATGTCGGTTACATCAATCGAAGTACCTCCTGTAGAAAGGTTGGCCGTAGATTTTAGATAAACAATTTCCCCTTTTTGAGGAACAGTTTCTAAAGTATATTGAAGTTTTTCAAGTAATTCTAAAGTATCTTTATCAATGGTGATTTCAGTTAATACATTTTCATGACCGTATCCTCTTCTCGGATCTTTATTTTCTTTTTCAATTAATTTTTCAAGATTAGATTCACCATCACCCACAACATGGGCAGGAACTCTTCTCGCTGCCGCAACCATTTTATTATTGATTACTAAAACTCTGAAATCATATCCGGTAATGTATTTTTCAACAATTACTTTTTTTGAATATTTTTGAGCATGTTCCAAGCCTGTAAGCGAAGAAACCCAATCGTTAACATTGATCGAAGAACCTTTTCCATGATTTCCATCTAAAGGTTTTATTACAATAGGATATCCAATTTTTTTGATGACTCTCTGTAGATCTTCTTCATCTACAATTAGATCCCCCATCGGAACAGGAATTGCTGCATCGTGAAGCATTCTTTTCGTCAATTCTTTATTACATGCGATATCTACAGCAATCGAGCTTGTATTTCCCGTAATTGTCGCCTGGAATCTTTGTTGATTAACACCATAACCTAACTGTACCAAAGAATTACTCCCCAATCTTATCCACGGAATTTTTCTTGAAACCGCTTCTTCTACAATACTTCCTGTAGAAGGCCCCAATCTTACACGTTCTCTAATTTCTTTCAGTTTTTGAATACAGGCATTGATATCGTATTCTTTATTTTCAATTAAAGCTAAAGCAATTTCTACCGCCTGTTCAGCAGCATAAACCCCTGCATTTTCTTCAATATAATCAAATACTACGTTGTAAACCCCGGGAGATTTTGTTTCACGTGTTCTTCCAAATCCGGTTTCCATCCCCGCCAAAGTCTGAATTTCTAATGCGATGTGTTCGATTACATGCCCCATCCATGTTCCAGTCTCTATTCTATGAAAAAAACCACCTCTCGTTCCTTCTGAGCAACGGTGACTAATGAGCGAAGGCATAAGCTGCTCTATTCTTTCCCGAAAACCTTCAATTTTATTCGTAGGAAAATCTTCCATTTCTTCCAGATCCAAACGCATCTGTATCAGCTTCTTTCTTCTTATGCTCCAGATATTCGGACCACGCAAAGCCTGTATTTTCTCAATTTTCATATGCAGCTACTTAATTTTTTTTCCATTTGTCATCTAGAATCACCAATTTTAAAATTATAATATAATAATTAAAAAAATTATAATCTCATAGTTTTTTCTATGCCTTAATTACTTTAATAAAAACATCTTTCTAAATCAAAGATAATGCAAAACCATAAACAAAACCATAGCGTTATTAAAGATTTATTAAAAAAATACAATTTCTGTAATCGATTAAAAGTCAAAGGAAATACGTTAAAAATGGGTTTACATTGCATTAACAATTTATTATTTTTTAAATTTGCAAGCTATGAAACCTGTTGGAAAATTAATTATTATCGGTGGAGCTGTGAATAAAGGCAGCTTTTCTGAGACCGATTACGATCAGAATGTCGAAAAAAATCTTAACTTTTTTGAAAGAGGAATTTTAAGAAAGATTATTACTGAATCTAAAAACAAAGAAAATTCTGTAATTGAGGTTGTGACCACTGCGTCGCAAATCCCTCAAATTGTTGGTGCCGAATATAAAAAAGCTTTTGAATTTTTAGGAGCTAAAAACGTCAATATTTTAGATATTCATAACCGTGAAGAAGCCAATTCGGATGCTATTGTTGCAAGAGCAAATGCAGCAGATGTTGTGATGTTTACAGGAGGAGACCAATTAAGATTAACCTCTATTTTGGGAGGCACAAGATTTCACGATGCTATTTTACTAAAATATCAAGAGCAGGATTTTATCTATTCCGGAACTTCAGCTGGAGCCGCCGCAGCTTCTGAGAATATGATTTATCAAGGGAGCAGTTCTGAAGCTTTATTGAAAGGTGAAATTAAAACAACTCAAGGTTTAGGCTTGATTGACAACGTTATTGTAGACACCCATTTCGTACAAAGAGGAAGAATCGGAAGACTTTTTCAGGCGGTGGTAAATAATCCCAGAACTTTAGGAATCGGTTTAGGTGAAGACACAGGGCTTTTCATTCATAATGATACAATGACCGCCGTAGGATCTGGTTTAGTAATTATTGTTGATGGAAGATTTATTAAAGATACTAATCTTACCAACATCAATTTAGGCGAACCTATCTCAATAGATAATCTTACCGTACACGTCATGTCGATGAATGATCATTATGATCTGACGACAAGAAAACTAACGATAGAGAATTCGCAGTTTAATCCGATACCTCAAACATAAAATAATCATTGATAATCGATAAATAATAAATGATTTTAATTTTTAATTTCAAATCAAATTATTTAAAATCGAAGATTTAATATCAATTATCATCTATCAATCATCAACTATAATTTTTATGAAAATCATTATCCACGGAGGTTTTTTCTCGGAGAGCGATCAAAGCCACGAAGTAAAAGTTGCCAAACAAAATTCTTTAAAAAACATCGCTGAAAAGGCATATCAATATTTAAAGACCCATTCTGCAGTAGATACGGTTGCGTATGCAGTTTCTCTTTTGGAAGACGATGAACTGTTTAATGCAGGGATCGGTTCGCAAATTCAAAGCGACGGCGTTATCAGAATGAGCGCAGCTTTGATGGATGGTGAAACTCAGAAAATGAGTGGTGTTATCAATATCCAGGATGTGAAGAATCCTATTTTTGTGGCGAAAGAACTAATGAAAGAAGACGACCGTGTTTTAGGAGGAAACGGAGCTAAAATTTATGCTGATAAAAACGGATTTGAAAACTTCTCCACTGAAATTCCTCAAAGAAGAAAAGAATATGAAGCTAAACTAAAAACCGGAGGAAAAGGAACTGTTGGTTGTGTTGCCATCGATAAAAACGGAAAATTAGCTGTTGCCACTTCTACTGGAGGAAAAGGTTTTGAGATCCCGGGAAGAATTTCAGATTCTGCAACGGTAGCCGGAAATTATGCCAACGAATTTTGCGCGGTAAGCTGTACCGGAGTGGGTGAAGATATTGTAAGCAATGCGACCTCAGCCAAAATTGTAACCAGAGTAACCGACGGGATGAATTTGAAAGAAGCTTTTGACAAAACTTTTGCAGAACTAAAAACAATTGATGGTTTTGCAGGAGCTATTGCTATTGATAAAAACGGAAATATTTATCATCAAGACTCTTATCCAACAATGGTCTTTGCAAGTTTTGATGGAAATCAGTTTGAAATTTTTAAATAATTTTAACATTTATTTATTATTCCTAAAATATTTTTGGCACACATTTTACATAGTTACTAGTAACAAAATTTTAATATTACAACCTTTAAAAATCAGAAATCATGGGAAATAAGACAAACGGAATATTAGCTTTATTAGGACTAGGCGCTTTAGCATACTGGAAATACAAAAAATCTACTCCAGAGCAGCAGCAAGCTGTAAAAGATAAAATCAATTCTGCGAAAGATAATTTGAACCAATGGGGAAATGATTTGAAAGATAAAGCAAATGAAGTGGCTTCCCAGGCTCAAAGCAAATTTGACGAAGCAAAATCAAAAGTAGAGGATTCTGCATCAAAATTATAAAATTTGAATCAACAAACTTAGATATTCATTTTTTAACATTCATATAAAAAAAGTCATCATTACGATGACTTTTTTTGTGCTGAAATGGCATAAACCATTGGTATTTTATTCCCAAATTTCTCTGTACGCCATTTTCCTTTTTCAAACTCCACAATGTGCTTAAAACAAGGATAAGGAGACCAATCGAATTCCTGAAATTGATTGATTACTAAATTTTTATTGATTAAATTCTGCATTACTTCTGATAATGAATGATTCCACATTACATAATCTTCTACTAGATCAGCAGAAAAATCAGCATACGTTCCTTCATAAGTTTCTGCAATAGGTTTTTCATTGAAATAATTATACGCAATATCTTTAAAATCATCATCAAACATCCAAACTACAGGATGAAATTCTGCCATGATAAACTGTCCGTCAGGTTTTAAAAAATGATTAATCACACCCGCCCACTTTTCAAGATCAGGAAGCCAGCCTATTGTGCCATAACTTGTAAAAACAATATCAAATTTTTCGTTTAAAACATTAGGTAAATCATAGACATCAGAGCAGACAAACTCTGTATCTGTGTTGCATTGTTTAGCTAAATCTTTTGCTGCTTCAATTCCTTTATCTGAAAGATCAATTCCGGTAACCTTTGCCCCCATTCTTGAGAGCGAAATAGAATCTTGCCCAAAATGACACTGCAGGTGCAGAATTGTTTTACCTTTTACATCTCCTAAAAGTTCTAATTCTATAGAATTTAAAGAAGTTCTTCCTTTTAAAAATTCATTTAAAAAATAGAAATCCGACTTTAAGTGTGGTTCTACTTTGGCATTCCAAGATTTTTTATTGATTTCTAAATAGTTTTCCATTGAGTTTTATTTAATGTAAATATAATTTTTTTTAAAACATTCATCGTTTATGGTTTCCCGTAAAAAAATACAAGAATGCCACTGTAGTTTTGAAGAAAATTAGAATACATAATTTCTTGTTTTTAGAGGAAAGAAAAAACAATATTATAAATACCAACCATGAGTAAAAATTCTTTAGGAGCATCAGATCTATTTTTGGGTGTGCTCGCAATATTATTAATCAGCGTGAGCTTTTATCAAACCTGGATCGGGCTTGAGCAGATTTTCGGCAATGCATCATTTGTAATCGCACTCGTGCTTTCTTTGCTGTTATTATTTCTTTGCTGGATGCTTCGGGCGGCAAAACTTGAGGGTAAATCTACAGGAAGTTTGGTAGGAATCTATGTTTTCATTGCGTCATTTTGCTTTATTGCAAATTTTAATGCTTTGTACACGAGGTTTATGCGAACAGATATTTACAGTACTGAATTAAGAACCTTAAACGAAGATTTTAACAATTTGGAAACAAATATTGAATCTAAATTAAGCTACAAATACCCAAAAGAGACGGCAAGAAATATAGAAATCAAGAAAAAACAGCTGATGGCACAGATTGTAGATCCCGCAAACCAGGGAATCGGCTCAAGAGCACAATCATTAATCAGAGATATTGAAAAAATGACGGGGCAAAAAGTTGATTTATTAACCCCAGTAGGGCAAGATTATGAAGATTTAGCATTGCGAATGGGAAGTCAAATAGACAATATGGTCATGGATCTATCACCTGATGAGAGAAACTTAAAATCAGACATCAATAACTCTGTTCTAAAATGGAATAAAAAAACACAGGAATTTTTAGCTCTAAGTAAAAAAGATAAAGATGATTTGGCACAAACTCTTATTGACAATGCATTAACCGATTACAATAAATTAGGAAGCAGAGCAAGTAATGTTTTGGGAGAAGATAAATTTAAATTTGAAATGCTTTCTTCTAAAACTCAGGATGTAGGTAAAATAGGATATGCTTTTGAGCATGCTATAAAAAATTTCGGGATGTATCAGTTTGTCGTTTTAGCGGGATGTATTCTATTAGATTTCGTCATTGTAATTATTATTTTGTTGGTGACAAGCCCAGATAACAGAACCAATAACAGTGTTTTAGGAAACAGGAAAAAAGGCAGAACATTAATCCCAAATAAATAAACTACCATGATACATAACGACAAACCTTTCTCTTTCGACAACTATGATATCGACAACGATTTTAAAAAATTCGATGATTTTAATGAGCCTCAAAACGAGATTGTAGTGAATGAAAACATCTACACCCATCCTGAAATAGAGGAAGATGGTTTTGTTCCCACTTCAAACGGCAGTACAACTACTGTGAAAAATAAAGACAGTAATTTCGTTTTCTTTTACGGAACATCTGCTTCAGGAAAATCGGTTATATTGTCTGCCGTTCTATATTATCTTAATTCTTACGCTGGAGTTTTAAGACCCAAACTGGGAAGCCCAAATTCCAGGGAGGCTCAAATTTTATTGGCTGATTTTTTTGAAAATATTAAAAAAGGTATTCTTCCGAACCGAAGCACAAGAGATCAGGTTACAAGATTAGATTTTGTATTTGATCCGAATAATCAATCGAAAAAAGTTCCTTCTATTAATATTTCATTTTTAGAAACAGCAGGTGAAAATCATAACGAAATCTCACGAGGAGGAAAATACCATGCAGATATTGAAGCATACCTAAATTCTGACATCCCTTTGAATTTTCTTATTGTAACAAGCTATGACAAAGCACATAATGAAGACTCTAAAATTGTAGAATTCTTAGATTACCTGGAAAAAAAAGGGAAAAATCTAAAAAATGTAAATGTACTTCTCGTAATTTCCAAGTGGGATAAATCTGGAAATACAGGTGTAGACAATGAGCAACATCTAGAAAATTTCATTAGCGAGAGATTGAGTATGACCAATAACAGAATTGACACTTATAACCTCAGCAAAACTTATTTTACAATAGGAAACGTACAAAATCAGGCTGGAATTGAAAAAATAACGCTCCTAAATCTGGAGTCGGCAGAAGTGATTGCAAAGTGGCTGTATCATAATATTGTTGGTTACGATTTAGATTATGAAGGTACTTTCTGGGAAAAAATAAAATTTAACTTTTCAAAATAAATGAAAAATATAAATGTCTTTGGTTATGCAACATTTGGAACACCGAATGGCTTTACACAATCCTGTATTTATGGAAACAAAAATTTAGAAAAAGCTCTAAAAACTTTCGATTTAAAAACAGACGCTATACAATTATTATCTCCCAATGACCGTATTTACTCGATTAGAAAAGAGGGTATTGCAGATAAATTTATTATCTCTTATTCTGTTTACACTTATGCAAAAGAAAAAAACTCTAACAGAAGCGGAACCTTCATAGGTACAAGTCTGGTTTTTACCAATGAAATTTTACCTGAGAATTTAATTTTAAGTTCTCTTCATGATGTTCATCAAAGGCTGAAAAATAATAATGTCAGTAATAATATATTGACAATTAATCATTCTAAAGATTTCAATATTGAAAATATATTCTCTAAAGATTTTGAAAAACTGGAACATCAAACTCATCAATTGAATGTTCTTGAATGGGAAAATTCCGGAAAAAATCTGGTTGTTTTCATACCAAAATTTGGAAATAACGAAATTCAGAATTTATTTAAAAAATCGTTTGAGCTACTTCCCAAATATGACACAATCTTTTTTATTGACAGTAAAGAAATTGCTGAATTCGTATCTCAGAAAAGGCTTTTTAGAATCATTGATAAAAATGGTTTGGATCAGGAAATTCAAATCTTAGAAGAAGAAAGAAAGCAGAAAATCACAAATGCTATTTCTCGCTTAGAAAGAGAAAAAGAAAAACTGGAAGAAGAACAAAAAAAAGAACTTGACAATCTGAAAAAGCAAATTGCTCAAGGCGAACAAAAACATTCTGAAAATCAAAAAAAAATAGAAGAATCAAAAAGTAATTTAACTTCTTTGGATCATCATTATAATAATTTTTCGAATAAAATTCCAGCTTTAGTTTCTGCCTTAAATTCAGGAAAACACCTCGAAGAAGTAACTCATTCTTTTAAACAATTGGAGAGAGAGTTTAATGACGAAAAGAGAAAATTACGAACTTCTCTTCAGATATCATCACTGTCAAATTCGGATGCAAACAATCGTGTATCTCCATATTCAAATCCTTATCAAAGAGATTCAAATGATAGAAGTACTGAAAGAAGTACTGAAAGAAGTGATAAAAATAGAAATTTTGGAACTTTAGCGATTATTTCAATCATTATAAATCTTCTATTCGTTGGAGGAACTACCTATTTTTATTTCATGCATTACGAAGAAGTAAAAGAAATGGTTCCACAAGAAATTATTACTGAAGAACCTACCATTGAAAAAAATACTGATGTAGCAGAAAGCAAATTAAACCCTTTGCCCAATGATTTTGCAAAAGATGAAAATAACAAAAAACTGATTTTAGACCTGCTTGTCGAAAACAATACAAACATTGAGAAAACGGTGGAACTTATTTTTGAAAAAAATAAAATTATAAAAGATGTTTACCAATTTCAAAAAGATGACTATGCTGAAGAATTAATTAAACAAAACCCAGGTGCATTTGGCTCAAATAAAATATTGCAAAAGAAAGATTCGCTACTTAAAATTCCTTTTTTTCTGTTAAGGTAAGCGAAAATATTTCACCAAGCACTGCTACTTTTAACTAAAATAATTTTTCATCTATGCATTTATCATACTTTTTTCGAAAATAAAAATCTCAAAAGAAGCATAATATCTACAAAAAGAATGATTTAATTAATAGTTTTACCATTATAATTAACATTAATGTAACATATTGTTGAAAAACTTAAATATTACTTAAATTAATATAAAAAATTAGGTTTATTTCAAAAAACTATGTTAAATTTGTCGCAAACTAAGAGCTAAAAACTAAATAAACAACGGTATTCCTAATTATTGAATCAAATAAAAATCTACAATTTTATATTTTCTTTTTCTTTACGTTTTGATTAATTTATTTAAATCAAGGCTGCAATTGTATTTATTTTTTTTCAACAAAAATTACTTTTTGTTTACGACATAAGAACAGCTTGAGATTAGTTTTTTTTAGTAAAAATTTTAGAAAAAATTATGACAGCAATTTTAGAAAAAAGTCAGGTTATCAAAATATTTTCAGATGCTAAAAGCAATGACACTAGTTATACTTTGGGTGTCAATTGGGGGAAAATAGAAATGCAGAAGCGTAATTTTTTAGGAATAAAAACGAAAAAAGATGGATTAGACATAGATCTAGACCTAACTTGTATTATGTTTGATGCTCAAAAAAAAGCAGTCGACTGGATCTATTCTCCGAAATACAACAGCTGGCTTATTCACCATAATTTCCCTTTAGGTAAATACCATTCAAAAGACAATGCTTTTCATCATTTTTATGAAACAGTAACTGATAATTCTCAGTACAAAAAAACGATAAAAATAAATCCTCAAAAAATAGAAAATGAAATAGAAACAGTCTTTTTTTATTTAAGTATTGATCGGAGAAAAATGAAGGAAACCGATTTTTCATTAGTAGAATCTGTCAATTTAAAGATTAATGAAGATGTAAAAGCCAATAAAGCATTAATTGATTTTAGCATTAATTCTAATGATAATCATAAAAATAAGGGAATTTTAGTTTTAGGAAAGCTTTTTCGTGAAGATAATGAATGGAAATTTAAAGCGATGGGACAAGCAATTGATGAACAAAAATTTATTAAACTTACTCGTGGATTTTAATATTCTATTGTAGATAAACTATTCTTTTATTTTCTAAAACGATTATTTGAAATCCTGTGATAACTTTACAAAATTATTACAGGATTTTGTTTGTTAAAAACTAACAAAGCATTTGCAGAGCAGAGTTTTTAGATTTCATAAACTTTTGAATTTATCATTTCTTTTGATACTTTTGCAGCAAAAAAACATATAAGTTTTTTTGTCGTGTACTACGAAAATTAATTTAAGACCTACAAAAGGCGAAAATATTAATTTAAATAATGTAAAGGCAATCCATGATTAATTATACTTTTCAGAAAATTTATTCTGTAGATTTTGGAAGTATTAAAAGTGGATAACAATGATAATGTAATTATATTTAAATGATTTATAAAACTTTTCTTCTCTTCCTTTTTCCAATTATAATTTTTTCACAAAACAAATCTTACAAAGTAATCGGAGTAAAAGACGGTGATACTGTGGAGATATTAATGGATGGAAAACCACAAACTGTGAGACTTTCGAATATTGATTGTCCTGAAAAAAAACAACCATTCGGAAACAACGCAAAGCAGTTTGCTTCAGATTTGTGTTTTGGAAAAAAAATAAAACTTTCTACCGGCTGGAAGAAAGACCGAAATAAAAGATTGCTTGCCGAAATTATATTATCAAACGGAAAAAATCTTAATAAAGAACTTGTAAAAAATGGTTTTGCTTGGCATTACAAAAAATATTCTAAAGACAACAGCTATGATGATTTAGAAAAGTATGCAAGAAAACTGAAATTAGGATTATGGATTGATAAGAGCCCAACAGCACCTTGGGAATGGAGAAAATCTCGAAAGAAATCTTCGAAACAAACTTTATCTACAATTGCTAAAAGCAAATAACACAAAAAATTCCGGCTTTTTCGAGCCGGAATTTTAATATTTTATCTAAAATCATCCAAAAAACTGATTCATCAATCTCTTCAATTGTAAATCTCCGAATCCATAAACAGGATATTTCTGATTGAAGATTGTGAAAACTTCTTCAAAAGTTTCTGCATTCTTTTGAATATCTATTATTTGACTTTCCAAAGCTCCATTAAATCTGTTTTCGCTTGCAACAATCAATTCTTCAAAATTTCTCACAATTTCAGATGAGGTCTCTTTTGATAAATTATTCTGTTGAAAATCTGCCCAAAGATTTGAAATTAATTTTCGTTCTTTATCATTAATCTCTTTTGCCGAATGAAATAGTTCCAGCAAATCATTTTCTTCACTTTCTGCAAATCCTTTTTCTGTTTCTTTTGGGAAAATTCTAAAAATCTTTGTTTTATGTAAATTCAAACTCGAAATTAAAAACCAAAAATTTAACTGACAAAACAAATCGTCTTCAAACCAGAAAAATACAGCAGAACCCTCAGGAATATTTTGCATTTTCTGAAATTCTTTTACCACCAATTCATTATAATTACTTTCTGAATCGTAATTTTCTGCGATAAATTTCTTACGATTTTCAAAAAAATCATCTTCAGAAACAGGTCCGTCAATTAAAGCTTCACGCCAGATAATACTTTCACCTTCCAAATTTTTTGAAAATTTTTCGGCTAAACAATCGCCATTCAGAATGTGAAAAATATTCATCTGCAAAGAATTTATGAATTAAGAAACTCTTCCAAAGAAACTGTTTTTTGTTCACCAGCTTCTAAGTTTTTAAAAGTAACCGTATTGTTTTTCAACTCTTCTTCACCTAAGAATACAAGGTTTTTAATTCCTTTCTTTTCAGCGTAAGTGAATTGCTTATTGATCTTTGCACTTTCAGGATACAGCTCTGCAGAAATTCCTTTTTCTCTTAATTGGATGATTAATTTTAAAGCTTCCGAAGTTTCTTCGCCTCCAAAATTAGCAAATAGATATTCTACATTTGATGCAGCTTCTTCAGGGAAAAGATTCAACTCTTCCATTACCAGATAAATTCTATCTAAGCCAAAAGAAATTCCGATTCCGGGAACATTTTTCACCCCAAAAACTTCGGTTAGGTTATCATATCTTCCACCACCACCGATGGAACCCATTTGCGCTTCATCTGCTTTTACTTCAAAAATTGCTCCGGTGTAATAATCTAAACCACGCGCCAAAGTAATATCAAAAACAAGATTCTGAATATCGACACCCAGATTTAGAGATTGAGTAATCACAAATTCAAGTTCTTCAACACCTTTCAAACCGATTTCATTTCCTGCAAATTTTTCTTTCAGCTGAAGAAGATTTTCCAAAGCATCATTAGACTGATTGAAAAGGAAATCTAATTTATCAATTGATTCCTGAGAAATATTTCTTTCTAAAAGTTCCTTCACTACTCCATCCTTTCCGATTTTGTCTAACTTATCTAAAGCAACTGTGAAATCGATCAGCTTATCTGTAATTCCCGCATATTCTGCCAAACCTGAAAGAATTTTTCGGTTGTTGATATGAATGGTTACTGAAACTTTTAACTGAGCAAAAGATTTTAAATACAATTGCACCAAATCTACTTCCTGATAAAGACTTTCGCTTCCTACAACATCAGCATCACACTGATAAAACTCTCTGAATCTTCCTTTTTGCGGACGGTCTGCTCTCCAAACCGGCTGAATTTGGTAACGTTTGTACGGAAATGTTAATTTCCCATGATTCATTGCTACAAATCTTGCGAAAGGTACCGTTAAGTCATAACGAAGCGCTTTATCTGTAAGACTTTCTGCGCTAAATGGTTTATCTAAAGCTTTCTGAAAATCGCTCAACATTTGAGTTTTCTTTTCTTCTTTAGCTTCGTTGATGCTTGAGTTTAAAATTTTAAAAATCAAACGGTCTCCCTCTTCTCCGTATTTTCCGGTTAATGTTGAAAGATTTTCAAAACTTGGGGTTTCTAAAGGCTGAAATCCAAATAATTCGAAATTCTTCTGTAATATATTGATGATGTATTTTCTTCTTGAAACTTCCAGCGATGTAAAATCTCTCGTTCCTTTTGCTAAGCTTGGCTTCATATGATATGGGTAATGAATAATAAGTAATTGATTGCAAAAATAAGGAATTGAAAGGACTTTTAAATCAATAAAAAAGCCGTAGATCTTATTTCTGCGGCCTTCACTTTCATCATTTGTGTTTTAGTGTTTTCATTTTACACGCTTTCAAGGATTTCTAAGATCTCTTCGCCATAGTTTTCGATCTTATGTTTTCCGAAACCTTTGATGTCGAGCAGCTCTTCTTTTTTCGCAGGTTTATATTTGGCAACGGATACTAGTTCTTTATAGGTCGCAATAAAATAGGTAGGAAGATTTTGCTCTCTTGCTTTCTCAGAGCGCCAAAGTTTCAGCGCATCCAGAATTTTTATTTCGTCATTATTCAGAACTTCGTCTTCTGCAGAATATTTTACAGGTTTAGGATCTTTTACACTCGTTTTATTAATGGCAGATTCTACATCATTAAAATACAATACCACCGACCAAAACTGTTCGTCGTGTACAAATGCAGTTTCAGATTTAATAATTTCATGATCTTCAAGAAAATGATCTATTACTTTTTGGTCTTCATGCAGAAATTCATCTGCGATCCTGATCTTTAAAACTTTTATTTTCATCATTTGTGATTTTAAAGTTGAACAATAATTTATTTGATCACCTGTTTTGATCCTACAATTATTTTGACGCAAAGTGCGCAAAAACTCCTTTATAACTTGCTGTTTTTAAGTTAAAAACAGTGTAACCTTACCAAAAAACTGAAAGTTTATCGTAAAAAATGTAGGTTGATAAACAGATATTATTTACTTCCCAAAAGCATAAGTTCATCTACTCTGATCTCGGTAATATATCTTTTCACACCGTCTTTATCGTCGTATGATCTGTACGTTAATTTTCCTTCAACAGCGATCTCTTTTCCTTTTGGAACATATTTCTGAAAGATCTCAGCCGTTTTTCCAAAAGCAACCAGATTGTGCCATTGTGTTTCTTCTACTTTCTCACCTTTTGCATTGGTGTAATGATCGTTTGTAGCCAGTGAAACTGAAATTTTCATTCCTCCGTTTTCGAAGTTTACAGTTTCTACTTCTTTTCCTGTGAAACCGATCAAGGTTACTTTGTTTCTTAGTGACATAACTTTATATTTTTAAGATTAGCGATTTAAATAAGAGACGTTCACTTGTTTTCTCAAATCTCTGTTGCAAAGATTCATCAGATTGCAAAAATTAGTCGGTAATAAACTATTTAAATTCGTTTGTAGTCGTTTGAAAACGACTAAGGATGAAATGTATTTTTATAACTCATTTTGGATGATTGATTTTATTATATTTGATATAAGTAGAAATTACTTAAAAAACAGATTATGAAATTAAAGTTTACAACATTTTTATTATCAACAATAAGTTTTTCTTTTGGGCAAACCACCGAAAAAATAATAATCCCCAATGGAGTTGTTTATAATTATGCGAGTCATAAAATAAATGAAAAAGTAAAAAAATTGATTGCTGAAAGTATTTCACAGAAAGATTATTATTCCATTTTGGACAAAAGTTTAATAATTGGACCAACTTTATGGAATAGATTTCAGAATATTGAAAGTTTAAAAGGTATTCCCGGAAATGTTGTCTTTCACATAGATGATATGAAAGTTGATGGAAAAATGAGCCAAGATTTGGACGATTCAAAAAAAATTTGGAACGAAGTAAAAAAAGAAATTTCTGGAGATTATAAAATCAGAAAAGCAAATGAAGATGAGTTGAAATATTATTGGTCAACAATATCATTTGACATTGAAGAGCCATTATTTATTCTTGAAACAGAGCACCATAATTACATTCTTAATTTTTTGAAAACAAACATGAAGCTATTATGGATTGACGAATTTCCAATTAAAAAATCTTATTACAATCCCATTGATAATGGAACATACAAAACAGACGGAAGTTTTAAAATCTACCAAAGTGGGAACGAAGTTTATATGACAGATAAAGGAAATAAAGAAACTAAACTTGAAAAGGTTATTTTATTAAGCAGTGATATAGATTTGAAAAACAATTCTTCTGTTGAAGATTTAAGTCTAATTGTTGATAAAACAAATAAAATTTTTGAAGAATTATTTAAAAACTCAGATAAATCAGGAAAAATTATTGTTCAGTTTGAATTAGGTAAAAACAAAAATGAAATTCAGTTTGCAGTTAGAGATGATTTGGATTTAGAAATAATGAAAACTTTTGAAGAACGTTTATATTTGGAAAAATATCCAAATTCAAAAAAAGATACAATCAAATTTCAGTTAGTTTATAAAGTTAATTCTTATAATGATATTAATTAAAAATATGAATAAATTTATAATTATTTAAAATTCAACTCCCTCCTAAAATTAGAATGTTGCGTCGCCGTAAAATAATCACAGAAAATCTGATAAACCGCAGAATTGGTATGACTTGCCTTAATTCCTAACTGAATGTAGATCTGCAAAATCTGATGTGACAAACTTTCAACTAAACCTGAAGAATGATCGTGAATTTCTGATTGCTTTTCCTGGTTTATACATTGAGATTCGCTTAATAAACATTCAATTTCATTGGCAAATTCAATCACTTTTACCATTGCATCTTCTATTTTTTTATCGAAAAAGTTTAAATCAAGATGAGGTCTAATTTTAATGGCTTCTTCAGAAAAATGAGAAGCCATTCCGAGGTAATTGACCAATAAAGTGAGATCTGCAAAAATCCTGAACGGAATTTTATCTAAAACATCATCCGTAAAAAACTCATCATAAATAAAACTATGATCCTCAGAAACTTTTACATTATCAACTTTAAAAGAATAGGTACCGGTTGCTTTCATTCCCATCGATTTCCAATTCGGAATAATTTCAGCGTGATCTTTAGAGATCACGAATGACCTAATAATTTCTAAACCCGATTCGTCAAGCAAAGGATCTCCATTTTCAGTCAGGGTAGCATTTAAAGTAAAGTGACTTAAATGGGGAGTGCCTGTTGCAAAATGCCAAAGTCCGTTGATCAGAAAAGTTCCATCGGTTTGTTTTTCGGCTGTTCCGCCAATCATCCCGCTTCCGCCAAAACAGGTTTTTGAATTGGAAAAAAGCTCTTTAGCAATATTTGGTTTTAAATTTCTTGAAAAAAAATTAGCACCCGAACATAAAGTGAGCATCCAACCTAAACTTCCATCAATTTTTGACCAATCAAAAAGTACTTGTAAACCATGATTTAAACGAGATCCCAATCCGCCATACCTTTTCGGGACCCAAATCTGAAGCAATCTTTCATGATGAATCTGATCAATGATCGACTTTGGAACTTCAGAAGCTCCATGCATTTTTTCTCTTATTTCTTTAGGTGTAAACATTCCTTTTTATCTATCTCTTAATAATTAAAAAGATTAATCTCCTTAATTTAAATGGGACTTTATAATTCTTGTTTTTTCAACGCAAAGTTTTATTTCTGTATGTTTATTATTTAAGAGGTAAAGAATAGTCAATAAAATTGATTCTAAGCATATATTTTCAAGCTTCATCAGCAACGAAGTTGCCATCTTTGCTCCTTTAAAATATGTGTTTTTTTTTAAGTAAACCTTTGCGTTTAATTATTTCTCGCTGATTTAACAGATTAAGTTGATTCAAAGACTTAAATATCGATTCGTTTAAGCATTTTAATTAAACAATAACCGATTTAGATCTAATACTTTTCCTCCATTCCAAATAACCAGAAATTGCGACGATGAACAAGAAAGCCGTCAAAACTGCATACAAATAAAGGCCTTTATGAATCAACAAAGGGATTGCAATAATGTTGCTGATGTTGAGTAAGATCCAGTTTTCAATCTTTCTTCGAGCCATCAACCACATTCCTGACCAAGCAAAAGCACTGACCAAAGAATCCAAGATCGGAACATCAGAATCGGTAAAATTCGTCAGAAAAAAATAGAAAATACTAAAGGTTCCAATCACAATTCCTGCGGTAATTAATTTTTCATTATTGGTCGTTTCAGAAATTGTTGTTTCGGATTTTCTTTTTCCAAACTTCCAATACAACCATCCATAAATACTCATTACCAAATAGTAAAGATTGAGCGTAAACTCTGCGTAGAGCTTAGATTGTATCATCACGTAAAGCGTTAGTGAAATCCCTGCAATACCGAAAAGATAATTATTCGAATTATTTTTTCTTGCCAATAAAACCTGAAATACTGAAAAGAAGACCCCAAGCCATTCTTGCCATGTTGTCTGTTGTAAAATGTCCTGCATCAAATTAACTTATATAAATTAAATGATGAGATGATAAATCAAAAAATCCCTACGCTGGAATTACCCAGATCAGGTGTGGAAAATTTTCCCGGGTATCATCTCAGCCGCAATTTGCAGCACCCCATTGATCGTGCAAAATTGATGTTTTTAAATGACATTAAAAAATATTTGGTCTTTTTTATTACAAAAGAGGCAAAAGAAACAACTGAGATTAGAAATCTGTTTGAAAATAATTTTCTCACTGATTTCGCAAATTTGCAGATGAGAAATATTAAAAAAATGTCTAATTAACTTAAATGCGGGTTAAGTGATAGCTACTAATTCTTAATTCGTTGTTTGTTTAACGCAAAGTTTGATTTTCTCAAATCTCATTTTAAGGAGCAAAGATGAATCAATAAATTGATTTTTATTAAGCAGTCGCTTTATTCAATCTTCATCAGCGACTTTGTCGCAATTCTTTGCTCCTTAAAATAATAATCTTAAAAATTAAAATCTTTGCGTAGAAGATGTTGTTGAATTTCTTATTCTGAACTCAGGTTAATTAGATAAATCTGAGAAATTAAAAGGAAAAACTGAAAATAGGTTTCACTAAATACAAAAGATAATATTTAAAGAAATTCAATCAATCTATTTTCATACCCGTTTACAAACGGATATTTCGTACCTTTAAATCTCAAATAAATTTATTGTGAAAAAAACTTTCAAAAGAACGCTCAGAGTTTCAAAATATGTCATTTATAAAGAAACACTTGTTGATTATAAAGAACATTTCTGGTCATTTCTGGGTGCGTTTTTCGGAATTGGATTGATCGCTTTTCTGCAGTCTCAATATCTATTCAAACAAGAGAATATCTTTTTAATAGGTTCATTCGGAGCCTCTTGTGTATTGATTTACGGAGCCATTCAAAGTCCGCTCGCTCAGCCGAGAAATCTTGTCGGTGGACATGTAATTTCAGCATTGATCGGAGTTACCGTTTTTAAAATTGTTCCCGATGTTATCTGGCTTTCTGCACCACTTGCTGTTGCTTTTTCAATTGTTGCCATGCAATACACAAAAACGCTTCATCCACCCGGTGGAGCAACGGCGTTAATTGCTGTAAGCTCAACGGGGAAAATTCCTGAACTGGGATATTGGTATGTACTTTCTCCGGTTCTTTCGGGCTGCTTAATTTTACTTGTGGTGGCTTTGGTTTTTAATAATATGACCAAACACAGAAGTTATCCCAACAGCACAAAATGGAAGCGACTTTTAAATAAAAGACACAAACATCAACTGAAAAAATAATCATCATGGAATGTATAGAATGCGGCGAAAAAATCATTGGAAGATCCGACAAAAAATTCTGCAACGATTCTTGTAGAAACGCTTATAACAATAATCAAAATAAAGATTCGAGCAACTTGATGCGGAATGTAAATAATAAGCTCCGTAAAAACTACCGCATTCTGAGTGAGATCAATATTGAAGGAAAAACAAAAATTGCAAAGTCAAAATTAGATGGCTTAGGTTTTGATTTTAATTATCTCACCAATATAAAAGTGTATAAAAACGGTTCGGAATACAAGTTTGTGTACGACCAAGGTTATAAAATACTGGAAGAAGATTATGTTCTTATTGTAAAAAATTAATCTAAAAAAGCATAATGAAAGAAATTGTATTAATCACCGGTGCAAGCGGAGCCATTGCAAAAGCACTTTCAAAAAAAATTGAAAAAGACTTTGCTGTACGGTTTTTAACCCGAAAAAAGAAAGCCGAAAACGAATTTGAATGGAATCTGGAAAATAATACAATAGATGAACGAGCATTTGAAAACATAAGCCATATCATTCATCTTGCAGGAGCCAATATTTCTGAAAAACGCTGGACAGAAGACAGAAAAAAAGAATTGATTTCTAGTCGTGTAGATTCTGCTAAATTGATCTTAAATACACTTAAAAAGAAAAATTTAAAGCTAAGATCTTTTATTTCAGCTTCCGGAATTAATTTTTACGGAACAAAAACTACAGATAAAATTTTCATTGAAAACGATGCTCCCGGAAATGACTTTCTAAGTGAAGTTGTTATGGTTTGGGAAAAAGCTGCTGATGAATTTAAAAGACAAAATGTAGCAGAACGAGTAGTAAAAATAAGAACTGCTGTTGTTTTATCTAAAAATGAAGGCGCTTTGGCAAAAATGATGACTCCGATACAATTTGGAGTTGGGTCGCCACTTGGAAGTGGAAAACAATATATGCCGTGGATTCATATTGATGATATTTGTTCGATCTATGAATTTGCTTTAAAAAATCCTGAAATTGAAGGCTCTTACAATGCTTCAGCGCCACAACATACAACGAATGAAAATTTGACAAAGTTAATTGCGAAGGTTTTAAACAAGCCCTTGTTGATGCCGAATGTTCCATCATTTATTTTAAAATTGATATTTGGTGAATTGGCAGACGCTTTGCTGGAAGGTTCTAGAGCTTCTTCAGAAAAAATAATGAAAGCTGGTTTTGAATTTCAGTTTCCTGATTTGAAAATGGCTTTAGAAGATTTGCTGAAAAAATAATGCCGTGATTAATTTTTTAAACGCAAAGGACGAAAAGATTTATTAATTACTAACTGTTTTTAAGTTCGCAAAACAAAGTTTCGCCGATTCAAGTAAAAAATTAATTATATAATTGAGGCAAAGGCGTTTCACTTAACAAAGAACACAGAGTTTTTTAATAAAAATTATCATTAAAATAAAAAGATATACAATATAGAATGCAAGAGACGAATGTAAGTATCGAGAAAACAGAAATCTTATCTGATAACTGGTACACTTTAAAAAAAGTAACCTTCAATATAAAAAAAGAAAACGGACACACCGAAACTCAAAGCCGGGAAGCTTATGACAGAGGAAACGGAGCCGTTATTTTATTGTACAATACACATACTAAAAATGTAATTTTAACTAGACAATTCCGTCTTCCAACGTATATCAACGGAAATCCAGACGGAATGTTGATTGAAGCTTGTGCCGGACTTTTAGACAACGATAATCCCGAAGATTGTATTAAAAGAGAAACTGAAGAAGAAACGGGTTATAAAATTTCGAAAGTAGAAAAAATATTTGAAGCTTATATGTCGCCCGGTTCGGTAACAGAAATTTTACACTTTTTTATTGCTGAATATTCTGATGATATGAAAATAAACGAAGGTGGCGGATTGGAAGAGGAAGGCGAAAACATCGAAGTTTTACAGCTTCAGTTTGATGACACCCTTTCTATGATTGATAATGGCGAAATAAAAGATGCCAAAACCATTATGCTTTTACAGCATCTTCGTCTGAAAAATATTCTGTAAATATTTAAATCCAAAAATCTAAAGTATTATGAAATTTATATTCACAATTGGTCTTTCACTATTGCTTTCTTCCAATTTTTTTGCCCAGAAAAATGAAAAATTGACCACGAAAGATGCTGCCATCGTTGAGCATTTTAAAACCGATTATAAAAAGAAAAATTATAAAAAATTTGCAGGTAAAATTCTTGTAAAAGATAATCTGATACAGTTTGATAATAAAACAGTTTATTATGATAAAGGCGATAAGATCACGGCTACAATTCTGAAAGAAGGCCTGATCTATCCGCAGCTTTTAACCGATTATCAAATGCAGAAATTCCTGGATGAGTCGACCGATAAAACACAGAAAAGGTTTTTGAAACTTCAGAAAGATCCAAAAGCTTCTTTTGATGTGAATAATATCAAGCTGAGCAACACTTCTGAACTGACTTTTTTTAACTCAAACATAAAAACAAAGAGATTTAAAGTTTCACTAAAAGACATTCGATTAAACACAACCTCAACCTATCTTTTTGAATTGATGAATGATAAAGCTACAAAAGACATTTCTTTGGAAGAATTTATTAAAGGGGCAAAACTGACGTATATTGATACTGAATAGATCAAACAAATTGTAAAAAAATGAAACAAAAATTTATTTTAATCATTTTAATTTCAAGTTTTAATTTATTTTCAAGTCAAGAAAAGTTTGATTATTTTGATATCCCTTTAGAAATGAAGAGTAGAGAAAGTTATGGAAATGTAAAATGCGACAGTTTATATTACACAAAAGATATTGATGGTGAATCAATTGATCAAGCTATAGAAATTTTAACGAAAACAAATAAGTTCGAAAAAGATCATGGTAAGAAGAATTACTTATCTATTTCTAGATCTGAGCGGGAATACCTTATTTCAGAACTAAATAAGTTAAAGACTTTTGTATGGAACGATCATTTGTTTCCAAATTCTAAAGCTTTATATTTTAAAGATCTGATCATCGGTCATGGTTTGATACAATATTTTCCAACCAAAGAAGAACAATTGATGTGCTCAATTGTTTATAGTTTTTCGAAACCAATCTATTTTAGAAATAATAAATATGCACTACTTTTTTATGCTGAAACTTATGAAGATCATCAGTCGATAAGCTTCAATATCTATGATGTAAATTCAGTTAGAATCCCTACCGAAGAACTTGCATCCATCTATCACACGAATCGTAATTTGAAATAATTTATTCAAACATAAATTTATCATTTTGCTATATTGATATAGAATAAACCAAATAACCTCAATGAAAAACATCTTTACTCTAAGAACCCTAATTTTACTGAGCTTTCTATTGTTTTGCCTTCCCTTTTTACGCACCTGTTCAAACTCATCTATTGAAAAATTGGATCCCGTAATTTCAGAAGTTTTACCTGAAAATAACGTATCTAAAGCTAGCAACGAAAAACTTTTGCAAAAAACGCTTGATGAACGAAAAGAAAATATTGAGGAAAGTAAAGAAAAATTCACTTATAGCTTTTATGGATTACTAGATCTAGGTTTTGTAAATAAGGATACAAAATCAGATTCTTCGGTATTTTATGATCAATCATTTTATGCCTTGTTAAGTCTTTTGTTTATTTTTATTTCAACAATTTGCATGCTTGTTTTTTCCTTTTTTAAACGAATCCAACTTATTAAGATTTTAGGAATTTTGAATATATTATTTTTGATAACCTCAATGATTCTCTTTTATAGTTCTGACATTCTTGAAGATTTTAATCAGCTTAAAGTTGGATTTTATTTAGTGCTTATCAACACCGTTTTAATTATTTTTTCGGCTTTTAAAATTGAAAAAACACAAAAATTGATCAAATAAGAATGAAAACATATTTCGCAATTTTATTATGTTCATTAACTTTAGTTCGTTGCACTAAAGAATCCGAGAAAGCATCATCAATTCAAAGTTCTAAACCAGAAAATGTAAATATTGATGTGAAAATTTCAGATCCAGAAATTGATTACTTAGAATTCAAACCAGACAGTATTTCTAATGTGAAGATAAAAGGATTTGAGGTGATAAGCTCTTATTCTTACGATCAGACCAAATTTGTTACAGGATATTATAATCCTGTAGACGGCAAAACAGTTGCTCCCGATACAGAAAAAGATAACGGACAAAGACTTTTGGTGTTGAATAATAAAAATGAGATCATTTTTAAAGGACAAGGTGGCGGAGATACATATCTGTACCAATCTCATTTTTACAAGAACAAGTCTGACAACAAAATACTCATCGTCTGTCAATTAGCTTTTGAATATTTTTTTGGTGGCGAAGTTTTTCTGCTTGAAAACAATTCTGTAAAATACGTTGGAAATATTGACTTAGAACCTTTTGATATGGAAACTTCAATGACTGATGTTCTCAAAATTCACGAAAATAAAAATGCCATTCATTTTAAGTTTGATTCTGATTCTCTTTTGCTAAAACCCGGAAATGAAGACATTAAGATTAAAAATAATGATACTGAATATATTTATTAAAAGGGAGTTTTAAAATTTAAAAAATGAAAATAAACAACATTGACCATCTTGTCTTAACCGTTGCAAACATTGATAAAACGATAGATTTCTACACCAACATTTTAGGTTTTGAAGTTGTAACATTTGGAGATAGCAGAAAAGCACTGACCTTCGGAAATCAGAAAATAAACCTTCATCAAAAAGGAAAAGAATTTGAACCTAAAGCTGAATATCCAACCTCAGGTTCAGCAGATTTATGCTTTATTGCAGAAACCAATATTGAGGATGTTTTAGAAGAACTACAACAGAAAAATATAGAGATCATCGAAGGAATTGTAGAAAGAACTGGAGCGACTGGAAAGATTAAATCGGTTTATTTCAGAGATCCTGATTTGAATTTGATAGAGGTGAGTAATTATCTATAATTTACTTCTCATTTTACCTTAAAAATTAACCTTCTCACACTTTCTCATCCTGAAAGAATCTAGAAATAAGAATGAAAGAATTCATGCTTAGATTCCTAAAGGAATGACAAACATGCTTCAGAAAAATTTCTAAATACTCACTCCATGAATATTCTTCACTTCCGCCATCACAAAAGTACTGTGTGTACTTCCGATAGAATCTACAGAACCCAATTTATTAAAAACAAAATCCTGATAATGCTTCATATCTCTTACCTGAACTTTGAGTAAGAAATCAAAATCGCCTGAAATATTATAACATTCTGCCACCTCATCAATCTTCAGAATATCTTCCACAAACTGATTTCCTACAGAACGGTCATGAATTTTGAGTTTAATTTGGCAGAAAACGGTGAATCCACGATTAAGTTTTTCAGCTTCCAAAACGGCTGCATAATGCTTGATATACCCTTCCTGTTCCAGTCTTTTCATCCGTTCAAAAACAGGTGACGCAGAAAGGTTTACTTCTTTGGCTAACTCTTTTACGGTCAGTTTTGCGTTTTTTTGTAGGATTCTTAATAGCTGTAAATCCTTTTCATCAAGTCTTTCCACAGAATAATATTCTTTTTTAGATTACAAATTTCAAATTTAAAGAATAAATTTCTTTTATAATTAAAATAAAAAGAACAGTATCCTTTATTTTTAAATTAAAACCAATCAATTCACTTTAACACTATCTTTACCAAAGAAATTGTTCTTTCACATACTTCATCAAGCGGAAAAGGTTTTACGTAAAGTAAATTAATAGGGAATCGTGTGAGAATCACGAACTGTCGCGCAACTGTAAGTAACACACCAAAAGTTTTTGTCCGAGAATATCCACTGTGAAAACGGGAAGGATGACAAAAACCGTTACAAGTCAGGAGACCTGCCTATTCCGAATGGTCAATGCTCTCGCGAATTGGAGTTTTTGGATCAGTAGATGATACTTTTGAATATATTTTGGTTTAAAATTTCAAATTAATATTGTTTTTTTAAACGCAAAGATTTTTTATGATGACTTCTTATTTTTAAGGAACAAAGAATAGCGATGAATCGCTGATGAAGCTTATTGTTAACGTTAGCTTCATAAAATCAATTTATTGATTAACTCTTTGCTTTCTTAATATATAAAGAATATTGAATTAAAACTTTGCGTCAAAAAATAAAAAAGTTTAAGCCAATTCTTTTTATTAAAGGAATAAATTACGTCATTATTGTATCTACTCTATTCCTTAAAATTTCTTTCTAAGACAGCATTGCGAAGCATTCAAAAAGAACTTTACAACTATTGTTTAATTAAAAAGTTTAAAAGAAAATGCAAACGCACATTCTTGGCTATCCGCGTATTGGTAGCAACAGAGAACTCAAAAAAGCCTGCGAGCAATATTGGTCAGGCAAAACTGTTTTAGACGAATTATTAGAAGTCGGAAAAACCATCACTCAAAACAACTGGAAACTGCAGCAGGAAGCAGGAATTGACCTTATTCCATGCAATGATTTTTCATATTATGATCAGGTTTTGGATATGACTTTGACGGTCGGAGCCATTCCGGAACGTTATCAGGAAATTGCCTTAAGAAAATCTGAAACCGATCTTTATTTTGCGATGGCAAGAGGTTTTCAGAAAGATGGATTGGATATTACCGCAATGGAAATGACGAAATGGTTTGATACCAATTATCACTACATCGTTCCTGAATTTCAGAAAAATCAGGAGTTTAAGTTATTTTCCAATAAAATCATTCAGGAATTCATCAGCGCAAAACAATCAGGAATCAATGCAAAACCTGTAATCATCGGTTTATTGACTTATTTATTATTAGGAAAAGGGAAAGAAGAAGGTTTTGATAAATTAGATTTAGCTAAAAACTTGCTTCCAGTTTATATTCAAATTTTAAAAGAACTAGAAAATCATGGTGCGGAATATATTCAGTTTGATGAGCCGTTTTTAGCTTTAGATTTAACTGAAAAAGAGAAAGAAACTTATCAGTTTATTTATGCGGAAATCAGAAAACAATTCCCGAAACTTAAATTTATTGTGGCTACTTATTTTGAAGGATTAAAAGACAATATTTCTTTGGCAACTTCCCTTCCGATCGATGTTTTGCATGTTGATTTGGTTCGTTGTCCTGAACAATTGGATGAAGTTTTAAATACAATTCCGGAAACTTTAAGTTTATCTTTAGGAATTGTCGACGGAAGAAATATCTGGAAAAATGATTTCAGTCAGTCTTTAAAATTCATAAAAAAAGCAATCGAAAAAATTGGTTCTGAAAGAGTTTTCATCGCTCCGTCTTGTTCATTACTCCACTCTCCTTTCGACCTTGATTCTGAGAAAAATGCAGATATTTTATCTCCGGAAATCAAACAATGGATGGCTTTTGCAAAACAAAAAGTTGTTGAGATTGTTAATTTAAAAAAATTAGCTTCAGAAAATCCGGATTATAATACTTTACAGGAATTAGCTGAAAACAAAAAGGCAATTGAAAACCGTAAAACCTCAATATTAATTCATAATCAGGATATAAAAAATCGTGTTGATATAACGACTGAAGAAGATGCGCAAAGAAATTCGCCGTTCAATGTCAGGAAAGAAACTCAGCAAAAAGTGTTGAATCTACCTTTATTTCCGACGACAACAATTGGTTCATTTCCGCAAACGAAAGAAGTGAGAAACTGGCGTTCAAAATTCAAAAAAGGAGAATTAAATGCCGAACAATACGACACTTTATTGAAACAGGAAACCGAAAGAACGATTCGCTGGCAGGAAGAAATCGGAATCGATGTTTTGGTTCACGGAGAATTTGAGCGAAACGATATGGTAGAATATTTTGGGGAACAATTGGCCGGATTTGCATTCACTCAAAATGGATGGGTTCAAAGTTACGGAAGCCGTTGCGTGAAGCCGCCTGTGATTTTTGGAGATGTTCACAGACCAAATCCGATGACGGTTTATTGGTCGGAATATGCACAATCTTTAACTCAAAAATGGGTAAAAGGAATGTTGACGGGTCCTGTGACAATTCTTCAATGGTCTTTCGTTCGTGACGACCAACCTCGTTCGACGACTTGCAAACAAATTGCTTTGGCGATTCGTGATGAGGTCAATGATTTGGAAAAAGCGGGAATCAGAATTATCCAGATTGATGAACCGGCAATTCGTGAAGGTCTTCCGTTGAGAAAATCCGACTGGCAAAATTATCTAAAATGGGCTGTTGAAGCTTTTAGAATTTCGGCAAGCGGTGTGGAAGATGCGACACAAATTCATACGCACATGTGTTACTCTGAATTTAATGACATCATCCAAAATATCGCCGATATGGATGCTGACGTAATTACTATAGAATGCTCTAGAAGCCAGATGGAATTGTTGAATGCTTTTGCAGATTTCAAATATCCAAACGAGATTGGTCCAGGAGTTTATGATATTCACTCACCGAGAGTTCCATCCAAAGAGGAAATGGTGGAATTGCTGAAAAAAGCACAAGCCGTAATTCCTGCACAGCAACTTTGGGTAAATCCTGATTGTGGTTTAAAAACCCGTCATTGGGATGAAACGGAAAAAGCATTGATTGCGATGGTGGAAGCTTCAAAAGAAGCGGCTGAAACTTTTGAAAATGAAAGAAATTTAGTTCAATAAATTATTTAGGCAGGAGTTGTAATGCTCCTGCTTTTTTAAAATTATTTCATTTTGATAACTACTTTTCCTTTCGCACGACCACTTTCTACATATTTTACCGCTTCATTTGTATTTTGGAAAGGAAAAACTTTATCAATTACAGGTTTTATTTTTCCGGATTCTATCACTTTTGTAATTTCTGCTAATTGCTTTCCATTGGCTTTCATGAAAAGAAATGAATAATTAACATTTTGTTTTTTAGCTATTTTTCTGACTTTACTACTCAATAATTTAGTAACAAATTTGACATACCATGGCAGATTAAATTCTTCTGCAAAAACTGGAGTCGGCGGTCCGGAAATCGAGATAATTTTACCCTGAGACTTTACTATTTCAAAAGATTTTTCAAGTGTTTTAGAATCTTGACTGTTTAATACCACATCATAATCGATTAATACATCTTCAAAATTTTGTTTTTTATAATCAATCAGTACATCTGCACCGAGATTTTTCAAAAAATCAAAACTTTTTTCACTGGCAGTTGTTGCTACCGTTGCACCGAGATGTTTTGCCAACTGAATTGCAAAAGTTCCCACTCCACCGGAGCCTGCCTGAATAAAAACTTTCTGGCCTTTTTGAACCTTCGATTTTTCGACTAACGCCTGCCAAGCCGTTAAACCAACCAAAGGAATTGAGGCCGCTTCTTCCATCGTCAAATTGTTAGGTTTTAAGGCAACATCTTTTTCATTGATAGAAATAAATTCGGCAAAAGTTCCTATATGAAAATCTGATGGTCTTGCATAAATCTCGTCTCCAACTTTGAAGTTCTTAACTCTGGAACCTACTTTTATAATCACTCCGGCAACATCGTGACCTAAAATAAGTGGCATTTTGTAAGGTAAAATCAGTTTAAATTCTCCGCTTTTTATTTTTGAATCTAAAAGATTAACACTCGCCGCATAAATTTCGACTAAAACCTCATCTTCTCTCACAATCGGTTCGGGCATATCTGCAAGCTTGAGCTCACTGTTTTTCTTGTAACGACTGATGCTAAATGCTTTCATAATTTCAATTTTTATTTAAGATACTGCTCTGATTTCTTAGGATTTACCAATCCAAATGTTAATTTAGGGAAAAACCTGTTGAGAAAGTATACCAATTTTGTATCTCCCACTCGAATTATATAATTATCATTCTTTAAGCCGAAAATCAAACCTTTTACCAACTCTTCCGTTGTCATTTTTTTGTCTGTTCTGGAAACTGTCATTTCAGTATCAACGACTGGAGGAAGCAGCTCAAATATTTTTACTTTACTATTGATAATCCGCAGATGTTCTCGGAGCGATTTTGTGTAAAATGCCAATGCCGTTTTAGAAGCAGAATATGTTGCTTCCAGAAGTGACGGAACGTAGCTTAGAATTGAGGTTGTATTGATAATTGCACCTTCTTTTCTTGAAGTAAGCATTTCGAGAAAAAGATTATTTAATCGAATTACGCCGAGATAATTGACTTCCATTTCGTAAACCGCATTTTCAAAATGTTTTTCGTTTGGAACCCCTAAGTTAATTGCCGGAACACCAACTCCTGCATTATTGTATAGAATATCAATTCCACCTATTTCTAAGACTTTATTAAAAAGCAACGCTGCATCTTCAGCTACAGAAACATCGCTTTTTACAGTAATAAGAGCTGGAAATTGTTTTTTTGCTGTATCAAGTTTAACTTGATTTCTACCTGTAATAATAACTTTGGCTCCAATCTCTAAAAACTGTTTAGCAGCTTCCAATCCAATTCCGGAAGCTCCGCCTGTTATCAGAATTGTTTTTCCTTTTAATTCCATGTTACAATATTTTAAAAGTTAAAATTCTCTGTTGGTACATTTTTATCGCATTATTTCAACCACAAAAGTCATAGAAAAATAGTTTGGCTCATTAAAGTTCAAAAAAGGAAAATGTTATAAACAGTGGCTTTTTTGCTCTTAAGTGTTTTCCAGACTTTTCTTTGTGCCTTTTGTGGTTAAATTTTATTTGAGAACTTTTCTTATCCCGAATTAAACTAAATCTTTTGCAAAAAACTGTTTAGAATCTCCTACCGGAACATCAAACTGATTTTTTTTGAGTGCTAAAAACAATTCGTCAGCAACTTCAGAAGGAGGAATTCCGTTGGCTCCACCTATTTCTGCTGAGAAATCTGTGTTTACCAATGGTGGATAGACTTCATAAATCTGAACATTCTGTTGCTCTTCGTAAGTTTGTCTCAAAGCAAGTGTGTAGCTATGTAACGCTGCTTTTGTTGCACCATAAGTCGGCAACATTTTGTGGCTTCCAAAAACTGCAATTGATGAAATATTGATTACCGCTGCTTCCGTTTTTTGGATTAAATGAGGAAGCAAAAGTTCTGTGAAATGAATGACGCTGAAATAATTGGTGTTCATTTCAATCGCTGCTTTTTCATGTGCGTTTTGAGTTTCGTTTAGTAAATAGGCAAATGCTGCTCCTGCATTGTTGATGATGATGTTAACTTCCGGATGATTGTTTTTTAAATCTTCTGCAATGCGTACTCTGTCAGCTTCTACAGAAAGGTCACCTTGAATAGCTATAGCGTTATTCAGTTGCTGCAATGCATTCTGAAGACGTTCTTCATTTCTTCCGTTGATGATGATTTTATTGCCTTCTGCATTGAGTTTTTTTGCGATGGCTAAACCAATTCCAGCACTTCCGCCGCTGATGAATATTGTATTACCTGTTGTTTTCATTTTTTTGTTTTGTTTAAATGTTGTGTATTGTTGTTAAGGTCGAATTTGCGACAGGGATTGCAGCGACATCCTTTTGTGAAACAAAAGATATAGCGGAAAGCCCGTTCGTTCGCCCAAGTTATTTTAGTTGTTAAGAGTCGGATAATCGGTATAGCCCTTTTCTCCAGGCGTATAAAAAGTTGCCTGATCGGGTTGATTGAGTGGTGCATCGCTCTTGAAACGCTCTACCAAATCGGGATTGGCAATAAAAGGAGTGCCGAAAGAAACCAAATCTGCATAGCCATCTTGTAATACTTTTGTGGCAGTTTTTTTGTTGAAACCACGGTTGATAATGATGGTTCCGTTGTAGATTTTTCGAAAATGTTTTGCGACTTCCTGGATGGCATAAGAATTATCTGAAACATCTGTAAAAGGCTCTATTAAATGCAAATATGCCAAATCGTACTCGTTGAGACGAGTGACGATGTAATTGTAAAGTTCAATGGTTTCATCGTCGACTAAAATCCCCATAATGCCGTTGAGCGAAGGATTTAAACGAAGTGCCACTTTTTGTAAATCTGCGATTTCTTTGATGGCATCCAGAATTTCGAAAAGAATTCTTGCTCTGTTTTCTACTGAACCACCATATTCGTCGTTGCGGAGATTGGAATTTTTTCAAAAAAATGTTGAAGCAAATAACCGTTTGCACCATGAAGCTCTACTCCATCAAAGCCAGCCTCGAAAGCATTAAGAGCCGCCTGTTTGAAATCATTTACGGTTTGTTTGATATCTTCTGTAGTCATTGGCTGAGGCTCTTCACTTGTCTGAAAACCTTGAGCTGTAAAAACCTGTTGTTGAGGATTGACGTTTGACGGAGCCATAGGTTTTTTACCATTATGCAAATTCGGATGAGAATAAGCGCCTGTATGCCAAAGCTGTGCGAAAATCTTTCCGCCTTCTTTGTGAACTGCTTCTGTGGTGAGTTTCCAACCTTCGATTTGTTCTGGGCTATAGATTGCGGGAACATTGATTACACCGACCGCTTCGGGACTGATGAAAGTACCTTCTGTAATAATTAAACCTGCAGTAGCTCTTTGTTGATAATACTTTGCAGTTAGTTCGGTTGCTTTATTCTCCCGATTATCTGAACGGCTTCTGGTCATGGGAGCCATTACAATACGGTTTTTAAAATCTAAGTTTTTGCTCTTGTAAGCATCAAAAAGAATGTTTTCCATTGTATTTTAAATTTAATTCGGTAAATTTGCTTGCGTTTTGCAAGTACAAATCTACAAATCACTTTCAAAATGCAAGTAATTTTATTTAATTATTTAAAAATAATTTTATGTCCAATTCAAAAAAGAGATCAGATTGCCCTATCAGCAGCTCATTAGACGTATGGGGTGACAAATGGTCGTTGTTGATTGTGAGAGATTTAATGTTTGCAAAACAGTGTACTTACGGAGAATTTCTAAAATCTGACGAAAAAATAGCGACAAATATTTTAGCTTCACGTCTTTTGATGCTTGAAGAAAATGGCATCATCAGCAAACAAGATCATCCTGATAGTAAAGCTAAAGTTTTATATAAACTTACCGAAAAAGGCATTGATCTACTACCGCTATTGATAGAAATTAATCTTTGGGCAGAAAAATATTCTGAAATCCCTGAAATCCAAAAGATGATTTTGAATGAGGTGAAAAAGGATAAAGCGGGGTTTATTGAGGAGAAAATTGAGGAATTGAAGAGAGAGGTTTTGTGACTGATGGGGTCTTGTTAAAAAATATATATTTGAAAAAAATGCTATGACTTCTGAAGAATTCGTAAAAAATTTCTATTTAGAAAAACAAAATATTCTCAAATCAAGTTTTGATAATCAAACAGAATATAGAAGTCTTGTTTCAAATAAAATTGAAGAATTAAATTTAAATGAGATCGAAACTGAAAAATTTAAAAAAATCATTTCTTATCTTTTAGATGATACCTTTTATACAATTTTGCTTGGTTTGGATGGTTCGGCAAGTATTGGAGATTCACAAGAATCCCTTAAAATTTATGATGAAGAAGACAATCTAATTTCTGAAGGTGGAGATTTAGAAGGTTATGCTTATGAATATTTTCATGAGAATAAATTAGAAACTGACAATTCAAAATGTGATTTTATAGCTAAAATTCATTTAAAAAAAGAAAGTGAAGGAGGGAGAAAAAATTATGTAAAAAGTGATTATAGATGTCAATTGGTTTTCAACTTTGATGATTACAAAACTTCTGCTCGTCAAATTTATATTGGGACAAATTATGCTTTCCCTGGAGATATAGTGAATGCAGAAATAGATATCCTATCTCAAACATATTTTCATGGAAAAATAAAAGTAGGAATGGGTTTCAAGCTATATGAAAATTTACAATTAATTGCTACCGGAAAAATTATTAAAGTTGTTAATGAAAAACTAATAAAAGTTTAATTTAGTATTATTAAACTTTCTCAAATCTTAATTTAAACATATCTTTTTAATCTCAAATAAATTAATAATCAAAAACTTACGGTTTTCTCAATTTAAATTCTTAATTTTGCACCCCGAAATAAGGATTGTACGTTATGAAAAAAATAGGTGATTACAGAAAACTTCTTGAGGTAGACAATACCGCTACTTTGAAAGATTTGAAAACAATTTACAGAAATGTGATGAAAGATACGCATCCTGATAAATTTGTGAATGATGAAGAAGGAAAACTGGCTGCAGAAGAAAAAAGCAAATCTGTGATTGAGGCCTATCATTTTTTGGTAAGCATCAACCCTGAAACGCAGGAAAAATACAAAGAAGAATACACAGAAACGATCACTACTTCGATCATTACTGATTTTTATTTGGAGAAATCTATTCTAAAAGTTCAGCACTTGAATGGTAAAATGTTTGAATATATTGGTGTTCCAAGAAATACGTATATCAAAATGGTGAATGCAGATTCACCAAGCCGTTTCGCAAGAAGACATATCTATGGGAATTATACCTTTAGAAAATCTGGTGAAGTAATGGTAGATTAATATCTGTTATTTTAAAATAAATGAAGACTTTCGGTTGATTCCGGAAGTCTTTTTTATTAAGAATACTATTCAAAATTTGATTAAACGCGTACGGCAAAGCAAATGTCGCAGATTTGTCGTGCATTTTTTAACGATTATCATGCTGTAAAAAACTAATTTTGAAAAAAAAATAAATGGACTCAATTGGCGAAATTATCACGTCTTCAAGAAAGAAGAAAGATTTAACGCAGGAACAACTTGCTGATTTTTCAAAAGTTAATTTAAGAACCATTCAACGAATTGAAAATAACGAAAACGTACCAAGAGAAAGTACATTGAAGTTGATCTGCGATACGTTGGAAATCGCTGTTCCAAAAGCAGAAGTAAGTGTAAAATCATCAAATTTTATCGAAATAGGATTTAGGTATTTTTCTTTAGTGATTACAAACCTTACATTAATGACCATTATCGGATGGATGACCTTGGATTCTGAGGCTAATTTAAATTCCAGATTTGCGGGGCTATTGTTAAGTTTTTTAATACCCATTTGCATTGTGTTTTTCACCTTAAAAATAAGCAGAACGCAAAGGCTTTTGAAATTCGGAAGCGGCTTTTTGGTTTATATTATCTTAGCTATTATTACAGTAGGATTTCCAACAGCTTTTGTGAGCGGTTTATTGCCATGCCTTTCTATTGGTCTGATTACTTTGTTTTACGGAGATTCATTGATTCTAAAGAATTCTAATTTTATTATTAAATAATGATGTGAGCGCAAAAGCTTCGCACAGCAAACCTATTCAGTAGTGTTATTCACTATTACCAAACGGCGATTATATCTCGTTTTATTTTTTAGGTACATATTTTTGTAACTTGTCATCAATGTAATATGGTATTTCTTTTTTCTCGTCACGAACTAAAAAATAAAATTTTATTTTTTTTCTATCTTCTAAATCATATTTCTCGCCCAAATCCTTATCCGTTGCGTAGTTAATTTCATCGATTTTAAAGACTTTTTGAGGTTTAATTACCCAATTCATTTTTAACAAATCTAATACTCCATACAATTCATCATTTGATTCGATAGAATATCCATAATATTTTATTTTTGTAGAATGTTCTGTATCAATAAATGAGAAATAACCTTCTGTTTGACTTCTGCTGTTGCTGATTACATGATTGATGAGGCTTTTTTCTCCATCCATATTTATAAACCCCTGCTCTTCCCCTACAGTTTTGTACTTGAACCAAATATTGTCATTTCCTATATTTATAAGGTCTAAATGCGAATACTCAAAATCTAGATTTTTTAAAGTTTCGCCATTTGGTTTTATTACTGCATATTTATTATCCTTAATAGCGATAGCAAAATCTTCATTTTTATATTTGAATAAATAAGGACAGTAGGTATAACTGTCTGAAAAAGAAAAAATGGAATTATTAACCACATAAAACCCTTTTGAGTAACTTTTTTTAATAGGATTTTTTGTCGAAGAGTCTTCAAAAATTTGCCAATTTTGCAGAAATACTTCCATTTTTTTTGTCTTATTGTTTATCTCAAAATAAGCAATATCGTTATAATTTCCTCTTAAATTTGGTTTGGCAAAATCTAATTTGTAATAATTTGGCAGTACAACTATTTTATTGTTTTTTGAGTTTAAATACCCCATCCCTTTTTCAGTTTCAAAAGGAACTAAATTTTTGAAATCTATTGCCTTAAGGTTTACAAAGTCTTTTTCAATAACCTTTTTTATACTGTCTTCGTATTTTTCCTGGGAGAATGTAGAATTGTAAATAAAAATAAAAAATAGTAATAAGGATAATTTTCTGTACATAATTTTTTTCTGTTTTTTTTTAAAACCAGGATATAATGTTCTCTTCTTTCTAGAAGTTTGTGAGATTGGAAACCAAGTATTTTCGGATGAACAAAGATATGATAAAAACAGTACTTCTGCCTTAAATTCGATAATACACCTGCGCTTTTCGATAAATAAATCACCTTTTAACACCAAGTTTAAAAGACCTTATATAATCACATTACATACGCTTCTGTAACTTATTTTCTTGATATATAAACCAATTTTAGGAGGTATACATTAAAGCCATAAAAAAAGTGCATCAATACATTGATGCACTTTTAGGTTAATTAAAGGTTGTTATATTAATCTACGTGTTTTGCGGTAAACCCGTCTTCACTTAGTTCTCTATGTTCGTAATCAGCTTTCATTTCAGCTTCATAGTCTGGTTTCTCATGTTTACCCATTCTTCTTAACATTGAGTCGAATAGTGAATATACTACCGGTACAATGATCAAAGTAAGGAATAATGATGATGTCAAACCACCGATGATTACCCATGCCAATCCGTTGTTCATCTCCGCTCCTGCTCCTTTTGCAATCGCAATCGGGATCATACCGAAGATCATCGCAATCGTAGTCATCAAGATCGGACGAAGACGTGCGTGGTTAGCCTGAATCAAAGCATCATGCGTACTTGCTCCGGCTGCTTTTCTCATATTGGCGAAATCGACAATCATAATCGCGTTTTTCGCTACCAAACCAATCAACATAATCATCCCTAACATCGTAAAGATGTTAATTGAATTTCCGGTGATGGCCAAAATAACCATTACCCCAATCAATGCCAAAGGAATTGAGAACAATACCACAAACGGATACACAAACGAGTCGTACAATGAAACCATTACCAGATATACCAATACAATAGCCGCTAATAATGCAATTCCTAGAGTACCGAAACCTTCAGTCTGGTTTTCCATATCACCGCTCCAGATATAAGAAACACCTGCAGGTTTTGTTTTTTCGTTATCCATAAACTTAGCTGCCCATTCGTTGGCAACATCTCCTACAGGACGACCTACAACTTTAGATTTTACCTTTACAGAAGGCGCTTTATCTCTACGTTCAAGCAAACTTGGTCCTGAACCCATTTTCACATCTGCAAATTGGCTTAATCTGATTTGCTCTCCTTGAGGATTTGTAAACATTAAGTTTCTTACATCATCAATCGACTGTCTGTTGGCATCAGCAAAACGAATATTGATGTCATATTCATATTCTCCAGCTCTAAATTTCCCGTCTGTATTTCCATTAAATGCAGTCTGCATCGTTTGCCCTACACTTGAAAGATTTAAACCTAAAGAAGCCATTTTATCTCTGTCGATATTCACCTGAACTTCTGGGCTTCCCGAGTCGGTTGATAATTCAGCATCTACAGAACCAGGAACTTTCTTAAGCAATTCTAAAATTCTGTTGGCTTCTTTATTTGCCGTTTCGTTATCCTGAGCCGTTACCACCATTTCAATTGGCGCATTGTCTGCCCCCATTAATCCGATTGGTGCTGTTTTAAACTCAACTCCGGTAAACTTTTCTTCTAAAGCTCTTTTGATTTTAGCTGATTTAATATCAGTACTTTCTTCACGCTCAGCTTTATCTACCAATATTACCTGAATCTCAGACTGATACAAAGTAGCCTGCGCACCTCCAAAACCTGTTGATTGCTGACCTACAGTTGTAATCATGTCTACCACATCTTTATCTGCTCTAAGATATTTTTCAACCTCAAGAGTTATTTGATTGGTTTTTTCTACAGAAGCATCTTTTGGTAATTCCATCTGAACAAGGAACTGCCCTCTATCCATTTTAGGGAAGAATTCACCTCCGATAAATCCGAATGCCACCAACATAAATGATGAAATCAAAATAATAAAAGTTGCAAAAACAGTCACTATTCTTCTTAAAGTTGACTTTAAAGCCCACTCCAAAATTCCTGTAATCCAGTGTGTAAATTTCTCCAATTGCTTTTCAAACCAAAGGATAAATTTCTCGAAAGGATTTTTCCCTGTTAAATGTACCAACTTACCATATCTTGAAGATAACCAAGGAATAATAGTAAATGAAGCTAATAATGAAAACAATGTTGCAATAACGACCGTTATACAGAACTGAGTTAAGATATCAGATACCAAACCAGAACTCATCGCAATCGGTAAGAATACCACCACGATTACCAAAGTAATTGCCGTTACGGTAAACCCAATCTCTGAAGCACCATCGTACGCTGCACGAATTCTGCTTTTCCCCATCTCCATGTGACGGTAAACGTTTTCTAAAACCACAATCGCATCATCCACAAGAATACCTACCACCAATGAAAGTCCTAATAAACTCATTAAATTTAGAGTATATCCCATTAAGTACATCCCGATTACCGTAGCAATCAAAGACAATGGAATAGAAACCATTACAATAAATGCATTTCTGATATTGTGAAGGAACAATAACATTACAATAGCAACCAAAATAATCGCTAAGAATAAATCGAAAATTACGTGATCCGCTGCTGCAAGCGTAAAGTCTGTTGTATCATCTACAATAGTTACTTTTACAGCCTGTGTTTTGTAATCATCCTGAACCTGAGCAATGGTTTTCTGAACTAATTCTGAAACTGCTACTGCATTGGCATCAGATTGTTTTTTAACCTGCATTAAAATGGTAGAATTCTGATTAAATCTTGCCACTTTTTCTACATCTTTTTGGCTATCAAAAACAGTAGCGATATCTGAAAGACGCACCTGTGCTCCATCTTTATTAGAAACAACAAGGTTATTCATTTCATTCACATCTCTATACTTTCCAGAAAGTCTGATCGTAGATCTTGAAGTTCTCGTTTTTAAAGCTCCTGTAGGGAAATCTAAGTTAGATGAAAGAATTGCCTGCTGCACGTCTCCGATAGAAAGACCATAACCCTGCAGTTTCTTTTCATCTAAATTTACCTGAATTTCTCTCTCCTGTCCACCAACAAGGTCAACCTGAGCTACACCATTTACTCTTGAAAAAATAGGCTCGATTTTCTTATCTAAAAGGTCATAAAGCTCTTTATTATTCAGTTTGTTACTGGTAATACTCAAAGTCATGATTGGTAAATCATCTAAAGAGAATTTTTGAAGAGATGGCGGATCTGCATCATCCGGAAGGTCCGCCAAAATTGCATTTACCTTTCTCTGTGCGTCATTCAAAGCATAGTTTACATCGGCACCTGTGTTCAACTGAACCATGATTACTGATAAACTTTCGTAAGATGAAGATTCTACTTTTTTTACGTTTTCCAAAGAACCTACAGCATCTTCAATCTTTCGGGTTACCGAAGTTTCTACCTCTGAAGGTGAAGCTCCCGGATACACTGTAGAAATCGTTACCATATTGGTTTCAAACTTCGGAATCAACTCGTACCCCATCATGGAGTAGCTTAATAAACCTCCCAACGTAAGGATCGTAAATAATACGATAACGAGGGACGGCCTTTTAATGGATATTTCTGCTAACTTCATCTGCTGTTACTTTACGATATTGATTTTTGAACCGTTATCTAGGTTAATTTGCCCACTGGTAATTACTTGTTCACCACCATTCAATCCACTGATGATCTGAACTTTATCACCATACACTTTTCCTGTTTGAACTTTAATTAATTTAGCAGTTCCATTGTTGACAATAAATAATTGTCCTGAACTTACACCGTTTACGAAAGCTTCTGCAGGAACCGTCAACATATTTTGAGTTTCAGCACCATGGTTGGTTTTGAAAGTTGCAGTTGCATACATACCCGCTTTTAAATTTCCTCTGTTTTGAACTTCAATTTCAACAGGGAAATTTAGAGAAACATCACTTTTAGGAGCGATAAATGTAATTCTTCCGCTAAAAGAATCGTTTGGTAAAACATTTACATTAATTGGAACTTCCTGACCCAGCTGAATTCTTCCGATTTGGCTTTCGTCAACCAAAACTGAAAGTTTCAATGAATTGATATTTACAATTTCGAATAAAGCAGTTCCTGGAGAAACTACAGTTCCCGGCTCCACCATTTTCTTATTGATAGTACCGCTGATTCCTGCTCTGATACTTGTATCATTGATTTTCACTCCCTGAGCTCTTACAGCAGCCTGCATGTTTTTCAACTGCAATCTTGAGTTGTCCAATTGTTGCTTTGTAACACCACCAGTTTTATATGCATTTTCGTAACGTTGGTTATCGATAATCGCATTCTGTAAATTGTTTTGAGCCTGAGTAACATCAACTTCGATTGCATCTCTTTTGATAGTTGCCAAAACCTGCCCCGCTCCTACTTTAGAACCTTCTTTTACCAAAACACTTACAATACGTCCTGAAATCTCAGATGACTGTTGTAGTTCCTGCTTAGGAATAAAAGTTCCGTTTGCCGCATAGTCGGTATCAATATTTTCTCTTGAAACAGTGATCACGTTCACGTTGATTTTATCAACCTGTTTTGCCACTTCTTTTACTTCGGTGTCCTGCTTCTTTTTGTTATCTGCAATTTTCCAAGCTGCTAAACCAACAAGTACAGCTGCTACGATGATATATATTAAAGTTTTTTTCATTTGAAGTTATTTATTAATTAAAAGTCAAATGCAATCGCCAAATCTTTAGTAATTTTTTTGTACTACAATTCATAGCGATTTCATGTTTTTATGGGTTTTGTAAAGTATTAAGCTCGCCTTTAGCTTTTATTAATTTAATTTCAGCCTGTTTGTAGTCTAATAATGCCGTTGTGTAATTCTGTTTGGCATTTGTAAGAGCATTTTCAGAATCTAAAACTTCCGTAAGCGTTGCTAAACCGTACTGATAATTTGATTGCGTATCTTTTTGTACTTTTTCGGCAAGCGTTACATTGCTTTTCATGCTTTCAATATTGATTAATGAATTTTCAATATTGGTTACTGCATTTTTATATTCAAGACTTAACTGAAGCTGAGTATTCTGAATATCCTGATCAAGATCTAAGATATCAATTTCAGCCTGCTGAATTTTTGATTTTGTAGAACCACCCGTAAAAATCGGAATGTTTACATTTAAACCAATCGCAGAATAATCGCTCCAAAGAACTCCGTTATTCAATCCGTTTGTTAAAGGGAATTTCTTACCCATTCCTGCCCAACCATAGTTCGCCTGCAAACCAACAGTAGGATAAAGATAGGCTTCAGTTGCTTTTTTGTTGTACACCAAAAGCTCTCTGTTTTTTTGCAGTACTTTAAGCTCAGAACGACCATCAAGATTTACTGCATCTGCCAAAAGCTGAGGTTGAGGCTCAATCGTTTTTTGCTCCAGCTCTATATCGGTATCGATAGGAATTCCCATGTAGAACTTCAATGAGTTTTTGGTAAGTCCTACTGCATTAATCAACTGTTGTCTGCTTGAACTGATATTAGTTAATTGTACATTAGTACGATCTAAATCAATCCCTTTCGCCAAACCATTATCTACCAAACTTTTAATTACATTTCTTACTTTTTCAGTATTGGTGTAACTTACATTTAAGGTTTTAAGGTTTTCTTCCTGTACAAAAACCTGATAATAAGCTGTTGCTACGTTTTCAATAATCTGTTCGTTGGTTAACTGAGCATTTAAAACATAAAATTCTCTGGTAGATTTTGCTGCTTTAAGACCTGTAAAAACTCTTTGATCAAAAATAGTCTGATTAAGAGTAACTACCGCCTGAGACTGCCAAGCCTGTCCCAATTGTGCACGAATTCTTTCGCCTCCAAACTCTAACAATGATTCTTGAATTACCGGATTGTAAGTTACCCCTGCAGTAGCTCCAATTTGTGGTAAAGCTCCAGATCTGGCTTCACTGATCTTGTACTCTGCTTTTTTAATCTGCAAAGCCGCTTTTTTAGCTTCAGCTTTATTTTGCAACGCCTGTTTAATGGCTTCCTGCAGAGAGATCTGCTGTTGCGCATAAGCTGATGAAGAGGCCAACATCATAAATGCTGCAGCTACACCAATTTTGAGCTTTTTAGCAGTTATACGTTTTCTGTTCATAATTTTATACTTCGTTTATTTTTTTATTTTTTTTTTAATCGTTATTCCTAAAGAACGATTCATTTCTTAAATTACTTTAACAGTTTTTAATTATTTCTTAAAAAGCATATTAAGAATGATCTCTTTTCTTTCCGAAATCAGTTCGTCAAACTCTTTATCTGTAACATTCATGTTTTCCATAAAAAGAGGTCGGATGGCACTGGGAAAAATAAGTAACGCAATCATGTTTAAGATAAAATGTACCGGTTTCATCTTCTCGATGTTACCTAATTCCATCTCTGCTTCGATGTCTTTGTACAGTTTTTCTAAATCCTCAGTTTCAATATCTTTTTTACGACAGTTTCCTTTATTGATCTGTGAAACGATATAGGTTTCCAAATAAGGATACTGAAGACTTGTAGAAAGACTTCCTTCAATAAACTGGGATATTTTTTCTTTAAAAGGAAGGTCAGATGTCATAATAATCTCAGACTTTTCTTTTTCTACTTTCTGTGCGTCATCAAAAATAATCTGAATAAGATTATCTCTGGATCTGAAATAGTAATTAATAAGTGTTCTATTGACACCTGCGGCATCTGCTATTTCCTGTGTTGTGGCATCAAACTTACCTTGTACAAAAAATAAATTCTTTGCGGTTTGCTTGATTAACTCTTGGGTTTGATCTTTTTTCTCTTGTTTTGACATTTTTGTTAAACAATTTTGTGCAAATATATATCAATCATTTGTTTTGACAAAATTGTTAAACAATATAATTAATATGATTTGCATCATATTTTGGTCAACGAATCACGTATTCATGATTTATTAATTCCCGCAGAAGCATTGTTTGATTATATTTGCGGAAAATTAATAACGATGAAAAAAATTTTATTCCTTTTTTCAATAATTAGCTGTGCTTTTTCGTTTGGGCAGAAGAATTTTCAAAAGAATAGTGAATATTATTTCTATGAAAATAAAGGTCAAATCGTTGATCAAAATGGAAAACCTAATAACGATGTAAAATATTTATTTCACTCTAATGGATTGAATATTCAGTTGCGGAAGGGAGGGTTTTCTTATGACGTATATGAAGTTAAAAAGACACTGAATCCTAATTATCGTAAAGCAGAAAAAAACGATCTTCCACAAAAGCCAGGTTTTAATTTTAATGAATTTACTTATGAAAATATTTATCATAGAATCGATATAGAGCTTGTCAATTCAAATCCAAACGCCAAAATTATAGCCGAAAATAAATCTAAAGACTATGATAATTATTACAATATAAACCACAATTCTAAAGGTATAACCAACATCCACAAATATCAAAAAGTTACTTATAAAAATATTTATAAAAACATAGATTTGATATTCTTTAAGCCTAAAGACACTTTAAAACCTATTGAATATAATTTCATTATTAATCCAGGAGGAAAAGTATCGGATATTAGAATGAAATTTAATGGTGCTGAAACAAAGATTCAGGATAGTAAATTAGAAATGGATTTGCGCTTTGGTATAATGCAGGAAAATATTCCACAAAGTTGGATTGAAGGAAATAGTAGAGAAAATATTAATGTTTCATTTAAAGATCTAGAAAATCAAACTTTTGGTTTTAATTCTCCAGTCAACACTTCTAATAAAACAATCATTATTGATCCTGTACCAACAAGAATTTGGGGAAGTTATATTGCTGGCTTTGGAAATGACTATGCAAGAGCAAAAACAGATGCTCAAAATACACTTTATATTTTTGGATCTACATCAAGTACCACAAACTTTGCAACAGCAGGTACTCATCAGCAAACGGTAGCAGGAAATCTTGACGCCTACGTGATGAAAATAACAAAATTCGGTCAAAAGATTTGGGGTACATATTATGGTTTCAATCTTGATGAACATGTTGGCGACGTCGATTTTGATGAAAATTTTAATATTTATGCTGGTGGAGAAATTCAACATACATTACTCAACAAAAACATCTTTTTAGTAAAATTTAATAGTACTGGTAATTTGATATTTCAAAAAGAATTTTTAACAAATTCAAATGATAATTTTAACAGCTTGTCATACAATCAAAATCATCTTTATTTTGCAGGTAGTACTTTCAGCTTCGATTTCCCTACTGTGAATGCTATGCAACCTTCAAAAGCAAGTCCATCTGGTTATACTGACGGGGTTATTGGTTCAATGAACGCAATTACAGGAACCGTTGATTGGGCTACATATTTTGGTAAATCTGATGGTTCCACTGGTTTTTATCAGATTATATCTTCAACTGACGCTCTCGAAATGATTGGGGCTACTCAATCATCAACAATTCCCATGGTTAATGCCTTTCAGCCTATAAAGGGAGGAGGTTCAGATGGAATTTATTTAAGACTATCCAAAACAGGATCAACTATTTTAAAATCAAGCTATTATGGTAATTTAGGTCATGAAGTTATATTTAAAGCAAGAATTGTTAACAATATTCTCATACTTCCTGGAGAATATTCTGCTGTTACAGGATCAGGTGGATACCCAGGAATTTGGAGAGTTAACTTAACTACTCATACAATCACCAAATCTTATCTCAATTTTGCAAATTTTTTTCAGTTAATTGGTTATCCAGACACATCTGGAAATGTATTTTTCACAGCACTCCACAGCAATGGTCAAGCAGACATATCTACTCCAGGTGCATATATGAGCATGCCTCCACTTTATAATTCAACGCTTATTATAAAATATAATCAAAATGATATTAAAGAATGGGGTACATATTATACAGGAAATGGTGCCACTCAACAAGGTGAAGTGACAAAAGACAATGAGGAAGCCATTTATCTAACGGGATTTTCAGGTCTTAATACAAGTGGGATAGCCACTCCCGGAACATTTAATCAACAATACGGAGGCACAGGAAATCATGATGCCTTCATTGCAAAATTCCAAGACTGTACCTCAACTGGAACAGTAATATCAAACTCACCTGTTTGTATCAATTCAAATATTCAATTAAATGCAACGGGCGGAACAACCTACAACTGGACAGGACCAAACGGATTTACATCAAATCTTCAAAACCCAGCTATCCCGAATGCTACTTTAGCAAATGCAGGAGCTTATACCTGTCAGATTTCGGGATCAGGAGCATGCGACGGAGGTTTCACTGTAAATATTGTAGTTGGTGACAACATCGCCCCAATTCCAAATACAGCACAACTTCCCGACATTACCGGAGATTGCAACACCATAATTTCTAATTTTCCGACAGCAACAGATAATTGCGCAGGAACTATTACAGCAACAACTACAGACCCCTTAAATTATTCAATTCCTGGAACTTATGTTATTCATTGGACTTACAGCGACGGAAACGGAAATAATTTCACACAGAATCAAAATGTAATTGCAAATTCTCCTGCGTTACCAACGACAACAGTTACAAATCAAGTTTTCTGTGCAACCAATCAACCCACAATAGCCAATCTTCAAATCACAGGTCAAAATATCAAATGGTATGACGCTGCCAATACTATTTTGCCTACAACTACTCCGCTTGTAAATGGGCAAACTTATTTTGCTTCACAAACAATCAATGGTTGCGAAAGTACTAAAATATCAATTCTAGTTACTGTAAACAATACACCAAAACCTGTTGCAAACATCAATCAGGATTTCTGTGAATCGGCAAATCCTAGATTGGCAAATTTAGTAGTAAACGGAACTGGCTTAATATATTACGATGCTGCAGGAAATGTTTTGCCGCTTACCACTTCACTCGTTCATGGACAAACTTATTTCGTTACCCAAACCTTAAATGGATGTGAGTCTGAAAAACTGGCAATCGCAGTAATACTTTCACAGAATAATGTTCCGGCAAACAATTACAGAACATCACTTTGTAATGTTTCTACAGGAAATACAATGGTTGTCGACCTTACTTCATACCAAAGCAACCTTATTGCAAATCCTAATAATTATATTTTCACCTATACCACTCAAACAGGAGCTCCAATTCCGAATCCGACAAATTATACTTTAAATATAGGTTCAAATGTAATCAATGTAAAAGTTGCAACGGCAGATGGATGTTTTAAAAATGTTGTTTTAGAATTAGTTTTAAATCCAAAACCAATTATTACACTTCCCGAAGATTTTGATTTCTGTAAAGGCAAAACGGTAACTTTAGATGCCGGAACAGGCTTTATAACGTACCTATGGAGTACAGGTGCAACGACACAAACAATCACTGTTTCAAGTCCTGGAAATTATTCTGTGACCGTTACTAATATGTTCGGATGCAGCAATACCGATACTATTCAGCTGAGTTATTCTGTTTTGGCTGAAATTGTTTCGGTGAATATCAATAACAACTCAGCTACAGTTATTCTTTCAGCTTCCGGAAATTACGAGTATTCTTTAGACAACTCTTCTTGGCAGGATTCTAATATGTTCAGCAATTTAGGAATGGGGGAATATATTGTTTATGTAAGAACAAAGTCTGGCTGTATCATTGGTCAGAAACCTTTTTCTATTTTTAATATTCCAAATGCGATTAGCCCGAATGGAGACGGAATAAATGACAAATGGAAGATCGCAGGTTTAGAAAATTACACAGGTTCTGAAATTCACGTTTTTGACAGAAAAGGAGTTTTGGTTTTTAAACAGATCATCAACAAAAAACCTCTGGAATGGGATGGTAAGATTAATGGTTCACCAATTCCTACAGGAAATTATTGGTATTCTATAAAAGTATCAGATGGTAGAAATTATGCAGGCTGGCTTTTGATTAAAAACAGAGAGTAAAACAAAAAAACGAGCAGAAATTTCTGCTCGTTTTTTTTATTGTAGTCAATTAATTTAGTTTAAACTAATCTTATTTTATCTTCTAAAATATCAACAATTTTATCTTTATACAATCCGCCTAAAGCTTTTTTGAAGTTCTTTTTACTCATCTGCAATTCATCTTTGATTTCTTCCGGAGAAGATTTGTCTGAAAGATGAAGTAATCCAAAATTCTCTTCTAATTTATTTAAGATTTTCTGTTTGAATTCATCGATATTTTCAAAACCTACAGGCTGAAGTGACACATCAATTTTCCCGTCTTCACGAATATCTTTGATGAAACCTTCTTCCTCAGAAAGCGGATATAGCTTTTTATAAACATCTGAAGTATAAATCAAACCGATATATTTTTTGTTGATTACTACATTCCAGCCCAATTCGCTTTCATTCATCATCAACAACTCTACTTTATCACCCTTTTTGAAAGGAAGATTTTCATACTGTGGATTTCTTTTGAATTTTGTCGTTCCGGTAATTAATTTAAGCTCATCATCGATATAAAGATTTACAAGATATCTTTTACCTTCAATAATTTTCGTTTTTTGCTGTTTATAAGGAATGAAAAGATCTTTGATGATTCCCCAATCCATAAATGCACCCGTTGGAAGGCTTTGTACACAGGTCATTACTGCAAATTCCCCTACTTCAGCCAAAGGAATTTCGGTAGTTGCTTTCAGTTTGTTGTCATCCTGATACACAAAAACTTCAATCTCGTCACCAATTTCTTTTTCATCACGAATGAAAACTTTAGACATAAAAGCGCTTTCGCCTGTCTCTGATTCAAGCATCCATCCAGAGTTATTTTTTTCTGAAATTTTTAAGGTCTGGGTTTTTCCAATTTGCATTAATGATAAATTTAGTCTGCAAAGGTAAGGAAAATAAGTTGGAGAGTTTTAAGTGTTTTTTGGTCGGAGAGTTTTAGAGTTAATGAGTTTTTTTACATCAAAATTAATTATTGTAATTTCTTAAATCGCTGATAAGATTTTGGGATTCTTTCAGATAGTCTGTTTTTTTATCAGTATTAAATGTACCCACAGATTTTATCAGCTTATCATTTTCATAATAACATCTCAATTCAGACAACTTTTGAGGTTTTTCTAAATATCCATTTTCGTCAACCGTTTGATATTTTGTTGAATGCACAAAAACCAATTGATGATTTTCTGAAAAAAAATATTCGGTTACAATATTCCAGGCTGATAAACCAACGAAATGCTCCATCTTTTTAAGCGCATCGTTTTTATAAAACCCTTTTAATTCAATTCCGTTATCTGTTACCTCAGATTTATCCATAAAATAAGAATAAGGAACTGTTTTAATTTTAAAACCTTTTGTTTGGTTAATTTTTTGAACCGTTTTTCTTACAAGCTCAATATTTTGATCTGAGATCGATACTGATAAAACAATGAGTAAAAACGGAATCAATTTTTTCATCGAAGAACTTTTAATTATTAGATATAAAATCTCTCAAATCTCGTCTGCTGCTTTCAAAATCTAATGCATCTTCTACAACAAAATATTTTTGTTTGTCAACACATTTTGAAAATAACGATTTAGCCAAAGCAATTTTATTTTTATCAAAGCTTAAATCTTTTACCAAAACGCTTATTTGGTCTGATGTAAACATAGCGTGACGACCTTGCTGATTAATGAATATGATTTTTTTATCATCAAACCATGCATCTTCTTTCATTCTACTTAAAAATTGCTGGAAAGTTTGATTATCCATTACATTAGGATAATTTGTGTTTCCTATGTTTCCAATGTTTCCCGAGTTCCCGTAAGGATTGTTCCAGATATCATTCCAGTTATTAAAACCGTAATAGCCATTTTGAATCGGATAAGAATCTAAAAGATACAAACCTTCATTCGTGAAAAAATCGAGAACCAGCCTGCTGTTATTTCTAACATTCAAAGTCGTTCTGTACATCAAATATCCATTCTCATAAATTGAAATAGGGATTTTCCCCGATGGAAGATCAAAGAATCTGTATTTACCTGAGTTGTTTGAGATCAATTGATCTGCCAATTCCACAGAAAAATTTCCCTTCTCAGGAATTCTTAGAAAAACTTCCGCATATCCGTAATTATTATTCCATTGATAATTGGGATTGGAAGGTCTTCTGTTGGTGTTATTCTGATTATTTGAATTTCTGAATCCTGAAGAATTAGCTGAATTATTATTTCGAGAATCTTGCCTTTTGGAGGTTGTAGATTCAATTTCTTTTTTAGAGACTTCGTTTTTTAAAAGTTCACCCGCTTTTCCTGCTTCCTGCGCAAAAAACAATAGACCGGATAAGATTGTACAAACTGTAAATATTTTTTTCATAATGATTTCATTTTATAGTGAATTCGCTCTCTATTTTCATGCCAAAAACAGGCAATTTCAATTAAAATATAATTTAAAATCATTTGGTTTAACCTTATTCAAATTATTGAATCCAAGAGAAGTTTAGACAAAAAAAGAGAAGTCTAAAAATCAGTTTTTTATTTTTTCTATTTCTGATTTCATTTTCAGTTCCCAGTTTTTTCCGTTTCTTTTTATTAAATATGGCTTTACAGTTTCCTGATATTTTTTTTGAGCTTCGATATCCATAAAATCTACAATACATCCTGTATTAAAATAAGTCACCCCATAATTTTTGTAAATACTGTCAATTTTATTTTCTGTCTTTTCATTATAAGCAGCCTCAATAAATCCACCTGCAAACTTATAGGTCAAACTATCATTTTCAATATCTTTTTTAGCTTGTTGTATATACTCATTTTCAAGCAGTGTAAATGCTTTTCTTCTTTTCATATATTCTGAGCTCCCTTCAAAAACAATAAAGCCTAAAAACAGACAATTCAGTATTAAAAAAACACACAGAAATCTGCTCTTAAAATTATATTTTTTGATTTTAACAAAGGTAATTAAAGAAGCTAAAAGTGCAATTATCAGTAAAATAATTAAATAATATTGCATTCCGTAATCTTTAAAATGATATATAAAATCAAAAGACATAGGAAAATTATAGGCATAAAATCCTACAACACTTGCAACAAGTATTAAGATGATTAAAATAATATTCAGATACAATAATTTTTTCAAAATTTGTTTTTTACGG
>NZ_LELA01000109.1 GCF_001677955.1 Chryseobacterium sp. BGARF1
TACTGATCATAAGTAACTTCGGTAGAATTGGTATTGCTAAGGTCGGTCGAGATTACAGAGCTCGGCAATAAGTTGGCAGGATTATCATACTTGGTCTCAACTTTAGAAATCGTCTTGTTATTTTTTTTAGTCTCCGTTTCTAAGGGAATACCTATCATATTGGCATTGATGAGCTTGGTATTGTTTTTTTCGTAAGCGTAAGCATAGGTGGCATTGTTTGTTTCTCCATCGGAAAAACTTTGTGTCACGGATGTTGGGTAGTCTAGATTATTATACAGCGTATTTGTTGTTGATGTAATAGAACTTTGAATACCGTTTTTATAAAAGTAAGATTTTTCTGTTTTCTCTGAGGGGAGTGTAATACCATAAGTGGCAAAATATTTATAAGGAA
>NZ_LELA01000110.1 GCF_001677955.1 Chryseobacterium sp. BGARF1
CTTTGAATACCGTTTTTATAAAAGTAAGATTTTTCTGTTTTCTCTGAGGGGAGTGTAATACCATAAGTGGCAAAATATTTATAAGGAATTGTTAAAGGAATACCACCTGGAGGATAGTCAGCTATATATACTTGATAATCATTATATATATAATAATTGGGGTTAATTATATTATAGTGATTATCCTTCGCTTTTATACCTTCTAGTTTCGTAAACTCAAGTGTAGTATATTCA
>NZ_LELA01000111.1 GCF_001677955.1 Chryseobacterium sp. BGARF1
AAAATATTCTTTGTAAATATTATTAAAATCATTCGGATAATTTTTTTTCAAATATTGAAATGCATAACTGTTATTATATTTATAAAGAAGATTAATAATGTTTTTTTTCAAACCATCATCATATTTTTCTACTTCAAATGCTCGGTCATAAACAAGCCAATATAGATCTTCATCGAGTTTTAAAATGTCAGAATTTATCTCTCTTAAAAGAATGTCTTCATTTACTGCTTTAAGATTAATTAATTCAATTTTTTTTTCATCTGTTTCATGAGGTGGTTTTGATGCTTTTCCTCTTACATTGCTCCAGTAGTTATGATAAATAATTGAATAAGTAAAATCTTTGTCAACAATACAACCTGAATGAGTTTGTATTATTTTTTTATGATTAATAGCATCTAAAATTTCTTTCTTTACATTTATAGCTTTGTTTTCATTATCCATTAATTCATCAATAGCATATAATCTAAGTACTTGATTTTTGTGTTTAGTTAATTTTTGAAGTTCTTCCGTTGAAATTATTTTTTTTAATTTTTCAAAATTATAATAATTGCTGTCGTTGCTTAATCCATTTTTTTCAAGAATAGGATTTTCAATACCGTCCCAGCTGTCCAGAGAATTTAATTCTATTATTTTTGAAATTATTTCTTTTTTAGTTTGAGCTATAGAAAGATGTGAAATTCCAATAAAAAGAAAAATCACCAAACGGATATTAATCATCTGCGTGTTTTTTATTTAATTATTTCAAAAGCACCGCAATAATCGCTAAAATAGCAGGCAAAGCTTGAACAAAAAATATCTTTTTCGTTGCTGAAATGGCACCATAAATTCCTGCTACGGCCACACAACTCAAGAAAAATAAAGCAATATTGGTTTGCCATTTTTCATCTTCTATAAAAAAAGACCAGATTAATCCTGCGGCTAAAAAACCATTGTACAAACCTTGATTGGCGGCCAAACCTTTTGTTGGTTTAAACATTTCAGCTGGTAAAGCGGCTTTGAAAACTTCTTTTCCTTTGGTTTCCCAGGCAAACATTTCCATCCAGAGAATGTAAAGATGTTCTAGTGCGACAACTGCGATTAAGATTTTGGCAATGATTTCCATGATTTATTGTTTGTTATTGTAAAACTAAAAAAATAAAGTTAAGTTTGGTTACACAATTTCAAAAATGGAAACCTTCAAAGCACATTTAGATAAATTTATTACCATCAGTGACGAAGAATTTATTTCGATATTTTCTTTTTTTCAGATTTTGGAAGTGAAGAAGAAAGAAAATTTAATGCTTGAAGGTGATTTTTGCAAGTTAAAATATTTTGTTTTAAAAGGCTGTCTGAGAAAATTTTTCGTGAATGAAAAAGGCGTGGAGCAAACCACAGAATTTGCCATCGAAAACTGGTGGATTTCCGATACTTTTGCTTTTGAAAAACAAATGAAATCAGATTTTAATATTCAGTCTGTTGAGCATTCTACGATTTTAGCAATTGATTTCCAATCTCAGGAATTGTTGCTGCAAAAACATCCGATGATGGAGCGTTATTTCAGAATGGTTTACCAAACCGCTTATGCAGCTGCCGAAAAAAGAATACGCTATATTTATGAGATGACGAAAGAGGAATATTACGTGCATTTCAGCACTCTGTATCCTTGGTTTATCCAAAGAATTCCGCAATATTTATTGGCTTCTTTTTTAGGTTTTACTCCTGAATATTTAAGTGAAATCAGAGCGAAATTACGTTCTTAAACCAGTTTAAGATTTTTACGATTCTTAATTCGCAACTTTGTCCTGTTCATAAAAAACAAACGCAATGACAGGCAAAGATTCTATATTTCCACAGTTATTTTTAAGATTGGCAATTTCGGTGACAATGCTTTCTGCAGTGGCAGACCGATTTGGTTTTTGGGGTGATAACTCAGCTTGGGGGAACTGGGAAAACTTCGAAAAGTACACTCGGCAATTAACGTTTTTTCTTCCCGAAACTCTAAGTACATTTTCAGCTTACACGGCTACTTTTTTAGAAATACTCTTTCCTTTGATGCTGATTTTAGGTTTCAAAACAAAAATAGCAGCTTACGGAACCGGATTTTTATTGCTTGTATTTGCTTTATCGATGAGCATTGCTTTAGGAATAAAAGCAGCTTTGGATTATTCGGTTTGGGTAGGAAGCGCGGCGGCTTTTTTATTGGCAACACAAAAAGAATTTTATTTTTCAATAGATACATTAACTAAAAAATCATAAACGTTATGAGTGCAAGAATCAACATGGCAACTGCAGATGCTGCCGCTTACAAAGCAATGATGGGATTGGAAGGATATCTTCAAACCATTTCTTTAAACCATATTCAGAAAGAATTGATCAAGATCAGAGCGTCGCAAATCAACGGATGTGCTTTCTGTCTGGATATGCATACAAAAGACGCAATGAAATATGGTGAAACTCCTCAAAGAATTTATCTTCTAAACGCATGGAGAGAAGCGTTGGAACTTTATACAGAAGAGGAACAAGTGCTTTTGGCAATGACGGAAGAAATTACTTTGATCAGCCAAAAAGGTCTGACTGAAGAAACTTATTATAAGGCTAAACAATTGTTTGATGAAAGCCAGATTGCTCAAATTATTATGGCAATTGTCACCATAAATGCTTGGAACAGAATTGCAATTTCTACCCATTTGCCGATTACAAAGTAAATTTTAGATTTATTTAAAATAACTAATAAAAATCGCTTCCCAATTATTGAGAAGCGATTTTCCTTTGAAGGAATTAATTTTACTGTTTACAATTGAGCTGCAGAACGTTTGCATTTAAAGGCTGTTCGATTTTTCGATCTAATTTTTGATCATTCAAAGTCACATACACTTCCATAGAACCTGTTCCGACATGCAGAGACAAAATGTGTCCGCCAAAAGCATTGAATTGATCATCAGTCGCCACGCCGTGAACGTGTATTGACGGACCTTTTTCGTTCCAGGCGATTGAACCCGTCAAACTTCCCATTTCCACTTTACTGAATGTTTTAGGATTAAATTTTTTAGCATTAAAATCATAAAATCCAAAAGTTACTTCTGATGCAAAGCCAATTCCCGTAAAGCTTGCAGACGGAATATTTTCTGTTTTCGCCAGATTTTCAATATTGGAAATTACATCATCACCTTGTCGCAATACCATCAGATAACCTGTCGGCGTTTTGATGTAACGACAATTGTCTTTTTGTTGTGCTGAAAAAGTATTCGTAATTAAAACTGTAAATAGTAATATAATAGTTTTTAATACCTTCATAATCAATTGAATTTAAATTTTTAGAATGAAATTTTCACACCAAATCAACAATATATTTGCTTAGAAATTAAATTTCTTTTAGTTCAGAATTAATAAAATTCAATTCTTCTTGTGATAAATCGAGAGACATTGTTTTTGCATTTTCAATGGCTTGCTGTGCATTTCTTGCTCCGGCTAAAACTACAGTGATTGCAGGCTGTAATGTTGTCCAACGTAAAACCAATTGAGAAAGTGTAACTCCTTTTTCCTTGGCAATCGGTTCTATTTTTTCTAAGAAAGATTTCACTTTATGTAAGTCGAACTGTGAAAAATAACCGTTTCTGTGATCGTTTTCTTTTAATTGATCTTCTTTGAAATATTTTCCTGTCAGAAGACCTCTTTCCATTGGACTGTAAACGATAATTCCTAAATTATTTTCTAAAGAATAAGGAACTAAATCATTTTCAATTGCACGGTTCAGCATGCTGTAAGAAACCTGATTGCTTGCTAATTTCAGTGTTTTATTGGCTTCTTCCATTTGCTCAATAGAATAATTGCTTACACCTGCTGCACGGATTTTACCTTGTTGAATCAAGAGTTCCATCGCTTCCATAGTTTCACTAATTGGCGTTGTAGAATCTGGCCAGTGCAATTGTAAAAGATCGATGTAATCTGTTCCCAATCTTTTTAAACTTTCCTCAACTTCCTTAATAACATTTTCTTTTGAAGCAAATTTGTACACAGGAAGTATTTTGCTGTCGTCATTTGCATCAAAGAAGAATTCACCTTTTCCATTATTGCTTCCATCCCAAACCAATCCGAATTTTGTCAACAACTGAATTTTCGAACGGTCTTTTCCTTTGATAGCTTCACCAATCATTTCTTCACTCAATCCGAAACCATAAAAAGGTGCAGTGTCAATTGAAGTTACACCATGATCTAGAGAAGCATGAATTGAGTTGATAGAATCTTGTTTTTCATTTCCACCCCACATATTTCCACCGATTGCAAACGCTCCGTGAGTAATCACTGAAAGTTCTAAATCTGTGTTTCCTAATTTTCTGTATTGCATTTTGTCTTTATCTTATTTTTGATTTTGTTTTCAATTTAATCTTAAAATGATTAAAATATTTTCAAATTTTGTCATTCTGACGAAGGAAGAATCTAGGCTCAATTTTAGAGATTCTTCAATCCACTTCGTTTCTTTCAGAATGACAAACATATTATTGGTTGTTTTTTACTAATTATTTTTTTAATTCCTTTAAAATAGCTTCACCCACACTTTTTGCAGATTGAGGGTTTTGTCCTGTAATTACTCTTTGGTCTGTCACAACATGATTTTCCCAAAGTCCAGATTTTTCAAATTTCGTACCTCTTTCTTTCAGTTTATCTTCCAAAAGAAAAGGCACTACGTTTGTTAATTTTACTTCGGCTTCCTCTTCATTGGTAAAAGCGTTGATTTTTTTACCATCTACTAAATACTTTCCATTATCTAGTTTAATATTTACCAAACCAGCCGGACCGTGGCAAACTGCAGCTACAATTCCTCCGTTTTCATAAATTTTTGAAGCAATTTTTGATAATTCGGTGTTGTCTGCAAAATCCCACATCGCACCATGACCTCCTGCATAAAAAATGGTAGAATAATCATTTGAGTTTACTTGCGAAGGCTTTAAAGACTGGTCGATTTTACTTTTGTCTTTACTTTCCCAGAATTCTTTATTGATAGGATCTTTTAAATCAAATCCATCAACAGGAGGAGTTCCGCCTTTCGGACTTACAAAATCAATTTCGTAACCGGCTTTGTGAAGAACTTCCCAAGGATGCGAAACTTCACCCAGATAATATCCGGTTTCTTCGCCGGTGTCACCTTTTTTGTCATGACTGGTCACAACAAACAGAATTTTCTTTTTCATATTTTTTGATTTTTTGGTTTGTGATTGTACGAATCCTACTGTAAATAAAGCAAGAATTAATAATGATAATTTTTTCATATTTAAATAGTTTTTTAACCATTAAGAAAATTTAAGAAGTTTAGAGTATTAAGATTTAGCTGCGCTTTAAGCGGTGTTCTTAAAAAAATCTGTTGATTTTCCTTAATGATTCTTAATACCTTAAATTTTTTTAATGGTTTAATGTTTAAATAATTTCGGTCAAATAAATTTGAGGTTTTTCCTGCAGCTTTTCATCAACCAAATTTCCAAAAGCTTTAATATAAGGCTGTTCGTTATGCTGTTTCAATCCTTCTTCGCTTTTCCAGATTTCGTAGAAAACAAAATGATTTTTATCTTCAATTCCTTGATGAAGTGTGTACAATTCGTTGGCTTCTTCTTTTTTTGTTTCTGTTACCATGTTTTGAAGAACTTCCAAAACTTCGGTTCTGTGCTCTTCTTTTGATTTTATTATTGCGGTAAGATAGATTTTCATTAGACTAGTTGTGGTTTTAATTCTTTTTCAAAAACGTTTGTAAGATGCTCTCTGTATAATTTCATATCGCGCTCGATATTTGCATTTTTTTCGACATCATGGAAGTGGAAACTTTCCATTTTTTCTAAAGAAACGAATGCATTCATTCTGTGAAAACCAAATAATGGTCCATTGTCTACACTTGTTTCGTTGAAAAATTCTCCGGGAAGCGTGAAGGCTGTTTCTGGTGCATTCCAGCTTGTGGTCACCATATATTTTCTTCCGCTCAACATTCCGCCAGTTCCGTAGTTGATTTTTGGATTTTCAGAAGTTCTTCCGTCGCTCATGTAAATTCCTTTTGCGTGACCGGCTGTGAAAACTTCATCAATATATTTTTTCAAACCATTCGGCAACTGAAACCACCAAATCGGAGTGTGGTAAATGATATAATCTGCCCAGACAAATTTTTCCACTTCTTCGTTTTTATTGTAATTGTCGCTTACATTGCTGATTTGTACTTCTACATTTTCGAAATTCTTTAAAACTTCCAATGTGTTTTCTGCAATAGTCTGATTATATTTTCCTCCTGAATGTCCGAAGTTTTGTCCACCGTTGATGATTAATACTTTTTTCATTTTGTATGATTGTTTAAATTTTACTCTGCAAAGTTATATTAGGATTTTGTATAATTAAAATAATATAAATTATATTAAACTATCAGAATAATGATATTTAGAAATGTTGATTTTAAAAATTCTTCATTTATTGCGAAGCCAAATTTATTATTACATTTTATCTTTTACGAATTCCATTTTCATGGTTAAAAGTCATAGTTTGTCTGCGTTAAAATTATTTTCTGTCATGTAAATTTGTTTGATAATTAAAAGAATAATGATACAAATTGCGGTTTTTGGTGATGTGCATGGAAATCTTCCAGCTTTGGAGACGGTTTTAAATGATATTGAAGAAAGAGGGATTCGTCAAAAATATTGTTTGGGAGACTTAGTAGATTTTGCACCTTGGGGAAATGAAGTAATTGAAAAAATCAGGAGTTTGAACATTCCTTGTTTAATGGGAAATCATGATGAGAGAATTGCTTTTGATATCCCTGTAATTCCTTTAAGCAAGCATTCTGAAGAAGAAACCGCTGCGAGATTTTTAGCTATTGATCATTCCAAAAAATACATTACAGAAGAGAACAAAACATTTTTATCAGAATTGCCTTTTCATTTAAAATTAAATTATAAAGTTGGAAAAAAGCATTGGAATATTCAGTTGGTACACTCCAGTTTAGAAAGTAATGATACTTATTTATATGAATCAGAAAATGATGAGGTTTTTCAAAATATGTTGAGTGAATCTCAGTCTGATGTAATTATGATGGGGCACACTCATAGGTCATTTAAAAAATATTTTAATGGAAAATGGGCAATTAACAGTGGTTCTGTTGGTCGCTCGAGAGAAGAAAACCGTTTGGCTTCTTATGTAATCCTGACTTTGGATGAAGAAAAAATCACTCCGGAAATTATTCAATTAGATTATCCACTCGAAAAAGTTGCTCAGGAAATCGAGAAAAGTGAAATTCCGAATTATTATGCTTCTTTCTTAAGAAACGAAAAACTATCAGTATTCTGATTATTTCGTAAATTTGTATCATAATTAAAATAACTATTATGGTTAATTTAGAATGGTACCGCACTTTTAAAGCAATCTATAAAACCGGAACTTTAACCGGAGCTGCAGATTCTCTCTTTATTTCTCAACCCGGAGTAAGTTTGCATTTAGGTTCGCTTGAAGCTTATGTTGGATATAAATTATTTGACAGAACCGGAAGAAAAATGATTCCGACTGAAAGAGGAAAGGTTTTGTTTAATGCGATTTCAGAACCTTTGACTAAGCTCGAAGAAGTTGAAAAAAACTTTCAAAAGTCTACCGAAAAACATACACCAACCATCAGTGTCGGAATGTGTTTTGAGACTTTTCAAACCACTTTAGAACAGTATGTTTCGACGCTGGATTTTAATTTAATTATTAGTTTTGGTGAGTATCCTGAAATGTTGGACCAGTTGGATAAAGGGATTTTAGATTTAATTATCACTCCTAAAAAAGGAACGTCGCCCAATATTCTGCATGAAGCATTTTCTTCCGAACAAATTATTTTGGTAGGCGGAAAAGATATTGATACAGAAAGTTTTGGTGAAGTTTTAAAAACCGAAGATTTTCAAAAAATTGAAAGCTGGCTGAAAAATGAAAAATGGTACGGTACAACCGGAGACATGGAGCATCTTTTTCAGTTTTGGTTGATGAATTTCGGGCATAAACCTAATTTCAGACCCAATTATATTGTTCCAAACTTAAATTCGATTATCCGTTGTCTGAAAGGAGGAACCGGATTGGCCGTTGTTCCTGATTTTTTATGTAAAAATGAAATTGAAAGTGGTGAAATACAACTGATTTGGGAAGGCGATAAAAAATTGGAAAACACTCTTTACTTTGGCTGCAGAAAAAAGACGATGTATCAATCTGAAATCGACCACATCAAAGGACTTTTCCGTCAGGTGATGAGTGGAGTTGAGGTTTAATTTTTAGTGATTTTTTTTTGTTGAAAAAGAAATAAAGAATCAGTTTTTTGCACTAAAAAAGTTTGTTTGAGATTGCGTTACTTCGACACACTCGATAAAAGCTCACTGCAGCTTCTCGCAATGACGATAATAATTCCCCTCCTTTGGAGGGGTGGCGAAAATTTCAAAGAAATTTTTGACGGGGTGGTTCTTTAACTTCAAGATTTTTCACACTATAATCTTTAAAGAATCTAATATAAATTTTTTCGGTTAAAGATTCGTATAGAGATTCCTCCGGAATGACAAACTTTGTATTGATGACAGAATTTGAAATGAAAGACCGAAAATCTAGCCCAGATTGCAGTGAAAATCCTTTTTTTGGAAAAAAAAGATTGTAACGAAAAGCTGGAAAAGCTCCTGAAAAAAGAGAAAAAGATGAGAGTTTGCAGGGTTGAAATACGAGATTCATCCTTCGTCAGAATGACAAACTTTACGGTAAGTGATTTTGAAATGTTCCAAAATTACTATCTTTGCATTACACAAAACCCAAAACATCAGACATGTAGAATTTAATTTCTTTCAGATTTAATAAACAATAACGGGAAATGTTATTGCAGTTTAACATTACTAAAAGAAAGAAATTATGCTTTTTCTACACAATATATCCTTTGGGTTTCCTGCGGGGAATCTGCTTTTTAATTCTATCAATTTAACGATACCTTCTCATTCAAAATCGGCTTTGGTCGGAAGTAATGGCATGGGAAAATCTACCTTGCTGAAAATTATTGCCAACGAAATTGAACCTTTGGCGGGAAATATTAATATCCAAGGTGACATTTTTTATGTTCCGCAGATGTTTGGAAATTTTAATGATTTTACGGTTGCGGAATGTTTGAAAATCGATAAAAAACTTGATGCACTTCAAAAAATAACCAATGGTGAAGTGGATGAAATATATTTTGAAACTTTAAATGACGATTGGGACATTGAAGAACGCTGTCAAAATGCCTTGCAATATTGGAAACTTGAAGATTTAGATTTAAACCAAACTTTGGAAAGTTTGAGTGGCGGACAAAAAACAAAGGTTTTTCTTGCAGGAATTCAAATCAATCAGCCTGAAATTATTTTACTCGACGAACCTACGAATCATCTTGATTTGGAAGGTCGAAATCTGTTGTACGATTTTATTGAAAAAACAAATTCAACGATAATGATTGTGAGTCATGACCGAACTTTATTAAATTTAATTGATACTATTTTTGAATTAAGCAATCAGGGAATTTCAACATACGGAGGTAATTATGATTTTTATGCCGAACAAAAAGAAATCGAAAATGAAGCTTTGCAAAACGATATTCATTCTAAAGAACGCGCTTTGAAAAAAGCGAAAGAAAAGGAACGCGAAACTTTGGAGCGAAAGCAAAAGCTCGATGCGCGAGGAAAAGGAAAGCAGGAAAAATCGGGTGTTGCAAGAATTATGATGAATACATTGCGAAATAATGCGGAGAAAAATTCTTCAAAATTAAAGTCTGTTCATGCTGAGAAAATCAATGATATTTTTGGTGATTTGTGGGATTTGCGTTCGTCGGTGAGAAATGCTGACCAAATGAAAGTGAATTTTAATGATTCGAATCTGCATTCGGGAAAAATCTTGATTTCGGTGGAAGAAATTAATTTTAAATATCATGAAGAAAATCTTTGGAAAGAAAATCTCAATCTTGAAATTAGAAGTGGAAACCGAATTTCTATCAAAGGTTTAAATGGTTCTGGGAAAACGACCTTGATAAAACTGTTGTTGGAAGATTTGCAACCTTTTGTCGGAACTATTTCGAAGTCAGATTTTCAGACGATTTATATTGACCAGGAATATTCTCTTATTGATAGAAATGCAACGGTTTATGATTTTGCCGAACAGTTCAATGATAATGCAATGCCAGAATCTGAAGTGAAAACATTGTTGTCAAGATTTTTATTTGGAAAGGAAACTTGGGATAAAATAGGTGATGTTTTGAGCGGCGGGGAACGTTTACGACTTCTTCTGTGCGGACTTTCCATCAGCAATAAAGCTCCCGATATGATTATTCTTGATGAGCCGACGAATAATTTAGACCTTCAGAATGTAGAAATTTTGACGAATTCTATTAAGGATTATCATGGAACTTTGCTGGTGATTTCGCATGATGAAGTTTTTTTAGAACAAATTGGGGTTGATAAAGAGATTATTTTACAATAACCTGAATTAAGAAATTGAGCAAAATCTTTTACCACGCAAAGATTTTAAATTTTAAACTTATTATTTTAAAGAGCAAAGAATGGCGACAAAGTCGCTAATGAAGCTTGAATGAAACGAGTATTTTATAATTTTTTTGTTCCTTAAAAATTAAGTTTATTTTTAACATTAAGGAATTAAGACCTTTTAACTTAAAGGACTTAATAAAAATCAATTCATTGATTTCTTATTTGCATTTAGATTAATTAGCTGAAATTCTTAATGTTAAAACAAGAATAAACAAAGTTTATTTTAATTTAGAAAATTAAAAAAAAGGTTATAAAAAAAATATTGAATAAATTTTAAACAATTTCTAAGATTAAATATTTTGTGGAGCTTGTAATTTCAAACTTTTGAATAACTATAACCACAATAATATCTTTTGATTTTTTTGTGGTTAATTAAAAAGTTTGAAAATTAAAAAGCTAAAATAGCTTCGTGAGTTGGAGTTACTGAGGTTGTTTATTATAAAAGTTTCAAAATCCATTGATGGATATCATTTAACACGTTTTCTCTGATTTCTTCATTCAATATTTCATGACGCATTTCAGGATATATTTTCATATCTACATCTTTAAATCCGTCGAGCTTTAAATTTTCAACAGTCTTTGTGACGCCTTTTCCAAAATCTCCGATGGGGTCATTTTGCCCGCTTACAAAAAGAAAAGGGAAGGGCTTCGGAATGGTTTGTGCCCAATTTCTCGCCGTTGCTTTTTTGTAAATACTGAATAACGCATAAAACGCATTGTTGGTGAAAGGAATTCCGCAAAGTGTATCCTTAGAAAATGCATTTCTATTGGCGGGATTCAGGCTTAGCCAACTTGTATCGCTAAAGTCTTTATCTTTTTTAAATTTTTTATTATTGACAATATTAAAAATGTTATTGAAAAAAGTTCGTTTTTGAGGAGCGAGTTTATTAGCTAGAGAAAAATAGGTTTTCACCAGATTAATTCCCACCAAAGGTCCGCCTGTTCCAGTAATAATGGCACCCGTAAACTGATTGCTTGTTTTTTGAAGAAGACACCGCGTGATAAAAGAACCCATTGAATGTCCTAAAATAAAATGCGGAACATCAGGATATTGCTCTATCAGAAATTTGCTCATTTTTTCTGCATCTGTGATTAGCTTTTCATCAGGATTGTTGCGTTGAAAAAATCCAATATCTCTTTTATCTTTTACCGATTTACCGTGTCCTAAATGGTCATAAGTCAACACCGCAAATCCTCGATTGGCAAAATATTCTGCAATTTCTGAATATCTTCCACTGTGTTCCTGCATCCCATGAACGATTTGTAAGGTTGCTTTTACAGGAATTTCTTCGGGATAAAATAAAGTGTAAAAGAGTTGGGTTTCATCGGTGGTGTTTTCAGATAAGTATCCTGATTTTTGTAGTGAGCTCATGGTGTGATTATCTTTGGTGGATAATCAAAGATATGGTAATAATTATAATTATTTAACTTCTGATAATGTCCATTTAAAATAAGGATTTGTTTTGATAAGATCAACAAGAGCGTCAGATAAATGATTATAACAAAAATATCTTCCTAAGTTGGCAGGAGTTTGTTCTAAAGTTTCTTCTAATCGCTCTTTAGTATAATAATGACGTTGCTCTCCATTATTTTCATCATGAGTAAAATATTGAATTCTGTTTCTTAATAAAACAGTTATTAGTTCATTGAGATGTTCACCTTCGTCTAATTTATATATATCAGTAATTATTAAATCATAATTGTTATTTTGAATATTATAGTTTTTATAGAAAAGTCTTATTAATCTTTCTTTGTTTAATTTACTGGTTACTTCAACGAGAGCTTCTTCGTCACCTGTACTACTTCCATATTCAAATATTCTTCCGTCTTTTTTTACAAGAAGTATTGGACCTTGACCTACAAGTCTTACCTTTTTATCTTTTGCTTGGTAGCTGAAAACAAAGAGTTCATCATAATCATCTGTATAACTAACTTCAACATGATCTCCAATATTATTTAAAACATATTCTTTGGCTATTTTTAAAAGTTCATCTTTTGAGTTTTCTTGCATTTTATTTTAAGTGTTTTTTGTGAAGATTGTTTAAGAAGTTTGTTCGGTTAAAGTTTTTTATGAAACCCGAGTTTTCGCCTTTTCGCAATTCAAATTGTAATTTTGATTGATTTTTCATAAGGTGTTTTTCAAAGAATTTATTTTCAAATATAATCTAATTAAATGGTAGATTTCTAAATCCAACCACATGATTTCCACCCCACCCAAAAATAAAATCCATCACAAATTTGCCCACCCAATTTTTTAAAAGTAATTTTGCATGAATCTAAAATAAAAGTAAAATATGTCAACTTACGTAGTTGTAGGTCTTCAATATGGAGATGAAGGTAAAGGAAAAATAACGGATGTTTTATCGGCAAAATCAGATTATGTGGTGCGTTTCCAAGGGGGCGACAACGCTGGTCACACGGTTTATGTAGGTGAAGAGAAGTTCGTTTTGCACCTTCTTCCATCGGGAGTTCTTCAGTGCAAAGGGAAGTGTATCATTGCCAACGGTGTAGTGGTAAATCCTAAATCTTTCATTAAGGAGGTGAATCAGATCGAAAGTAAAAACATGAGAACTGATCACATTTTCATCAGCAGAAGAGCGCATGTTATCATGCCTTACCACATTCTTTTGGATACTTACCGTGAGGAAGAGCACGGAGGAACACAAATCGGAACGACGAAAAAAGGAATCGGACCATGTTATGAAGATAAGATCGCAAGAATCGGTATCAGAATGGTAGATCTTTTGAATCCTGAGATTTTAAGAGATAAAATTGAGAAAAACTTAAAAGTTAAAAACTCTCTTTTCGAAAAATATTACGGAAAGCCTACTTTGGATGTTGAAGAAATCTACAATGAATATTTAGAAATCGGAAAGCAGCTTCAAGACAGAATCGTAGATACTGAATTAGAATTAAACGAAGCAATCAGAGACGGTAAAAACGTATTGTTCGAAGGAGCGCAAGCTTTGATGTTAGACATCGACTTCGGAACATATCCTTACGTTACTTCATCTTCTCCGTCAACTGGAGGAGTTTGTACAGGAGCGGGAGTTCCACCAACGTCACTTCAAAACTTGATCGGTGTTGCAAAAGCATACTGTACAAGAGTTGGAAACGGACCTTTCCCATCTGAATTAGACAACGAATTGGGTGAGAAGATCAGACAGATCGGAGGTGAATTCGGAGCGACTACAGGTAGACCAAGAAGAACAGGTTGGTTAGACCTTGTTTCTTTGAAGCATGCTTGTATGATCAATGGGATCAATAACTTGGTAATTACGAAATTAGACGTTCTTACAGGAATTGAAAACCTTAAGATCGTTACACATTACAAAACAGAAGACGGAAAGATCATCGATTATTTCACATCTTCAACAGAGAAATTGTACAACTACGAACCGATCTACCAAGATCTACCGGGTTGGAACGAAGATTTAACGAAAGTAAGAAGCTACGACGAGCTTCCTGATACTGCTCAGAAATACATCGAGTTTATCGAGAAGTATTTAGGGATCAACGTATATTTGGTTTCTGTAGGTCCTGAAAGAAGTCAGAACATCATCAGAAAAGAATTATTCTAAGGAATATTTTCAAATAAATAAAAAAGAGACTGTCAATTTGATGGTCTCTTTTTTTATGTCATTGCGAGAAGCGAAGCGACGAAGCAATCTTTATAAAGCCTGTCATTCAAAACGAAGGGAAAGGACAGTAAAGTAACCTTATTTTCAATCATGTAAACTTCCAGCACCCTTTTTTTTCTGAAGCTATTTCCCGCTGTCCACTATATCTTTTTTGTTTTCCCAAACTTTATTTCCTTTGCCAAAAAACAAAAAAGGATGTCGTTCCCATCGGGGCTAGGAAAGTAGGTTTCTTTTAAAAATTAAGGGTGTAACGAGTCTTTTTCGCATTCTAAAACCACCCCATCAAAAATTCTTCCGAATTTTCGCCACCCCTCCAAAGGAGGGGAATTCAAAAAGCTATTTCAATCATTATGTTTATTCTCGATCATGTAACTTCCATCAACTATCAACTATCAACCAACCTCAAACCTTATCCATAAAATAGTTAAATTTTAAACTTTAACACTGATTTTGATATAAAGTTAAGTTTTTGTTAAGTTTTTGGCAGAAATTTTGATAGTGCTTTAAAGATTATTTCAAATAGTATTGAAAACTGATAATCTATATATTAACAATTTTAATTTTATAGTGATGAAACACCTAGAACACAACCAGGAATTTCGACTGAACGAAATCCTTTTCGAAAACCGTAACAAAGCGTATGGGGCGTATGTATTAAGAACAGAATCAGACAGGATTTTAACCAAAGCATTTTTTATAGGTGTCGGTTTATTGGCTGCAGTTTCTATTATTCCTGCTGCAATTTCTGCTTTTAATTCTACAGAAACAACACCTCCGCCTTTTGTTCTTCCACCACCAATAGAGATAATGGATATTCCAGATACTCCTCCTGTAGTTTTACCACCACAAACGGTAACGCCACCGCCTCCGAGTGTAAAACAATATGATGCTACGGTTGTTACTCCAACAAGAAATGCAGATGAGAGTAATATTGTAAAAGATATTCCTGATGATGCGATTGCTGGTGTGAAAAATGATTTTACAGCGCCACCAGCAACACCAAATATTCATATTCCTGTCGCTACAGATTCTGGACCTGGAACGGTTGTTCCGCCAAGAGTTGTTCCACCAACTGTAGTAAAAGACCCAAATGAAATTGAGACTGAATTAAGTGTAGGCGCTAAATTCGAAGGAGGTATTGATGCTTTCAGAAATAAAGTGATGAATAAGTTTGATGTTTCTGCTTTTCAAGATGAAGCAAGTGTTTCTACAACAGTTACTTTCATTGTAGAGAGAGACGGTACTATTTCAGGTATTAAAACCAACGGAAAAGATGCTTCTTTCAACGCTGAAGCCATCAGAACCATTAAGGCTGTAAAAGGAAAATGGGAGCCGGGTAAAAATAAAAAAGGGGAATCTGTAAGAAGTTATTTTAAGTTTCCAATTACCATGAAATTTGATAATTAATTATCTTAAATGCGAATCTCAATAGTTATCCACAAAGATTTATTTTTGTGGATAATTTTTTTTATGTCTAAAATGCTTGTTAACAATATTTTAACTCTATTTTCATTTTACTCATTCCCCAAGGGCAGAGAAAAATGTGTATTTTTGAAACTTAAAGTTTGAGCAATGGCAAAAATTATAGGTATCGCTAATCAGAAAGGTGGAGTAGGAAAGACTACTACTGCCGTAAATTTAGCTGCAGCATTAGGTATTTTAGAGAAGAAAATCCTGATTATTGATGCAGATCCACAGGCAAATGCAACATCGGGTCTTGGTGTGGAAGATGTACCCTATTCTACCTATAATCTTCTGGAGCGCAGTGTTGAAACCCGAAACTGTATTCAGCGAACAACAACTCCTAATTTAGATATCGTACCTTCTCACATTGATTTGGTAGCTGCCGAAATTGAATTGGTAGATAAAGAAAATCGTGAGTATATGTTGAAAAAGGCATTGGAGGAAGTAAGAGACGATTACGATTATATCATTATCGATTGTGCACCAAGCTTAGGTTTGATCACGGTCAATGCTTTAACCGCAGCAGATTCTGTGATCATCCCGATCCAATGTGAATATTTTGCTTTGGAAGGTCTTGGTAAACTTTTGAATACCATTAAGAACGTTCAGAAGATCCATAATAAAGACTTAGATATCGAAGGATTGTTGTTGACGATGTACGACAGCCGTTTGAGACTTTCTAATCAGGTGGTGGAAGAAGTAAATTCTCACTTCCCGGAAATGGTTTTTGAAACGATAATCAGCAGAAATGTAAGATTAAGTGAAGCACCGAGTTTTGGTGAAAGTATCTTAAATTATGATGCTGAAAGCAAAGGTGCCATTCAATACATTCAGCTTGCAGAAGAGGTTTTATTGAATAACGAAAATTTAGTAAAAAATTAAAAATCAAAATAAGCCAATAGCATAGTATGAAGGACAGAAAAAGAGCGATGGGACGTGGTTTGGGAGCAATTTTAAGTGCAGAATCCAAAGCTACGGTCAATACAGCAACTGATGAGGGAGCAGATAAGTTTGTTGGAAACATCATGGAGGTTTCCATTGACGACATTTATCCTAACTCAACACAGCCTAGAACTTATTTTGACGAAAAAGCATTAAACGAATTAGCACAGTCTATTACAAACCTGGGCATCATTCAGCCTATTACCTTAAGAAAAGAAGGGGAAAAGTTTGAAATTATTTCTGGAGAAAGACGTTTCAGAGCAAGTAAAATTGCAGGATTAACGAGTATTCCGGCATATATTCGTCTGGTAAATGATCAGGAGTTATTAGAAATGGCTCTTGTGGAAAATATTCAACGTGAAGATCTTGATGCGATTGAAATTGCTTTAACGTATCACAGACTTTTAGAAGAAATTGGCCTTACTCAGGAAAATTTAAGCCAAAGAATAGGAAAAGACAGAAGTACAATTACCAACTCAATCAGATTGTTGAGATTAAGCCCGGATATTCAGAATGCTATTCGTAGCGGAGAAATTTCTGCAGGTCATGGTAGAGCAATTATCAGTCTTGAAAATGAAGAGCTTCAGCAGGTTTTATTTGATTTAATTATCAAAGAAAAATTAAATGTACGCCAATCTGAGCAAGCGGCTACTGCATTGAAAAATCCAAAATCTCCAGCGGCAAAAAAAGCGAAAGCAGAGCTTTCAAACAATTATAAAAGAGCTCAAAAAGCCATTTCAGATATTCTTGATGTAAAAGTTGAGATAAAAACAACAGGAACCGGTAAAAAAGGCAAAATCGTTTTAGATTTTAAAAATGAAGATGAGCTGGAATATATTTTATCTCATATTAAATAAATGAAAAATATTCTTTTTACTTTTTTTCTTATTTCTTCAGGACTGGCTTTCTCGCAAACCAATCCTAGAGATACCATCAGGCTAGAACATTATGCGACAGACAGTATTCCTGCTGCAAAACCACAGGCTGAAGCTAAGGTGGTTGCGGATATTGAAAAAGCAAATGCACCTGCCGCTTTAAAAGTAAAAAAGCTAAACCCTACAAAAGCAGGTCTCTATTCTGCGGTTTTACCGGGGTTAGGACAAACCTATAACAAAAAATACTGGAAAGTGCCAATTGTTTGGGGAGCTGTAGGAACGGGAGTTGGTATTGCAATCTGGAACCAGAATCAATATAAAAAATACCGTGAATATTATGTCGCAAAACTTAATGGCGCTCAAAACGACTTTTTAGATAGAAATCCGACTCTTGATAAAGTGGCATTGGGAAATGCACAGGATAGGGTAAAAAGACAGAGAGATTATGCGATTGCAATTACAGGTTTAATCTACATTTTAAATATTGTAGATGCTGTAGTAGACGCACATTTGTATGAAGGTCGTAAAGACCCAGATTTAACATTAGCTCCTGCGGTAATCTATGATAATCTTAATACTAATCCTCCAAAAACAGGGTTGGCTTTAAGTTTCAGATTTTAGAAAAAAAAATAATAAGATAATACGTTTTAATTTTATGAAAATAGCATTAGTTGGATACGGAAGAATGGGGAAGATAATCGGTGAGATTGCTTCAAAAAGAGGTCATGAAGTCGTTGCCCGATTAAAAGAAACTCCTACTGCTGAGAATCTTAATAATCCGGATGTGGTGATTGAGTTTTCACTTCCAGAAGTCGCTTTTGATAATATTAAAGCTTGTCTTGAAAATAAAATTCCGGTAATTTGTGGAACAACAGGTTGGCTAGAAAGAAAATCTGAAGTTGAACAGTTAGCCGTTGAAAACGAAACTGCATTTTTATATGGCTCAAATTTCAGTTTAGGAGTGAATTTATTTTTTGCTTTAAACGAAAAATTGGCTGATTTAATGAAAAATGTAAACGAATATTCTTGTCAACTGGAAGAGATTCATCACATTCATAAGCTTGATGCGCCAAGCGGAACAGCAATTTCTATTGCGGAAGGAATTATTAAAAACAATCCAAAATTTGAAGCATGGAAACTGGAAGAAACTCAGGATAAGAATTTGGGTATTTTTGCCATCCGTGAAGATGAAGTTCCGGGAACTCACTCTGTGTATTACAGAAGTGAAGTAGACGAAATTGAAATAAAACATACCGCATACAATAGAAGCGGCTTTGCTTTGGGAGCGGTAGTTGCTGCAGAATGGATTAAAGATAAAAAAGGAAACTTTACAATGAAAGATGTTTTAGGACTCTAGATTTGTAACAAAATCCCTACATTGCAAACTAATACAAGTGAATGGTGAATTGTCAATAGTGAATCTATTATCATTTATCGCTCATTATTAATCATTTATAGTATAGATTAGGCACAAAAATTTATGAATTATTTTTTAACGTACACAGTTTATGTTCTCATCTTATCAGTATTGATGGGGATTTCCACTTGGAAGCTGTTTAAGAAATTAGGGTATAGTCCGTTATTCGCATTTATCCCTTTCTATAATTATTTCATTATTCTTAAAGAAACTAAACACCCTAAATGGTGGGCGATCTTGTCATATTTACCCATTGTAGGTCCTATTATGATGAGTGTTTTTCATTTGTACTTAATGAAAAAGTTCGGGAAAAATCTATTCAAAGACCAATTGCTGACGGTGATTTTACCGTTTATTTACATGGCAACGGTAAATTATTCTAAAGATACCGAGATTGAAGATGAAAATGACTTGTATCTAACGGAAGAAGAGAAAAATGCGAAAAAGAAAGATACCTTTATGGGATCGATCACTTTTGCCGTTGTTTTTGCAACCATTATTCACGTTTTTGTAACACAGCCTTTTGGTATTCCAACGGGTTCAATGGAAAGAACTTTATTGGTAGGTGATTTCCTTTTTGTAAATAAATGGAGCTATGGTTACAGATTACCTATGCGTCCTGTAGCAATACCTTTCTTACAGGGAACTATTATGGATACTGGTGAACCGGGAAATCCTAAAGACGATCCTAAGTCTTATGTTGAAGCGATAAAATTACCATACGAAAGAATTTTCCAATTTAGTAAACCTCAGAGAAATGACATTGTCGTTTTCAACTATCCGAGAGATTCTGTGCATGTTTCATTAGACAGAGCTGATCCTTATGTAAAAAGATTGGTTGCAGTTGCAGGAGATACTTTTGAAATGAGAGATGGAAGACTTTTTGTGAACGGAAAACCTGAAACGGTTTTAGGTGATCAGGAAGTTCAGCATAGATATATTGCAACTACAGGAAGTCAACTGGATATTCCAAGTTTATACAATACTTTTGGATTTTTACCGGTTCAGGAAATTCCAAACGGAAATGGCTTTATTTATGCTTTTCAGGGCCTAACCAATAAAACGGCTGCAGAGATCAAGAAACTTCCACAAGTTATTGATATGAAAGAAGATGTTCAGCCAAAAGGTGAATCAGCAATTGCATATCGTGACGAAGCAAAAACGAAAATAGATACAACAAATTCTATTTTCCCTATCAATAGCGGATGGAATCAGGATCAATATGGACCACTGAAAATTCCTAAAAAAGGGGATGTTGTTACGCTTAATGAAAAGACTTTGCCTGAATATCAGTGGATTATTAAAAACTACGAACATAATTCATTAGAAAATAAAAACGGAAAAATTTTCATCAACGGAAAAGAAACCAATCAATATACCATTCAGCAGGATTATTATATGATGGTGGGAGACAACAGAGATGCTTCTTTAGATGCGAGATTCTTTGGTTTTGTTCCTGAAGAAAATATCGTTGGTAGACCGATGTTTACCTGGATGAGTTTACAGGGTGCTTTTAAAGATTCAAGCTCATCTTATCAGGCTCCATTCAAAGTTCGTTGGGATAGAATGTTTAAAGCAACCAATACAGGAGAAGCCAACAAAACTTCTTATTGGTGGATTGCAGCAATGATACTTGTTCTTTTCTTTGGCTGGGAATATTTTGTAAAATTATTCGGAAAGAAAAAAGAAGACGAGATATAATTAAAATTTAAAAATAAATAAAATGAAGTGTTTGAAAAAATGCTTCATTTTTCTATATAATAGTTATGCAGAATATATTATTACCGGTATTTTATTTACCCCCCATTTCATGGTTTTCAGAATTTTTAAATGCTGAAAATGAAGTGGTATTCGAACAGTTTGAAAGTTTTCCTAAACAGACCTTTAGAAACCGTACCCATATTTATGGAGCCAACGGCAGGCTTTCATTAATTATTCCAATTGTTCATAATGGAAATCGTGAATTTAAAGATACCGAAATGTCTTACCGCGAAGATTGGCAAAAAATTCACTGGAAGTCTATTAAAACAGTATATCAAGGTTCACCATATTTTGAATACTATGAAGATAAATTGGAGAAACTGTTCGAAAAGAAAGAAAAATTTCTGTTAGATTTCAATATAAAAAGTATAGAAATCGTTCAAAATCTTTTAAAGACAGAAAAGGCATACTCTTTGAATGAAGAATATATTAAAAATCCAGAACAGGTTAATTTCAGAGAAAAGTTTTCTGCAAAAAAAACTTCAGAATACGATATGGCTGAATATTTTCAGACATTCTCAGATAAACTAGGATTTTTGAATGATTTATCGATTGTGGATCTTATTTGTAACAAAGGCCCGGAATCGATGACTTATATTAAAAATATTAAAAAATTATAATCAGACAAAGCCGTAAAAAATTGGTACACTACCAATAGATATTGCTTTTAAAGATGATTATTAAATAAATAAATTCTACATATGAAAAAGGTAATGTTGGCCGCAGTTTTTTTAGCAGGCTTTACTTATTCATCAGCGCAGCAAACTCCTGCAGTTGATCCAAAAGAAAATAAAGACTTAATGACTTGGTATCATAAAGATTTTGCAACGACAAAAGTTTATGGTGTTAATACTGAAAATGCTTACAAGTTTTTAGAATCAAAAGGTTTAAAACCTAAAACGGTAGTTGTTGGTGTTTTGGATAGCGGCGTTCAGGTAGACCACCCTGGCTTGGTGAATAATATGTGGAAAAACCCTAATGAAGTTCCAAATAATGGGAAAGATGATGACGGAAACGGATATATAGACGACGTTCACGGATGGAATTTTATCGGGGGTAAAAATGGCGACATCGATATTGATAATATGGAAGTTACCAGAGTTGTAGCAAAATACAAGCCTGTTTTTGAAGGCGATAATTCAACTCAAAACAAAGCAAACCAGGCAAAAATGCCGGAAGAATTTGCACTGTACATGAAGTCTAAAGAGCTTTTTACTAAAAAAAGTATTGATGCCAGACAGAGTTTTCAGCGTGTTACAATGATCAACGAGGCTATTCCATCAATGGTAACAATTTTAGAGGGGCAACCTTTAACGGCTGAAATCCTTAAAAATAAAAAGCCTTCTACTCAATTGGAAGCCGTAGCATTGGAGATTCTTGCTAATATCGCTAAAGATCCCGCTTTTGCAGGGAAGCCTTCTGCTGAAGTTGAAAAAATGATGAAAGAAGAGATGAAAGGAGCTTTAGAGCACTTTGGTCCGATGGCAAAGCAATATGATCTTAATTACGACCCAAGAGCAGAGATTGTAGGGGATAATTATGATGATTATTCTGAGAAAATTTATGGAAATAATCATTACCAGGGTCCAGATGCAGAACACGGAACGCACGTTTCCGGGATCATTGCAGGTTTGCCACAAGGAAAAGAAGTTCAGTACGGAGTAGCATCGAGAGTTGCAAAAATCATGTCTGTAAGAACGGTTCCTAATGGTGATGAGAGAGATAAAGATGTTGCCAATGCAATAAGATATGCAGTAGACAATGGAGCGAAGATCTTGAATATGAGCTTTGGAAAACCTGTTTCTCCAGGTAAAAATGTGGTTTGGGATGCCTTTCAATATGCTCAGGATAAAGGCGTTCTTTTAGTAAAAGCTGCCGGAAACGAAAATGAAGATGTCGCAAAACACTTAGCTTACCCTACCAATTTTAAAAATAGTACAGACGAAGCTCCTTTTGTGAATAATGTAATGGTTGTAGGCGCAAGTACCAATAGAAATAATGAGTTGAGAGCTGATTTCTCAAATTACAATAAAAAAATGGTGAATGTATTTGCACCGGGAGAAGAGATTTATTCTACAGTTCCTACTAATGAATACAGTTATCAACAAGGTACGTCTATGGCTTCGCCTGTAGCCGCAGGAGCAGCAGCGGTATTATTGGCTTATATGCCAAACCTTAAACCTGCACAGATTATTGAAGCTCTTGTGAAAACAAGCAATCTAAGTTCAGAAAACGAGTTTGGAGAAAAATCTCAGGCGGGTGGTGTCATCGACGTGAAAAAAGCAGCAGAATACGCATATAATAACTTCTACGATGGAAAATCAACTCCAGTAAAATCAAAAGCTGTAAAAAAATCGAGACCAGCTAAGAAGTCTGTAAAGAGATAACAATCAGACAGATTGAAATAATTTAAAATAAAGCCTGATTTTTTTCAGGCTTTATTTTTTTGAAATAAATAAAATTTGGCACGGTTTTTTGTATTATCTTTAATGTTAAAATAATAAAACTACAATATGAAAAAGCTATTACTTGCAGGTATAGTGGGAACCTCACTTTTTGCAGTGTCTTGTTCCACAGTCAACAAAGCTAAAGATGCACAAGCGGTAAGATCAGAATTTCTAAAAATGAAAGGTGATTGGCAGATTGTAAGCATCGATTACGATAAGCAGTACAAAATCAAGCCTTTTGATGAAGGTGCAGATGCACAATGTTTTGTAGGAAGTCACTGGAGATTTATTCCCAATAATTATTCAGGTTCTTACACTTTAAATGGAGGCGGTTCTTGCCCTCAGTTTATTCAGCCAATAAAGGTTGACATTAAAGGTAATGTTTTCACGTTCAAAAAAATTGCAGATGGTACAAAGGCTAAACAAAATACAGCAGGATATACTTTGAATGTAATTAATTCTACAACTGATCAGTTTTCTTTAGAGCAGAATGTTCCATTTGAAGGCAGTTCGATAAGAGTAGTTTACAATTTCGAAAGAACAGGAATGGATTATACTAAATAATAAAAAAAATAAGATGAAATTTAATAAAACATATATCGCAGCATTATTCTTATCATCAGCTTTGTTATTAACAAGTTGTGAAGCAGTACAGAATTCTAATCACCAACAGAGAGGTACTGCGGCTGGAGCTGCTTCAGGAGCTGTAATTGGTGGTATATTGGGAAATAATGTAGGAAAAGGAAAAAATGCAGCATTAGGAGCTGTATTAGGTGGTATTATCGGTGGGGTTACTGGTAACGTTATCGGTAGCAAAATGGATAAGCAAGCCAAAGATATTAAAGAAACTCTTCCTGGTGCAGAGGTAGAAAGAGTAGGAGATGGTATTAAAATCACAATGAATGAAAGTATTGTTACTTTTGCATTCGATTCATCAGAGCTTACAGCGCTGGCTAAAACAAATCTTGATAAATTAACTAAAGTTTTAGTAGATAATCCAGATACAAACATCAATATTTACGGACATACCGATAGCAAAGGCGCAGATGATTACAATCAAAAATTATCTGAAAGAAGAGCCAACTCTGTGAAATCTTATTTGATTTCTAAAGGAATTGCTTCTAGCAGATTGTTTGCTTCAGGTGAAGGAGAGTCTATGCCAGTTGCTTCAAATGATACCGAAGCAGGAAGAGCTAAAAACAGAAGAGTAGAGTTTGCCATCACAGCAAATGAGAAAATGATTAACGACGCTAAACAAGGCCAATAGTCATTTAACATATAAATATTATTTTTTAAACCGCTTTGGCGGTTTTTTTTTGTATTTTTATGGCTAATTTTTGTTCGTAAAATCAGTATTTTTGCAATCGAAACCACATTAATGAAGAAATATTTAAAACTCCTTCGAGTAGAACAATGGGTAAAGAATCTTTTTGTTTTCGTTCCACTTTTTTTCTCGGGCAATGTTAAAAATTTAGATTTACTTAGTAAAAGTATTTTTGCATTCATCATATTCTCTCTGGCTGCCGGTGTTGTTTATATTCTTAATGATTATAACGACATTGAGGCAGACCAAAAGCATCCCGAAAAGAGAAGACGTCCGCTTGCAAGTGGCGCTGTTTCAAAGAAAACGGCAATAGGCATTTTGATTGGCTTAATCATCGTAGATGTTGCACTCATTTTATTTGCACAATTCTATTTTCATCGTCCAATCTGGAAATTTGCTTTCATTATTGCATTTTATTTTGTGATGAATCTTGCGTACACCTTCAAGCTGAAACACGTTCCGATTGTTGATATTTTTATCATTGCCATTGGTTTTGTGCTTCGTGTACAGGCAGGTGGTTATATCACAGGGATTTTCATTTCGCAGTGGGCAACTTTGTTGACCTTCGTATTGGCATTGGTTTTAGCAATAGGAAAACGTAGGGGAGAGCTCATCAATGCGCAGATTTCAGGGAAGACAAGAAAAGCTTTAGATGGATATAATGTACAGTTTGCAGATATTGCACTTTCCATTTCTGTGACTTTGGCGATTATTTGTTATCTTATGTTTACGCTTTCACCCGAAGTTCAGCAAAAATCGCATTCCAGTATTTTTTATACTGTAATCTTTGTTGTTTTTGCATTTTTAAGATATTTGCAACAGACATTGGTTTATAATCGAACTGAATCTCCTACAAAAATTTTATACAGAGACCGCTATATCCAGGTTACACTCGTTTTGTGGGTAATCTCGTTTTTAATACTGATTTATTTTAAACACAGTATCATTAATTTTAATTTAGTGTAATTATGAAACCAAATTTCATACAAAAAGTTACAAACTGGGGCAATTTTCCCATCGTGGAAAAAGAAATGAAGTCGGAAGACAGTTTCAGAAAGATTAAAGAATTTGTGCAGAATCATAATGAGGTGATTGCAAGAGGAAACGGAAGATGTTATGGTGATGCTTCATTGGGAGAAAGTATTTTTTCTACTAAAAAGCTAAATAAATTCATAAGTTTTGACCGTTTAAACGGAATTATAGAATGTGAATCAGGTGTTTTATTGTCTGATGTTTTAGAAATATCAGTTCCGCAAGGATATTTTCTTTATGTAACTCCAGGAACAAAATTTATTTCTGTTGGCGGTGCCATCGCATCTGATGTTCATGGGAAAAATCATCATTCAGAAGGTTGTTTTTCAGAATATGTGATCGATTTTAAATTAATGACAGAAAATGGCGACATTATTATCTGTTCAAAAGAAGAAAATTCCGAAAAATTCTATGCGACAATCGGTGGAATGGGACTTACAGGGATTATTCTTTCGGCTCGATTTAAGCTTAAAAATATAGAAACAGCATACATTCGTCAGGAAAGTATTAAAGCTGAAAACTTAGACGAAATATTCAGATTGTTTGATGAAAGCGAAAGCTGGACTTATACCGTTGCTTGGATTGACTGCCTGCAAAAAGGAAAAGATATCGGAAGAAGTATTTTGATGAGAGGTGAACATGCTTTTGCGCACGAACTTCCTCAAAAATTTTCAAAAAACCCTTTACGATTAAAGAAAAAATTCTCTCCTACCGTTCCATTTTATTTTCCGGGATTTGTATTGAATGCTCTTACCGTAAAGCTTTTTAATCTTTTATACTATAAAAAACAGGCTAAAAAAGAATTAAAGAATATCATAGATTACGAAACCTATTTCTATCCGCTAGATGCGATTAATGATTGGAATAAAATTTACGGTAAATCAGGTTTTATTCAATATCAAATGGTAATTCCAAAAGAAAATGGAAAAGAAGGAATGAAAAAAATTCTTGAAACCATTGCCAACAGCGGAAACGGATCTTTTCTTGCTGTTTTAAAATTATTCGGGGAAAATAATCCTGAAGCATATAATTCTTTTCCGATTGAAGGATATACTTTAGCGTTAGACTTTAAAGTAAATTCTAAGTTGAAAAAATTGGTTGAGCAATTAGATAAAACCGTTCAGGAATTTGGCGGAAGAATTTATCTTACCAAAGACAGCATGAGTAAATCTTCGCTTACGGATTATCTTAAAAATGTAGAAAGTTCGAAATTTGTGTCTTTACAGCACAAAAGAATCTTAAATAATAAGTAAAATGATAGTTCTCGGAAGTACATCTGAAGTAGCGCAGGCTTTTGTGGAAAAAGCTTTGCAGGAAGGCGAAAAATATGAAAGAATCTATCTTTTTACCTCAAATAAAGAAGCAACGGAGCGTTTTGCAAAACATATCGATGTGAAATTTTTGCAGCAATCTGAAATTATTGAGCTCGATTTAACCAAAGAAATCAAGTACTTTGAATTCGATTATATCAATTCTAATGTATTGTTTTGTGCGACCGGATATTTGGGAGAAAGTACAGAAGATGCTTTGTACGACAATAAAAATACAGAACGAATCATTGATATCAATTATTCAAAATTAGTTCCTGTGATGAATTATTTTGCGCAGAAATTTGAAAGTAAAAGGTCTGGAACAATTATCGGTTTATCATCGGTAGCAGGAGATAGAGGAAGACAGAGTAACTTTATTTATGGAAGTGCAAAAGCGGCTTTTACAGCCTATTTGAGTGGACTTCGTAATTATCTTTTCGAAAAAAAGGTTCATGTTTTAACCGTAAAGCCTGGTTTTATGGCAACGAAAATGACGGAAGGCTTACCATTAAATCCAAAACTGACAGCTACACCTAAGCAAGCCGCAGAATGTATTTACCAAGCATTCAAAAAACAAAAGAATGTTGCATACGTTTTACCGATCTGGGGCGTTATTATGATGATCATCAGGAATATTCCTGAGTTTATATTTAAAAAATTAAAGCTTTAACTGTAATATGAAAAAATTGTATTGTTTTGATTTTGACGGAACGATTACCTATAAAGATACCATGTTCATGTATCTTAAATTTTATGATCCGTCTAAGTTCCGTGTGCAGTTTTTGAAGCATATCCCGCTTTTTATTTTATTGAAATTAAAATTAGCAGAAACGGAAAAAGTAAAGAAAAGCTTCATAGGTTCTGTGTTGAAAGGTCAGCTTCAGTCTAAAATTGAAGAAAAGTCTAAACAGTTTTTTGAGGAACATTATCCTAAAATAGTAAGAGAGAATGCTTTAGACTTTATTAAAAATATAGATAGACAAAATACACGCAGTCTTATGGTGACGGCTTCTCTTGATATCTGGACCAAACCTTTTGCCGACAAACTGCAGATGAATCTTATTTCTACAAAGGCAGAGTTCAAAAATGGGATTTTTACAGGAAACTTTATAGGAAAGAACTGCAACGGAGAAGAGAAATTAGAACGCATAAAAAAAGAAATTTCAGACGATAAGTATGATAAAATCATAGCGTTCGGAGATACTTCCGGAGATAAGCCAATGCTGAAATGGGCAAATGAGGGTCATTACCAATTTTTTCATTAATTTTGAAGGATTAATAAAAGTAAAATGAATAAACTGCTGATTTTTTGCTTTGCAACCCTAATGAGTTGCACAAGCACAACTGCAAAAAAATCTGAACCCATGCAGAATAAAGGTGAAATTATAAAATCTGAATCTCAGGGCGGAGCAGAACAGTCGGGTTTTGTTATCATTAAAAATGAGCAGGAGTTTCAAAATGCGATAAAATCTTTGCAGAGCACTTCTTTGGTGGAAGTAGGAACTGAGCCTGTGATGAAATACCCTGCATTTCCTAGTGATAAGAAAGTAATTTTATATAATCTGGGCTCATTCAGGTCGGGTGACCATAGAGTAAATGAAATCAAGAGTATTTCGGCAAAAGATAATGTCTTATATGTGGAAATACCGATGTATGAATCGGGCGGAATGGAAATTCAGATGCTTTCAAATCCTTGGTTTATCTTTACAGTTCCTTCAAACTATCAATTCAATTCAGTACAATTAAAATCTTCAAAATAAAAATGAATAAAATATATTTAGATAACGCTGCTACAACACCTCTTTCTGAAGAAGTAATCGATGCAATGGTTGAAACGATGAAAATCAACTTCGGAAACCCTTCTTCAACGCATAGTTTTGGCCAGGATGCAAAAATCCTTATAGAAAACGTAAGAAGGCAGGTTGCAGATTATCTACATGTAACTCCGGCAGAAATTATTTTTACTTCTTGCGGAACAGAATCTAACAATATGATTATCAAATCAAGTGTTGAGCATCTTGGTATTGAGAGAATTATAAGCTCTCCTATGGAACACAAATGTGTTTCTGAGAGTATTCTGGATATGAAAAGTAGAAAAGGAGTTGAGGTTGCCTACATTCGTCCTAACGAAAAAGGTGATATTGATTTAGCTAAATTAGAAGAATTACTTAAAGGTTCAGATAAAAAAACATTGGTAAGCTTAATGCATGCTAATAACGAAATCGGAAATATCGTTGATATTAAGAAAATCGCTCAGCTTTGCAAAGAAAACAATGCACTTTTCCATTCTGATACTGTTCAGACAATGGCGCACATGAATCTAGATTTCTCAGATATTCCTGTAGATTTTGCATCTTGCAGTGCACATAAGTTTCATGGCCCGAAAGGAATTGGTTTCGCATTTATCAGAAAATCGAGCGGTTTAAAAGGCATCATTACAGGTGGCCCTCAAGAAAGAAGCTTGAGAGCGGGGACAGAAAATGTGGCAGGTATTGCTGGTTTAGGTAAAGCGCTGGAGCTTTCATTAAATAATATGGAAGCTTATACAGAACACATGCAGACTATTAAACAATATACAATTGACAGAGTTGCTGCAGAAATTCCGGGAGTAAAATTTAATGGGAGAAGTTCAGAAGCAGATAATAGTTTGTACACTGTGGTGAGTCTTCTGCTTCCTTACAAAAACCCTTTAATTGGGTTACAGCTAGATATGAAAGGTGTTGCTGTTTCTCAAGGAAGTGCATGCTCTTCAGGAGCTTCAAAACCTTCTATGGTAATGATGATGGTGCTTTCTGAGGATGAAATGGACAATTGTACGCCCTTGCGTGTATCTTTCAGCCATATGACAACAAAAGAAGATATTGATGTTTTCGTAAACGCTTTGAAAGAAATCTCTAAAGATTTCGCTATAGAAAATACAAATGTTGAGCATAGATAGGCTTTTCATTTTAAAATGGTAATTTTGACTCAGGAAATTAAATAGTATATTAATCATTAAAAGATAAAAAAATGGCTTTAGAAATTACGGATAGCTCGTTCCAAGAAACAGTTTTAAAATCAGACAAACCGGTATTGGTAGACTTTTGGGCAGTATGGTGTGGACCGTGCAGAACTTTAGGACCAATCATTGAAGAAGTGGCAACAGATTTTGAAGGAAAAGCTGTCGTAGGAAAAGTAGATGTAGACAACAACCAAGAAATTTCTATGCAATACGGAATCAGAAATATCCCTACAGTTCTTATTTTTAAGAATGGTGAAGTAGTAGATAAATTGGTTGGAGTTACTCCAAAAGAAGTAATCGCTGAAAAATTAAGCGCACACTTATAAAAAAATCACTTTGATAATGAATGCTTTCCGTTTTGGAAAGCATTTTTTGTTTCTAAAAGTTTGCAAGATTGTTAAAAATTTGTATTTTTGCACCACAATAAAGGAAGATACTTCTTTAGGCATTGAAAAAGATCCGGTAGTTCAGCTGGTTAGAATGCCGCCCTGTCACGGCGGAGGTCGCGGGTTCGAGTCCCGTCCGGATCGCAAAAAAGCTTTAAAACATTTGTTTTGAAGCTTTTTTTTTTGTTCAAAAATACAATCTTAAAAATGGCTCAGTCTCAAAAGTTGGGGACTAAGCAAAAAGTTTTGATAATCTGAATAGAAAAAAAGATTTATCTCGTACGCCTCTGAGTTGCA
>NZ_LELA01000112.1 GCF_001677955.1 Chryseobacterium sp. BGARF1
GAATCTCCCCAGATATTTTATATTAAATTGAGCCTCCAGAGGGACTCGAACCCACGACCTGCTGATTACAAATCAGCTGCTCTAGCCAACTGAGCTATGGAGGCAAAATTAAAAAGATTTCAAAAGATCGATGTTCTTTTTTGCGTTTGCAAATATAGAACAGATTTTTTGAAATCTCAAACTTTTTATGAAAGTTTTTTTACTTTTTTTATTAAGCTAATTCTTTTTTCTTGATTAACAGTTTCTTAGCCGCATCAACGCATAGGTCTAAACTTTCTTCAAAACTCAATGATGTCTTTTTTACGACAATATCATCACCTGGAACAACCAAAATCAATTCGGTGGTTTTATTTATTTTGTCTGTATTGTTCTCAACTTTCAAAAAAACTTTACATTCCAGAATTTTGTCATAAAATGTACCTAGTTTACTTACTTTTTTGTCTACATGTGACTCTAGTGGTTCGTGTGGAGTTAAGCCGATTGCTTGTACTGAAATCTTCATAATTCTTCTTTTTTAATTGCTCTTGGATGAGCTTGATTAAACACTTTTTTCAACTGTTCAATATTGGCATTCGTGTACACCTGTGTGCTTGCAAGACTTGAATGGCCTAATATTTTTTTAACTTTTGATATCTCTGCCCCATTGTCTAAAACATGCGTCGCGAAGCTATGCCTTAAAATATGAGGACTTCTTTTTTGTTTAGAAGTTACAAGACTAAGGTACTTATTAACTACTACATAGACAAATTTTTCTGTAAGTTTTTTTCCCTTTTTATTGATAAAAAAATAAGACTTAAATTCCTCTTGTGGTTTTCGTATCTTACAATAGTCTTTAAGCAAAGAACTCAAATTTTCAGAAATAGGTATATATCTTTCTTTATTACCTTTTCCTAAGATTTTCAATTCATTTCCCTCTAAGTTCACACGTTCAAATATTAAGCCACAAAGTTCAGATTTCCTCATTCCTGTTTGATATAAAATTTCAACAATAGATATTTCAAGCAAATCTTCTACATTAGAAAAAACATCATCCTGTAAGACCTCCATTTCTTCCTGAGAGATGGGAATTTGCTTTTCGGGATAAAATTTTAATGAAGATATACTATCAACGGGAGAAACTTCAATTTCACCGAGTTTTAGAAGAAATAGATAAAAACTGCGAAGCGTAGAAAGCTTTCGGTTAACCGTTCTTTTGGAAATACCATTTTCACTGAGCTCAACAACAAAATTTCTTACTATCTTTTTATCTACTTTCAGTAAGTCTTCTGAAGATTCGGTTTTAAGATAAAAAGAATAAAAATCGTCAAGATCTCGGCGATAACTTATAATGGTATGAGGCGAATACCTTTTTTCAAACTGTAAATAATCTAAAAATTTATTTCTCATTTTGATAAGTATAAAAACAAAAATCACTTCTCAAATATAACTATTTAAGAAGTGATTGAATATGTGTTTAAGAAAATTTCTTAAGCTTGCTCTTCCTTGCTTAATCCTCTTTGCTTATAAGCTGCTTTCAGCCTAGATTGTCTAAGAGTTACAGAAGGCTTAATAAAAGCTTGTCTAGATCTTAGTTGACGAACTGTACCAGTTTTGTCAAATTTTCTTTTATATTTTTTTAACGCTCTGTCGATAGACTCTCCGTCTTTTACTGGAATTATTAACATATATTACATCTCATTTTGGATTGCAAAACTAAAGGTTTTTTATGAAACTACAAAATTATCTCGCTTTAAATTTAAATATTTTGCAAAAGCTAAATTAAAATGAATTTAGGTTGAACAAAAAAAACGTATATTTGCACTACTAATCTATGGGGTTGACTGGTTTCGACAGCAAGATCAATGGGTAAGTAAGCATGCAGAGAACCGTAGCGCGATCTCTTTAATCCCTTGCTACAAAATTTTAACTGGCAACGAAGAGTTCGCTCTTGCAGCTTAATATCGAAGTATAGTAGATCAAGCGTTTTCCCGAAGATTTCAGTAGGGAAGCAAGATGTCTCACAAATGCTCTGTTCTGCGGCGTTTGATTCTGGGATATAGTAATGCAGAAATAAGGTTTTGGAAGCTTCGGCCAAGACTCGAAAACTTTAGAAGATAAGGTATAAGTTGGGTGTTTGCTCTCTGCTTATATTCGAAAACCAATAGCAAAATAAGCATGTAGAAATCTTATGTATTGCTTGTTTGGACGAGGGTTCGAATCCCTCCAACTCCACTTAAACCGCCTAAAATAGGCGGTTTTATTGTTTTTGGCCACATTCGTACTCTCTCATGACAATCTTAATTCTAATACTAGACATTTAATCATCACTCATCAACAACCTTCTAAATATTCCGTTTTTTATTACTCACTTTTACAAATAGAATACTTTCTTTATTATTTCTTGATTTCCAGATATCTTTTCGTGTTTCAATCTTAATTTTTCTATACACCTCCCTCTTAATATTCAAGAAAGAAAGCATATTAAGTAAATAAAGCAACAAATTTTAACGATTAAAAAAAACGCTCTTTTGGAGCGTTTTTCAAATTTAGTCTAAATTAAATAGAATTATCAGGACATTTAAAATCATCGCTGCAAGTTGCACAAACTACAACACCATCGCAATAATACATGCAAAAATCAGGTTCTGGTAATGATTTAACACCACCTGCACCCTTAATTGTTTTTAATTGATCTTTTCCTAATTTTTTCAAATTTTTCATATTATTATTTTTAAGATTTTAATGATATAATAAAGATAGTTAAAACATAAATACAATATGATTTAACTATTAATAAAATTTCATATTATTAACAATCAAAGCTTCGATTGTTCCTTCATCGCTCTAAGTGCAACAAAACAATACGATAAAAACATAGTATTCATAGTATTTTATTTACTTTTAAAAATAAATAGAGCCTATAAATTATTGAATTATAATAATTATCTTATCTCTTTTATTGTTTTCAATTCTAAAATATTTCAAAACAGTCATCTTTACATATTAATATATCAAGATGGGGGAAAAATTAAACCAAAAGATAAAACCCTGATTACGAAAAGACTAAAACTTGATAGAATAAAATTACATTAGACTCACGACAAAAAAGTTTAAAAAAATGTTTTATCGTAAAGAATTTTATATATTTGCACCATCTAACAATAAAAAAAAAATTTACTATGTCAGACATTGCATCAAGAGTAAAAGCTATCATCGCTGATAAGCTTGACGTTGAAGAAACAGAAGTAACTCCTGAGGCTAGCTTCACTAACGATTTAGGAGCTGATTCTTTGGATACCGTTGAATTAATTATGGAATTTGAAAAAGAATTCAACATTCAGATTCCTGATGATCAGGCTGAAAAAATTACTACTGTAGGTCACGCTATCGCTTATATCGAAGAAGTAGTAAATAAATAATATTCTTCAACAAAAGAAATTTAAACAAAGTTTATGGAATTAAAAAGAGTAGTTGTAACTGGTTTTGGCGCAATAACACCCGTCGGTAATAATGCGAATGAATACTGGGAAAGTCTTGTAAAAGGCAAGAGCGGAGCCGCTCCTATTACTCTTTTTGATGCCACAAACTTCAAAACTAAGTTCGCTTGTGAGGTGAAAAACTTCAATCCATTAGATCATTTCGATAAGAAAGAGGCTAAAAAAATGGATAGAAACACCCAGCTTGGGCTAGTTGCTGCGAGAGAAGCAGTAAGCCATTCAAGAATCATGGAAGATAATGTTGATAAAAACAGAGTCGGAGTGATTTGGGGGTCAGGAATTGGTGGTTTAGAAACTTTCGAAACCGAAGTTTTGGGTTGGGCAAATACAGACATCCCAAGATTTAACCCATTCTTTATTCCTAAAATGATTGCGGACATTACACCGGGGCATATCTCTATAGAATATGGTTTCCACGGTCCCAATTATACTACAGTTTCTGCTTGTGCATCATCTGCCAATGCGTTAATTGATTCCAAAATGCTAATTCAGCTCGGTAAAGCAGACGTAATCGTTTGTGGAGGGTCTGAAGCTGCTGTTACAGCAAGTGGCGTTGGAGGATTTAATGCAATGATGGCACTTTCTACAAGAAATGATAGTCCTACTACAGCATCAAGACCTTTTGACAAAGACAGAGATGGTTTTGTTTTGGGTGAAGGAGCAGGATCTATCATACTTGAAGAGTACGAACACGCTGTGAAGCGTGGAGCAACAATCTATGCAGAATTATTAGGTGGTGGTATGAGTGCAGATGCACATCACATGACGGCACCTCATCCTGAAGGTCTAGGAGCTTATTTGGTAATGAAAAATTGTCTGGAAGATGCAGGATTAACTACTGATGAAGTAGATCATATCAATATGCATGGTACTTCTACTCCATTAGGAGATGTTGCAGAATCCAACGCAATTTCAAGATTATTAGGTGAGCATGCTTTTGACATTCAGATTAATTCTACAAAATCAATGACTGGCCACCTTTTGGGTGCAGCTGGTGTTATTGAAGCGATTGCTGCCTTAGGAACTATTATTCATGGTATTGTTCCTCCTACAATCAACCATTTTACTGATGATGAAAACATCGACAGCAGATTAAATTTTACATTTAATGACGCTGTAAAAAAAGATGTAAAAGTAGCCATGAGTAATACTTTTGGATTTGGTGGGCACAATGCTTGCGTTCTTTTTAAGAAAATCTAATTATTACTGAATGGAGTTACAGAAATACTTTTCTAAATTCCTTATCAAAAAAAGAAAAAGACAACTTACAGAAAGAGATTATTTTCTGAGCACAGAACTAAATAAAATTTTAGGGATTGAGGTTCAAAATGTCAATTTTTATCGTGAGGCTTTTTCAATTAAAACTTCTTCTAAAAATCAGGAAAGCAATTACGAAAGGCTTGAATTTTTAGGAGACGCTGTTTTGGGTACAATTGTTTCGTGCCATCTGTTTCAAACTTATCCTAAAGCTAATGAAGGATATATGACACAGATGAAATCTAAAATTGTAAATAGGAAAAATCTAAACAAATTAGGGGAAGATTTAAAGCTTACCGATCTTTTACAAAAAAACAATCATGCTGTTGCTTTAGGAGAAAACATTTCAGGGAATCTCTTTGAAGCGCTAGTTGGTGCTGTTTATTTAGATTTCCATTACGAAATTTGCAAAAAAATCGTTTTGGATAGGCTTCTTACGCCATCAGAAATCAATAAGCTTGAAAATAAAATTGTAAGTTATAAAGGTCTTTTGCTGGAATGGAGCCAGAAAAAGAAACTGAGTATAAAGTACGAAACTTGTGAAGAAATTCAGGTTAACAAGTCGATCGTCTTCCGATGCCATGTGTGGCTGGGAAGCGAAAAGATTTCGAATGCCACAGAAACTTCAAAGAAGAAAGCAGAAGAAAAAGCTGCACAGAGAGCATTTTATATTTTAAATAAAAAAGAAAATATACTTGGAAATCCAAAAACTTTATGATTTAGATGATATAGAATTTGAAGATATTGCCATCGCTTTGGTAAGATTAGTCAAACATATACCAGATCACGAGTTTTTTTTTAAAGTTAATCAACACAACGATTTAAAGTTTTCTAGAATAACAGACCTTGTCTATCATGGGTCTCATTACGATTTTTATTTTCCCAGGTTTGAAGCTTATCACAAGTATTCTAAAACCAGTTTTACATTCATTTCCAACAAATCTTCAAAAAGTAATCAAAAAAAATTACAAACTGAGCTCTTCTCAGAAGAAGAAAACATTAAATTTTTATTAATTAATCATCCAGATGTAGAATATATTCTGCATAGTTCGGAACAGTTTCCTGATTTTTCCGTAATTTTGCTGGCTGAAAATCTTGCGTTTCCAATTCAAGATTACAATCTGAGTTCTGAAGAGGAGCTCTATCAAATAATACAGTATTATGAATAAGTATTTAAAGAAGACAAAAATTATTGCAACACTAGGACCTGCTTCATCTTCGAAGGAGGTAATGTTAGGATTGATGAGAGCGGGTGTTGACGTTTTTAGAATAAACTTTTCTCATGCCGACTATGATTTAGTGCGTTCCAATATAAACATCATCAGAGACCTTAATAAAGAATATGGTTATTCGGTAAGTATTTTAGGAGATTTACAAGGTCCAAAGCTAAGGGTGGGTGTTGTAAAAGAAGGTTCATACCTTAACCCTGGAGATGTTCTTACCTTTACCAACGAAAAAATTGAAGGAGATTCTACAAAAGTTTACATGACTTACCAGCAGTTTCCTCAGGATGTAAATGTGGGTGAAAGAATCCTTATTGATGACGGAAAACTAATGTTGGAGGTTATTGAAACCAACAAAATAGACACCGTAAAAGCAAAAACAATTCAAGGAGGACCTTTGAGTTCTAAAAAAGGAGTAAACCTTCCTAACACAAACGTATCGCTTCCGGCTCTTACTGAAAAAGATATTCAGGATGCCAATTTCATGATGGATATGGAGGTTGACTGGATCGCTTTATCATTCGTTCGTCACGCTCAAGATATTATCGACCTAAAAGAGCTTATCAAAAGGCATCCAAACGGAAAATTTAAAACTCCGATTATTGCAAAAATAGAAAAACCTGAAGGTGTTAAGAACATCGATGAAATTCTATTGGAATGTGATGGTTTAATGGTTGCTCGTGGAGATTTGGGTGTAGAAGTTCCTATGGAAGAAGTTCCTGCTATTCAGAAAAACTTGGTTGAAAGAGCAAGATTCTTCTCAAAACCTGTAATCATTGCCACTCAAATGATGGAAACAATGATTAACAGCTTAACTCCTACAAGAGCTGAAGTAAATGACGTTGCCAACTCTGTATTAGACGGAGCTGATGCGGTAATGCTTTCAGGAGAGACTTCTGTGGGTAGGTATCCTATTCAGGTTGTTGAAAATATGGCGAAAATTGTGAAGAATATCGAAATGACTTCTTTTTATCAGAACAAAAATGAGCCGCTGGAAAAAGATTACAACTGTATCGACGAACGTTTCATTACAAACAGAGTTTGTCTTGCAGCAGTAAGAATTGCAAAAAGCACTAATGTTGCTGCAATCGTAACTTTAACAAGTTCTGGTTACACAGCATTCCAGTTATCTGCACACAGACCAAACTCACACATCATTGTTTACAGTGGAAACAAGAGAGTCATTACAATGCTTAATTTACTTTGGGGAGTTCGTGCATATTATTACGATATGAACAAACCTACTGACGAAACCATCATTCAGGTAAATATGTTGACGCATAATCACGGATATATTGAAACAGGAGATTTTGTGATTAACATCAATGCAACGCCGTCTTATGAAGGTGGCAAAACAAATACTTTAAGATTAACAACAATTTAATTATTGTTTTTGATATAAATGAAATCTCCCGAAAATAATTTTTCGGGAGATTTTTTTTATGTCTATTTTCCTAAGATCGTTTTCGCCGTCACAAACTCTTTTAAAGCCAATAAAGAAAGCTCAGTTCCATATCCTGAAGATTTGGTTCCTCCAAATGGAAAACGCGGGTCAGAACTCGTCATTCTGTTAATATTGACCGTTCCGGATTCTAAATTATCAATAAAAAACTGTTGGCGTTCTTCATTTTTCGTCCAGACTGCATTTGATAAACCAAACGGAATATTATTCGCAATTTCTAGCGCTTCTTGATTATTATGAGCAATCATCACCATTCCTAAAGGGCCAAATAATTCTTCCTGTAAAATAGGGTTTCCCTCTTCTACTCTAATCAATCCCGGAATAAATTCATTTTCAGAAATTCTTTCAAGAGGAATAATTACTTCTGCACCATGATCTAAAGCTTTTTGATATTGTTTTTCAAGATCATCTGCAAGATCAGGTCTTGCCATTCCGCTTAATTTTGTTTCTTTAAATTTAGGATCAGCTGGAATATATTTTTTGTATTCTTCAATAAATATCGGAAGAAAATCAAATTCTACCTCTCTTTGAATAATGAATCTTTTTGCAGCAACACAAGTTTGCCCACAATTTTGTAGTCTTGCCAAAGCTCCTACTTTTGCAGCTTCATTTAAATCGGCATCTTCCAAAACGATGAAAGCATCACTTCCTCCCAATTCAAGCAAAGATTTTTTGATATTTTTTCCTGCTGTTGCAGCTACTTCAGCTCCTGCTTTTTCACTTCCAGTAAGACTTACTCCTTTAATCGTTTTATGTTCTAAAATTTCTTTTACTTCACCATGCCCTACTTCAAGATTCTGGAAAACTCCTTCAGGAAAACCAGCTTCAATAAAAACTTTTTCAATCGCATTTCCACTTCCAAAGCAGATGGATGCATGTTTTAAAACTACTGTATTTCCTGCCAAAATTGCAGGTGTGGCAAATCTTAAAACCTGCCAAAAAGGAAAATTCCAAGGCATTACTCCTAAAATTACTCCTTTTGGAACGTAATGAATTTCTGAAATTTTGTATTCTGACTTTATTTTTTCCGGACTTAAAATATTTTCAGCATCTGCATAATAATTCATCATTAAAGCAGACTTCTCAACCTCAGAAATGGCTTGAGAAATGGGCTTATTCATCTCCTCAGTAATTAATTCACCAAAAACCTCAGCTTTATTTTTAAAAATTTCAGCAGCTTTTGCAATAAGTTTCTGCTTTTCTTCAAACGGAACTTTTTTCCATTCCTGAAAAGCTTGGTCAGCTTTTAACAGCTTGTTTTCTATTAAATTTTCCATGTTAAAAATTCCATTTTTAAAGATTCAAGAATTGTGAATCTTCTGCTTTTGGATTAAGCATTTTTAAGGCAACAAATATTGTTCCTTATATCGTATTTAATTAATGATAAATTCTATGAATTGTATTTATTACAGCTAAGAGAATTTTAAATTTAATTCAGTAAAACTAAATTAATAATGATTAAAAATATTCTTCTCGTATATTAAGAGAATTGAGCAGATTTTTTTGACTTATAAAATCTGCTTAATTTGCTAAATCCGCGAGAGTGCACATTCTAAATCATAAACCATTCATTGGCCAAACTTGCAGCCAATCTTGCAGTATGATCCTGAATATCAAGACTAGGATTTACTTCTGCAATATCCAAAGCAATTAATTTTTCATTTCTAAGAATATGTCTGTACAAATGCATAAATGCAGCATCTGCAAAAATCCCATTGTAAGCCGAAGCAGAAACTCCCGGCGCAATTGAAGCGTTAAAAACATCCATACAGATTGTCACATAAAGAAAGTCTACCGACTCTACCAATTCATTGACTCTTTCATAGACCGAAGGAAGGTTTTCAAAAAACAATTCATCCGCCAAAATATATTTCATTCCAAACTGATGAGCAGTATCGAAAAGCTTTAAAGTATTAGAATTTCTTTGGATTCCGATGTGTAAAGAATTGATTTCACCTTCCTGAGCAATTTGCCAAAACCCAGTTCCTGAGCTTGCTCCTACTCCATTTTCAAGTTGTCTGTTGTCAAAATGAGCATCAAAATTAATAATTCCGATTTTCTGTTCTGGAAAAGCCGTTTTTACCCCTCGATAATGACCAAAAGTAACTTCATGACCACCTCCCAAAACCAAAGACCTTCCACCTTTTAGCAAAACTTTAGAAACATTTTTCGCCAGTTCATTCTGAATATTTTCAAGATTTCCGTCTTCACAGGTAATATTTCCGAAATCAAGAAGTGAAAAATCCGGACGGATCACCGGAAAATTAGCCATATTTTTTCGGATAACATCAGGAGCATCTTTTGCACCTTGTCTTCCTTTGTTTCTGCGAACGCCTTCATCCACGGCAAATCCGTGTAAAACGAAATCGTTAGTTGAAACAGCGTCGTAGTTGCTCTCTGCTTTTACTCTTTGAAATATTCTGTGATAAAGTAATTCTTCACCGTCTAATCTTCCTTGCCAAATCATGATTTTAATTTAATTTTGATTTACATTATAGCGTTCAAAACTCTGCCAATATTTGTCTTTATAAATTTCGAGTGTCATTTTATATTCAGGGTAATCATCTATTACCTTTTTTAAAACTTTTGAAGGTTTCCTGAAATCTTTACTTGCAAAATAACTTTCTTTCAGGTTATCTGCATTTTCTCTTCCAATATATAGATGACCATCTTCAATTTTCAATTCTTCAATGATCTTTTCCTCGAGATTGCTTAATTTCTCGTAATCTTCTTTTTCCGGAAGCCCATTGTTATAATCACCATTATACTGAACTTTCAAAATAGAGATCCACGGATAAGAAGCTTTCGAATCGTAGGTTAACAAAGAAGTATTGATTGCTGCAATAAGAGGTGCACCGTTTTTTAGGGTTGCTTCAAAAACAGAAAACTGATCTTCTTCATCAAAGTTTTTCACATTTTTATATTTTTCTGTAAATTCTCTTTCTCGCCAAGATAAAAAGTCTTTCAGTTTTGTAATGGGAACCAAATCTTTTTTAGCATCGTTTTTTCCTATTACATTAAAAGTATCAATTTGAGTGGCAAAATTTAGTTCTCCTAAAAAATTATCGAGAAAAACACAAACTCCGGTTATTGTGGTATCTTTGGTTTCTTCATTTAAGTTTTCATAAACCAAAGTGATGTCGATCTCGTCAGGGTAGCCTTCGATCTCATTTTCGTAAAAGAAAATATTTTCACTTGAAAACTTCTTACCATCCATTTCAATTCCACTTGTGAGATTCATTTCTGGTTTTAATGCTGTAAATTTCCAATGATCAAGTTGGGGAGCTTCTGCAATAATCTCTTCTGCAAAAACTATATTTTTAATATCTCCTTCTACCGTGATGATCAATTCTGCAATAGAGTCATCACTCATCCCTGCAAGAAAATAAAATCCACCATTGATTTCCTTTAATTTTGGAGCAATGTTATCAAAAAAATCACTTTCGATATTATTCTGGGTTTTTATAACTTCAAAAAAAACTTTTTCTTTAGTTAAAAACCAATCCCAAAAATCTTGGTAAGTTTTAACCTCAGCTTCTTTCTTTGCTTCATTTTTACCGAAAAATTTATCGAAAATTCCCATATTATTTTATTTTTATTCCACCGATATAAACATTCTCTGCAGTCAAGCTTCCCTGATTGTACAGAACGTTCTGAAAATTATTGGTTTTATAAGTTACAAAATCTGCCTTTAAGCCTTCTTTTAAAATCCCTCTGTCTTCTAAATTTAAAGCAAAAGCCGAACGGAATGTCATTCCTGCCAAAACTTCAGCAGTTGTTAATTTCTCAAATGTTGCTAAAATTGAAGCTTGCGTAATTAAATTCCCCATTGGGGCTGATCCCGGATTCCAATCACTTGCAATGGCGACAATGGCTCCTGCATCTAATAATTTTCTTGCCGGAGTAAATTTTTCACCTAAACCTAAGCTCGCTCCTGGCAAAGCTGTGGCTACTGTATTTGATTTTGCTAAAAACTCAATATCTTCATCAATTGTTGCTTCCAAATGGTCTGCAGATTTTGCACCTACTTCAACGGCAATTCTTGAACTTCCCGGTGTAAACTGGTCTGCATGAACGGTAATTTCGAAACCTAAGTCTTTAGTTTTAAGTAAGAACTCTTTACTTTCTTCCGGTTGGAATGCTGATTTTTCAATAAAAATATCAACCCGTTTTGCAAGGTTTTCTTCTTTTACTTTTGGTAAAATTTCGGTTAAAATATAATTTAAATATTCTTCGTTGCTTCCTTCAAAATCTCTTGGTTTCAAATGTGCTGAAAGACAAGTCGGAACTAAAGTTGCCTGAGTCTTTTCCTGTGCTCTCTTAATTATTCTAAGCATTTTAAGTTCGTTTTCGACATCCAAACCATAACCGCTTTTTACTTCAATGGTTGTAATTCCAAGAGAAATTAAAAAATTAATTCTTTCTAATAAAGTTATCAACAATTCTTCTTCTGAAGCCTTTCTGGTATGCTGTACCGAACTCCAGATTCCGCCGCCACTTTCGGCAATCTCAAGATACGTTTTCCCTGCATTTCGCATCGCAAAATCGTTGGCACGGTTTCCACCAAAACAAATATGAGTATGAGAATCTACAAACGCAGGAAGAACAATCTGCTCTCCTTCAATGGTTTCGATTTCTATATTTTGATTTTCAGATCTTAAAGTTTCAAAATTTCCGATTGAATGAATTTTATTTTCATTAACTAAAATTCCGCCATCAACGATAATTTCAATTTGTTCATCAGAAAGTTTTCCTCTTAACGGAAGGTTGGCAAGTGTTACAACTTGCTTGAAAGGGCCTATAAGTTTCATTTATTTAGTTTAAAAGCTAGCTACTTTGCTTTTAATATACTTTGCTTAGATTCCTACGGAATGACAAAAAGAACGTGTAATTTGTCATTCCGTAGGAATCTAAACAATATTAGAAGCTAAGTAATTTTTATATTTAAAATTTTCTCTCTCAAAATTACTTAAAATATATCAATCTTGTAAATGATAAAAGGTCGAGCGTACAATCTTAACCTAAACCTTAACCTCAGCCTGAAATTAATCTAAATCTTAACCTAATTTTCCTATCTTTACGGTAAATGAAACTGAATTAATGCCCGATTTTTTACATCCAGATAAAGACAATTATTCGCACGAAGAGCTCATTCAGGAAGAGCAGATTCGTCCGCAGAGTTTTAAGGATTTCGCAGGACAGCGAAAAACCTTAGAAAATCTTGAAGTTTTCGTTACCGCTGCCAAAAGACGTGGTGGTGCGCTCGATCATGTTTTGCTTCACGGTCCTCCCGGATTGGGAAAAACAACTTTGGCCAATATTATTGCGAATGAACTTGGCGTAGGCTGTAAAATCACATCCGGCCCTGTTTTGGATAAACCGGGAAGTTTAGCTGGTTTACTAACCAATCTGGAAGAAAACGATGTGCTTTTCATTGATGAAATTCATCGTCTTTCACCTGTTGTGGAAGAATATCTGTATTCTGCGATGGAAGATTATAAAATCGATATTATGCTGGAAACCGGTCCAAACGCAAGAAGTGTTCAGATCGGATTAAATCCTTTTACATTGGTGGGAGCAACAACCAGAAGCGGAATGTTGACCAAGCCTATGTTGGCAAGATTTGGCATTCAAAGCAGATTGGAATATTACACCATTGAACTTTTATCAATGATTATCATCCGAAGTGCAAGAGTTTTGGGTGTGAAAATTTATGAAGATGCTGCGATTGAAATTGCAAGAAGAAGCCGTGGAACTCCGAGAATTGCCAATGCACTTTTAAGAAGAGTCCGTGATTTTGCAGAAATTAAAGGAGATGGCGAAATCGAAATAGGAATCACCAAATATGCTTTAAATTCTTTAAATGTAGATGAATTTGGGCTAGACGAAATGGATAATAAAATTATGCGTGTGATGATTGAAAATTTCAAAGGAAAACCTGTAGGAATTTCAGCTTTGGCAACATCTATCGCAGAAAATCCTGAAACATTGGAAGAAGTTTATGAACCGTTTTTAATTCAGGAAGGATTTATTATCAGAACTCCACGAGGAAGAGAGGTTACTGAAAAGGCTTATAAGCATTTGAATATTGCGATACCGAGAAATCCGGGAGAACTTTTTTAGTTTAGGGTTTTGAGTTTAATGTTCAACGTTTTTAACCGCAAAAGTCACAAAAGATTTCAACACTTAAGTTCTTTAAGTTTTAATTAAACTGAATATAAGAGCACTTAAGCTTTTAAAAATCTTTGATTTTCATTTTTGAGAACTTATTAATTTTAAACTTAAAAAAGCTTTTGTGATAAAATAAAAAACAATATGTATATTCCTAAGTTATACAAAAGTGAAGATTACAATTTGATGAAAGAGATCATCAGAGAAAATTCTTTTGCTTTATTAATTTCCTCGGTGGATAAAATTCGTGCGACTCATTCTATGATGATGCTGAATGAAGATGATCCGGAAAATATTTATATTGAAACTCATATTTCAAGGGCAAACCCGCAAGCAAAAACGTTAAAAAACGGCGATGAAGTTCTTTGTGATTTTTTGGGAGCACATACTTACATTTCCAGTAGTTGGTACGACCATATTAATGTTTCAACATGGAATTATGAAGCAGTACAGATCTATGGAAAAGTTGAGTTGATGACTCAGGAAGAACTTTACGATCATTTGGAAAAACTGACTTATAAATATGAAAATTTTCAGCAATGCCCAATGATGGTGAAAGATATGGGAAAAGAGTTTGTAGAAAAAGAAATGAAAGGAGCTTTTGGTTTAAAAATTATTCCGACTGAGATTTTTATTAAACAAAAATTATCTCAAAACAGAAAGGAGAATGATTTCCAAAGTATTATTTCGAATCTTGAAAAAGGTGATACAAATGGAAAACAAATTGCCACCAAGATGAAACAATTGAAAAAATAAACAACATTATAAAAACCTAATATTATATGAAATTATATCCTATCCAATGTGGGAAATTTAAACTGGACGGAGGTGCCATGTTTGGGGTCGTCCCAAAGAGTTTGTGGGAAAAGACCAATCCTGCAGACGAAAGAAACTTAATCGAACTAGGAACCCGCTCTCTTCTTGTAGAAGACGGAAAAAAATTAATCTTAATTGATTGTGGTCTGGGAAATAAGCAGGATGACAAGTTTTTCGGTCATTATTCGCTTTGGGGAGATGACAATTTAGATAATAATTTAAAAAAATATGGTTTTGTAAAAGAGGACATCACCGATGTTTTCCTTACTCACCTTCATTTTGACCATTGTGGTGGCGCTATTGAATGGAATGATGATAAGTCTGGTTATAGACCAGCTTTTAAAAATGCACAATTCTGGACCAATGAAAACCATTGGCAATGGGCAACCGAACCCAACGCTAGAGAAAAAGCAAGTTTTTTAAAAGAAAATATTCTACCTATTCAGGAAAGCGGGCAATTGAACTTTTTGCCACTTCCTTCCACCGGAAACTATGGCTTTGCACCAGACTTGAAAATGGATGTCATTTTTGTTGACGGTCATACAGAAAAACAAATGTTACCTGTGATTCAATATCAGGAAAAAACGATTGTTTTTGCAGCTGATTTAATACCTACAGCAGGGCATATTCCTCAGGTTTATGTGATGGGTTATGATACAAGACCATTATTGACGATAGAAGAAAAAGCTAAGTTTTTGAAACAATGTGTGGACAATGATTATCTCTTATTTTTTGAGCATGATGCGCACCACGAATTGGCAAGTTTAAAAATGACTGAAAAGGGAGTTCGTCTGGATGAGACTTTCAGTTTTAATGATGTTTTTGGATACTAATATTATGGAAGAATTGTATTCAGAAAGTCAAAAAAGTGAACCTGATTCGAAACCTGCGCCCAAAATCATTGGTTTAACTGGCGGAATTGGGTCCGGAAAAACAACTGTTGCAAAATTTATTGAAGAGTTTGGATTTCCCGTGTATTATTCGGATGATCGTGCAAAAGAGATTGTAAATGACAATGAAGATTTAAAGCTAAAAATAAAAGAGCTTTTAGGAAATGATTCCTATGACAAAGACGGGGTTTATGACCGTAAATTTGTTGCAGAAAAAGTTTTTAATGATAAAGAATTACTTCAAAGTCTTAATGAGATTATTCATCCCGCTGTTCGCTTAGATTTTGAAGACTGGGTAAAAAAACAAACCAAGTATTTAGTATTTAAAGAGACCGCTTTACTGTTTGAATTAAAACTTCATAAGCAATGTTATCGGTCTGTTTTGGTGACTGCAGAAGATAATATCAGAATAAAAAGAGTGATGGATCGGGATGGAAAAACCTATCGTGAAGTACAATCTGTGATGGAAAAGCAAATGTCTGAAAAGGAAAAAATAAAATTGGCCAATTGTATAATTTATAACAATACCAATCTTGATGACCTTAAAGATCAAACTGAAAGAATAATTTTTGAGATTGAATAAATCTAATTTTTTTGTTCGCTTGTCTATATTTATTTTGCCATGAATGCATAAATATGGATAAGTAAAATATGAAAAACTTTCGTTTTTTTTTAGTTTATTAATTTAAAAAAACTGATAGCACAGACATTTTAACCAAATAAAATCCCGCTGAAATTTCTTCAACGGGATTTTTGTAAAGCTTTAGATAAAAAAATAAGCTCTCATTTCTGAGAGCTTATTCTATTTAATAAATTGGTTATTCTTTAATGAATTTTCTCTGAGCTGTGCCCTGAAC
>NZ_LELA01000113.1 GCF_001677955.1 Chryseobacterium sp. BGARF1
ATATGACCAAACATTTAGATAAAGGTATTTCTTCAATTCAGTATAATTTTCTAAATTTACCAAAGCAGATTACTCAGAATGCTCAGGTTACCAATTACGTTTACCGAGCAGACGGAGCAAAAGTAAAGAAGCTCTTTGGAGATATAGAAACCAATTACTTGGATGGTTTTCAGTATAAAAGCACAAAACCTTCGGAAGAATCCTACGGAGATGATTTCGTAATTATTGATCCCAATGAAGTTGCCGTTATCAAACTAAGAATTATTCCGACTTCAGAAGGATATTTTGATGCGCTAAGCAATCAGTATATCTACAACTATACGGATCATTTGGGTAATGTGAGATTAAGTTACACAGACACTAATAAAGATGGGATTATACAACCGAGGCAATATCAGACCCTAATATGTAATAATTCTCCGGCAGGAAATCTTTGTTATCAGGGATGGAAACCCGGAGAGATTGTAGAAACCAATAATTATTACCCTTTTGGGTTGATGCATAATTACACAGCTACAACAACGAATGCTTATCAGTACAAGT
>NZ_LELA01000114.1 GCF_001677955.1 Chryseobacterium sp. BGARF1
GTTACGAAAAAACACTCGAATTGACGATGGAGATGTACCATCAAAATTGATTTATTTTCGTCACTTCGAGTAGATTTTTGAAAAAAATTGTATCGAGAAGTTTTTGATGGAAACAGGTTTTGTGCTTCCGTTCACTGATTCTCGATACATCCCGATCTCATCGGGACATTCGAATTGAAGAATCTATAACCAAAATTTGTCAAAACGTACCATAATGATTGAGTACAATATCAATTTTAAAACAAAAAAATAACCGGAAAATATTTTCCGGTTATTTTTTTATAATGATTGTGTTTTATTTTACGTCAGCTTTCTTTCCAGCGAATTTGTTGAGTTTCATGGTTAAAGAAAACATGACATAACGTTTTAGAATTAAATCTTCTCTGTCTTCAAAGTATGTGTTGGTAATGGTACGTCTTACACTTTGGTTTTGATTAAGAACATCATAGACTTTCACTTTTGCGGTCAACTGTTTGTTGAAAAATGAATATCCCAAACTTGTATTCCAGAAGTAGAAATCTCTTTTGAAGCCGGGAGCAATGTTTGAAGTGGTATTGTATTCAAAATCATTTCCAAAGACAAGTTTAGTTTTAAAAATATAATTGGTCAATTCCATTTTAAGGATCTGATTGCTTGTTTTCACATTTCCAACACTATAATTGCTGTATTCTGAGAAATTATAGCCTAATGAATAAGATGGTTTGATGGTGAATTTTTCTTTCAATTCATACGTCAGATTAAAACCAGGGTTGATGCTGTATGTTTCACTGGTAAACTGCTGTGTGTTGATAAAACCTCTGTTGTAGCCATAATTCATATTAAATCTAGGATTTAAAATAAGTTTATTCTGCTTCCATTTGAATGTTTTAGAAAAGCCACCACCAAGGTTTACATATTTGTTTCCACTTATATTGACGTAGGTAGAAAACTGTTTCCCGGAGTCGTCATAGTAAGAATAGTTGCTCACATCATTATTATAGTAGTTGAAACTTAGGCTCATATAATAGTTCATGTTTTTCAAGATATTATAATTGCTGTAGTAAATATAAGATGAGTTTTGCCACCTGTTTTTCAAATCGGGATTTCCTTTGTAAGTGATCAAAGGATTCATATTATCAGTAAACGGAGTGAGCTGTTCTGCAGTAGGGATTGAAAAATCTGCGCTATTGTAAATACTCAGACTTTTATTGTCTGAAAACTGATATTGAAGATTTAAACTATAGCCAGGTAAAGTAAAGTTGTTTTGAAAATCGTATCGCTGACTGTTGAAAAACGAATTCACATTCATATCTGTAATATCCAAGTTTGCCGATGCCCAAAAATTGATTTTCTTTTTATTGAGTTCATAAGATATTTCAGGCCTGAATTGGTTATTTTTTTGGTTCATCGTATTCGATAAAGCAGTATTATAGTCAGAATATTGCCCGTTACTCAAATCAAAATCATTGACGTCTCTTAAATTTCTGGTTAATTTATTTTCGTAAGTTAGGCTCACAGCTATATTTGATGAATCAGATAAGGGCTCAGAATAGGCTGTTGTAAAACGGTATCTGTTGGTTTGATTTTTTGTCTTGGAAACTTGATTTCTTATATCATTTGGATCTGCGGTTTGGTAGAAAATAGTTTGGGAATTATTGGTGTTTTCCCTTTTAGATTCTGAGATTGTAGTGTTGATATTGGCTGACCAAACACGGCCTTTCTTTTTAAATTTCCTTGAGAAATAAAGGTTAGGCGAGAAATTATTGTTCTCCGTTTTAGAACTTGTAAAAGATTCACTTTCATTCAGAAGTAAATCATTTTTTAGAGTAGATGATTTTGAATTGCTGAAATTAAAACCTTCTGTTCGTGAAAAGTTGGGTGAAAAATAAATGTTGGTAAGAGAGTCTATTTTTATTCTTGCTGAAGCAGCAAAACTATACTGTTGGCTATCATTTTCTCCGTTGCTTTCTGTGTTGGTTTTTAAAGTAAATTCCGGCAATAAAGTGGTTCTGGAAACTCTTGATCTTGTTTCGAGATCATTATCAATGTGCATCAGACTTAAAGATTCCAGGTCTGTTTTTTTGTCGAATTTATCACTGTAATTAAATCCTACGGTCGTACTGCGTTGAATTCCTTTGGTATTGTTCCCACCTTGTGTGTAATAGGTATTTCCGCCGTCACTAATTACAGATCCGCCCTGCATAAGCCATGAATTTCTTCCGTGTCCCATGCTGTCGAAGACCTCATCATTAGAAAAACCCTGAGAATTGATATTATTAGAAGATGCCAAAAGACTGATCTTTGAATCTTTTTTAAAATAACTTAAAAGTAAGCTGCCTTCATAGCGCTCATCAGAACCGTAACCAGCGGTTAAACGCGATAGTAAACCTTTGTTTTTCTTTTCGTCTATAGTAAAATTAATGGTGGTATTCTTCGATTTCGGAGCCTTACCACTCAATTCCTCTTCTTTGGTTTTTGTAGTGGTAAACTGAATATTTTTAATGATATCTGCCGGAAGATTTTGTAATGCTATTTTCCCGTCTTTGTCAAAAAACGGTTTTCCGTTAATCATGATCTGGTCGACTTCTTTCCCGTTAACGGTAATTTTTCCATCGTTGCTTACTTCAACACCTGGAATCTGTTTTAAAAGTTCTTCAATTTTACTGTCAGGTCTTACTTTTATCGCAGAAGCATTAAACTCAATTGTATCTTTTTTAATTTTAACAGGCGAAGCTGAAATGGTTACTTCTTCAATATTTTGAACAGAGTTTTTCTCCAGTTCAATTTCTCCAAGCGAAACCGATTGTTTAATAACATCAAAACTTTTTGAGTACGTTATATATTTTTCAGCATCAATTTTTAGAATAGTTGATTCTGAGAGCTCATTGGTTTTTAGAGAGAATTTTCCTTCACTGTTGGTTGGTGTATAGTTAACAATGGAGGAATCTTTTTGTTTCAATAAATAAACGGTGACATTTTCAATTGGTTTTTTTTCAAAGTTTAAAACTTTTCCTTCTATGCTTAATTTTTGTGCATTTAATAATAAACTGCTGACTGCAAAGAGCAGTAACCAAAATTTTTTCTCCATGTATTGATATTTCAGCCGCAAAAATAAATAAAAAAACATCCCAAATTTGGGATGTTTATAGTTAAAGTGAGTTAATTCTTAAAATTAAGCTTTCAAATATCTTGAATAAGCATAACCTTCCTGTCCATCGGCAGTTTTTACTTTCCACCAATCGTCTGAAGTTTGCTCCACTAAAGTTACAGAAGCTCCTTTAGCCGCTTTTCCTACAACAGCTGCTTCAGTAGAAGGCTCTTGTCTGATGTTCAGATTAGATTCTTCAGTAGCAACCGTAAGATTTGCACCTGCAGCAAGACCTGCAACCTGCACGTCGATATTAATATCTGAAGCAGAGTACGTAGAGTCAATTGCTCCTAAAGCATTCCAAACTGCATCTTTTGCAGCGGTGTTTGATGCATTTCCGGAAACATAAAGAATTCCGTCTTGCTCCTGAACTTGTAAATTTGAAACTCCTGCAGACTGAGCCGCAGAAACTACACTTGAATATTTATCTTGTAATGTGCTCATCTCTAATTATTTTACCACTAAGTTATTGTTATATTTTCCAACTTTTAAAGCATCTACAGATTCTTTAATTTTTCTAGCCTGAGCTGAAGATACATTTCCTGTAAGCGTTAATTCGTTGTTTAAAACTTCTACTTTTACAGAAGGGAAATCTTTCACCGCATCTTTTACTTTTTGCTGAACCATTGGGTCTACTGCTGAAGCAGTTTCTACAGGCGGTGGTGGAGGTGGCGCAACTTCTACAGTTGCCATATCATGCACATCTTTTACACCTTTTATTTCTTTTAGAGATTTTATAGCAGCGTCTTTTTCAGCCTGAGTGGCAAAGGTTCCGCCAAGATGGGCAACTCCTTCTTTTACTTCAATAGTTGCAGTGGGACTTGCCGCTACAACAGTTGTTGCCTGAGTCTGAAGCTCAGCGTCAGAAACTTTCTTTTTACACGAAATAGCTCCAAATGATACTGCCAAAGCTAAGGCAGACATAGTGATTGTTTTTTTCATAATTAAGATAATTTAATGTTTTCGTTAGACTCAAATGTAATAATAAAATCTATACCAATTATCTAAAAAAATTATAATTATCAAAAATATTTTGTTTTAAGTTTTTCATAATCTGATGTTTAATTTTAAGAATAATGAAATTAATAAGCTTATAAACAAACTTTTATCCTAAAATATAAAACTATTATATTTGTGCAATTGATAATAGATATGAAAGGACAAAACAAACTTTTTTTTGCCATCATTATTGCACTTGTTTTGGGTGTAGCAATTGGAGGCTTAGTTCATTTACAGTATCCTGAAAGCGCAGAACCGTTTTCGAAAAATATAAAACTCCTCGGAACAATTTTCATCAGACTGGTTCAGATGATCATCGCGCCTTTGGTTTTCACAACTTTGGTGGTAGGAATTGCCAAGATGAGTGACATTAAAATGATTGGCAGAGTAGGGTCAAAAGCGATGCTTTGGTTTATTTCAGCATCTCTTGTGTCTCTTTTTATAGGTTTAATTTTGGTGAACTGGCTTGAACCGGGACACGTAACTAAACTTCCTATACAAGATGTGGCTTCTGCAGATGAACTTTTAAAATCGAGCAAAGGTTTTTCTATGGAAGATTTTGTGAAGCACGTTGTTCCTAAAAGTATTTTTGAAGCTTTTGCAACCAATGAAGTGCTTCAAATTGTGGTTTTCTCAATCATGTTTGGGGTGGCTTTGGCTAATTTGGGAGACGAATATGCGCAGCCTGTCATCAAATTGTTTGATGTGGTAGCTCATGCCATTCTTAAAATGGTAGGATATATTATGTGGTTTGCTCCGCTTGGTGTATTGGGAGCAATTGCAGCGGTTGTAGCAACGAATGGTTTTGAAATCTTTAAAGTGTACGCCATCTATTTGCGAGACTTTTTCTTTGCTATTGCAGTGCTATGGCTTGTTTTATTGATCGTAGGATATTTGATCTTAGGAAACCGTTTATTTGAATTGTTAAGGAGAATTAAAGCACCTTTACTGATTGCTTTTTCTACGACAAGTTCAGAGGCTGTTTTCCCTAAATTGGTAGAAGAGCTGGAACGATTTGGCTGTAACAATAGAGTAGTATCGTTTATTTTACCATTAGGATATTCATTTAATTTGGATGGAAGTATGATGTACATGACTTTTGCATCTATTTTCATTGCTCAGATCTACGGAATAGAAATGACTATCGGGCAACAAGTTACCATGCTTTTGGTATTGATGTTAACTTCAAAAGGAATTGCGGGTGTTCCGAGAGCATCTTTGGTAATTATCGTGGCAACCTGCTCGATGTTTGGAATTCCACCGGAAGGAATTGCTTTAATTCTTCCTATTGATCACTTCTGCGATATGGCTAGAAGTACAACCAATGTTTTGGGGAACGCTTTAGCAACTTCTGCCGTTTCGAAATGGGAAGGGCAGCTCGAAAATCATGGTGGAGATATGTAGGATGTTAATTTAGATAAAATAAAAAAATGGTCAATAGTGAATTTTAATCTTCATTATTGACCATTTTTTTATTTGAAGCTTTTTCCCTCTTTCCATTATATCTTTTTGGTTACGGGTTCCGCTTCGCTCCACCCGCAACCAAAAAGGATGTCATTCCAATCGGGGCTAGGGTTGCAGTTATTATTTTCAGTATAGAAATAACCACAAAGTTTGTCATTCTGAAAGAATCCAGGTACGAATCTTTTTATTTTTTCTAATACGATGATTAAGATTTCTCCGAAATAATAAATATTGTATTCCTTTGCTGAGTGGAACGCCTTTGCGAACGAAAAATAATTTCAAACATTTTAAAAAAATCTTTGCGAACTTTGCGTTTAAAATAGATTCAAAAAAAACAGATCAAATGAATTTACAAAATCATAAAAATCTTATTCAGGAAAACGGATTCACAATAATCAATAACATTTTTTCAGAGGAAGAAATTGAAAAGATAAGCGACGTCATTCAAAATATTGATACTTCAAAAGAAACATTCAGAAAATCGGAAGACCTTTTTGCAATCAGACAATTTTTAAAAGAAATTCCTGATGTAAAAGAGTTTATTTTTAATGATAATATAAAAGAAATCATCAAAGAAATTTTCGGGGACAAGTATTTTGCTGTAAAAAGCATTTACTTCGATAAGCCTGAAAAATCAAACTGGTATGTTGCCTATCATCAGGATTTAACCATTTCTGTTGATAAAAAGGTTCAACTGGAAAATTTCGGACCATGGACGACAAAGCAAAATCAGTTTGCGGTACAGCCACCATTAGATATTCTAGAAAATATTTTTACCATCAGAATTCATCTTGATGATACCGATGAAAATAACGGCGCTTTAAAAGTAGTTCCTAAATCTCATTCAAAAGGAATTTACAGACCCGAAACCATTGATTGGAATGTAGAAACCGAAAATATCTGCAGCGTAGAAAAAGGAGGAATCATGATTATGAAACCGTTGCTTCTTCATGGTTCCAACAGAACAACAAACGGAAAGAAAAGAAGAGTCATTCATATAGAATTTTCAGATAAAGAATTGCCGAAAGTGTTGAACTGGTCGGAGAAAATTTTGTTAAAGTAAATTCTTACTGTCTGTTTTTAAGAAATTACTTTTTCAATAATTGTATTAAAATATCATAATGACTTATCATAAATTAGCAAATCATTGAGTACAACTTTAAATGAAAATATAATGAGTATAATAACAGATTATCAAATCACTTTTGGAGTAAGGGAAATTCATAATACAAATTTTAAATTTATCTCTTCGAAAAGCTCATCTTTAAATGCTATTCTTTTTGAATTTAGAAGTATAACCAGTTGCGATGATTTATTAAGAGCAATTGATTTTAAACTTTATAATTCTCTACCATCAGAAGATTTTTTCATTCCTACACAAGGATTACAAATGATAAAAATTGGTTATTTTGAGACTAAATTTTATCATGATGAAAATAAATATGATGCAAATCCAAATATTCCGCCAAGTGATACAATACCTACCACAGATTTTATGGAAATTGTAAAGCTTTGGAGAAATTTTGTAAATGATAAAAGCTAAAATAAAAACGACTGCCATTTTCGACAGTCGTTTTAGTAAATCTAAAAGATTAATTTATTTCACAGAAATTTCATCCACAAAAATATAAGCATCACCACCTGCACCTTGATGCCATTCAGGAAGCTTGCCGAAGTGATACGCTTTTACTTTTACATATCTTGCTTCAGTTGGAAGAACCGTTGTTCTGAAATCTTTTACCTGAACATTGGTATCTTTAGGGTCGATATTATTTTCTAAAGTCTTCAGAAGAATGAATGTTTTTCCGTCCATTGAAGCGTAATATTCTACTTTTTTAGGCATTAAAATCCATGCTCTGCTGTCTTGTAAATACGTTGAAGAGATTTCATTGATCTGCTGTGGAGATTTAAAATCAATAATTGCTTCCACAGTTTGCCCTTGGTAACCTTGCCATTCACCTTTTCTCCAGTTGACATCTCCGTTGATTCCGTCAATAATTGCCAATTTTCCACCGGCTGTATATTGTGGATTTACGGTTGCATTAATCGCTACATCCCAATGATTAGGTCTTCTGTTGAAGTTGGCTGTGGTAATTCCGCTTTTCTCACCATTTCTTTCAGCATACGTGGAAACCTGTGTTGTTTTGTTGATGGTGAACGGTTCTTTATACACTTTAAAAGTTTTTCTTACATTTTTATCATCATCATCCAAAGTTATGTAATACACTTTATCTTTCTCATTCAACGGAGTGATTTTTACCTGAGTGGTAAACTCAAAAAGACGGTCTGCACTGATAACAGGCGAAGCAGTCTGCTCTGCATATTTTAGGTCTTTAATAGGCTTTACGTTTTCAAAACCTAGTTTTTTAAGCTCACTTTTCGGAGTGTTTTTAGTGATAATTCTTGTCGTTCCGTCTTCTAAATGTAATTTTACCTCATCAAAATAAGGCGTTACCGTTTCCCATTCAGCTTTCCCTGGAGTTACTGAATAAATTCCCATTGAGCTTAAAATAAACCATGCGCTCATTTGTCCGCAATCTTCATTTCCAATCAATCCATCTGGAGTATTTTTGTAGAAATTATCAAGAATAAATTTGATTTTTTCTTCTGTTTTCTGAGGCTTATCAACGAAATTATAAAGATAAGCGATGTGATGACTCGGCTCGTTTCCTTGTGCATACTGCCCAATCAATCCGGTAATATCTACCTGTTCTCTACCTGTTGTTTTATCGGAAGCTGAGAAAATAGCGTCGATAAACTGTTCAAATTTTTCTTTTCCGCCATGAGCCTGAATCAATCCCGGAATATCCTGCGGAACGAAGTAGGAATAATGCCAAGAATTTCCTTCCGTGTAATTATTGTTGACTTCACTTGGGTCAAAAGGCTCATACCAGTTCCCGTTTTTTCTTGCCTGCATAAAACCGTTCTTTGGATTATAAAGATTTTTCCAGTTCTGAGAACGTTTCATGAAGTATTCGTAATCTTCTTTTTTGTTTAAAATTTTCGCCATTTGAGCGATACACCAATCGTCATAAGCATATTCCAAAGTTTTAGAAACACTTTCATGCTCATCATCAATGCTGATGTAATTTTTCTGTTTGTAAGCATTCAAGCCAAAAATATCCTGCATCGCCGAATTTTTTGAAGCCTCAAAAGCTTTTTCATAATCAAAACCAGTGATTCCTTTTGCCATTGCATCAGCAATTACAGAAACTCCGTGATATCCAATCATACATTCTGTTTCGTTGGAAGCCAGTTCCCAAACCGGAATTCTTCCTCCCTGTTCACGCTGTTTGATGAAAGTATTCACAAAATCTGCGGTTCTTTTTCTGTCGATCAAGGTCATCAAAGGATGCGCTCCTCTGAAAGTATCCCAAAGTGAGAAAACAGAATAATATCCGAAATCATTTGCTGTGTAAAACTTGTTATCTCTTCCACGGTATTTTCCGTCAACATCCATATTGATATTCGGTTGCGTGAAAACGTGATACATTGCAGTGTAGAAAATTGCGAGTTTGTTTTTATCGCTAGATTTAACTTCAATTTTAGAGAGTTCTTTATTCCAGTCTGCAACTGCCTGGTTTTGAATTTCACTAAAATCATTAGACTTACCTTCAGCTAACATGTTTTTTCCAGCACCTTCATAACCAGTTGGAGAAATCGCCACTTTGATACTAATTTTCTCCCCTTTTTTTACTGCTGAGGTAAATGCTAAAGCTAATTTAGTTCCCGAAAAAGTATTGTTTTCGTTTTTACCGTTAAAGCTTTTGCTTGAAACTTTCATCGGTTTTGAAAACTCAATTCTCGCATAAATATATTGATTGGTTGCCCAAGCTTCACTTCTTCTGAAAACCTCAATCGTTTTGCTGTCGATAATTCTTACTTCACCTTCCAGCAGTTTATCTCTGTGGTTTAAGTCTAAAATAATATTGGCGTTTCCTGCTTTATTGAATTTATATTCGTGATAACCGACTCTTGCGGTAGTAGTCAAACGAACATCGATGTTATTTTTATCTAATTTAACAGAATAAAATCCAGCTGTTGCTTTTTCGTTTTTATGAGAGAATTTTGAGGAATATTCTTTTGGAGTTAAACCCGGTTTTCCCATTGTTGGCATCAACATAATGTCTCCGTAATCTGAAACTCCGGTTCCGTTCAAATGGGTATGAGAAAATCCGTAGATGACAGAATCTGAATAATGATAACCGCTGCAGCCATCCCAACTTCCGTCAATTCTTGTGTCCGGAGAAAGTTGTACCATTCCAAAAGGCACAATTGCACCGGGAAAAGTATGTCCGTGACCGCCCGTTCCAATAAAAGGATTTACATATTGCGAATAATTTTGTGAAAACGAATTATGAGCAATTAATCCTAAAAGAACGAATAATATTTTTTTCATGGTTTAAAATTAAAATCGCCCCTAAAATACATAAAAATTAGGTTTGCAAAAGAATTTATCTATCATACTCTTTGTTGATTCTAAATAGCTAAAATTTCCGTAAATTTGTGCTCAATTTATATTTTTATGTTGACTAAAGAAAAGATTCAGGATTTCCTTAAAGAAATTGAAGTTGATGACTTGGTGTCTAATTTTCAAGTAATGGGGAATGACGTTTATATAGATATGACAGCGCATTCGCCGGCAATGCACGAAAAGAAAAAGCTTGAGGCAGCAATGAAACAGGCGTTTGCAAGTGAATTTGGTGAAGAAATTAATTTAAAACTTAAAATAGTTTCTCCTGAACCAAGTGAGGTTCAGCTAAGCCAGATCAAAGGAAAACAAATTCCTGGAATTCAAAATATTATTGCCATCGCATCTGGAAAAGGAGGTGTTGGTAAGTCTACCGTTGCTGCAAATGTTGCGGTAACGTTAGCAAAAATGGGCTTTAAAGTAGGTTTATTAGATGCCGATATTTACGGACCATCTGTTCCTACCATGTTTGATACAGAAGGTCAAAAACCAGTTTCTGTAGACGTAAATGGGAAAAGTTTAATGAAACCGATTGAAAATTACGGTGTGAAAATGCTTTCCATCGGATATTTTTCAGGAGCAAATCAGGCGGTAGTTTGGAGAGGTCCAATGGCTTCAAAAGCTTTGAACCAAATGATCAGAGATGCAGCTTGGGGAGAATTAGATTTCTTATTAATCGACCTTCCTCCAGGGACGGGTGATATTCACTTGTCGATTATTCAGGAAGTTCCGGTAACAGGAGCGGTAATTGTAAGTACACCTCAACATGTTGCTTTAGCGGATGTTAGAAAAGGAATTGCGATGTTTAATATGGAAAGTATTAACATTCCTGTTCTTGGGTTAATAGAAAATATGGCCTATTTTACTCCGGAAGAGTTACCTGACAATAAATATTATATCTTTGGAAACCAAGGAGCACAATATTTAGCGGAAGATTTAAATATTCCTGTTTTAGGAGAAATTCCTTTAATTCAGAGCATCAGAGAAGCAGGTGATGTAGGAAGACCGGCTGCTTTGCAGGAAGGTTCTAAAATTGCTGAAATTTATACTGAGACTGCCAAAAAAATGGTAGAAAGTTTATTAGAAAGAAACAAGTTTCTTCCTCCGACTGAAGCAGTGAAAATTTCTACAATGGCAGGTTGCTCACCCAAAAAATAATTAAAATAATTTCAAATACATTTTTGAAACCAAACCCGAATATGGAGATAAATACAACACACGAAGACACTGTAACCCGAGTAATGGAAGCTCTGGAAAGCATTCGTCCGTTTTTGAATAAAGACGGCGGTGATATTGAGCTTTTGGACGTAAAAGACAATACTGTTTTTGTAAAGCTTTTAGGAAACTGTTCATCTTGCTCTCTTAATTTCTCAACATTGAAATTAGGCGTAGAAAACAGCATCAAACAACATGCTCCTGAAATTGAAAAGGTAGTAAATGTAGAGTAAAAAATACGACAATATATTTTTTGAAGGCAGATCTTGAAGGTCTGCCTTTTTTTGTGGGTTTTTTCTTTGTGTTAAACGAAAATTGATTTAATATTAGAGAATTATTATTCAAATCTTAAAAAATAAATGGAAATTCCCGATAAACCATCAAACAATATTATTGATCTCATTGAGATGTCATACAACAATGATTTTGGAATAGATTTAAAGAAAATTCATCGTTCGAAGAAACCTCAATATGCGAACGAAAAAAGACTTCTTAAGGAGATAAATGAAAATAATAGAATTATATTCCAAGATGGAATTAGTAAAGAATTTAAATTAATAAATTATAATGGGTTAAATTATTTAGTCGGCGATAAAACAGCGTATCCTTGTTCAGATATTATCAGAATTGGGAATGGAATGAATTGGGTTATTTGTTTTGCATTACCAAATAAGCAAAAGATTTATGGAGAAACAGATATAAGAAAATCAGGAATTATTCTTCATTACTTTTCCGAAATTATCACAAAATTTAAAACTGAGGAAGAATTTAAAAAATTTATGCAGGCAGTTGAATTTTCATTTTCAGAAAATGAATGGTTTAATAAAAATAACTTCATTTTAAATCATTATCGTAATGTGAAATTTTGGAGTAAAAAAGAAAAGATAGATAATATTTTAGCTGAAGGTCTTGTTTCACCAAGAAAATATTTGACATATGTTCTTTTTAAAAAAGAGAATTTAAAAACCGAAAAGATTATTCACTCACTTTTACGAAGCTTGTCATTTGGTACGAAAGCAGTGATTAGTAATGACGAATTTCTAACATTTTTGAATCAACTAAACTTAGACGAAATTGAAGAGTTTTTTTGTTTAGATTATTTGCGTAGTCATGCAAGAGTTGATAAAATCTCTTACACTTTGTTAGGCGATATGTTAGTCATTAATTCCGGTTTTACTAGACAATATATAGATTGGGACAAGAAAATATATAGTTCTGATGAGGTTAAAAAGATTTTTTATTCTCGACTGAAGAATAATTATAGGAGTTTAGAAAATCATATTCGGCAAGAAAAAGGATTTAAAGAAGTTGGGAGTTATGTTATGGAAAAACATTTGCTTCAACTAGTCAGGAAAGAGTTTCCAAATTATACCATCATTAATCAATATTCTCCTAAATGGCTGGAAGGACAAAGGTTTGATATTTTTATTAAAGAATTAAATGTAGCAATTGAATATAATGGTATTCAACATTTTAAGTCAATAGATTTTTTTGGTGGGGATGAAGGTTTGGCTAAAACACAATTTTTGGATAATCACAAGCGAGAAAAATCATTAAAAAATGGAGTGAAAATATTTAATATCGATTACAATCAAGATTTTAATGATAGTTTTTCAAAATTAATTAATTTACTTAAAGGATTTTAAAATAAAACCTTGTCAAGGTTAATCAGTAGGCGGATGATAACCTTGACAAGGTTGGTTTAAGTCAAAGATTTTTTCCAACAAAAAGCCCCGGAAAAAATCCGGAGCTTCAAAAGTAAATTATTAAGTAAAAAAAAATTATTTCACGATGAATCTCTTCACTTCACCTTCTGAAGTTTTAATTAAATAAACTCCGGTGTTTAGGTTTGAAGTGTCGATGGTAAGTGCAGATTTTTCTTTTCCAAGAAGTTTTCCGCTCATATCGTACAGCTCATAACCTTGAGCTCTGTTGAAATACAATGTATTTCCTTTGTTCACAGGATTCGGGAAGATGTTGAAACTTGCTTTTTCAGTTTTCACTTCACCAGTAGCTAACGTTGCAGATGGTGTCACTTCATACATTGATAAAGTGCCGCTGATTTCGTTGGCAACGATAACATAACCTTTTCCGTTATTCATATTTGCGGGTGGAATGTAGGTAATTCCTTCAGGGCCGTTGTCTCCGCCAAATGCAGAGGTTGATCTCGAATGTTTGTAATCTACAAATGTTACGTTATTCGGATCTGTCACGTTGTAGACCATTACACCTCCTGTTCTTTCTAGAGTGATGAATGCAAAAGTTTGAGTTCCTATAGTTCCTAAAGTTACCCCTTCAGGCTCAGGACCTTTTGCTCGGCTTCGGGTTTTTGCTCCGTTGGCTTCGTTATCAGCATTGAAGATCAAAGGGTGATTGGCTGCAATAAATCTTTCAAACTGATCTCCACTGTCGTAAACAATTTGTTTGGTATCTGCATTGAAAATAGAGAATGATCTCGCTCCCAAAGCATGAATTTCTTCAAAATCTGCGTCTCCGTCTGTATTTCCGTTTACATTCGTCACTCTGAATCTTCCTAAATTATGTGAAGCTTTTAAAACAGAAGCATTCGGGAAAATGGTTGGGTCTAAACTATAACCGTTGGCTCCAACGGTTGTTCTCTCACTGAATCCACCCAAATCTTTTTCGTCACCTTCGTTGGCTGTTACTAAATAATTGGTGTTTCCAACTTTGAAAGATGCCATAGCATCAGGATTGTAATACGTTTTTACAGGCCAGTTGGCAATAAGAATTTCGCCGTTGTTGTCTGAAGCATCAAAACCATTTCCAGGAAGGCTCATGTCTTTTTTACCTAATCCCCAAATATTTCCTAACGTATTGTTGCTGAGATTAACTTCGATAATTCCGTTGTTTTCCTGACAAGAAACCCATGCTTTCTGGCTATCTGGACTGATGGCTATGTATTCAGGTTCAAGATCCTGCGCCAAAGTGCTTGTCGATTTTACTTTTCTTCCACCTGAACTGATAAATGCAGCTTCCTGGCTGTTGTAACCTGTTAAACTAAGTGTGGTAACATTCGATTGAGTTAAATTATTAATTCCACCTGAAATATCAATAATACTGATTGAACCTTCAGGATCTACCGTATAAGCATCGTTTGGCTCACCTTCATTTGCGGTCATTACTTTTGTTCCGTCTGGAGTAAATGTGATCATATCCGGTAAAACTCCTACGGTAACTTGTTTTAAGAAATTTCCATTGATGTCGAAGAAAACTACCGATCCGTTTTGTTGTGCGTTTGTTCCGTTTGGAGAAGCTACAGCAACAAGTCCGTTTTTTACGGCGATGCTTGTAATTCCGCCATAAGGAGCCATATTTACAGTATTAATTACTGACGGAGCTAATGGATTAGCGAAATTAATAATATCAAAAACATCCGTTAAAGAACTGATGGTAAATAATTTCTGAGTTGCAGGATCATGAACTACAATTTCTGTTGAACTGTTATTGTTTCCTGAAGGATCAAAACTTCCTATATAATTTAATGAAATTTGGTTAGTAGGAACGGGAGCCGCCTTATCATTATCGATAATATAAACGGTAGAAGTAGTGTCTCCGGTAATTGTTGTTCCTACAGGATTTTCTAAACCTAAAACAAAATATTCTGCCTGTTGCTCTGCTAAAGTATCATCGATGATTGGGATATTTACCGTAACACTTGTTGTAGATGGTGTGATGTTGATGGTCTGGCTGGTAAAAGTAAAATCACTGCTGTTTGCGGTATTGAAAGAAGCCGGCTTTGCAGCCAAATTTACGGTTGCATTGGAAGGATTGGTGACATTTATTTTAAATGCTAAAGTTCCAGCATTTTCGTTGATCTTAATTAAAGTTTTATCTAAAGAAATGCTTGTTCCTGCCGTTGTGAAAATACTTGATGTTGCCATTGTCACCGCATTATCACTTGTATCTTCTACCATATTTGGTTTTAAAGCTAAATAATAAGCCTGATTCGGAACTAAACCTCCTGTAGGAATTACAGTAATTACATTATTGGCGAAAGTTGTTGTAAACGGAACAACATTTCCTGTCGCATTTCCTAAACGTAATTCAACTAAATTTTGTGCATTGGCAGCAGTAATTGTAGAATTATCGATTAATCTTACGTTTTCATTAAATGTAATCGTAGGATTTACTGTTGTAGAAGCATTATTGACATTGTTTGCAGGTAAATAAGCAACCGTTGGTGGAGTAGTATCTGTTCCGCCAACTGATATAGCATCAACAGTGAAATTATCAAACCTGTTGTTTCCAACTGCGCCTCCTGTTCCCTGAGTAAATACAACTTTAAGTTTAAAATTTGGGTTGTTTGAAACTCCTGTCACATTCGAAAAATCAAAAGTAATCAACTGCGGGTTTGCATCTTGCGGAGACACAGTTTGATATGTTGTATAAGTGGTGCCGTCTAAAGAATAAGACCAAGTCTGAGTTCCTGCTCCGGAACCCGATCTTCTTGTTGTGAACTTTACAATAACATTATTATATCCTGTAGTAGGCAAATTGAATTGCACATTTCCGTTGATAGGATAATTGTATCTCAAATGCGTTCCGGAAGCATCTCCATTTCGTGCATTAAAATTATCAATATTGAAGTTTTGTGATGTTCCACCAGCAAAATCAATGAACGTATCATTGCTTCCGGTTCCTGTAGAAGTTGCGGTAATCGAACCGTTCAGGAGTGTAGAAGTTGGGGTGGTAATGGCGGCAACAGATGCGTTGTTATTAAAGTTCCAGTAGTGGATCAATGTGCTTTGTCCGGAAACTGCACCATGAAATAAAGCGGCAATAGGAAGTAAGCCTCTCAAAAGGTATTTGTTTTTCATTTTTACTAATTTTAGATTATTGCAAAAATGAAGATTGTACGTTGTGAGGGTTTTAAGCGAATTTTAAGATTTGATTAATAATTTGTTATTATTGCGGGTGTTCTTTAATAAATTGTTAATTATTTATGTTTGATTAAAATAAGTAATATGATTTTATTTTGGGATTTTTTTTTGCGTAATTATTCTATGTCAGGTAGAAGCCCTGTTGTATGGCCACTTCTTTTCCCTGACTCTTCAATAGATTTCATTTTCTTTTTTTCTATGAATTTTCCTGTCCATGGATTGAAAACATAAACATCAAATTTATATACTATAGCCTTTCTGTCTCCAGATTTTTCATAGTGGATTTTATCAACTAGATTTGTAATATAATATCTAAAATATCCATTAGTTTTCTGATTTTCCCAAATTAAATACTCTTGAACTTTACTATTGTTGTTATTTTTTAGTCCCTTTGTATTTGCAATTGCGATTGCATTTTCTTTTGAAATTCTGAATATTCTATTTTTTTCTTCAATTTTTTCAAAACCAGCGTAATTATAATAATGTTCTTGCGGAACAAGCCTTCCATTTTTATCAATTTCGATACGTAAATAGATTGGCTTATCAGTTTTTTTTAATCTTACACTGTAATCAAAAATATATGAATTAGGCTTCGCAGCGAGAGGCTCATCCCAAGAACCAACATATTTACCATCTTGATATGCATAGCAATAAAACTCAAAAACTACATGATTATTCATGAACTTTTCACCATAACTTTCAAGAATCAATTGATCAGCTTTTTTTTTCGTATGGACTAATAAATTATGATATGGATAAAGATTTGAATTAATAATACACGTATTATTATCATAATCTCTTGTATACATCAAATCACCATTTTCATTATATTCTTGCCAAAGTCCTAACCGTTGATGTTGTTTTGTAGTCCAGCCTTCACTGTTTAATTTTAGTGTATCATTTATGAATGTAACTCTGCTCCAAATAGAATCTTTATACTTATATATTTCATTGAAAACTTTATATTTTGAATTCTTGACTATTTCAATGTAGCTACTATCAGTTTCTATTCTTTTCCTTTCAAATTGAGAATAAATAAAAATATTAATAAGTATAAAATAAATTATTGAAATTTTCTTGAAATACATAATTCGTTATATAAAATCATCCAAAAAGTCTTAGTTTTTGAAATTAATAGATTTAAAAAAAAGCTTAAAGTTGATTACTCTGTTTCTCTCCCGAAACCCTCTCATAAATATTATGGATCAAACCATCCGCTACGGAAATTTTCGGTACAAAGATTCTGCTGATCTCAGACCAAGTCATTATATTGTTGTAAATTCTTAAAGCATGACCCAAAACATCTGCACGATCTTGTCTTAAATTATATTTGCTCATCCTTTCATCTACAGTAAGTGCATTGATCTCTTTGTAGACTTTTTTCAGATAACTTGCAGACATGGGCTTTCCGTCTTTGGTTTTGCTCATCGAAAAGACTTTGTTGATGTTTCCTCCCGAACCAATTGCAACAATAGGTTTCTTGCTGTTGATATTTTTTCGAATCTCTTCCTTCATTTCCTTCCAGTTGTCTTCGCTTACCAGATCATTAAGTAATCTGATGGTTCCAATGTTGAAAGATCTTTCGTAGATCATTTTCCCGTTTTCATAAAATGTAAGTTCGGTAGAACCACCACCAACATCCACATAAAGATAGGCGAAATCTTTGTCGAGACCTTCTGCAACGTGATTTTCATAGACCAAAGTTGCTTCTTCGTCCCCGGAAATAATTTCGATGGTAATATCGGAGTGATTTTTTACTTTTTCAATAATTTCTTTACCATTTTCAGCATCACGCATGGCGCTCGTAGCACAAGCTCTGTAGTGTTCTACTTTGTAAATTTTCATCAAATCACTGAAAATCTTCATAGAATCTAAGACCATTTTTTCTCTTTCGGCACCAATCTTTCTAAGAGTAAAAACATCCATTCCTAATCGCAAAGGTATTCGGAGAAGGTTTAGTTTAATAAACTCAGGCCTTCCGTTTTGAATTTTTACCTCATTGATTAAAAGTCGGGCTGCATTACTTCCTATGTCTATCGCTGCAATGATCATTTTGATTGTATTTTATTGATTTACAGTTGTTTGATTTGTGGTTTGGTGCTTTTAAAAGCCAAATTTACGGAAATATTATTTTTATAATGATAAAATTCTTTTGTTGAGGCTACTTTACAGAAGTTTTTGCTTTCAGATATTTATAGGTTTCAATCTGCGAACGACATTCTTTTTCACCATTGCTGATGTATTCGTTGCTCAGTTTTTTATCTAAAATTCTCGCTTTTACATTATCTTTAAGCTGAATATCAAGAATATCTTTAAGCTCTTTTTTAAGATTTTTATCAGAAATTTTTGCTGCTGCTTCTATTCTGTAATCTAAGTTTCTATTCATCCAGTCGGCGGAAGAAATGTAGATGTCTTCGGAACCTTTATTGTAAAAATACATTACTCTTGCATGTTCCAGATATTCATCAACAATACTTATGGCTTTAATTTTCTGTTTAAATTCTTTCTGGTTAATCGCACAATAAATTCCTCTTACAATCATTTTGATTACCACTCCGGCTTCTGCAGCTTCGTACATCTTGATAATTAAAGCGCGGTCGCTTACAGAATTTGCTTTGATGATCATTTCTGCCTTTCTTCCGGCTTTGGCTTCTTCAATTTCTTTATCGATGTGATGTACTATTTTTTCACGCATAAACTGTGGACAAACCATCAGCTTTTTACAAGTCTTTAAAACCGATAAATAATCTTCTTTCGGTTTTTTCAGTACGGTAAAAACTTTATTGATATCTGCCATAATGCCTCTGTCAGAAGTCATTATCAAATGATCGCCATAGATCTTGGCAGTTTTTTCATTAAAATTTCCAGTACTTACAAAGCCATATTGAAGTGTTTTGTTGTGAACCCGTTTTTTGATAATACACAGTTTAGCATGCACTTTTTTGTCCGGAATGCCTATTAAAACAGTGATTCCTTCAGGTTCAAACATTTCTTTCCACATTAAGTTTGATTCTTCATCAAATCTTGCCTGAAGTTCGAGCATTACGGTGACTTCTTTACCATTTCTGGCAGCATAAATCAGCGCATTGCTTATTTTTGAATTGCTCGCCAAACGATAAGCGGTAATTTGAATAGACTTCACATCAGGATCCATTGCTGCTTCACGCAACAAATCAATTACTGGTGTGTAAGTATGATAGGGGAAACTCAGTAAAACATCTTGTTTCAAAATTACATCAGTCACTCTTTCACCATGTTCAAAAGCCTGATGCGTAAATGAAGTTCGCTCGACGGGTTTTTTATAATATTCAAAAACGTCCGGGAAGTCCATGAAATGTTTGAAATTATGAATTTTTCCACCTGGAATAATGCTGTCTTTTTTGCTTAAATTTAATTTTCGAATGAGCAATTCGAGCATTGCTTTATCCATATCTTTATCAAAAACAAAACGGGTAGGTTTCCCTTTCCTACGGTTTTTAAGACCTTTTTCTATTTTTTCTGCAAAGTTGGTTTTGATATCATTATCGATATCCATCTCTGCATCTTTTGTTACTTTAAAAGCATGAGCCGAAAATTCATCGTATCCGAAATAAGAAAATATATGCGGCAGATTGAAGGTAATAACATCCTCAAGCAGCATGACATTTTTTTCTTCAGGATCTTCAGTAGGTAACAAAACAAATCGACCTACAAAACGTGAAGGGATTTCTATAATTGCGTAATTGCTATGGTAATTCCAGTCTTTTTTTCGCATGGCAACACCGAGATACAAACTTTTGTCTCTCATGTATGGCATTGGTGTATTTTCATGAAGAAGAATCGGGATAACATTCGATTCTACTACTTCATCAAAATATTGTCGTACAAATTCTTTCTGTTTGGCATTAAGATTTTTTGAAGTTTTAATGAAAACTTTCTGCTCTGCCATCTCAAGCTGAATTTTTTTCCAGGTTTTGTCGAAATCTGCCTGTTGAGTCATAACAATCTCATTAATTCTCTGAAGAATTTTCGATGGTGGTTGATAAAATGATTCGGCAATTACTTTTTCTTTAAAATCCATCGCACGTTTCAGACCGGCAACACGCACTCTGAAAAACTCATCAAGATTATTTGAAAAAATCCCAAGAAAACGAATTCTAAGATGAAGCGGCACGTTTTCGTCCATTGCTTCTTGTAAAACTCTTTCGTTAAATGCTAACCAGGTAACATCTCTGGGATTAAAATGTAATGACATATTTGTGTGTAAAATTTATCAAAAATACTAATAAAACTGTTCTTTTACAGGATTCTAAAGTTAATTCTTAATTAAATTTTTAGTTGAAGAAAAGATAGGTTAAATATAGCATCATTGATCAAAATTAAATTTAAAAACGATCATGAGTGTTGATATCATCCAATTTAAATTAATTTTTTGTCCTTCCGAAGGAATTTGGATAATGAATTTTTAGAAGATAATACAGCTCCTTTTGTGCAGTACAATTCTCAAAAAAAATAATTTTAATAAAAGTTTAGATCTTTTATTAGAATTATTCATTGCCTTTTTAATGTCTGGCATCATATCAAAGTTATTTTAAAAGACTTTCATAAAAAATGAAACAGACAAAATTGATGTGAAAGATTTTGCTGCCGGAGTTTATTATGTAAGAACTTATAATGATGAAAATTTCATCAAGTCTATGAAATTTATCAAAAAATAAGTGAAAAAATTTCCATATTTTATTAAAATAAAACTTCGATATAATCGGAGTTTTTGTTTTTTGTGTCAATTTGTCACAAAAATTCTAATGGTACAGATATTGAGAAATTGAGAGTGTAAATTAAATTTAAAAATTAGAAAAAATATAAATATTATGAGTAAAATAATCGGAATTGACTTAGGTACAACCAACTCTTGCGTTGCTGTAATGGAAGGTAAAGATGCTGTAGTTATCCCTAATGCAGAAGGTAAAAGAACAACTCCTTCTATCGTAGCGTTTACAGAAGATGGTGAAAGAAAAGTAGGTGACCCTGCAAAAAGACAGGCTGTAACTAACCCTACAAAAACGGTATATTCTATTAAAAGATTTATCGGTACACACTTTAAAGAAGATGCTAAAGAAATTTCTAGAGTACCTTATAAAGTAGTTGCTGGACCAAACGATACTGTAAAAGTAAAAATCGACGACAGAGAATATACACCACAGGAAATTTCTGCAATGACTCTTCAGAAAATGAAGAAGACTGCTGAAGATTACCTTGGACAAGAAGTAACAAGAGCGGTAATCACTGTTCCTGCTTATTTCAACGATGCTCAAAGACAAGCGACGAAAGAAGCTGGAGAAATTGCAGGTCTTAAAGTAGAAAGAATCATCAATGAGCCTACAGCAGCAGCTTTGGCTTATGGAATGGACAAAACTAACAAAGACCAAAAAATTGCAGTTTACGATTTAGGAGGTGGTACTTTTGACGTTTCTATCCTAGATTTAGGAGACGGAGTTTTCGAAGTATTGTCTACAAATGGTGATACACACTTAGGAGGTGATGACTTTGATGACGTAATCATCAACTGGATGGCAGACGAATTCAAAGCTGAAGAAGGTGTTGACTTGAAAGCTGATCCAATCGCTTTACAAAGATTGAAAGAAGCGGCTGAAAAAGCAAAAATTGAGTTGTCTTCTTCTGCTCAAACTGAAATCAACCTTCCATATATTACAGCTACAGCGACAGGTCCTAAACACTTAGTGAAGACTTTAACTAAAGCTAAATTTGAGCAGTTAGCTGCAGATTTGGTAAGAAGATCTATGGAGCCTTGTAAAAAAGCGCTTTCTGATGCAGGTCTTTCTATCAGCGATATCGACGAAGTAATTTTGGTAGGTGGTTCTACAAGAATCCCAATCATCCAGGAAGAAGTTGAGAAATTCTTCGGTAAAAAACCTTCAAAAGGTGTTAATCCGGATGAGGTTGTAGCAATTGGTGCAGCAATCCAAGGTGGAGTTTTAACTGGAGATGTAACTGACGTTCTTTTGTTAGACGTTACGCCACTTTCTTTAGGTATCGAAACAATGGGTTCTGTTTTCACTAAATTAATTGAAGCGAACACAACTATCCCAACTAAAAAATCTGAGGTATTCTCTACAGCTTCTGACAACCAGCCAGCTGTAAGCATCAGAGTAGGACAGGGGGAAAGACCAATGTTCAACGATAACAAAGAAATCGGTAGATTCGACCTTACAGATATTCCACCAGCACAAAGAGGAGTTCCTCAGATCGAAGTAACTTTCGATATCGATGCAAACGGAATCTTGAGCGTTTCTGCTAAAGATAAAGGAACTGGTAAAGAGCAGTCTATCAAAATTCAGGCTTCTTCAGGTCTTTCTGAGGAAGAAATCGAAAGAATGAAAAAAGAAGCTCAGGAAAACTCTGCAGCTGATAACAAGAGAAAAGAGGAAGTTGAAGTTTTCAACAAAGCTGACGGATTGATTTTCCAAACTGAAAAGCAATTGAAAGAATTTGGTGAGAAATTATCAGCTGACAAAAAAGCAGCTATCGAAACTGCTCATGCAGAATTGAAAACCGCTTTTGAAGCTCAAAATGTTGATGATGTAAAAGCTAAAACTGAAGCTTTAGATGCAGCTTGGATGGCAGCTTCAGAAGAAATGTATGCACAAGGACAAGGTGCTGATGCTGGAGCTCAACAAACTCAAGGTCAGGCAAACGGAGCTGAAGATGTTCAGGATGCAGACTTCGAAGAAGTCAAATAAATAGCAATCATCATCGATTAATATCGATTGAAATAAATTAGCAAATCGCTGTAAATGTAATGTTTACAGCGATTTTTTTGTTTTTGTATTTTTTCTTAATAGTTGATTTTAATCAATTTTTATTGTATTTTTGTATCTCAACTGTACCGCGCGCTATTTGGATGTAATGTGCGTCTTATGCGCCTTATTTTATTTTAGGAGCCAAAAAACAGAGAATGTTCAGGATGTTATTTCAGGATGGGATTTAGTAAATTAAAAATACCAAGGGTATGTGAGCAGTGTTCAAAACCCTTTGAAGCAAAGACAGTTATGAGTCGTTTTTGCTCTACTTCTTGTAACAATAAATCATTAAAAGCAAGGAAGAAACTTGAAAAAGATAAAGTAGAAAAATATACTCTTTTAGAAAAATATAAGAACAAGATTGCCGAAGTTCAGAATAGAGAATTTATCTCAGTTGCTGAAGCTACTGTTATGTTTGGACTTTCAAAAGATACAGTGCACAGATATATAAAAAGAGGAATTATTACTGGAACTAATTTAGGCTCAAGATTGACTCGTGTGAAGCGATCAGATCTGGAAAATTTATTTTCAGCAGTTGAAATGCCGGAAGAAAAGGAATTAATAATTGAGAAACCCAATTTTGAAGTTGGTAATTGTTATACAATTTCCGAAATTAGTTCAAAATTCCATGCTGATCCAGGAACTGTAACAAACCTAATAAAAAGAAATAAAATTCCGACAAAGAAAGTTGGAAGTTTCGTGTATGTTCCTAAAATTTTAATTGATAAAATTTTTGAAGGAAAATGAAAGAGTTACTAAAAACTAAGGTTACCGTACGCTTACGAAAAGCCGAGTTCCGAAATGAATGGTTTATTTATTTGGAAAGTTATCCTGTGAAGATGTCTGGTAGAGATAAAGTTCAAAGAGTTCGGGAGTATCTGAACAGAAGCGTTACAACGGTAGATTTTGACAAAAAACGACCTGCGAGAACAACACAAGATTCCGTGTCATTTAAACCTAAAAGAGATGATAATGGTATTATTGTTTGCAAAAGCAATAACGACCGCGAGACAATGCTTTATGCAGATTCTTTACGCAAATTGCGGCAGAGAGAGTATGATAACTTTGAACTTTACAGTGATCTTGACGCAGTACTTGCAGAACAAAAAGAAAAATCTCAGGAAAATTTTGTGAGATATTTTGATCTGCTGGTTACTAAAAGGCATAAAAACAATTCCGAATCCATTCAAGTAAATTGGTATCGCTCAATAGAGTTTCTAAAAGATTTTGGAGGCGAAACCATTACTTTCTCTCAAATAGATACAAGGTTCTGTGAAACGTTTAAAGCATATCTATTGACTGCTAAAAGTGGTAGTAATAAAGAAAATAGTATTTCTCAAAATACAGCTTCAACATATTTTTCTGTTTTCAGAGCTGCATTGAAAGAAGCTTTTATCGATGGCTATTTTACCAGTGATATTTCTGCTAAAATAAAATCGATTCCGCACAAAGAATCAAGACGAGAATATCTTACACTTGATGAACTTAATACTTTAGTTGAAACGCCATGTGAACTTGACGTACTAAAACGGGCGGCACTCTTTTCAGCTTTAACAGGTTTACGGCATTCCGATATTCAGAAACTTACGTGGAACGAAATAAGCCTTGAAAATGATCAGGCGAAAATAAATTTTACTCAAAAAAAAACCAAAGGCGTAGAATATATGCCGATGTCTAAACAGGCATTACAACTTTGTGGTTCAGTTGGTCTTCCTACTGATTTAATTTTTAAAAATTTGACTGACCCGGCTTGGATTTCCCGACCACTAAAGAAGTGGATTGAAAGTGCAGGAATTAACAAAAAAATAACTTTCCATAATTTCAGACACACTTTTGCAACGCTTCAACTTTCGAGTGGAACTGATATTTACACAGTTAGTAAAATGCTTGGTCATACAAACGTAAAAACTACGCAGGTTTATGCAAAAATTGTTGATGAGAAGAAAAATAAAGCTTCGACTGCTATTCATCTGAAAAATTTGTAAATGTATTTGCAACACATGTTTTGAGAATAATAACTTAATATTTCCTCCTGTAAATCTTTAAAATTGGCGTAGATACTAGGCTATCATGTAATATACATTACTGGACTGGGTTAATAATATCGAACATTACATCACCGTCTGTCTACTGATGCATCTTTCATTTTCGGTAAGCTAAAAGTTGAATGGCATCTTTAAAGAAGCGGATTAGTACTATTAATTAGCCAATTTAGGACAAAGGCATACTTTATTAAGTCAAAAACATAATAATCTATATTTCGATTGGTAGATTTACTTAAGGTAGGAGTAATAAGCAACTTATGATAGAGTAGAATAGTTAAGGTTGCGGTAGCAAAGTATAGTAAAACACTACGTTACGGTGATTTATATATTTTCCAAAATAACCGAAATGATAATGTCATCATTATATATGAAAGGGACGCAGGTGTAGAATCTCTCTTACCAAAATTATTTATTTTTTGTGAAATCTATAAATTAAATACAATGAATGATCATGACATATCTTTCGAGAATTTACCAAATGCAGTTGCGTTTCTCATTAACGAAGTTGGTGATCTTAAGCTATTACTAATTAAAGAAAATGCGACAGTAACGATTCCTTCCAAAAAAAAACCGATAGGTATTGATGAAGTATCAAAACTTATCGGAAAAGCAAAATCAACTATTTATACATTGGTGCGAAAAAGAAATATTCCTTGCTACAAAAATGGCAAGAAACTTTATTTTTTTGAAGATGAACTTTTAGATTGGATCTCTAATGGTAAACGCAAGACCATGGAAGAATTGACATTTGAAAGTGAACAGTACAAAAAAAAGAATTCTGGAAAATAATCACATTCGGTGAAAAAAAATGCTTAAGCTGTCTTATCTATAACTGAAAAATTTCATCGTAAATCGTATAATATTTATCGAAATTCCTTCAGATTTAAAAATAGTATAATCTCTTACGGAAGCTCTAGGAACATATATTAAAATGTTTAGACTATTCGAAATGTAAAATTATAAACGATTTACAAATTCTTTTACTAAGCATAAATATCAAATTAGCTCTCAAAAATTATAAAAAACTTTTTCGGAAAATCTACTCTTAATTTACTGTAGATTTAACTTATTTAAGATAGCTTTACAACGTGTATCTCGAAAATTCCGGTACAAAAAAAGCAATCTTAGAAAATTTTTTTCTAAGATTGCTTTTTTTGTAATACACTTCACTTGTTTTCACAAGATAGTTTTCGAAAAAAAAAATATTTCCAAAATTTCTCAGATAACATGATTATCTTCTACCAGAAATATCCTTAGGATGCCCATATTACTTCTACATGTAATATTTTATCTTAGGCTTTAATAGTATTATGATACTTACATTTGTTATAGAACTTTAGCTTCTTATTTTTTAATTATCTTGAAACTTTGCTTCTTTCCATCATTATATTTTACAGCTAAAATATAAACTCCCAGATTGAGATCAGAAAGGTCTATTTCCTTTGAAATCTTGTTGATTTCTTTTACTATTTGCCCAGAAGGTGTAGCAATAACGATAGATTTTATATTATAAGTTTCTGTTAAATTCAAAACATTTATAAAAGGATTTGGATATACTTTGAAAATCGGGTTGCCAGCAACTTCATTTGTAGAAAGTGCAGAGGCTGTTTCCCAAAAAATATCGTCTAAAAAATGCGAAGCGGTAGTAGTTCCGTTATTTCTTATTGCCAATCTCGCAGTTGAAGGAACTGAGGAAGGCACAAGTACTGTATAATCTGTATAATTGGTGTTTGGGGTAATGGTCTGAAGATTTACAAAAGAAGAAGCATCAGTAATATTTGTAACATATCCAATATTTAATGATCCTGTTCCTGTTGTTACTTTGGCTTTCATTCTTAATTGATTCGTTCCTGCAGCTACATTATTAAATTCAGGCAATATGGCAATTGAAAAATTAGCAGCACCGGAAGAGGTCATCGAAATGCTTCTTGCTCCGGAAGCCGCGTTGGAATTGCTGATGGTTTGAGCTCCTGCCTGTGCTCCCATAATACGGCTCCAGCATTTTGGAACAATATTTCCGGTGGCGTAGCTGTCAAAATTTTCAAATATTCCTGCTATTGGTGCGCATTCTGTTGTAAAATTACTTAAAGCTGACCAAGGACTTTTATCTGTAGAGCTACATACTGAACGAACCCAAACATTATATGTAGAGCTAGGCTGTAATAATGACAAATCAGCAGATGTGGTGGTAGATGTTCCCAAAGAAGTTGCAGTGCTTGACGGGGGCGTACTGTATAATGAATAATAATATTCGTATCCGTTGGCTGGTGTTGCAGATGGAGCTATCCAATTAATGGTTGCGGTATTGGTGGTAACTGCAGCGGCTGTAATATTACTCGGCATATAACATGTTGCAGCCTGAGTAAGAGTAATATCGTCGACTATTAAATACCAGTCGGCAGTTCCTGAGGGAGGTGTTGTTTTAGTTCCGGTAATTCTGAAACGGAAATCAGAATCTAAAGGAACAGCCCCTGCCGGTATTGCTGCAGTAAATGCAGTACAATTGGTCTCTGATGTGAAATTTATCTGGCTTCCTATCGTATTCCAGGTATTGCCTGCGTTTACAGAATATTCAACAAGCATATTTCCATACGTAACATATACACTGTTTGATTTTTTTGCAGAATAATTAAAGCTTACAGCAATGTCGTTACCATTAGAGCTGGTATTAGAATACATCAAATAAGAAGTCATCGTGGAAGCAAGAGTTCCGTTCAGTTTTTTCCACACTGCCGCAGTTCCGGTACAGGGATATCCTGCCGTAGTAGTTCTGGAAAACGGACTGACAACAGGATAAGACCATCCTGCAGAAGGAAATGTAGTAGATTCAAAACCCTCAGAAACTAAAACCTGTGCGTTTGCAGCGATGGTAAATAGACTGAAACACGAAAGTAAAGTTTTTTTCATTTTATTTATTTTTAATTTATAATTATTTGTTTTTTACCAGAACCCAGCCCGAATATTGAACTTCAGTTCTTTTTAATTTAGATTCTGTCCAGCTTAAATGATACCAGTATGTTCCGGTACTTATCTTTCTTCCATTATAGCTACCATCCCATTTATAACCTATGTTTTTAGAAGCATCAAAAACTTTTAATCCATATCTGTCGTAAACAGAGAACCTGAGGCCTTCTTTATGAGCTAAAGCACTATAATCTAAAACATCATTGATTCCATCGTTATTAGGAGTAATTGCGTTGATGAGATTAGGAATTGTAATTTCTACAGAAACAGGATTACAGTCATATGCATCTTTCACATATACAATTCTGCTTCCTCTGGGTACATTTGTAAAAACATTCGAATCTTGCCAATTGATGTTATCAATAGAATATTTATATGGCGCGTTTCCTCCCGTTACATGTACAGTCACTGTATTGGTCTCAATCTCAATATTTGAGATTACCGGCTGTTCTGAAGAATAAACTTTTACAGTTTGCTTTGTCCAGCATTGTCCGGTTTTTAATCTCACCCAGTAAGTACCCACAGCTACATCAGATATTATTGATGTGGTTGCTCCTGTACTCCATTCATAGCCGTCAAAACCTGATCCTGCGTCTAATGTTGTTTTATCTTCAATACAAATTATCTTATCAATTAATATGGTTGATGTAGTGGGAGGTAAAACTATAAGAGTAATCTTAGCTACTTTATAACATCCGTTTGCATTAGTTACTTTTACATATGCTACACCGTTTGGTGCAATATAATTATCAGGATTTAAAATTTCATTGGTTCCATTTACAGCGTCAGTAGGTGAAGGATAGTATTTTCTTGTTATCCCTGGCTGCGTAGATACTATTGCTGACGTAAGATTAAATAAACCTGTTGCAATATTATTTTCAAGAAAACAGATTCTCAAAGTGGCATCATTTACAACAGGGCTTTCTAGCATATTTAGCGTTAGAGTTACTTGCTCACAATCTGGAAATATGGGATTATTTCCACAAAATCTGTATACAATCGTATCTATTCCTACATATCCAGGGGTTGATGTATAATGGATAACTCCTGTTATCGGATCAATCGTTGCTGTCCCATGTTGAGGCGGAGTTGTAATTATAACAGAATTTGGAACATATGTTTGGGTAGAATAGGTAAATTCAGGAATAATAATCTGGGCGTTATCGCATACATCGATTGTTTTGGTAGATTCGTATTGGCACGAAGCATCTTCTGCATAATAACCACTATATCCCAAGAATATACTTCCTCCTATAACTTCTGCACTTACGGGCTTATCGGAATTTATTTTTACGTTTCCTGATATTCCCATTAATGAGTAAGTAACCCAATACGGGTTTCCGGTAACCGGGTAAGGTCCTTCAGCGGGAGTCGGCGTTATCCCATTTACTGTTAAATTGGCTCCGGTCTGGGTCAAAACATTTAATTTCAGGTTTAGTAATGGTAAAGGAAAAGAGCTACTTACTCGTGGAAGATCATCTACTTTAGGAATTTCATCAATTTTTTTTGACTGAATACATCCAATGGGAGGAACAAAGTTGAAACTGCCAGTCGCATTACTGGTTGCAATTCCGGCAACGAGATGGTATACATACACGTTTTTACTCGTTTTAATATACATATTATGATGGTCACTCCCCTGATCTACATAACTGGATGCAGTAACTCTGTAGAATTGACCTTCATTTAAAGTAGCGACCGCAACAGGATTATTATTAATAAAAACTTGGGTATTATCATCAGTTGCTACGATCATAGCTCCTTCTGTTTCTTTTGCAATATTCCCCATTCCTTTTACAAGAATGTATTCTCTCCCCAAACGTTCTACAGGAACAGACTGGTCTATCATAATATCGGGTCCGTCGAAAACCGTACTATTAGGTAAAGAATATTGTCCGGCAAAGTTGCCGTTATTTAAAGATATAGGCTTGTCAGCAATTATTTTAGCTCCTATAAAGCCTGCTCTGTTTCCGGTAATATTAGAACGTCCTTCTATTATATACGATTCTCCTTTGTTGAGAAGGAACGTAAGCGTAGGATTCGTTACTCCTGTCATTCCGTTTGAAAACTGTACAGAAGCCTCGTAGTCTGAAACTTTTACCAAAGTATTATCTTCTGTAGCTATTATACCACATGTGAAATTATGGTTTGTCGTAGTGCTTGTACTGGTATTTGTGATAGGAGGATAAACGGCATAAAACTTTTTGCCTATCCCCGATTTTCCTTTAGAAGTGAGAATTTCACCATGTCCCACATCAGAAACCCGTAAATCTGCCATAAAAGGAATATTTGCACTCGCATAAAGCCCTCTCGCTGTTACTTTGAATACTTCAGATTGCTTGTAGGCAATTATTAAATCTACAGGAATTGTAAAAACTCCCGGATTTCCGTTACTGATCGTAACGGTGCCAATAACTGCATTGTTATTATAAATAGTCACAGGAAAAGGTATTGTAGAATCTGTAGAAAAATACAAAGCCTGTCGGTTATTGTTCGACGACAAAGAATTCCGGCTCATCATAGGAGCAAACCAATGTTCTGTATCTTTTTGTGCAAAAACATGATTAGCCGTTAAAAAAAGTAAAAATAAAAGTAGAAGTCTTATCATAATATATTGTTGAAAAATATTCGATGGGTAAGATTTTGAAAAAACAATTATTTCTAAAATTGTATTCTCTTTTTTACAAATTATTTCTTAATAATCTGAATTATTTTCATGTCTATTGTGTTGAACAATATTAGTATTATATTAGCTGCAGTTTTAATAATAGGCTTGCATTTTTACATAAATTAGTGTGAATTTACAAGACATTACAATTACAAAACTCTAAAAAACAACAACTTAAAATTTAAGATATATTAATTAAAAGAATGGAATCAATCAGGTTTACTATTAATTTTTATCTTACTATTTATTTAAGAATTATTAAAAAAACTAATCTTTTCTTATTTTCACTTTTTATTTGTCCTATTTTTTTCTTGGCGCAAACCAATAAGGATTTCGAAATATTAAGAGATAAAGCTTTTCAAAAACTATATGAGAATCCTGAAGAATGTATTCGCTATACACAAAGTTTGCTCTTAAGTGAAAAGGAAAAAGACAATCGCATTATTCTTCAAAAAATCATTTCGCAAGCATACACTTTAGAAGGAAATTATGTACAGGCAATCTCTATATACAATCAAAAAGAAGATGAAAATAAAACTGAATCTCAAGATGTAATTTATTTCGTTCGGTTATTTGATAACTACAACTTAGCTGATATTTACCAGAATTTGCAGTTATACAGCCAATCACAAAAAATTATTGATCAGGTTTTAAATGATCAGAAGCTTCTAAAAACTACTGATCCTAAAAAGAGATCAGTGATTGCAAAACTTTTTCAGCTTCAAGCCATTAATGCCGCTATCAGTAAAAACTATAAACAGGCAATTAAAAGCCTGAAACAAAGCGATCAATATCTTGACATTAACACTAAAGAAGCAAGATTCCTCAAACACGAAAATGTGCTTTTCCTGAGTAACTTTTTAATGCGTTTAAATAGACAGGATGAAGCTCAGCAACTTTTAGAAAAGATCATACCGGAAATTGAGACACAGGATAAAAGCCCTTTTCTTTTGGCTTATGCATATCAGAATTTATCAAAATATTATTTTCAGAAAAAAGACTACATCACCGCAACAGAGAAATTAAAAATTGGATTCGAAAAAATTGAGAACCTTCCTTATAACGGAATGAAACTAATTTTCTACGATTTATTTTCAAAAAACTATCTGGCTCTAAAAAATGATGAAAAATATCTTTACTACAATAATTTATACAGCAGCACCAAAAAAACTTTAGAAACCAATAGAAAAGAAGGAATACAATACAGCATAAAATTATTAGAAAACCAGCACAGAGAAAATTACACATACAAAGACCAGCTCCATAAAGGTTCTCTTAAGTCTTTGGTTCAAATTTTTATTTTGCTCATTTTGGGGCTGCTCATTTTTTGGTTTTATCAATTCAAAACAAATAAAAATCTAAAAAAACAGATTTTGTTCTTTCAAAAACTGGAACTGCAGGATTCAGTTTCCATTAGAGAAAGAAAAACTAATGAAAATAAAAATGTAAAGGAACAAAATCAGGAGAAAGAGATTGCCAACAATTCGAAAGAAAGAGATCTTAAAATCTTAAAAAACATAGAAGAATGGGAAAAAACACTAGGTTTTTTAAACAAAAACATGTCTTTAACAGTCTTTTCGCAGCAAATTGGTATCAATAAACAATACTTATCTGAATTTATAAATAGTAATAAAGAAAAAAATTTCAATGCATATATTAATGAATTAAGGATCAATCATATTGCTAATTTACTAAAAAACGATCCCTCATATCTTAATTACAAAGTGAGCTATCTTGCTGAATATGCCGGCTTTTCGTCACACGGTGCGTTCTCTAATGTTTTTAAATCAATAACGGGAATGTCACCAAACACTTATATTCAACAAATCATTAAATCTAAATCTCAATGAAAAGACACGCGTTTATTATCTTTTTGATGATGATGATTAATTTTTCTTGTTTTGCTCAGCAGATCAATGACGACTCCCTTTTTAAAAGAGCCAATCAGGAGTATTACAATAACCCAAACGAATCGATTCAGATTGTAAAAGAACTTCTCAAGAGAGAGAGAAATCCAGATAAAATAATAAAGCTATATCTTGTAATCTCATCAGCCGAGCTCACAAAAGGAAACTTTAATGCCTCATTACAATATTTGTTTAAAGCCCGTGAATTGGCACTAAAATCTAATGATCCCAAAGTACAGACAACTTTTTTTATTACCATCGCTTTACAGTATGAGCAAATGGAATTAGATTCAAAAACGTTGGAATCTTTAGACGAAGCTGAACAGTATCTAGCAAAAATTCCTGATGGTACATACCATAAATATTTTGAAATCGGTAGAATAAACTTGGTGCGAGGAATGATCAGTAAAAAACAGAATAATCCGGAGATTGCACTTCAAAGATTTCAAACAGCTGTAAAATCTTTTGAAAAAATAAAAGAAGCTTCAAAAACCTACTATAACCAAAGTATTTTATTTTTTTACATTGGTAATTGTTATTTAGATTTAGGTTCTGAAGAAAAAGCAGAAAAAGCTTTCACAAGAGCTTACGATTTAGCGATTATAACCGACTCAAACAGTTTAGAATCCTATGCTTTAAAAGGATTATCTCAAATACAAAAAATAAAGCACCAAAATAATCGCGCATTACAATATTTAAAAGATGCTGAAGAGCGGGGTAAAAAAACCGATGATTCTAAACTTTTAGAAGAAATTTATAAAGAAATGGCAGACAATTATTTAGCCATGGGCAATCAAAATTACTATCAGCTATATAGCAAGAAGCTGCAAGAATTACAATTTAAAAGAGAACAATTGGAACTAAGCTCTATCAACGAAAGCATTAATAGTCAAAATAAAAATGCTTCAATAAAAATACAAGAACTCGAATCTAGACATGAGAATTTAATCATTGTAATCATTCTTCTTGGCAGCACTATTTGCCTTTCCATTACATTTGTTGTGTACAAGCTAATGAAACATAATAGAAAAAATAGTAAACAAATCCACAAAATATTAAATGATTAAATTTTGTAATGTATTATTGAGTATTCCTGACGAAGTGCAAACAGGAAAAGGACTCTTTATCAATGTTTTAAATAGAAATAGGTAGGATAAAAAATAACAGAATGGTTAATGTTTAGTATATATATCCACAAATTACACTAGTAAATCAGTATCTTATTTGTACCTTGAAATTGTAACTAATTGATTTAAAATATTGGTTATTTTTGAAGAAGTGAAGTAATTATAATTAGTGTTAAATCACTAAAACATATAAAACCGCTATAAATATATTTTTATAGCGGTTTTTTTGTGAATTTTAATTGGTAATAATCTTTGATTTGTATGCCCCATTGATGTGTGTTGTAATATCTCAAAATTACTAACCTAAATTAAATCGTTAGTAACTGCATATGCTAATGCTTCTGTGATATTGCTTACATCAAGCTTTTCAAAAAGTTTTCTTCGATGCCACTTTACAGTATCAGAAGATAAATAGGTCTTTTTAGCGATTTCTGATATAGTTAACCCCTGAAGATAATATCTGAATACATCAAACTCTTTATATGTTAACTTTTTTTTGTTGGTTTTGACCCATTTTTCATCTTTAAGATCATATAGCCATAATAGGTCTGATACATCTGAAGATATCTGAATATTTCCTGATGACTTCTTTAGCGATAGTGATAAATTACAAATTGCCTTCTTAATGTTACCTTTATGATCAAGCTCAAAAGGTATCACTTTATAATTGAGTAATATTTTCCTTTTTTCAACACTTTTGATGTGAGAATCAAAGTTTATGATATATTTGGTCCTGTCGTTAATGGGAAGTTTATTGAAAAATGGGATGACCGTTTTTTTTAGTATATCAAGGATATGATGATCTTCTGATGCTGTTATTTTTCGAAGAAAACTTAAACCTGCTGTTTTTATATCTTGTATAGAGCCTTCTGAGATGTAAAATGGAAGATATGGAATGTAATCAATTTTTTTCTCAAGCAAATTGATGATGAAAATATTACCATGTATACTTTTTGTCACTGCTTCAAATACTTTCGTCGTTTGGCTAATTAAAACCTCATCTGTTGCTTGGTAGCTATCCTCTGGAAATAAGTAATTTTTTTTCATTAATATTTTTTTTTGGCACTATAAAACTACACTAAAGTGTAGAAATAATCTAATTATAATGATTTATTTTTATTAAAAATTAATACCATGTCCAAAATTATTCTTTTATCTGCTATTGTGCTAATCTATTACGACTATTTAAATATCTTATTTTGGTGATTTATTATGATAAGTTTTCATCATTTTTTTATCGGTACACATATCGGTAAAATTTGATGTACTTCACCAATATTTTCTGTTATTGCTTTTAAATTAAAACTAAACCATAATTTTTTAAACATGAAAAACCAAATTTATTTTGGTAGGATGCATCTTTTCAGATGTATTCTACTTATTTGGCTTGTCTGCCCTTGGGTTGTGCAAGCTCAAATTGGAACTCACATTACTTCTAATTCTCAGGTTGGCTGTAAAGATTACCGGGGAGATAAAGAAGAACAATATGATAATGGAGTGACATCTGAGCAGGTGATCTCTTCGCAATGTGTTAAAGTTTGTGCAGGTAGTACGGTTACTTACACCGCCAGTGGTCAAAATATTGCCAATGTACAATGGACGGCAGCAGGAGGTACAGTTGGTACGGTCTCAGGGCCTGGAAACAGCGATGCTCAGATAACTTGGAATAGTTCACTTGGTAGCGGCTCTGTACAGGCGATCATTACCTATTCAAATGGTACAACAGAAAACCAAACAATTTGCATTGAGAAAATTAATACGCCTACTGCTGAATTTCAAATGCTTAACCTTGATTATACCGTTTGCAAAGGTACTCAAATCTATTTTGATAACCTTTCTCAGGATAATGGAGGGGCAGAAATAGTGAGTTACTTTTGGGATTTTGGAGATTCAAATTCAACATCACCTACATCTACGGCTTTTGAGCCTTCTCATACTTACAATCAGGCAGGGAATTATACTGTTTCATTAACAGTAACAAATAAGTGTGGTTGTTCGGATACCTTTTATAAAAAGATCGAAGTGAGCCAATCAACACCTGTACAGATCAACTGTGCTTCTGTAGTATGTGAAGGAAGCTTAGAAAAATACAGCGTACAGGATGGATGTAAAGATGGGGAATGGAAAGTGATTGGGGGATCTATTGCTTCCAATAATGGTAATGAGATCGAGGTGAAGTGGGATCAAGTAGATCCTGCTGATGGATTTGGATATGTGATGTACAGATCTAAATGCGGATGTGAAGAATGGACGACCATAAAGATCCCGGTAATATTGTCGAACGGACAAATACAAGGTCCGACAGCAGTTTGTAAAGACAAACAATATATCTATAAGTTACCACAATGGCCTACTACTAATTTCCAATGGAATATGTCTGGCCCATCAGGTCAGCTTATTTACAATCAGCAAAGAAATGAAATTGTATTTCAGGGATCTCAGCCGGGAACTTACACTTTATGGTGTAGCTATAGAAATACTTTGTTACAGTGTGAAGGGTATGCTTCAATGACGATCACGGTTGAAGAACCTGTTGTTGTAAGTGGAGGTACAGATGAAATTTGTGCTGGTACAAGCCAGACCTTCACCGCAAGCCCTAATGTTCCTGTGATATGGACAGTAACAGCAGGAGGTTCTGTGGTTTATAACTCTGCGCCTACCACACAGCCATTCAGCTATTTATTTAATACAGCAGGATATTATTCGATAACAGCAACTAAGCAAGGCGGAGGCTGCGAAAGCAATGCCAGGTTTGTAAAAGTGATCCCACCACCAACATCGCCTACAGGAACAATATTGGGAGAACATCTAATTTGTTCAGGCAAGCCTTATGTCTATACTTTAAGTTCTGTAGATAGTGGAACAGTACCGGTATGGGGCATAACGGGAGGTGTTATTCAGGGTAGCAATACAGGAAATTCAATAACAGTAATATTTAATTCCGGAGCTCCTTCATATTCTATTTCTGTACGCAATAGAACCTTAAATGCTGCAGGATGTCTTTCAAACCGAATAACAAAAGCTATTGGGGCAATAAATCTAAATACCATCATGGTAAGCCCTCAGTCTGGAACTTACTGTCCAAGTAGTTCCCATACGTTTACCGCCAACCTAAATGGTATAGTACCAGATATGATGGAATGGTATTTTGATGACGCTAACTTCGGAAGTTTTGCCAGCGGTCAGGGAACAGGAATTGTCACAATAAACTTTAATGAGATCTCTAATTTTAACAATAATACTGTTTTACATTTGAAAGTGGTAAAATGTGGAGTGGAGAAAATTATCGATATTCCGGTGGCACTATATACATTACCTGTAGTTAGCTTTGCAAGTAATCCACCAATATGTCTTGGTTCAAATCTTGTTTTTAACATCAATGAGGGTGGAATACCAGCTGGAACGCAAATGCAGTTTAGCTTTGCTAACGGAAGCATTCATCCAACGACCTCTAATGGTTCGGGGCAGTATTCATTTGCAAATAACAACTACATTCAAAACAATACAGGAGCTAATGTTTCGCAGACTGTTACAGTAACTTATATCGGAGCAAATGGCTGTAATTATAGCCCAACTGCAACAGCAATATTTACAGTGTATCCGCAAACTTTTATAACGATCTCTCCGGTCTATAATATTGTGGTTTGCGATCCGTCAACCATTTCGCCTTATACGTTTACTGCAAATAGTTCTACAGGGCTTACCAATACTACTGGATGGCAGTGGTATTATAATGGTCAGCCGGTAGGTACAAATATCAACTCCTATACTATGTCCGGAGCAAATATTTTTGGAACTTATTATGTAGAAGCAACAGATCAAAATGGATGTATAGTTAGGTCACAGGAAGTGAAAGTGACTCAGGATTGTTCTACAAATGGTTGTACGGCCGATCCGCAAATTTCTTTTACTCCAACATGGACGGGTTGTAACACGATCAATGTAAGTAATGTAAGCTTCCTAGGTACTCCTGATGAGATCCAATGGGGAAGTGATAGTGTGTTGAGTTTATCATCTGGACAAGGAACTCTTTCACCGGTTTATACTACTACATTAGCTGGTGCACATATCGTTTTTCTTAAATTAAGATATGGTAGCTGTTGGTACAGTGCCGGATATGAGGTACAGAAAAAATATGAACCTAAATTTAACATCAGTACAGTTTGTAACGGAAGTGGTTACACGGTTATTTTGCACAACACGTCAACAATTTTCGCTATCAATAATTCGACGATCAATTATCAGTTTAGTGGAGGAGGGCAACCTGGTCAAAATGGCGAAACGGCTACATATAATTTAGCACCTGGTACTTACACATTCACAATGACGATGCAGTCTGGAAGTTTCCCGGCTTGTACGACAACGCAGACCATAACCCTAGAACCATTGCCATCTGTGAACTTTACCGCTCCAACTTCAGCTTGTCAGGGTGAGGTAATTACTTTGCAGGTACCTGGGGCCTATTCTCCGAATAATGTGTATACTTGGATTTTTGACAGCACATCTTTTGTTACTTCTGAACAGTATGTAAACATTACTTTCAATAGTTTTGGACAAAAATTTATACAATTAAAAATTAAAACGGCTAATGGATGCGAATTTGAATCATTACCAAAACCAATTACAATAAATGGAACAGACTTCGATGGGACAGTACAAGCCTCTGCTCTAATTAGTTGTATTGGAAATGCCCCAATTGTGACCTATAATCCTACTTTTGGAACTGTAATACCTACACAGTATATATGGATGAATGGCTCTCAACCTGTTCCAAATGTTTCTAATTCATCTTCATTCATACCTACTGAATCAGGAATGTATTGGCCTGTTTTAGTTTCAGCACAAGGATGTAAATCTTATAATATGAGTAGTCAAGCAGTTTCAATTACATTACTTAATGCACCTTATGTAAATATTTCAGCGAAGGCAAATATTTGTGCCAATCAATCTGCGACATTAACGGGGATCGTAACGAGTAGTAATCTGGAATATCGTTGGGGAGTAAATGCAGCGCCAACTGGGTTGTGGACATCTTTACCAACTCCTGCCCCAATTATTTACAATACAGCTACTTTAAGTGCCGGAACATACACCTATTATCTAGAGGTGCGCCCTGCTGGAACAACCAACGGTTGTGTAGGGTCTAAGAGCTTTACGATAACCGTAAGTAATCCTCCAGCAACACCTACAATAAATTATACGTTACAGAGTTGTCAGCCTTATAAAGTTTTGTTAACTGCTTCAGGTCCTTCTGTAGGGCAATACAACTGGAGTAACGGCATGTCTGGTCAGTCTATAGAAGTATATGAAGGAGGGGCTTATCAGGTGACTTACACAGCACCAAGCGGTTGTAAAGTTTCTAATCAGGTTCAAATTCCTCTAAGTATCGAAAGTCTGATGTGGGTATTCCCTACAGGATGTTACGATGAATGTAGAGGTGATCGTTATATTATTGGTCCAAGAGGGATTTTTAATGGGCATGAGTGGCAAATGTTTGGAAATAATATGCAAAGTGGAATTAATGATTTTATTTATCCATTTTCTATAAGTACTTCGGGTACATACCAGTTACAGATCGATCAGTTTGGGTGTCAGGTAACTTCTGGAACAATGAATTTCTATCCTGGAATAGAATGCGGTATAGAATCTGAATGTAAATTTGATGCTCATGTGGAGGGGATGAAATGGAATGGAGATCATTTTATGTTACTTGGAGTCATCAATAACTATTCTGGTCAGCCGATGACGATAACTTTGTCGAGTATATATGGATATGGCAGTTATATCCCTTCAGTAATTACAATTCCGGCAGGAGGGGTATATGATATGTTTACCAACCCTATCGCATTTTATCCTAATGCAACGTTCCCTGGTGGAGCAGACGAAATTCTTTTTTATGCCGGAAATGGATGCAAGTTTGTCACAAAGGTTGAGATTCCTGATTATGTCAGCAAATCGTCTAACCCGAAGTATGTATCTTCAACAGTTTCTGAGTCGTTAATAAAAATATTTCCTAATCCTGCGAAAGAAAAAGTAACTGTTTCTTTCAATACAGGTAATGAAAAGGAAAAAGCAAAACAGATCCAGGTCTTTGATGCTAGAGGAACAGTGAAATATACTAAAGAGCTAAGATCTTCTTCCGGTGAAATGGAAATTCAGATAGATGATTGGCTTCAGGGCGTTTACATTGTCATCATCCATACCGATGGAAAAGCATTACAAGGTAAGTTAATTAAGAAATAATCAATAAAAAATGCAGTGTTTTGAAAATAAACACTGCATTTTTACAATTATTTTATTAAGTTTAAAAAACAAATACAAAATATTATAATATGCAAAAATCTTTAAAGAGTTTGTGCACGGTCTTACTTATGTTGCCAGGATTATTTATTAGCCAAAGTTATCAATGGCAATGGGGAAAACAAGCGGGTGGCCAAACGGGCTCGGTAAGTTCGGGATTTGATTATGTAAATGATGAATCAATTAGAGACATTGCGGTCGATAGTGAAAATAATACTTATTATTTAGCCACTATTTGGGCACAAAACCAAAATTTAGACGGCGCAGCAGTGACGAGTTATCATCAGAGAGATCTATTTTTGTTTTCTACCGATTGTCAGGGAAATGTAAGATGGTCTAGAACTATAGGAGGCACCGGAACATCTGAACATGCCTGGAATATTGAGTTAGATAATAATGGTGGACTGTATATAATGGCAAATCTTTTTAATCAAGGGTACGCAAATCAACCTAACTCAGTAGCAATTCATTTTGATGATACTCAAACAATGCCCTTAATTACAACCACAGATAATAATACGATAGATGCAGGAGCGAAAACAGGATACCTTTTAAAATATAATACTAATAACGGAAACTTAAGTTGGGCTAAACCTTTGCAGGGAGATGTCACTCAAGCGCTACGACAATGTGACTCCCAAATGATGTTTATGGATTCTTCTAAAGATATTCATGCTATTTTAGGGTTTTGCGCAGGAAGCCATTTAGGAGGATTGATAAATGTTCCATCAACATATACATCATCTTATCAGTATTATGTAGTTAAATTTGATTATAATGGAGGAAATATGACACCAGAAACAGCTGTTTTACTTCCTATCACAGGATTTGTAAGTGCAGGGATGGTTAACGGTCATGTAAATATGCTTTACGATGAATCTATGAATCGGTATTACTTAACAGGTAAAAGGCGAGCAGGAGGTTTTGGCTCTTTAATAGATTTTTCTTTTAATAATGTACCGATCAATAAAGAAGCTTATTTAATTGCCTTTGATGTAAATGGAAATACGGTTTCGGAAGCTTGGAGAAAAGAATTAGATAATGGACAGGCAACGATGGATGATGAAATTCATTCCATCATTAAGGATACAAACTCATCAGATATTTACATATCGGGGCGCTATGCCTCTCTTTATTCAACAGCTACTTTTGGAAATTATACTTTTCCAACTGTGACGTATTTTGGGCATATTCCCTTTACAATGAAATTGAACGCAGATGGAGTTGTTCAGTGGGCAAAAATTCCTGATGTGGTTCCTGCTACTGTAAATACTGAAAGCTATCGTTTTATGAAAAGTAAGATTGTTCAGAATGGAAATGAAATAGGATTTGCACACGGAAGTTGGGGAAGTGCTTGGGGAAGTTATAATATGACGAGACCTAGTGGAGACCGAGCCGATCCAATATTGGTTCGTTTAAACAAAGATTCGGGAGCAGTTTTAGGACTGGCTGATATTCTTAGTAGCTACAATACAATAGACGAGTTTACAGCTGTAGCAGTAGACAACGATGGCAACTATGTTTTAGGAGGATTTTTTCAACAACAGTTGTTTACTGATACCAACGATAATGTGCCAACGATGGCAATAAATGTTACGGCAGGTAAATCTCAAAATTTCATTACAAAATATGCTAGATCAGCATGCAGTGGTTTGTCGGTTGAAGAAACCTCAATGGAAGCAGGTTTGCAGTTCTATCCTAATCCAGTTCAGGATGTACTTAATATAAAAAGTAAAAATAAACTTGAAAGTTTTGAGATATATTCCTCAACAGGGCAAAATATTAAAAGAGGAAATTTACAGAATACCAATGCGCAGATCAATATGAGTGGATTGACCGCTGGAGTGTATTATGTAAAAGTGAAGACAGAAAAAGCTGTGGTGACAGAAAAGGTGATAAAAAGATAGACCAACCAATCATTTTAAATAGATGATATTATTTTCTAAAAAAACACAAAAACGGAAGCACTTTTATTAATCTTATCGGAATATTTTTACAACAAATAATAGTAAAAAAATAATTGAAATCCGCTTTGAACGAACGTTTAAAGCGGATTTCAATTATTTAATTATGGTATGTTTCACAAATTGAAATATTTAGCACTAAAATCGTTTTAATAATACTTCTCATAGTTGTGTCGTTCTGTTAAAATTTTGAATAATGAAATAATATCTTAGTTGGTCTTTTTTATTTTCACATTATTAAACAGTTATAGTGCAATAAATTCGTCTCGCTGAATTTCCACTATTTATGAATACCTTTTGTTTTTGTCCATTTGCAGTATTTAAAATCATGCATGGTAGAAGATAAATTTTTTTACAATGAAGCTTATCTTCCAACAGTCATTTTCTGTGTTTTTTTCAAACCTTGTGCGACCTTTAGTAGCAAAACCTTTGTATCTTATATTTTCTGCATTAGCACTTCTGTCGAAACGATTCTTCCAGATTTTAAACAAACTGTCGTAGCTTCCATGAAGGTTCAGGATATTCCAACCCTCAAAACTGCGCTCAAATACAACTGTCAGAAAATCTTTTTCATTACTGGGGTTTACAAACTTATAATAATTCGAATCAGTTTTTTTTATTTTCCTAATATTGAATTTGGGTTGTTCGTATAAAAGAATCAATTGTTTTATGAAACTCTAATGAATCAAGCTTGATATGGTTAGTTAGAGTAATTGTTAGATTATCCTTCCTATATTTAATCTTAAGAACCTATCTCTGCTATTTTTAGCCCATAATCTGTATCAGATTTATTGAAAAAAAAGTTGTAAAAAACAATTCATTCCTGTAGTTGAAAATGCATTTTTGAAGAAAGTGGTGTAAAATGATGTTTAAAGCATTTCGAAACTTGGTTTATTTATATTTTTGAGGAAAAGGTTGTGCAGATTTTTGATTTAAATAGGATAAAGCTTAAAAATATGTCATTGATTTTAAAAACTGCTGATTCAAATAATCTCCTTTAGTAGGTACATTTTTTGCTAGTCGAGTTTATAGAGCCGATGTTAATAATGATGAATTATTGATAGTTTATGCTAAATAATTGCATATGTCATTTGATTATCTTATCTTTGCAGATAATAATACGAATAGTGATTTGATTTCTAGAAAAATTTCAAGTATTAAATCAAACGTTTATTTTTGTCATTAATTTTTAGGTGCTCTACCTTTTAAGAAGTTTGATTTTCACTCTTAAATTCTACACATCCATATTTTTTTTCAAAAATTTATTATAATTTTGATATAAATTAAAATATTTGTATTTTCCAGTCTTATTAACAGAATAAAATAATTTTTAATATATAATACAATGCAACAAGGAACAGTAAAATTCTTTAACGAAACTAAAGGATTTGGTTTTATTACTCCATCAACAGGAGGTCAGGACGTTTTTGTACACTCTTCAGGTTTAGTAGATCAAATTCGTGAAAATGATGTCGTAACTTACGAATTACAAAATGGTAACAAAGGGGTTAATGCGGTTAACGTTAAAAAAGCGTAACTTCAAATAACAACCATTATATGGTATATAGAGCGGGTAATTTATTTATCTGCTCTTTTTTAATTTAATCCGTGAGGTTAAAATCAATTTGAGGGCTATTTGCTAATTTAGCATTTCTAAAATTTAAGCATAAAACCTTAATTTTAAACAATCCACTTATTTAAAAGGAGCAATATTAATAATAGACTTTCTAGTATAATTATTATTGCGGAAATTCAGATGATAACCAAACTACAAATGATATTATAAGAGCTAAAGAACTTAGCAATCCGAATAGCAAACCCAATCCTATTTCTCGTGTTTTTGATTTTTTTTGGACAAATTAAAGCCATTAAAAATCCGGTTACTGCGCAACATGTAAATATCGATAATATTAAATCGTAACTATTATACAGGTTCTAAAACTTTCATTTACTACTTATTGTGCTAGCTTATTGCATCATGAAATTTATTGTTGCTTTTGTCGTAAAAAAAATAAGCTCTCATTTCTGAGAGCTTATTCTATTTAATAAATTGGTTATTCTTTAATGAATTTTCTCTGAGCTGTGCCCTGAAC
>NZ_LELA01000115.1 GCF_001677955.1 Chryseobacterium sp. BGARF1
GGACGTGGGATATAACCGCTGTCTGCAGCAATTGCTTCAAAATTTCCTGTATAATATCCTCTTGCATCCACTTCATGGGTCACCTCAACCATCATTAATTTGGTGAAAATATCTGAGATGTTTTACTTTCTCTGTAGTTTTTGATTCTACAGTTTTAATTTTGTTATTTTTGGGGGAGTGAATTAGAGAAGTAGATTCTAATTCATATAGTTAAATCAATGAAAAAAGACTTTCTAAAAGACCAATCCTATAAAAACACGACATATAATGAATTTTTCTCTATTTTTTTTGCGTTTCCCACAATGAATCTAAAATTTTAAGATTTCCAGTACTGTCTGGGTTGCCTTGTTTTTCTGCTTCAAGTAAAAAATATTTTGATTTTGTTAGATTACCAATCTGCATATAACAAATGCCTAAAGAATTCGTTATCTTATCACGATACCCTTCTTTTTTTCCAATTCCGTTATTGTATGCAATTGTGAGATTAGATATTGCATTGTTATAATCTTTCTTTTCCATATAAGAGAATCCTATTGGTGCCACAACATCAGGATATTTATTTTTATCAACGCGATTAAGATAAAACAGCGTCAAGTCATATTGTTTATTTTCGTAAGAATCCCAACCGTTTTTATAAAATTTGCTTTCATTATCTGTAAAAAAATTATATTTAATGATTACAACGAAAATAAATATCGAACATATTAATAAAATAATCTGAATTACTCTTTTCATAAAATAATTTTAGTTTTAATTTTTTTCACCAAAATAATAACAACAATAAATATATTATATCCACAAAAAAAATAATGCTAACTATTTTTAACTGAGTTATGCCTCCGTAGTGATCAATAACCCAACTTGCTCCGAAAATATACATTATAAATATCACGAGAAGAACAAAAAAATATTTTTCTTTCACAAATTGAAAAATATCAAAGTAATAAGAAAAATTTTTATTCACATTATTCAAACTAAAAAATGAGATTTTTTCATCATCTGATTTATTTTGATTTATTTCTTTGTAAAACGTTAATGTATTACCGTTTTCAAATTGTTTAAGATTTCCAAGCACATACCAATTTGTAACAAATCCTCTATAATTTCTTTCATATCTATGCTTTTCGGAATCATCTAAATAAAAGTAAACTCTTCTTTTACTGGCATGCTTATCAATAGTTATTTTTTTTTGAGATTTCCTTTTAAAACAGGATTTTCTTTCACCAACTCTAATTTTGAATCGACTTTGATAATTCTAGTGATAAAAATAGCTGTAACTATTAAAGGAAAAATGAAAATTAATGTGAATACTAAATTTTTCATATAATATTAAACTGTTTATTCTTAATCTTTTCCCGCTATACCCGTAATCTTAGCTCTTGCAGCAACTTCTTCATTTTGCATAGCATTATTAAGATCACTAATTTGTGAAGCCAATGCCCAATTTGAAGTAGCTCTTAATACATCAATACCAAAATTAATTGCCAAACCTTTGAGTGCACCACCCAAAGTTGTTTTCACTCCTGTTGAAGCATTACTTCTCAAAGAATTATTGTACTGAGTGCCATGTACAGAATTCACATTCGTTGACGAAGCCGTAGTTGTATTTTGAGTAATTCTGACACTCGTGTTTGAAGCATTTACATTTATTTGGCTGTTTCCAATACTTGAATTTGGCAGACGATTATTAGCAGAGATGGTTGTGTTGGTAATTGTGGTTCCTGGTGGAGTGACATTACCTCTGCTATCAGTAACAAATACTCTGTTTTGTGATATAGTACTTTGATTGACTGTAGTACTTTGATATCCTGATGTTTGAGCTTTAGCAATATCTTTACCAAATCCTAAAGCATCGGTAGCTGCACCATAAGATTTATCCGTGGCCTCTACCATCACTTGGTTTTCAGGCATATCATTCAAATTATAGGCTTCACCGGTTACATAATTTTCAAAACCTGTTGCATCTTTTACCTCATCGTACAAACCGTTTATCAAATATGAAGTTCCAAAAACCGTTGCCATACCAGTTCCCTGCGCAAATGCTGAAGCCAAACCAAACTCAGCATATGTTGCCTTTATTTTTACTTACAAATATTAAATTTATAATGAAATTTAACAGCAAGATTACTATTATTGTTCCAATTATTTTATATGTGGTTTTCACTACTTAAAACTCTTTTTAAACTCTTCTTTAGGCATAAAAAATTTCAGATACTGTTCCACAAATATAAAATTTAGCTGATCTGATACATGAAACGGATCGGAAGTAAATCCACCTTTCAGGTTCAATATATCTTTGGGAAAAACAGGAATGGGATTTTGCTCCGAACCATATGTTGAATCATTCAACTGATTTTGATTGATTTGTACAGAAATTTTATCTCCTGAATCATTGTTCCCTAGTACCCACCATCTTTCAGTAGATTTTTTATCAAAGCCATCAAAAATCAAAAGAACAAAATGTTTTTTATACTGATTATTATAAAAATAAAACTTGTGCAAAAAGCCTGATGGGTTTCCTCTTCTGCTTAAACCCGCAATATACTGTATGTTTTCGCTTTTAGCATTTTGAGGTAAGTTAATTATTTCTGTTTTTGAACGAGAAATATAGTGTTGAATATCGGTATCGGAAGGACTGTTTCCTCTGAAAAACACGAAATTGATGATAAAAATAAATACCGGTATTCCTATTAACAGACCTAATATATAACCCATTTTTTTCATAAAAATCAAAATTATTCTTTGAACATATTTTTGAATTCTTCTTTTGGCATAAAGAATTTCAAATACTGTTCTACGAAGATGAGGTTAGTTTGCTCTGAAACTTTAAACGGATTTTTTGAGAAACCACCTTGCAGATTTAGGAGATCTATTGCAAATATTGGTACTGGGTTTTCTTTTGTTCCATATTTTTTTGATTGCAACTGATCTTGATTTATTCTTACACTTAATAAATCACCATTTTCATTTCTTCGCAGTACCATATGCCTCTCTTCTGAATTGGAGTCAAAACCTTTAAAAAGCATCAGAGAAAAATGTTTCTTATATTTTTCAGAGTAAAATAAGTATCTGTATAAAAATGCAGAAGGATTTCCTCTTCTACTTAATCCAATAATATATTGTGTGGAAGACCTCTCCACCTCTGGCTTCAATTGTACAGTATCAATAAATGAGTGATTAAGATACTCAGTGACATTATTTTTTGTAACATTATTTCCTCTGAAAAAAAGAAAATTTACTAATAAGATAAATAAGGGTATTCCGATTAATACTCCGATAACATAGCCCATTTTTTTCATTAAATTTATTTTTTATTAGCAATGACTTCAATATTATTCTTTCTATCTAACAGTTCTAAATCATCTGCTTTTGCAAACGTTTCATCTTGCAAACTATTCTCATAGACATTCACTGATTGCTCTAAAGCAAAGCCTACAACCGCTCCTCCTAAACCAAGCCCTACACCTTTCAATGCATTCTTCCAACCGTAATCTCTGAATGAGCGGGATGCAATATCTGCTGCCATTTCTCGGCTTGCCTGCCGTGAAGCATCACCTGCAATCCCAGCATTAATGGCATCGGTGCTGTATTGTGTCATCTCACGTGTTACCGCTTGATTATGCTGTGTAATACTATACATTTCACTGCCTTCTTCAATGGCATCTGCACCCAGCCCGATACTTTCCTCAGTGATTGTTTCTCCGGTTTCAGATTTAAATTTCTCCATATCATAAATCGAATTTTCACCATCTTCAAATTTAATATCACATCCGATAGCAATCAGCATTCCGGGAATATTTGCTCCTCCTGTTAAACCGCCCACCAATCCTGCACCAAATTTGCTGAGCGCCTGAGCTGTAATTTCCTTAGCATTATTGTTACTGATAAAGTCTGCAGCCTGCTGAGCAATAGCATCATCAACAATCAATGTAATTTTACCGCCAACACTGCATGCCATAAAAGAACTATTCAGCAATGCATTTTTCTTCTGAAATAATACATTGGTATGAAAACTTTCCCAATTTGATTCTAATGTTGCATCGCAGTCATGGGCTTCTCTGTAAAATCCGTATGCAAGAGCTCCCACGGCTCCCACTGCACCTATCACAACACCAGCTGTAGAAGTAGCAGTAATAGCTACCGCCAACAGTGCAGGCGCAGCAAGCCCGCCCGTCGCAACACAAAGAAGTATAGCTCCTCCTATTACCAAACCTGCACATAGCATCGCCAAGCCACCCCATTTTTTAGCAGCCATTTTACATTTAAAAGATTCGCTGATCTTTTTGTCGTCAACCGTCAAAAAATAATGCGCTTTATTAGTATTATAAACACTAGGATCACTTCTTGAAACTCCAATTTTAAGGGGCTCGGGAACTTGCATATTGGTGCAAATTACGTTAACACTCTGAATGATATATGAATCAGCCATTATTCAATTTTTTTTAATTTGTAATTTACCAAAAGCTGTATATTGTTTTTTACTTCTTCAATGATGGTTATCTCCGCAGACTCCAGCCATGCAGTTGCCTCATCATAAACAATTCTCTCTCTATAACTGATGTTATACTCTGAAAAACGATATTGTATTACTGGTTTGTATTTTTCGTTATATATTTTTTCTAAATGTTTTGATTTGTGAATTTCTTTATCAATTGTACTGACTTTTCTTACAAGAATTTTATTTTCTGTTTCTCTCAACAAGTCTTGTTTAATATGTAAATCAATTATTTTACCTAAAAAAAGTTGCGAATAAAACTTTCTTATATAAGGTTCGAATTTATCTTCCGAATTAACCAGATATTTATCAAAAAAAACATCAAAAAACATTTTTGTTTTCAGATCCTCAATTAATATTTCTTCATTCAGAATTTGATTCTCAGCCATTCCGATAAAGGTTTTGATAGCATCAGAAGCTTTTTGATTTCTTAAAAAGGAATATCCGTCCTCTAATTTTCGTTTATGAAGTTCCCATTGATTTATTATGTAATCCTGATTAATAATTCTCTGAATATTTCCGGATTTAGCGTCTATACCTACTACAATACCATTACACTTAACATTATCGAGATCGGCAACAAGCAATATAGCATCTTGATACTGATTTGGATTAACTAAAATTGCCTGATCTGTCATGTTTATTTCAACAACAGGAAAATTCTGTATCATTCTTTTCTTAACAACATATTCCCTTTTAGTATCAGCAGTATTCGTTGGAACACCATTTAACTTGGTAATAACTGTTTGTTCACATCTATAAGTTGCAACATCATCATTTTCGTTGTCTTTGCTTTTTGGATTATGATTTGCTATATTTTTAGGCAAAATTATATGCTCTAAATGTATCGGAATTTTATTCGTAATAATGGCGTTCGTTATTCCACAATTTTTATTATGAAATTTTATCAAATCATCAACATCCAAGCTATTATCTTTTGCAATAGATTCTATAGTATCTCCCTTTTGAATCTCGTATTTTATAAACTGCATTATCTTTTAGTTAATTTCTACAGGTCCACCTGTAATTTGAGTTTTTCCGTTAAATAATGCTTCAGCAGATCCCGAACCTTTTATACGCACTTCACCTTCGGAAGTATTACACACACTTTGTTTTCCATTTATTGTGATGTTCAGTCCTTCAATATTAATACATCCGTCTTCATAGAGCGTTATTGAACTGCTTCCCGTTTTGAATTTAATTTCTTTAATGCTTTCTACGAAGATTTTTCCTGTGTCATCCATAGTAATTTTAGACTTCCCGCTGCCGACATTTATGACCGAACTTTTCTTGACATTCGTCGTATGATCATTACCAATGTCTTCATTATTATCATTACTCACAAAAGTGGTCACATCACCTGTTCCGCTTAAAGTAACATGATTTCCGTTTCTGTCTTTAATTTCAATTCCTGCGCCATCATTTAAACAAATAATATTTCCGCTTTTACTGGATAAACTTTTAACATTATTTCCGGCTCCACCGCCACCGCCAACTCCACCATGAAACATTCCGCCCATTACAAAAGGTCGGTCAGGATGTTGATGAACGAAATTGATAATTACCTGATCGCCAACTTCCGGAATGGCCATGAATCCACGGTTTTTATTTACTTTATCACTGCTTCCTGCATCCGGAGTCATTACTCTGATAAACTCTGATGTATCTTGCCCACTTTGCCAGTCAAACTGAACCTTTACTCTTCCCTGATTTAATGGATCTGCATTGGCAGTAACTTTTGCAAACTGAGCTTCAGCTCTGGGACTTTCAA
>NZ_LELA01000116.1 GCF_001677955.1 Chryseobacterium sp. BGARF1
GGAGAGATTGTAGAAACCAATAATTATTACCCTTTTGGGTTGATGCATAATTACACAGCTACAACAACGAATGCTTATCAGTACAAGTTTCAGGAACAAGAGCTTCAGGAGACTGGTTTTTATGCATTTAAGTGGCGACAATATATGCCGGATTTAGGGAGATTCTTTAATGTTGACCCATTAGCAACTAAATATCCTTACAATTCGACTTATGCTTTTTCTGAGAATTGCGTTGTTGTCCATAGAGAGTTAGAAGGCTTAGAAAAGGTCTATATATTTGGAGGTGCTGATTTAGATGGAAAAGGTCTTTCTCAAACAACCAAAAATATTCAAAGTTCTGTTCAACAGTTTTCAGATAAAAATAAGTTAGGCTTTGAAGTTAAGACATACAATAGTGCTCCTTGGTCTCCTGCTCACGGAAAAGCATTTATGGATATAATGTCAAATCATACAGAAGGAGAAAAAATAATAATTTATGGATATAGTTTAGGGGGGGTAGGAGCGACTCAATTAACCAAAATGTTGGATTCCAAAGATATTAAAGTTGATTTACTTGTTACTGTTGATCCTGCTTTTAGTCTTCTTGGGAAAGATATTAATATTCCTGACAATGTTGAAAAGGTAGATAATACTTATCAAGAAAATAGATCTCTCATTGGTTCTCGGGGTTTTCCTGCTACACCAATCGAGGGAAATGATAAGACTGAAATTGTAAATAACAATCTAACAGATAAGACTTCTGGAAAAGGTACTGATGCTCACGGAACAATTGATGAAGATACAATGAAAAGATCTATTCAGCTTATACAACAAGAAATGGGAAAAAAAGATAAATAATGAGCAATAAAAGTAAATACATAAATGTAATACTTATAATATTTTTGATGCTCTTTGTATTAGATATATTTTATATGATTTTTACATTTCTAAATTTTTCATTTATATACGATATAAATATAAGTGAATTATACAGTAATGTAGTAGCATTTATTCTTTGGTCGTACCCAATAATTTTTTTTTGTTTACTGTTTCTTAGGAATTATGTAAGTCGATTTATAAAAATATCATATTTACTACTTTTAATAATCAAAGTATGTTTAATTATTATATATATTAAAAATGGAGGGCTATAAAATTTACCTTATGCTAGTTCTTTAAGAACTATAAGTACCAAGGACAGGAATTACAGGAGACTGGTTTTTATATGTTTAAGTATAGAACTTATATGCCGGATACAGGGCGATTTATTCAGTTAGACCCGTTGGCGGAGAAGTTTCCATATAATTCTACTTATGCTATTCAAGAAAATAAAATGGGAATGGGTATTGAATTAGAAGGTCTTGAATTACTTAAAACAAATTCTGGTTACTTTGCGATTAATGGTAATCAAATGACTGTTAAACAAGCGCCTATTACACAAAGAGATTCCTTTGGAAGACCATCTTTTAGAGCTGGAGATATTGGTTTATCAACAAGTGGTTATAATCCCGGTGGAGCAAGAATGTCTTCAGGGACAACAGGTCTGAAGTTGAATTCATATAGATACAGTGGGGCAACTGGTTCTGATGCAAAAATGGAAAACATCCGTGGAAATGACCGCCCTACTAATATATGGAACAAGATTTATGATTCAGGGGCAGACAAAGCTGGTAAGATATCCGGAGGTATAAAAGAATTAGTTAAGAATGGAAAAATGGCTTTGGATATCCCTGAAGCAATAAAAAGTACGGAAAATTACGTACAAGCAACAAAAGATATTAAAGCGATTGATTTTCAAGCTACCCAAATGGATCTTGCGATAGATTTGGTAAATGGAAGTGGAATTAATATGAATCAGCAAACGAAAAATAATGTAGTGAATTTTGTGTTTGATGGTGCTTTACCACCTGGGACGGATACTCAGAACGGACTTATTATTCAAAACGGGACGTCAATATTAAATTCTAATGGCATACGTGTCCAACCGACCCCAGAACAAGAAAAAGCAAATAATAAAATTTTACCTTGATGAAAATATTTAAATATATCTCAATATTACTGATTCTATTAAGTATCAGCTGTTGTGTAAATCAGAAAGAAAAAGATGAAGAACAAATTAAGACAACAGTTCAAAAGTTTTGGATTACAGTTCAAAATAATGACGAGGAAAATTATTTAAAATTAATAGAAGGAAGTGAAGAATATAGATTTGCAATGTTATATCAATTACATTATCTGAATAGGAATTATAGCAAAATCAAAGCTATAACAGAGTCTAAAGAAATCCAGATAAAGGATACAAATGAATTGGGAGGATCCCAAAAGTGTGTAGAGTATCTATTTGTAAAACCTAATTCCACTACAGAACCATTAAGTGTGAGACTGTTTTTTTTTAAATCAGTAGGCTATAATAAAATATTTAATGTTCAAATTATAGGTAATATGCCAAAATGGGAAAAGAAAGAGCTGTAATTGATGACATTAAGTAAATGAAGCATCTAAAAGTTTATTTGGTAGTAAGTTTAATTTTAACATTATTTTCTTTTTTCTCAATAATCAAATGGAGTGATATTATATTTTGGATTTTATTTTATATGATATTCACAGTTTTTATAATGCTTTTAATAAAGCAGTTAGAAATTTTAAATTATATAAAAAAATATCCATTTAGAAATTATGACGAATCCGACCCATACTTTTCAGATGATGGAATTTTTAAATTTGAAAATAATGGCTTCTATGTTAAAAATCTAAAAAAAAAAGATTTTATAGGATGGAATGATATAAATTTTATAATTGCGTACAATGTTCTGCTTTTTGACACCAGCACTATGTTCTTAGAAATCCACACAAACGGAGGTGTTTTCAAGTTTAATGAGGAAATATTAGGGTGGTATCAATTATGTAACAACATTAATTTAAAGCTCTCCAATATTAATAATAGATGGAGAATGATATTACTCAACACTCCTCATATGGAAGATAGAGTTATCGTATATAATCGAAACGATATCACTAACTCTATATTTATAAATACCTGATGTAAAACAAAAGCCACTCATCGAGTGGCTTTTGTTTTACTTTTCAAACTGTTTGTCTACGAGTTCAAGGAAACCCTGCGCCAGTTCATCGAGGATGGATAGGTGTTCTTCTTGAAGATGGTAGAAGTTCTGTAATCTTCCCCAAAAACAGGAACATTTAAAAATATAGTTTTTAAATTTGGAAGACTATGAAAAACAGTAAATTTTCAGAAGTTCA
>NZ_LELA01000117.1 GCF_001677955.1 Chryseobacterium sp. BGARF1
CGTATGTTTTTAAGAGAGAATAAATTGACCAATCAAGTACTGATGCGAGCAGGTAGGGCAAAAAAATTAGATTCTTTACCTGTCTTGGTGTTTACTGCTACCGAGCAGTATAAAGATTCTCAAAAACAGAAATACAGAAAAGATGGAATTAACCCTGAAAAGCAAATTCAATTATGGTTTGATATGCAAAAAGAGCTAAAAGAATTATCTACTAACGGAAAACAGATTATTATGAATGCGAGCCATGGTACGATCATCACAAAGAAAGAAAATGCTGACGTAATAAACAAAGAGATTCTTTCACTATCTGAGAAGATTGGAAATAAAAATTAGATGTACATATGACAAACCCAATAAGAAAGATAAATACGGATTATTCAACTTAAAGTTCAAATATCCTCGACCGCAGGCCCTTTTTATAGCGAACGAATTATCGAAGCTTTTGTGAAAGAAAATGTTAGTGGTTACGATATAATGAAAGGTGGGGAATCTAAAATAGATCTATATTTTTTCTAAAAAAAAGTAAAAAATAAAAAAACTAATGATGTGGTAAAATTGCTATCAAAAAAATATTTTGTAAAGCGATGAACTTTTCGAGATTAAAATTTTTAAGTTCATTACTAAATAAAAAATCTCAAAAAACGATGGTATAGATGAAGAAGGGGAACCTTATAAATATTTAATATATACTATGATTCACCAAATTGATTCTGAAAAAGTTATAATGTGTGGAGTATATGATATATAAACTTTTTAAAATTAGGATCAAGTAAACTTTATAAATAAATCCAGTATTTTAATGATAGAATCTCACAAAACGATAGTACTTTGTAAATAATTAAAAAACATATAACGAATAATTATGGGCACCCGATTTACACCTGAACATTCTGATTACTTTCATCTCAGTTTCAGGCTTTATCCGAACAGGTACTATGGATTTTGATTAGTCGTTGATAAAATTTATGTATATCCGTTTTTCATCATACCGCTGTAATGTTAGCAATAATGAGCCTATCGAATAGTTTATCTGCAAAATATCTTCGA
>NZ_LELA01000118.1 GCF_001677955.1 Chryseobacterium sp. BGARF1
TTGATGTTCATCAAAACGTTTGTACACATTTTCGGTGACTCCAGTGTAGTAGGTTTTATCAGAACAAAGTAATATATAGACGAATGATGTTTGCATGATCAATTGTATTAATAAGATTTGATTCAACGAACGTCACTTCGAGTAGAATTTTGCAAAAATTCGTATTGAGAAGTTTTTGATGGGAAGACAAATTTTGTGCTTCGGTTCACGGGTTCTCGATACATTTTTCTGCGCTGCGCTACGAAAAACACTCGAACTGACGGAGCTCGACTTATGTTTAATGACTGTAAATGGTCACTTCGAGTAACGTAGCAAAGCGAAGTGTATCGAGAAGTTTTTTGAGAGAAAGACAAAATTTGTGCTTCGGTTCACTGGTTCTCGATACATTTTTCTGCGCTGCGCTACGAAAAACACTCGAACTGACGAGGGAAGTGACGGAATATATTTTTTATATTGGATCTACCAGTGGGGCTTCCGGAAGTCCACTTGGGGTGTCGTGGATGATGTAGTCGTTGTACTTGGCTTCGTTGGTTTCGTAGAAAATATCCTGACCGATACCTGCATATTTTGTGAGCAGTTGGTAGAGTTTATTGAGCGCTTCTACTCTACCTTCGGTGGCAACATCACGGTCTGAAATACCTTGAGCTTGTGAATCGATAGCGATGTCTAAAGTATCACGTTGTATAGTCAGTGTATTGATCTTGTCTACCGTAAGACCTTCATCTGAAAGTTCGGTAAGGTATTTCACTGCGGTGAGGCTCATGATCTTGGCAACGCGCACAAGCTCGGCATCGCTTTGCTGACTGATCAATGCATTGCCGAATTCCTTGTATTTGGCACTGTGCTGTCCGAAAACATTTTCTGCCGCATTGAAAATACTGCGCATCGATTTTTCCAGTGCTTTTCTGGCGGCGTCTTTTTGTTCGGTGAGATCTATTTTGATGGCTTCCAGCTGTTCATCGCTTGGGAAACTGTCTACCGTGTTTCGGGCAGTGGTCAATTCGGTCTTTTTTGTGGGATTGTAGCCACGGTCTGTAAATTCGTTGAGGTCTCTGTCAATCAAAGCGATCAATTCGTCAGCTTTTTGTTTCAGTACAGAATCTGCAATTCTGAAGCTACGGATTACCTGTTCTTTTTTCATAATGGATTTGTTTTTGTGTTTTAAATAAGGATTTGAGATCTAATTTTATCTTTTGTATTCATTCATCAACTCTCACAAAAAGTCTGCAAAGCGCTGATAAATAACAAATTGTACTTGATTGCCTCTTCGAACTGGTTGATGGGCACTTCGAACTGCTTGGACAGCTCTTCGAATTACTTGTTTGCTTGTTCGAAACAGTTGATTGTCTAAACGAAGCACTTGAACGGCCTTTCGAAGGGATTGATTGTCTCAACCAAATACTTGAATGCTATTTCTAAACGGTTAAAGTGGTCTTCGACCTCCTTGAGCCATCAAGCGTAGTACTTTACCGGTTTTTGAGTACAGGAAGTTGTTGGTTACAATGTTGGTTTTTGTGGGATCCGATGGTACCGGAAGCCTGCGCATGAAATGCGGGATTATTTTTAAATATCATCATTTTGTTTTTTGTTGTTCTTAAAACAAATATAAAAATATTTTTGATTAGTATCGGGGTGAGGCTTTTATTTTTTTAAATGGAAAAACCTCGCTGGAGGGCGAGGTTTATTTATTGATAATTATTAATGGTGGAATTCAAGCTAACTGCTCGGGAAATATAATAGGCTGTTAAAACAAAAAAGGAGAAACTTTCAACTTCTCCTTAAATCACATTTCCCCAATACGATCTTAGAGACAAGTTTACTTTTATTTATTAACGTTCAAAGATGGCATCAATATCATCTTCGCCCGATCTTCCTGAGTAGTAGCCTCCGTAACTGTCACGATCATAATCGGGCTCATAACTTTCCAAATATCTTGTAACCTTAGAATCTACATCTATCCCTGAAACAATGCTAGAGGTAGAGAAAGAAATTTTTTCTAGTACACTTACGTTGAAGCCATCTAAAAATGAATCAAGATTCTCTCTAATTTCATCTTCAATACCATGTATATCTACATCTATTTCAGGATGTCCTTCGTAATAGCTATAAGTTTGATTAATATGTTTGGCATAATCAACATCTAAATCATTACTATCAACAAAGCTTCTCAAATATTTTTCAAGTAAAATATCAATTTGTATTAAAATAGTTTCATCGTCAATATTGTGAACATCTATAAAATCAAACAGTTTTTTTAATGTGTCCTCATCCTCTACGTCCATAATAAAATTGTATAAAAACTTAAAATTTTTAAATTCAATTTTTCTTTCAAATTCTGATAAAATTATTAATAACTCCCATAATCTATTCCCGCTCGGGTTGTTAGCATTTATTAGTGTATTTAAAAAAAGGGCTATTCTTTTATTTATTGTTGCATTCAAAAAGTCAAAATAGCATAAGGCAATTAAAAAATCCCAATCTTCACTCTCCAATTTATTTTCAAAAAAATAATCAAACAAATCTTCTAATATTCTACCAGTATATGAATTATTAATTTTGTTAGATTTTAATAAAGCGTGCAAATAATCTATGGAAACTTCATTATCTAATGATTTAAGAATATTACAAATCAAAGCAATTTCATTAGAGTATTCATTTAGAACAAAATCCGCGATGGATGGGTTGAATAAAACATATTCATATTTATTTTCCCCAATGAGATTTCTATTCAATAATGATTTTGTTGCTAATTTTCTTATAGCTTCAAAACTTTTATCAGAAGTATCACCCATATTTACTGTGTGAATCTTTAGAAAGGTAGTATAAGAGTTTCTTAAATTATCCTCAGTTATTTTTCCATTATTAAAGACAGTTAAATATGTAAGAGCTCTTACACAGTCATCGGTTTGATTTTGAAAATAATCCGCCCAAATAACCTCAGGCTGATCTAAACTTTTGATAATGTATGCCCAATAATTTTCGGGTTTTAAATTTCCAATAAAAGAAGAGTCAGTTATAAACTCTATTATTCGGGGATTAAAATTTTGATGTTTTATTATTTCCTTATACCTTTTATCTTCGTATATAATATCAATAAATTGTTCCGGTAAATTTGAATGATATATATGATTGTAAAGAATTTTTGCTTTATCAAGATTAGTCAAATTTTTAATTGTTAGTAAAAATTCATTATCGCGAATTTTTAAATTTTGAAAAATGTGACTTAAGCTGTATGCTTTATTCAAAATATTTGTCCTTGATGTAAGAATAAACTTTTTGCTTTTATCTTTTTTAATTCTACTTATGAATTTGACAATATGAGAATCTTTTTTATTGTTGATAGCATCATACATATTACTACCTAAAAAATCATCACAATAAAATAGAATTTTTTTTTGTTCATTTTCACGAAATAAACTTTCCGCTTCATTAATATTTTCTTCTATATCGCAAAATTCATAACCCTTTGCTATGTAATGAATTGCCAAATTATCAGCAAGTGTAGTTTTACCGATTCCCGGCTCACCAGTCAAAATGATTACATTATTTTCTTCTAGTATTCTTAATCCTTTATGATGATTATCGGTGACTACATATCTGTAAGCCTTTTCCTCAATTTCTCGTATTGTAAATTGACTTCTGCCTTTTATGGCATTATTATAAAGAATATCTAATACACTCGTACTAGTAATCCATAGTTTATAATTCCTTTCAACAATATCTTGATTTTCCTTTTTAGATAAAAAAGTATTTAAATCTTCTAGTCCCCAAATATCTCTCTCTGAATTAATATATGGTTTGAAAATTTCTTTAATTTCTTGTTTATTGTTTCTAGAAAGTTTTTTTGAAGTGACAAAGATATATTTACTAGGATTTAGTTTTTTTACTTTATCAAACTCTTCAGTTTTTAATTTTGAAATCAATTGAGGATAAGGTGTTTCTAAATAACGTTTACACTGTATAATTCCTTCGTTTTTTTCACCAATCCAAAATCTACCATCAACACCGCCATCTCGTCCAGACTTAAAAATTTCTACTTTATTTTTTAGTTCTTTCTCAATGACTGAAGCAGCTAAAATTTCAAATTCTCTATCATTTAATTTTGAAAAGTCATATTCCATGTTGCGCGTTCGTTTTATTCAAATTTAAGAAATAATAATTTTTAAATTACATTATGCATTTAATATAAAATTGCTGCTAACGTTTAGTTCGAAACAATACGTCCAGCCAAACTAACTTAAAAAAAATAAATAATATTCTTATAAAAACAATTATTTCTAACTTAGAGGAAAATAATACTAATCTTCTCGATACAAAATTATTCTTCAAATAATTTTTACGCGAACTGACGGAAGTTGTCAACAATAGAAATAGTATTTCATTATAAAAGCCTTAAAAACTCTTAAATAAAATCTAATTTATCATTCACTTGGGAATTGATTAATATAAAAACAAAACGTATCAAATTGAAATACAGCAGATTTTATTTTTAACAAAAGATTATATTTTCTCTTATGGTTTTGTAACTTTCTTATCAATAGTTTTGTCTCATTAATAAAAACTCAATGACAAAACTTTTATCTACTCTACTTTTACTTTGTACGGTACTTATTTTTGGGCAAACTCAATTGAAAGTTTTCAATAAAACTAATAAAAAACCGATTGAAAATGCAGCTGTTTACTGTGACGACAATCTTTTGGGAAAAACCAATTACGAAGGCGTTTTATCTTTTAAAACAAAATGTAAAAAAGTAGAAATTCTTGCCAGCAATTTTGAAGATGCTTTGGTTGATGTAAAAAAGTCGATGGATCTTGGTATGCAGCCTTTATCAGAAAAACAAAGTAACATCGATAAAATTATCATCACCGATAAAAGTGACCCGAAAGCTTTGAGAATTTTAGATGAGGTCAATAAAAGGGAAAAAGAAAATTCACCAAAGTCTTTAGATACCTATAACTTTAAATCGTACTCAAAGTTTTCAATTGATGTAGACAAAGATTCAATTGATACTTTTAAAAATTTCTTGGCTTCGAGAAAAGATTCTCTTTCAAAAGTCGATAAAAAAGAATTTAAGCAAAAGGAAAGCGAAAAGAAAGATTCGTTAATTAATGAAGACTTCATCAACGCTTCACAGGAAAGCCAGATGTTTCTTTGGGAAAAGGCAACAGAATACAAATATTCTCAGAAATTTGGAGAGAAAACCAATATCATCGATAACAGAATGTCGGGTTTTAAAAATCCAATTTATGAAGCTTTGGCAATTAATATTTCCAATTTAAACAGAACTCCAAGACAGTTAAGACCTGAAAATAGAAAGCTTTTCAACTTTTATATGTCAGATACTCTACAATTAGACGGAAGAAAAACTTATGTTATCAAATTCAAAGAAATTACTGATAAAAAGAAGCAGAATCCAAGAAAATTTAATGGTAAAATTTATATTGATTCTGAAACGTATGCACTGAAAAAGTTTGAAAGTGCCAACAAAAAAAGAAATGAAGGCGACATTATCTCTGTATGGAAACCAATTGACGGAAAATGGTTTTTGGATTATGAAGATATTAAACTGAAAATGGGCGACCAAACCTTCAATATTGCAAAGAGAGACAGTGTAAAGACCGACAGTTTAAAGAAAGGCGCATACATCAGCGACAAGCGAAAATACCATCAGAAAACCTTTGGAAATTATCTGTATGTAAAGAACCGTTTCTTTGATTTTCAACTGAATGAAGCTCAAAAAGCATCAGAATTTAAAGGCTATTCTCTCGAAATGAAAAACTCTGACGGAACTTTGCTAAATAAGTACAGAACCGACAGCCTTACTGCAAGAGAAAGTGCAACCTACACTCAAATCGACAGTTTTGTACAGAAGCATGATTTTGAAAAGAAACTGAGTTTTTTAACTCAATTAATGAGAGGTAATCTGCGCTATAAGATCATTGATTTTGACTTGACTAAATTTATCAGCTACGATAAATACCAAGGTATTCGTTTAGGAGCCGGTGTAAAACTCAACGAAAAATTCAATAAAACATTTTCTCCCGATGGATATTTCGGTTATGGTTTTAAAGATCATACATGGAAATATGGACTTGGTTTAGACATGAAATTATCTAAAAAAAGAACTTCAGTTTTCCGTATTGATTATGTAGATGACGTTTTTGCGGCAGGAAGATTCAGCAATAACATGTGGGATATGATGATGAAAGTGAATGATCTGAATCTGGACCTGCACAATGCCAATTTTTATAAAAATCAAAAATGGGGAGCATTCTATTTGTATGATATTTCGAACTCCTTGAGTATGAAAATTGCCGTAAATAAAGAGAAACAGGAAGCACTTTTTGATTATCAATACAAAAATTTAGGAAACCGTTTTGACAATGTAAGCACAACGTTATCACTAAAATTCTCGCCAAATGATAAAAATATCATGACACCAAGCGGAAAATACACGTATGAAAAAGGCTTTCCGCAAGTTTATATGAATGTTGAAAAAGGAATTGATGCATTAGGCGGAGATTTGGATTATTACAGAGCTGATGCGTTGATTATTCACCAGTTCAGATCAAAATTGGGGATTACCAATCTTAAACTTTTTGGTGGAATTTCATCAGGAACTGCCCCAATCTGGAAAAACTTCGAAATTGCAGGTCAGAACGACAGAAACCCTGATCATTGGTATTCTAATATCAACACTCCAAACAATTTGGCATTTGCAACGATGCCTTCAGGAACTTTCTTTGCAGATAAATTTATCGCATTTAAAGTTTCACAGTATTTACCTTTCAGGTTTAAAACGTTCGGTTCGAGATATTCAAACATCGAACTGGAATACCAGGCTGCAATTGGAGATCTTAAGAACAGAGGCGATCATCAATTCGATTTTCAGGTACTCGATCATTATTATCAGGAAGTTGGCGTGATCTGGAATAGATTTTTAGGCAGAAACTTCGGTGTAGGCCTCTCTTATAGACTAGGATATTATCAAACCTCACAATTCAAAGATAACTTTGGAATAAAACTGAGATTTAATGTTTTAAATTAATGAAATAAACTCTTTATAAACGAGATTTAAAAATAAAAAAACGTCATTAACCTTTAAAGTTGATGGCGTTTTTTTAGGACTAGTCAAAAAAATTTCAGAAAATTTATCCTCGAATTATTTATATGATGATATTATTTTTTTCAGGAGCTATTTCCGTCTATCCGCTCATACTCCTCACGCCAATGCTCTCCAACACCAAATCCCTCCTACTCTCCAACTCATGTTCCGGG
>NZ_LELA01000119.1 GCF_001677955.1 Chryseobacterium sp. BGARF1
CTGAACTTCTGAAAATTTACTGTTTTTCATAGTCTTCCAAATTTAAAAACTATATTTTTAAATGTTCCTGTTTTTGGGGAAGATTACAACTTTACTAATACTTTTTACATTTACTAATTCTTCATATCTATGTAATAAAATATACCAGCCAGACAAAATAATTGTACATAAAACAAATATCAATAAACTTATAATAATATTCTTCTTAATATTTCCCATACTCATTTCTTGTTATATTTTGCTTTTTTTCAGAACTGAAAGAACTTTTTAACCCTTCCTCAACTTTCCCCCACAATTGGGTATGGCTTAAGCTATGGGATGCCATAGCTAAATATGCTAGTGAACCCGGTCGTTTTATCATATCTTCCTTACATGTTTTTTCATCTTGCTCTGTAACATCAAATTTAGGGATTACTTCTTTATATTTCTGTTCACGAATTATTCCTTCATTATCAATATTTCATTATTTTTTATTTAAAAATCCATATCTTTAGTTTAGAAATAATTTATCATAATGAAAATATAAACTGCTTCTTTTAATATTTCCTGTTTTAATAAATTGTCAAGGTTCTGAAAGTAAAAAACCAATCAATAATCAACGATATGAACAGTTTTTAAACGATATTTCATCAAATTCGAAAGTAGTTATTAGCGATATTACTGAAATTAAAAGGCAGCCTTCCGATAATATTAATCTGGTAACCAAATATCCTTTATCTAAAGCAAAAAAAGAAGAATATAATAAAAACGGTGCTTTAGCCAATGATACTGACATTTCAGATTCTACTATTTATAAAATAAAAAGCTATAATCTAATCAACGAAAAGAATGAAAAAGTGGAAATTGTAGAAAACGGCAGCTCAAAGAGTTTGCAAAAATTTGCTTTATCAGATTATAATAAATCACTTTATCAAAATTTGGGGATAGAATTCAAATTAAATAAAAAGTTTGAAACCTTAAAAGGCTCTATTAATATGGAATTTGAAATCTCAAAAAACGATAAAAAAGAAGTTAAAGTTCCTGTAAACATTTCTATTCACAATAAAATTTCAGAATAAAAATTCAACTTTTCAGATACAAAGAAATAATACAGATTGCGTTTGTAAATCGTCAGCGAAAAGTGGACATTAGATATTAAAAATTTAAGGAGTGTTTTCATAAAAAGAGTAATTTTAATTATGACAACACCGAAAAAGAAACTGGCCGAAAAATTCGTAAAAGATATTCGCCAGAACACACGCAGAATATTTACTGCAGAGCAAAAGATTTTAATCGTGATGGAAGGTCTTCGAGCGGAGACTTCCGTAGCCGAACTTTGCAGGAACCACAATATTGCACAGTCGCAGTTTTATGCCTGGAACAAGGAGTTTATGGAAGCAGGAAAGAAGCGCTTAAACGGAGATGTCGCTCGAGAAGCTACGAGTGATGAAGTATCAGATTTGAAGAAGGAAAACGCACGTTTGAAAGAGATTGTAGCTGATTTGGTTGTTCGTTATGATATTGTAAAAAAAAGTTTAGACAGGCTGGATTAATTGATAAATACAGGAAATATATGAGATTATCAGCAGCCGAGAAATACGAAATTATTCAAACCGTGAGGACGAGTGAAGCCGGAGTAAAGAAAACGCTGGAAAGTTTTGGAATTGCCAGAAGTAGCTTTTACAAATGGTATCAGAGCTACCTCGAAAACGGCTATGATGGCTTGGAAACTACAAAACGAACAAACAACAGACAATGGAACAGTATTCCTGAAAAGCAGAAAGATTTGGTAGTAGAAATTGCTCTGGAACACACCGAATTATCTTCAAGGGAACTTTCCTACAAAATTACCGATGAGCAAGGTGTTTTTATTTCAGAATCCAGTGTTTATCGGATATTGAAGCAAAGAGATTTAATTCCGGCACCGAATCATTTTTTACTTTCAGCAGCAAATGAGTTCAAAGATAAAACCGAATTTGTGCATCAAATGTGGCAGACAGATTTTACTTATTTCAAGATCATAGGCTGGGGATGGTACTATCTGAGCAAGATTTTGGACGATTACAGCCGCTACATTATTCATTGGGAGTTATGCGATTCGATGAAAACTGAAGATGTGAAAAGAACGGTAGATACAGCCATTAAAAAAGCGAAATTAAAAACCAAAGTTAAACCGAAACTGCTCTCAGATAACGGTTCTTGCTACGTCTCCAATGAACTGAAAACCTATCTGAAGAAGGATTTAAAGATGAAACAAGTGCACGGAAAACCGATGCATCCGCAGACCCAAGGCAAGATTGAACGTTATCACAGAACTATGAAAAACGTAGTGAAACTAAATCATTTTTATCACCCCGAAGAACTCATCCAGGCACTGGAAAAGTTTGTGGAAAACTACAATAACAAACGTTATCACGAGTCGATAAATAACCTCACTCCAGCGGATGTGTACTTCGGAAGATCAGAACATATTTTGAAAAAAAGAAATCAAATAAAAGCAGAATCCATCCGAAAAAGAAGACAAATGTATAATCAACAAAAATTAGTAAGTTTATAAACCGAAAATCCTCCTTAAGGATTTAAACTAAAATGTCTAAGTTGGTTTGAAGACGTAC
>NZ_LELA01000120.1 GCF_001677955.1 Chryseobacterium sp. BGARF1
CTAATATTGCATGTAACGGAGGTTCAACAGGAGCTATCAATTTAACACCTACTGGTGGAACAGCACCATATACTTTCAACTGGGGAGGTGGAATCACCACAGAAGACCGTACTGGTTTAGCAGCTGGAACGTATACCGTAACCATTACTGATGCTAATGGATGTACAAGAACAGTAAGTGCGACAGTAACTCAGCCAACAGCAATGAGTGCAACGACTTCTCAGACTAATATTGCATGTAATGGAGGAACTAACGGAACAGCAAGTATTGTTGTAACGGGAGGAACAGCACCTTACACTTACTCATGGTCTCCTTCAGGCGGAACAGCAGCATCAGCTACTGGCTTAGCAGCAGGAACTTACATAGTGACTGTAACAGATGCTAATGCATGTACAATTACAAGAACAGTAACAATCACTCAGCCAACAGCAATGAGTGCAACAACTTCTCAGACTAATATTTCATGTAATGGTGGTTCTAACGGAACAGCAAGTATTGTTGTAACGGGAGGAACTGCACCTTACACTTATTCATGGTCTCCTTCAGGTGGAACAGCAGCAACAGCTTCAGGTTTAGCGGCAGGAACTTACACAGTGACAGTAACCGATGCTAATGCATGTACAATAACAAAAACAGTAACAATCACTCAGCCTGCTACAGCAGTTTCAGGAACAACAGTGGTTACCAATGTAGCATGTAACGGAAGTGCTACCGGAGCTATTAATTTAACTCCATCAGGTGGAACAGCACCTTATACATTCAACTGGGGTGGCGGAATCACCACAGAAGACCGTACTGGTTTAGCAGCAGGAACTTATACCGTAACAATTACTGATGCTAATGGATGTACAGGAACAGTGAGTACGACAGTAACTCAGTCAAGCGCAGTAGCAGCTCCAACAGGAGTAGCAACGCAAAGCTTTAATTTAGGAGATACTTTAAGTGCTTTAGTTGTAACTGGCCAGAATATTAAATGGTATGCTTCAGCGGCAGCAGCGGCAAGTCATACAGGAAGCTTACCTATAACTACGGTAATTGTAAATAATACAACGTATTATGCAACTCAAACAGTAGGAGTTTGCGAGTCTACAGCTTCATTGGCTGTTCTTGCTTACAATGCTACTTTGGGTGTAGGTGACCTTACAAAATCATCATCTGACATGCAGATTTACCCTAATCCGGTAATAGACGTCCTTAACGTAAGTGGAGAGGAGAAAATTATAAGATTAGCTATCTATTCTGCAGATGGTAGAAAAGTTACCGAGAAAGTAATCTCTAAAAATGAAAGAAGCATCAATGTACATTCATTAGTACAAGGGATGTATTTACTTCAGGTGTTTACTAAAGACGGTGTGAAAACATTCAAATTTTTAAAAAGATAGGATGTTAAATTATTAATATTATAACTTAATAATGAGCCAGTAGCAATTTATTGCTGCTGGTTTTTTTTTGCTGAAAAGTTTGATGAAAAATTATTGACTTTGATTTTTAGATTGTCATAAGTAGGTTAAAACAATTAACAATATATTTTTGGGCAGCTATTCCGCCCTCCGTTCCCAATCTTTTTTGCCCTCGTTTTTTCAGCAGCAAAAAAGGATTTCCACTCAGGTCGGGCTGCAATCATATTACTTTTCAAAATGTATGG
>NZ_LELA01000121.1 GCF_001677955.1 Chryseobacterium sp. BGARF1
AGATGAGTGATGAGAATTCTTTTGGAGCTGTATTTTTCTCTTCAAAGTAAATGTGTAGAATTTTGTTTTCTTCTTCAAATTTCAGAATCTCAAAATATTCAATCAAGAGTTCTGGTAAAAATAATTTAAGTAGTTCAGCATCATTTAACATACTACAAAAATATCATTTATTATTTTGCTCCCCAAGTTTTGAGACTGAGCCTATGTAATTTTGCCTATTGCCTATTGCCTATTGCCTATTGCCTATTGCTAATTGCCTATTGTATCGCTCCTCCGGAGCTTATGAAAATGATGCTTTCATGTTCTATAAAGGTTGCACTCCTCCGGAGTGCTGATTGTGGGTGCAGCTTGTTATTATCCTACAAAGGTTTTGCTCCTCCGGAGCTGCTTTGAAGAAAGGGGTAGATTCTAAATAATCTTACAATGAATTTCATATAATGGAATTTTCTCTAATATATCTCTGTTGAAATATTTATAGTCTCTCTAATAAGTTGAGTTCGATTCTTACATTTTAACAAAATATCAATATAAATGAGCTTTAACCCATTTATAAAATTAAGTTTCATTATTGGCCTTAGCCAAAATATATCATAATTTTGGCTAAAGCCAATTTTTGTTGTTACTGTTTAGCCAGGCTAAAGCCCGACTCTATTGATTTGAACTTAAATAATTAATAATCATTAATTTAAAAATCTCATTAAGATTCGCGTGGATTAATTAATGAAAATTCCGTTGAATTTCAATTTATGTTTTATGGTTGACATCCTAGCCCGTATAGAAGCGGTTACCCCGCAGCATGAGTTGGAGAGTAGGTGGGATTTGGAGATGGAGAGCATTGGTGTGAGGAGTATGAGCGGATAGACGGAAATAGCTCCTAAGAAAATTTAAGTTTTTTCTTAATAAATATTTTAAAGTGCACTTACTGTAAATACAATCCTACTGTTATATGTTGCTGCGGGAATTGTTACCGATACTCCAGAGAGTTGTAATTGAATTGGGATATTTGAATAGGACGCTAATGCTAATACTGCAGTAATCCTGAATAATTCAAGATCTGTAAGCGTTACAGTTTGGTAAGCAGTTCCTCCAGTTATTGAACATAGAAGACATACTGTTGTCCCATTACCTGTTCTTTTTGCGGATAATATTAAATTTGAATTCCATGTAGGGTTGGGTGTATAATGTACTGATATTTTGCCACTGCCTAATACTAATGGGATGTCTACTTTTAATGATATTTGGTTGGCTACACTCTCATAAGTTCCTGAATAGTTTGAGCCGGCTTCTGTAATTGATGGTATGGCGACTGTCCAATTAGTTCCTGCTATGTCTATTGTTTGGGCTTTTATCGTGCAGAAAAATAGTAAAGAGAGTATCAAAGTTATTTTGAATAAATATCTTATATAAAAAATTGTATTATTTGCTTTCATCTTCGTTTTTCTATTTATTCTGTGATCGTATAAGTGATCACCACAGGAGTATTTGTTTTTGCAGATAGATTACTATATGTATTGGCTGATAGGCTTAAGGTAAGCCGATGCCCGTTGTTTGCTCCATTTCCTGTAAAAGCACCACCTATTCCGCTGATTATTGTTTGTGATGTTGTGTTTAATGTTATCTGAGCAGAGGGTGTTCCTAATGTTCCTCCTCCGGTACCAGAAGCTGTAGCTGCCTGAATTTTTATATCAACTCCAGGAATTAATATGTTGATGGAAGCTGTAATTTTTCTCGTAAGACCTCCTAAAGCAATTGCTGATGTATAATTAATCCATTTTGTGGTATTGGCAGCAGGCGAAGCAATAGGATTTCCGGCTTCACCGGGGGCAGAAAAACTTAATGTAATCGCTCCTGTCGGCTCAATATCCATTAAAGTAACAATGGGTAAAGTAACAGACACACTACTATTTACTGTAGTTTGAGAAAACAAACAGGAGGAGATGATAAGGCAGATAAAAAACATTAATTTGAAATGATTCATTTTCGCTTTTTGTTTTCGTTATAGCTTACTTTGATGGCTTCTTGCTGATACTTTATTTCTGATGATTGTTTTATGACATTAATGGTTACATTTTTTGTTTCGTCAGATTTTAAATTAAATTCAAACTCATCAACGGGTATTTTATATTTTTTGTCTAAACCGTTTCTGTATATTTTTACTTTCCAATTTCCGGGACGCAAATAAGTAAAATCAAAATAGTCTCCTAAAAGTGCCAATTTTCTGAATATTTGATTACCGTTTGTTACTTCAATAATTAGATTTTCGTTTTTCTTTTTTTTGGTCGAAAGCTGGGCAAATTTTACATTACTTTCACGTTCTGTAAACTCTATTTTTCCCTGAATCTTTGCGGCACTCGTTAATCCAAAGTTGTAAATATTTTCTTTGCCTGTTAAAGTTAATGATGCTGGTACATTACGGTCAGCAATATCATTGATTTCTGTAGTCAATCTGTCGATTTCTAAAACATAATCTCCAGGATTTATATTTTTAAATAAATAATTTCCGTTTTTATCGGTTACCGAAAGATGATTTCCCATCATCAGGCGAATTCCATCCACTTTTTTTACTCCTAAATTTTTTATGTTTCCAGATAAAGTAGTGTATTCTGCAATTTTCTGAGTCGGAATATTCATTCTTAAAGTATAGCGCAACGAAAAAATAAAATCTTTATTTCCCAATTCTCCACGCTGTAAATTGTATCGTGTAGAAACATCCACTTCATGGCCTTTAAAAATTTGCTGATGAAAAAGAAGTTCAAAAAGATTTCTATCGGTAAAATAATCTTCAGGTATATAATTGTTCTGATAAAAAATACTGAAATAGGATTTATCTGAAAATCGACTTAAAACTCTTGCTCCAAAGTAAAACTGTTTATCATTCTTCAGCTGATAACGGGATGTGAGTGCGTAGCTTCCATATACATTAAATGATGTTTTAAATTTTTCAAAACCAATATTTGCAGTATAAAAACTTGAGTTTCCAGAAAAACCTGTCAGAAAATTATCTGTTTTTCCAAATTGACCATCAATGTTGAGTTGAAAAATTCCGATTTGCTGGTTAATAGAGAGTTTAAAAAAACGTTCTTTATAGTCAAATTCTTTGGGCATTAAACGGTCTTCATATCTTTGTGAACCGTTGTACATATAAATATTTCCATTGTTAGAGTATTTATATTGAATTCCATATTGCAAAAATTTACGATAAGGTGCCGCAAGAAATAAAGTGTCACGCTGAAAATTTTTGGCATCCTGTACATAGCTTGCTATTACATTAATCCGCTTTGACAGCTGATATTGAAGATTGCCATTAATATTACTGGTATTATTAAAGTATCCCGCAAATTTCGGGCTGGCTCTCATATACATTACATTTGCTTTTACTTTTTCATAACTTGCAATTGTTTGAATCATATAGGCAATACCGTCAGTTTTTTCTGTTTTGCTATATGCTGTTTCTCCCGAAACTTCAAGATTTTCATTGAGCTTAAATTTTCCTGTGAAGTAAGGTAAATGAGCATTTGAATTTAATCTCAAATTGCTAAATGCTAAATCTGTATTTTCTATTCTCGGAATTTTGTATAAATAGCCTGCTGTGATTTCTGATTGTTTTCCTATTTTTAATTTTGAATACATATTAAACTCATCTTTAATATCTTTGAAAAACCTCGGATGATTATAAAAGCCCCCAAAACTTATTTTTTTTAAATCAAAACGAACTTCAGCCCCTCGACCATATCTTGCATATTCGGTTAAGAAAGAAGCAGAATAGTTTTTATCTCCCAAATGAACAAAAAGATTTTTTCGGGTATAATTCACAAAATATTCTTCATACTGGGTAAAAGAATTAAAGTCTATCGGATTTTTGGTGACTGCATGAAACTCTAAAATATTTTTATTTTTTTCGTCTAAACTTCCTTTTCCATACAATTCGCCCTGAAAACCATCTTTATATTGACCTCGATTTTGCATGCCCAACATAGAAACTGAGGCTGAAACCGGAAATCTGTGGTAGATATCATCCTCAATGGGTTTTATAGAAATGATTTTTACACTCGAATAAACAGTCTGATTTTCTTGCGGATGGTCTTTAGAATAAACGGAAAGATTGATATTCTGAAATTCATTTTTACTTAAATTAGGTGAAGTAATTTTACTAATGGTAATTTTTTTGCTTTCTCCGGGAGCTAAAATTAAAGATGCATTTTCATCCACGATAGCATTTTTGCTTTCTAAAATTAAATTTTCAGAAACGTTCCCATCATTTTTTAAAACGAAAGTAGATTTAATAGTATCTCCAGCTTTTATAAATTCTGGTGAATCTAAAAGAGTAAGAGAAATTTTTTTATTTGTAGAAATTAATAATTCTGTAGTTTGGATAAACTTTTTACCCGTCGTTATTTCAGTTCCTTCCAGTAGTACAGTATGTTTACCTTGTGGTGCTTCTGCTGTAATTTGTAATGGAACAATATATATTTTACGTTCACTAGGAGCAATACTTACTTCTCCATTTTTTAAAATAGGAATAATGAGATGGTGAGAAGCTTCGGTTTTCAAATGATAATTTTTTGCTACAGAGCTGTTGTTTTCTATTGTAAAAGAAATAGAAGTAGATGTTCCCGGCTTTATACTATCTTTTTTTTGAGAAAAAATAAAAGCTGGGAATAGCAGTATATAATAGATGCTCCATTTTTTAATCATTCTTTATTTCTAATTCTACATTGAGAGCGAAAGCATTGTCTTCTTCATCGGTAGCAATGAGTACAGCATTATATTTATCGGGAGATATTTTACTGATATCAATATGATAGTATCTTGAAGTTTGGGGTAGTAGTCCAGATGCCATACTTGAGAAATTCCCGATTTTCTCTCCTGTTTTTTTGTTGTAGACTTCAACATTTACGGTTGGTTTGCAATAAAGATTTCCTTTGTTAGCAATAGCTACTTTTAAAATTTTTCTTCCCTCTTCTTTTTCAATCTTTACGCCTTCAAATTTCAAGTCAGGTTTTGCTTTTTCTGAATCTAAATCGGTAATCACTTGTATGGCATAGCGAATGATTGAAGTAATATTTATACCCTCTTTTTTATCGTTGGGTTTTATTTCCTCAACAGGCTCTACCATGATCACACTCCAATAAGTTCCTGGTTCAGAAACATTGTTGGGGACGGTTATTTCATAGTAGACTTCTGTCTTTTGCTTAGCTTTCAGAGTGACAAGATTGGTATTCATTTTAATCCAACCGGCATTTGTTTTACTGTTGTTTTGAGGAGCGGAGTAATTGATGGTACCATCAGATTTATAACTGTAATCTTGAAGAAACAGTTTTACATTTTGTGATTGATTGCCTGTATTTTCTATTTCAATTTTTCCCTTGTAAACTTTTCCGTTTTCTATCTTATAAGAATGTGAAAGCCCATTGATAACTACAATGCCTGCTTTTAGGAAACAAAATTGAAGGAAGAAAATGAGCAATACGAGAATGCTCTTTATCATTATTTTGTAAAGTTTGGTGTTTAAAATCGATAAAATTCAATCAAGAAGAAAAAAAGAAATCTATTTCTTCTTGATTGTAAAAGATGAGATTGTGTAGATTAATTATCCGAAATCGTATAAATAACAGAAACATCGGTAGTAGCGATTGCCTTTAAATCTGCATAAGAAGCTACGCCACCAGAACCACTTCCTGCTGCTAAAGCATAGGTCAGATTATGACCATTATTAGCTCCATTACCAGTATAAGCACTTCCTATTTCTGAAATAATGGTTTGGTCTGTTGCACTCAGTATTAACTCTGCAGCCGGAGTTCCTAATGTTCCTCCTCCAGAACCTGTAGCACCTGCAGCCGTTACATGAATATCAATTCCCAGAATAGGAGGGTTTACTTTTACAGATACAGTACGTGTAGGCTCTGCATCAGATTTAATAGAAGAATAATTTAACCAAAGCGAGGTGTTGGCAGCGTTTGGGATTACAGCATTACCTGCTTCCGTTGGTTTAGTGAATCCTAAAGTAATGTTTTTTGTTGCGGCGGGTTCAATATCCACTAGTGCAACCTCGGGAACAGAAATAGTGATAGTGTGATTGTCTGTCTTGGTGTCTTGAGCTTTAAGATTTGCAGATAGCGCAAATGCAGCAAAAGTCAGAGCTAAGCTAATTGTTGTTTTTTTCATGGTTTTTAGTATTTTGAATTGTGAAGTTAATAAAATTCATTATAATATGATAGAATAAATCACAAGAATTTAATGTTAAATATTCATTATCTTATATTTTATCACAATATGGTACATAATTACTAAAAATAGAATGCTGGATTTTATGACCGTAATCAGCCAAAAAATCTTACACAGAGGGCTGTATAAGATTCTTTGGCTTTGAAATTTATCTAAAATTAATTAGAGTCTATTGTCTATTTTTCAAATTCTACTCTTCCTGCAAAATGCCAAATGTTGGTATTAGATCTTATTTTGAAGTCGTACCAGCCTCTTGATCTATCTAGGTTAATATTTATTTTTTCTTCTTGTGTAGTAAGAGAAAGTTCGCTTATGTGATCGGTATATTTGTTTTCTAAACTAATATTCAAAGTGTTGGCTGAGATATTTGTCAGTTTTATATCTATTTCATGTTTTAAGATATTGGTAGATAAGTTTACATTCAGCTCGGGTTTTTTGGTGCCTTTAAACTTTCTCACAAAACCACTGGAACCTATTACTTCGTAGCTGTATTTTTCGATATTTACTGTATGCGAAATTTCATCATTTGAAGGTAGGGTATATGAAAAATAATAATCTTTTGTATTAAATTTATTTTTATCATAAATAATTAACGATACAGGAGTCTCCTTAAGGTTGGTCATTACAATCTTATTATTTTGGAGATTAACATCGTAGTTGCATGGTAATAAGGTAGATGGTTTCATGTCTCTTTTTCTGAATTTCAATAGGTTTTTACATTGAGTTTTTTCAGCGTATTTTGAGATATGGTGCGTAATTTTAGTTCGGAAAAAACTAAATATTTCTGAGACCAAATGTAGATGAATAGTATTACTTGTTCCTTAATTATTTATTAAGTGTGAAATATCTTTTGAGTATAAAATGACAATAAGAATTAATTTAATGATAATATGAGTATAGAATTTACTCTTATAGAATAAAAATGTTTGAAAATTTCTTTAAAAACGACTCAGAATTCCCCAGTGAATTTTTATGTCGTTAAACTTAAAAGGATTTCCAAATTCGTTACCATTAGAAAGCTGAAAACTCATTAAACCAAGTGGAATAAAGAAATTGAAACCAAGACCTACACTATATAATTTAGGTTTTACATTTAAGGATTTGTTATTGAGCTGCCCATATTGTCCGAAAACATCAAAAAATGCCTGATTTCCGATAAGATACCGGTATTCCATACCTGCGTAGTAATAGAAATCGGCGGCAAGAGAGTTTTCATTAAAACCCCGGAGAGAATTCCAGCCCCCAAAACGATACAATTCGTTGGCAGAGAAATCGATTTTAGAATCCATCATTGCACCTTCTCCTTTGATGTTGAGAAAGTGGTTTCCGTTGATATGATAATTATATTCTCCAAAAAAGTAAAACTGATTCTGATTGGCTTTTATCTTTTCACCGGTATAGTTGGTTGCGAGAAAATCGTATCCTACATTCAGTTTAGACTTATAAAGAAAAAGGTCAATGTCGGTAGGCTCGGTCATGTCAAAGAAAATACCAATCCCTTTTTTGTTGTAATCTTTTCCCTGAATATAAAGACTGTCGATGATGGTAGAAGATTCAAAAGTTCCTCGTAAACCAATTTTCTGTCGGCTGTTGAGATGGTAATAAAACGCAGGCAAAGCTTTTACATTAGCAAAAGTAGAATCTTGTCTGAAGATATTCACTTTCATATTTAAACCCACATTAGAATTAAGTAAATACGGAATATCGGTTTGCAAATCAAAATTCTGACCTTTATCGGGGTTTCTCTGCCAATAAAGATTGACTGTTTCAAAACCGTTGAACATGTTTTTAAAATTTACATTCAAAGTACCATTAAGCGTAAATTTATCTGTTTTATCATTTCCAAAACCGATCACTCCATCAAAAGTATTGGTTTTTTTCTTCTCCATAAACAGATATATCTGTGTAGAATCTTTTGTGAAAAGAGTCTGTGGTTGCCGTTCGAGCATGATAAAGGGATGGCCCTGGAAATTTTTATTAATGGCAATCAGGTTTTTGTCGTCGTAGTTTTTGCCTTTAAATTCTTTTTCAAGATTTTTTATAAATCTTTTTGGAACTCGGGTATAACCTTTTGCCACAAAGCCGTCAATGGTTCTTTTATTATTTTTATTAATATCAAGTTCTACTACAGGAATGCCATTTTTCTGACCTTTAAACTGAGATTTTATCCTGCTAAAAGCAAACCCATCATCAATATATTTTTTGTTGATATTTTTTTTAACCGAATCTAAATTTTTGGTGAAAAATTCTTTTTCAAGTTTAAATCTGGTAACAATAGAATCTGAGAGGTTAACGTAGGTCTCGTTGAAGTTTTTGCCCTTATCATAGAAAATTTCTGTAGAATCGCCTTTTATTTTGACTTCTTTTAAATCAGTAAAAAAATAATTGTTTTGCGCTAAAGAATCGAGGAATTTTACGGCAGAAAGTGAATCTTTTACTTTTTTCTTTACTTTCGTTTCTGTATCAATCAGAAAATAATGCTTCTTTTGCGCTTGTACAAAAACGCAAAACAGAATAAAAAATATGTTTAAAAATAACTTCAACTATTAAAATAACAAAAGTGCTGTTTTATTTTTGGAGATTTAAATTTGTTTTAATAACTGAAACTAAGCCAATTTATTATACTTTTTCATTAAATTCTCATAAGTTCCCTGCGGAAGGATCCATTTCAAAGGAACACCAATTTTCTGTCCGAATTTACCAAAATAATAATGAGCTTTCCACTTATTTTTAGTTAAAAGTTGGTCGATATATTCTGCAACTTCCAAGGGTTCAGTTCCGTCGCCAACATGAGAATTCATCAAAGCATATACTTTATCGAATACGTTTTTGTAAGGCTCAGAAACTTTTGTTTTTACCCGGTTTTCTGCAATATTGGTTTTAATATCACCTAAATGAAGCGAGCAAACATCAATATTCCAAGGGTAAACTTCGTATCTCATGGCTTCGGTAACTTTATCTAAAGCAGATTTTGAAGCCGAATAAAATCCACGGAAAGGCAATCCCATTTCACTTCCTATGCTTGAAACATTAATAATCTGTCCAAATTTATTTTCACGCATTTTTGGCATCACAGCAGTCATCATTTGTACAGCGCCTACAAGATTCAGATTAAATAATTTTAAAATATCTTCTTTTGTGGAATCTTCCACAGAACCTACCATTCCCATTCCCGCATTGTTGATCAAAACATCAATTCTGGTTTCTGTTTTTAAAACTTCAGCAATAGCATTCTGTACCGCGTCATTATCTGTAATATCGGTCGGAATTGATTTAAAATACTGACTTTCGGTATGCTTTCGGCTTAAACCATAAACGTGATGACCTTTTTTTCCGAAATATTCTGCTAATACGAAACCAATTCCTGAGGAAGTTCCCGTAATGATGATTGTTTTTGACATTTAATGGTAAAAATATTTATTTGAATCAGAGATTTTGAATTCCCTAAAGCTGTTCATTTTATAAACGGTAAATTTATGTAAAAGAACCAAAAAATAAGACTTTAGATATAATAAATCTACAGAACCACTGTAAAATTGATTAAACTATTTTTCAAAAAAAATCCCGAAGACATACTTCAGGAATTTTTTTTAATATTAAGAGGCTGTTTAAATTTGATATTTATTTTTAACATTAAGAAATTAAGATCATCGCCTTAAAAAACTTAATACAAAATCAACGTGTTGA
>NZ_LELA01000122.1 GCF_001677955.1 Chryseobacterium sp. BGARF1
TCTTTATCTGAGTTTCATGTGATGTTTGCATTACCAAAACCTGAACATCCGCTGGTTAGTTTTATCCGGTTGGAGAATATGAAAATGCCGGAGGAAACATTGCCTGACTATTTGGTTTTGGATTTTTACAAGATCGCCTATAAGGACAGTATTGGAAAGGCTAAGTATGGACAGCATCATTATGACTTCAAAGAAGGCGGATTGGTGTTTACTGCTCCGGGGCAACTTTTTGAGAAACCGAAGAGCAGCAAGGGCAAAGGCTGTATTCTGCTGATTCATCCTGATTTTTTCCTGTCTTATCCTTTAGCTAAAAAAATCAGGCAGTATGGATTCTTCTCATATGCAGCTGATGAAGCTCTTCATCTCTCTGAAAAGGAAAAGGAGACCTTATTCTCTGTTTTCAAAATTATTGACGAGGAACTCAACAGTAGGGTAGACGACTTCAGTCAGGATGTTATTATTTCACAGATCGAACTCGTTCTCAATTACAGCAGCAGATTTTATAAACGCCAGTTTATTACCTATAAAGCGGTCAATGATGATCTGGTTCAGCAGTTTGAAGTGGTACTGGATTCCTATTTTAATTCTGACCACGATTTGCATAACGGCATGCCTTCGGTTCAAACTGTCGCAGAGCAACTCAATGTTTCTGCCAATTATTTAAGTGATGTTCTCCGCTCCTTGACAGGTTCCAATACCCAGCAACATATTCATAACAGGCTTATTGATATGGCGAAAGAGATATTGTCTACCACCCAGCTCTCAATTTCCGAAATTGCCTACGATCTGGGATTTGATTACCCGCAGTCCTTTACCAGATTGTTTAAGAGTAAGACCAAACTTACTCCTTTAGAATTCAGACAATGTTTTAATTAGAAACAGGTCAAGTCATACATTATAAAGGTTTTTTATAATAAAAATCCAGATTTTATTCAGGAATTGGTCAACAAAATTGAGCTGATATCAATCTCTGTTTTTTTAAATAAATGAGAATTAATAGCATATGTCAGTTATTTGTCGTACATTTGTAGAATAATAAGGCCTCTGGATTATTTGAACTAGACTCAAGTTTATTCATAGATATAAAAACAGCCGCTCAATTTTGTCATTAATATTTTAGGTGTTCTACCTTTTAAGAAGTTCGATTTTCACTCTTAAACTTTACTCATCCAATTTTTTTTTTCAAAGATTATTATTGTTTTGATTTACCTCAGAACATAGGGATAATTTGTCCTATAAATAGAATACAATAATTTTTTAATACATATACAATGCAACAAGGAACAGTAAAATTCTTTAACGATACCAAAGGATTTGGTTTTATTACTCCATCTACAGGTGGTCAAGACGTTTTCGTACACACTTCAGGTTTAGTAGATAATATTCGTGAAAATGATGTCGTAACATTCGATTTACAAAATGGAAACAAAGGGGTTAATGCAGTTAACGTTAAAATAGCGTAACTTCAATTAATAACGATATACGTTACAGAGAGAGCAAATGCATTATTTGCTCTCTTTTTTATTTTGGTCTTAACGAGTGTTTTCATAAATCATTCCTTAACTAACTGTCTTATAGACACCAGGTGTCCAAATAAAATGACTGGCACAATAAATGTCGGCAACCAGCTGAACGGAAAATTTAAGATCGCTATATTTGGTTGTTCTGATCCGAATTGCTGTACAGGAGTCGGAGCGGATAAAAAGGCATTGATAACAATATTGATCAGAAGCCCCAGGCCAATAAAATTCCAGATCAAAATTTTCTTACGATTATTCTTTTCTTTGACTATCCAAAAGTAGGCGACAATTGGTGCTGTTATACCGGCGATAATATCGAAATTTCTTCCTTGGAAGGTCATTAGCTCAGGAACAGTCTTGTTCAGAAAAAGCCAAAATAACACAATTTCAACAGGAATTCTGACCATATTCAGATATGTAATGTTTGTAAGTGGTAAACTGTCAATTAATTGCTTTCCTTTTTCTGTTAGGAATAAAATAATGATGGTAAGAAGCGGAGGTAAAATCCCAAATAATAATATTGTAGGTGGAAACGAATCAGTTTCAAAATTGTAAACATCTTTAAGTGTCAGTACAGCCTGTATGATCAGCCAAACTATCAAAACGATAGTGATGGTCACTAAGTGTTTTTTGGTATAAGGAGATTTTGAGTTCGCAAGCATCCTGTGGAATAGAAAAAGTGTGACAATTGTTGTAAGCCCGAAGGTCACTGGGATATAAATTGGTAAATTTTCTAACATTGAATACTGTTTATGATTGCAAAATATAAACAATATTCATCAGAGTGGTTGTCATAAGACAAGAAATAACATACACACTACCGGTATTCCTGTTTCTGAAAATTATAGGCGTGGAAAGGGTTATATGATGAGCAAAAGGTCTAAAAAAATTTTATCATTGGAATTTGTAAACACCTCCGTAAAGTTGGATTAGACATGACTGGGTATGTTTTAAAACATACTTTCTTGAATTTAGTATCAGAGGATTTTGGATGATCCAAAGCTTCTGAAATTGCTGGCCATACAAAGACTATAGAGAAATACGCAGTAGATCGGCAGGAGCATCAAGTTGAAAAAAATAAAATTTCTGAAAATATGGAAGCTTTTAAAAGCGTCTATCAGAAGACGGAGGTGAAATATTTGGTTTTTTAAAATAAATTCACTATCTTACAATATGAGAAAAAGTGAAAATCAAGATACTATATCACATGCCGGAAAAATTAACGAGCGAACAAAAGCTTTAGAAGTTCTCGCAAAAGCAAAGAAAATACAGGGTAAGATAACCGTAATCCGACAAGGTGTCGGCAGGAATTTCAAACCTAAAAATGAGGAATAAAATTAAAGTATCGTTTTAATT
>NZ_LELA01000123.1 GCF_001677955.1 Chryseobacterium sp. BGARF1
AGCTCTCATTTCTGAGAGCTTATTCTATTTAATAAATTGGTTATTCTTTAATGAATTTTCTCTGAGCTGTGCCCTGAACATCATCAATATCAATTACGTATAGACCGTTGATTAATCTGCTTACGTCAATCTTATTATTTAAGATTACTCCGCTTGAGATTACCTGGCCGGCTGCACTGTAAATGGTGTATTTAGCTTTTTTGCTCACATTTTTCACATTCAGAATTGATTTAACTGGGTTTGGATAAATCAAAATATCTGTTTGGTTTACAGTATTCACTGTTGGCAATTGAGAGATTC
>NZ_LELA01000124.1 GCF_001677955.1 Chryseobacterium sp. BGARF1
GTGTATAATAAAGCTGATTTAGCCCTTGTTGAAGTGGAACCAAATAAATACAGAAGAAAAGAAATTAAAGATTCAGACAATGATCTAAAGAAATTCTTAATCAAATTAAAAACTAAAATAATTAAGTAAAATAATCTAATACTTTTTTAATTAGATATTTATAAAGTATGATTAAATGGCTCATAAATGAATGATAAATTAAAAAAATAATCATTTTATCAATGACGATTTTTAACATAACTATACGTAAATGCAATATTGTTATCATCAAGATTCCATTTAGATATTTCATTTTCAATAAGTTCAGGGTGCTTTTTTTTTATATCCCTCAATGAGTTCCCTACTGACTTCCGAAGGTATTCGCTTGTGCTTGCTTTATGAATGGAAATAAGCTTTATTGCTTCGTCAGGGTATTCTCTGAAATAAGAACGGTTTGTCCAAATTCTCAATCCTTCTGTAACTGCTCTGCAAACGTTGGGATTTTCATTGGTTAACCATTCTTTGATCTGAGGTAGAGAATTTTCATATCCGCTATCCTTGCAGAATTGGTCAAATGCTTTTGCTATTATCTCTTGAACCTGCCAGCTACTATCTAGTTTAGCACGTTCTTTTAGAGTATGAAGAGCAGATTTGTCCTCAGAAGATATGAAACCTAAAATAAACACTGCGCATGACCGGATTTGATAAAAATTACTTTTTAACAGATTTAAAGCAATATTTTTAGAATCTATCATTGAATGTGAATCTATTATTTTTACTGCTTCCTCTTCGAAAGGTTTAAATCCATGATTAATCTTT
>NZ_LELA01000125.1 GCF_001677955.1 Chryseobacterium sp. BGARF1
AGCAATATTTTTAGAATCTATCATTGAATGTGAATCTATTATTTTTACTGCTTCCTCTTCGAAAGGTTTAAATCCATGATTAATCTTTACAAGTTTTGTAATAAGTTCGTCCATATTTGAAGATTTTTAAAGTAACATCATTATCTCAGTTTTCTTTTTATATGATAATATTTAGCTAATAATCCGTCATACCACAAGGCGAATAATAGTAAACAGGCTGGGATAAGAAGTGTTTTTAATTGAAAATGCTGATAGGTGAGTGCCCCAATAATCCCTCCCGAAAAGAAACAAATGATGATCATTATTTTTAAAAATATATTTTTATTTATTTGTGTTCTCTTTTCTTTTTGCTTTTGAAAAAACAGCAGTGATAGCTCAATTCCAAGATCTGTAAACAGTCCTGTTAGATGAGTTGTTCTTACTACAGACTGTGAAACACGAGTAACGAGAGCGTTTTGCAATCCCATGGCAAAAAGTAGCATGGAAGAAATTACCAACGGAGCAGAGGAACGAACTGGAAATAATTCAGGTGAGAAACCGATGAGAAGCATTAGAACAATTTCAATAGATAAAGGAATTATATATGAGCTATTGGGGTTGTACTTTGCAGTCCATTCAATTAGCAGTCCTGAAATAAAAGCACCTAATAAAAAAAATAAAATGTATAGCAAATAAATGCCATTTTATAATTTCTTAAAAATAGTTGTTCGGAAAAAAAAGCAAAGTGTCCCGTTACATTTGTTGTAAGGTTGTTAACGGACAGAACTCCAGTAATATTCACTAATCCTGCAACACCAGATAAAATAGAAGCCAGTTTCAAATTATGGGAATATGTTCTTCCTTTCCCTTTGTGTCTAA
>NZ_LELA01000126.1 GCF_001677955.1 Chryseobacterium sp. BGARF1
ATCAGCCGTAAAACTAAATATATCCATCTAACTTATTATATAACAAACAAATATACGAAATTATGGATGATTACGGATATACATATTATAAATTTAAATTTTTCAAAGTTTAATCTGTCACTTGCGAAGCAAAATTTGCGATTGATAATTAACTTTAACATCAAATCCTTAAATTTGCATAATCTAATAAAAAATTAATGGAAAGTAAGAAAGAATTCTTTTTGGAATGTTACAAACTGGGCATCATCAAATTTGGAAGATTTACATTAAAAAGCGGGATTGAAAGTCCGTTTTATGTAGACTTAAGACCCTTAGCATCAGACCCTAAAATTTTAAAAAACCTAGCTAATTATTTATTGGAAATGCTTCCGTTGGATAATTTTGATTTGATTTGCGGAGTTCCTTATGCTGCACTTCCAATGGCAACAGCGATGTCTTTGGAAAGCTACATCCCATTAATTATAAAAAGAAAAGAAGCAAAAAGCTACGGTACTAAAAAATTAATTGAAGGAATTTACCAGAAAGGGCAAAACTGTCTTTTGGTAGAAGATGTAATTACTTCTGGGAAATCTTTAATAGAAACCATTGCTGAAGTTGAGCAGGAAGACCTTAAAGTTGCCGATATTGTTGTTGTTTTAGACAGAGAACAAGGTGGAAAACAGCTTTTAGAAAGCAAAGGATATAAAGTTCACACATTGTTTAACATCTCTGAAGTTTGTACTATTTTACAGGAAGAAGGTGAATTAAGCGATGAAGAAGTAAAAAGAATTCAAGACTTTTTAAAAGGAAATCACATTCAGTTTGAAGAAAAGAAAAGACTTTCTTATCAGGGAAAACTGGAAAATGCACAACATTCTGTTTCAAAAAAATTATTAGAAACGGCTTTAGCAAAAGAATCAAACCTTATTGCATCAGCTGATGTAAAGACGACTCAGGAGTTATTAGAATTGGCTGAAAAAGTAGGTCCACACGTTATTGCTTTAAAAACACATATCGATATTATTTCAGATTTCGATTATCAAAATACGATTGTTCCTCTGAAAGAGTTGGCTGCAAAGCATAATTTCTTGTTGATGGAAGACAGAAAATTTGCAGATATTGGAAACACTCAGGAACTACAGTTTACAAGCGGAGTTTTCAAAATTACAGACTGGGCAGATTTTGTAACCTCTCAGGTAATTGGAGGTTTCGAGTCTTTAGACTGCTTCAAAAACGTAGGCGTTGTGGCGATTATCGGAATGTCTTCAAAAGGAACTTTAACCACAAATAGCTACAGAGAAGAAGCTTTAAAAGTAGCTTTATCTCATCCTAACGTCATTGGTGGTGTTTCTCAAAATGCGCTTCCTGAAGAGATTTTACTATTCACTCCGGGAGTTAATTTAGCAGATTCAGGTGACGGAAAAGGTCAACAATACAACACTCCGGAACATGTTTTCAAAACCCTTCACACCGATTTCATTATTGTAGGAAGAGGTATTTACAAATCTGAAAACCCTGAACAGGCTGCTTTAGATTACAAAAACGAAGGTTGGAAAGCTTATACAGCTTCATTATAAAAAAAATAATCCGTCAATCATTAATTGCTCTCATGAATTTGGGAGCAATTTTTATTTTATAAACTCCTTAAAGAAAATTTTAAGTCTTATCGAAATATTCATTTTGGTTCACAACTTTATCTTTTTTCTTTTTAATTACTTTTAAGTGCATTTTTCACTTTTTATTTTTTATTTAAAGTCTGTTTAAACTTATTTGAAATTTATCCACAAAAGAAACAAAAGACAATTATAAAGCTATTATTAGATAATAAAAGTTCTCAAAAGAATAAAAATCAAAGATTTTTAAAAGTTTTTGTGTGCTTTTTTCTTTATACTCATTAACTTTAAATAGAAATATCTACATCTTTTTCCTCTTTTGTGGTTAAATAAAAAAATTTAAACAAGTTTTTAGCCTGCAGAGTTTCAAGCATTACATGAAAACTCTATCTCAAAATAGCATTAAAAATAATATCAATATAATTTAAACAGTCTCTTAAAATATTTACTTATTTTAATAAATCTTAACTAAAAATCATAAAGATTACATCTAAAATAAGCTATATTTGATGCTTTATCAAGATATTGAAAAAGTTTAGCATCAGTCTTTTTTTGATTTGGGGAGTTGTACAGGTTTCTGCACAAAAAGATAGCATTTCCATTCATGCAAAATTATCACAAGACAGAAAAACCCTTGAAGTTAATCAGGAAATTGTATATCATAACCATTCAGATAAGTCGCTGAACAATATCAAACTTCTCAACTGGGTTTCTGCTTATAACAAAAGAGGAACTTCTCTAGTTTACAGAAAACTGGAAGACCGAAATAACAGCCTTCACTTTGCAAAACAAGAAGAGCTGGGGAAAGTTTTAGAACTACAAATAAAAAATTCAGAAAATCAATCTATTTCAGTTACAACTATTTCTGATGAGAATATCTTTCTTAGTTTAAATGAAAATTTAGAACCCGGAAAAAGTGTAAAATTGCAACTGCAGTACAAAATGCAGCTTCCAGATAAAAAATTTACAGGTTACGGAACATCTGAACAAGACATTGCGTTAAAATATTTCTTTATTGTTCCTGATCATTTTGATGCTGATAATATTTCTAAAAGAAACTATCACGACATTGAAGAATCTGTCAACTTCAACACCTATTGGTCAGTTGATTTTAACACGCCTTCACAATCTTTTATTCAAAGTAATCTTCAGCAGATCCAGCCTAACTTATTTAAAGGATATTTAGATTCAGATCCTGAATTTATTATTTCAAAAAACAATTTTCCGACAATAAAGATCGATACAGAAGATATTAAAACTGAAATAAAATTTGGATACAATATCAGCAAACAGGAAATTCAGAATTTGGAGTTTTACCTTCCTTTGCAGTTGAAATTTATTAAAAACAAAATTGGATCTATCCCGAGCCAGCTTTTTATTTCAGAAAAATTCAGGGCAAAAGAAGACTTTTTCGGGAATAACGATATTAAATTTTGGAAATTCAGGTTTAAATTGTTTTCGGATGCCGAAAATACCGATTTAGATTATTTCGGAATTATCTCAAAAAAAATTCTTGACGAAAGTATCATTACCGACAAGCAGGAAAATCACTGGTTTAAAAACGGTTTAAAATCATATCTCGAAATTCAGTATCTAAAAAAATTCTACGGAGAAGCAAAACTTCTTGGAAACCTTCCTGAAAATAGCATTTTAGGAGTTAAACCTTTGAAATTATTTCATGCTTCAAGGGTGAAATTACTGGATCGATATGGTTTGGCTTATCAATACATCATGTCTCAAAATCTCGACCAAAAAATCGATGAACCTTTTGCTGTTTTGAGTAATTTCAATGATATGGCAATCAGCAGCTTTGAAACAGGAAGTCTTTTCAGTTATTCTGCCAATAAAATGGGTGAAGAAAAATTTAATCTTCTACTGAAAAATTATATTGCCGAAAATACAGACAAACAGGTTTATCCTGAAGATTTTCTCGACCAACTAGCCAAAGAAGAATCTTCAACGTCTTATTTAAAAGGATTTTTAAAACAAAAAAACAGAGTTAATTTTAAGCTTAAAAATTTCAGAGTAAATAACGATTCTCTCAACATTAAGATTATAAAAAACACAGATGAAGCCATTCCTGTAAAGTTGGAAACCCAAACTAAAAGCGGCGACAGAACTTCGTATTGGATTGAAACTGAAGAAAACGAAAGATTGAAAACCATCAATCTTCCTTCGGAAGATATTTATAAAATCACTTTAAATAACGATTACATATTTCCGGAAGCCAATTACAGAGATAATTTCCTTTATACAAAAGGAATATTTTCGAATGCAAAAAAAATTAAATTTAAACTCATTAAAGATATCCCAAATCCTGAGTTTAATGAAATTTATCTAAACCCGAGAATACGTTTTACCAATACTTATGACAAATTTCTAATTGGTCTTAACTTTAAAAACCAATCACTTTTTGATCAGAAATTTTTGTATTCATTAACACCATCATTCAGTACAGGAACGGGTAAAATGACAGGTTCCGGCGCAGTTTCCTACTCTTTTTTGCCTGCTGAAAGTGTGATTCAGAGATTATCTTTTGGAGTTTCAGGATCGTATTTTCATTATGATTATGATCTAGCCTATCAGAAAAGCTCACTCTACTCGAATATTAGCTTCAGAAAAAATCCGAGAAGTACGGTAAGCCGTGGTTTAGGAATTTCTTATACTTATTTTGAACGCGATCTGAGCGCAAGAATGATTGCCAATCGTGATTACGACAAGTATAATCTTTGGACGGTTGGTTATGGTTACACCGACAACCAGATGATTCACGAGAAAAGCTTCAGCCTGAGCACTCAGGGAATGGAAGATTACAACAAAATTACAGCAGAAGGTTTTTACAGATGGGAATTTGCACCAAAACAAAAGCTTAGCTTAAGACTTTTTGCAGGATATTTTGTAAGAAACGAAACAAGAAACAACACCTTTAATTACGGAATTTCAAGAGTTTCAGATTATTCTTTTTCATACAATCTTTTAGGACAAAGTGCATCGAGCGGAATTTTATCGCAGCAGTTTATTTTAGCGGATGGAGGATTTAAATCTTTTCTTCCGGGGACCGTTAATCAATGGATCACTTCTTTTAATGTAGATTCCAGCGTCTGGAAAATTTTCCACATCTATGCAGATGCAGGTTTATATAAAAACAAAAATAATCCAACTCAGTTTATTTGGGACAGCGGTGTGAAAGTTCGTTTGATCCCAGATTTTCTTGAAATTTATCTTCCCGTACAGTCGTCTTTAGGCTTTGAACCTGGCTTTAAAGATTACGGAAAAAGAATACGATATACTTTGATTTTAAATCTTAGCACGATTATTAATGCCGCAAGAAGAGGTTGGTATTAAAATAAAAAAGAGCTGTCTGATGACAACTCTTTACAATAAATTTTATTTGAAAATCTAATCCTTTAATATCTTCTGAGAAACTGGTTGATTATCTACCAATCCTGTTACGATGTAATTTCCTTTTTGTAATTCTGCAACATTTAAAGAAACACCATTTTTTACAGAAGCTGATTTTACCAACTGACCAGATAATGTGTAGACCTTAATATCTTTCACCTCTGCAGCAAATATAATCTCATCATTTTTAACCAATGAGTTTTTAATAAATCCTTTTTTAGAAAGATCAGTTAAATCATTGACCGCTAAAGTTCCGGATGTTGCCTGTGGCGTAGGTAAACTTATGGTAAAATCTACGCTGTTGTTATTGGTATCTCCACTAGTTCTGCTAATTGAATTTAAAATAGTTGGCGATGGAGCCGCTCCCGTTCCTTCAAATTGATTGGCCGAACCATATCCTACGAAATCTAAAACATTTGCAGCAGTCGGCCCAGTAACAGGTGTAGCATTACTTGCCAAAGCAACTTTCCCCGAAGTAAGCGCAAGACCAACACCGACCCCAACACTTGGTGAACCGTCCAAATTCAAAAGAACTGTTACGATAAGATTGGGATTGAGTAAATTAATCAATCCTCCTAATCCATCAGAACCTTGCTGAATTAAGTAAGTTTGTCCGGGATTTAAAGTGATGCTGGGTAATGTGTAGTACTGAGTAAAAGTTCCTGAAGAAGATGCATATTGAATAGTTGCACCATTAAGGGAAGCTGTAGAAGAACCTATATTTTTCAGTTCTATAAAGTCATTGGTGATGGCAGCTCCAAGAAGTCCGCCACCGGTATAGACTTCATTTATTACAATCTGGGCATTAGAGAATGCTGCTATCGAAACGAGTCCGATAAAAGTAAATACTTTTTTCATAATGTGAAATTTTGGTTGATTGGTAATAATTTATACAAAATTAATACCATATTCACAACCATATACCACATGTTTTAAAATTAATTCAAAGAAAAAAAGTTTAAAATACAAAAAACCGCCTCAAAGAAGCGGTTTATATTATTTATGTGATTATTTAAAATCCAATTAGTTCTTCAAAATTTTCTGAGAAACAGCCTGGTTGTTTACAGTTCCTGTAACGATATAGTTCCCTTCAGCTAATTCAGCAATATTTAAAGTTCCGTTAGCTTTTACAGAAGCAGTTTTTACCAACTGTCCTGTTAATGTATATACTTTTACATCTTTAGCATCTGCTCCGAAAGTAATTTCGTCGTTTTTAACTAAAGTGTTTTTGATAAAGTTTGGATTAACTTTTTTGAAATCTGCAACTGAAAGTCCGCCTGCTGTCCATGCAAAATTATCAACAGATACCTGTGCACCTGTAGCGGCAACTCTTACTGTAACTGCCGCAGTTGAGTTGATGGCATAAGAGTAATTATATACTGTATCCTGTCCACCGTTACCTGTTCCGAAACCAGCAGTTTCATTCACCATTGTTCCGTTCACATAAAGCTGAACTGTTCTGGTAGTTCCTCCTGTAAAAGCTTTTTTATATTGGAAACTTAAAGTTCCCACACCATTTGAAAAAGTAACATTTTGTCCTCCTGCACCATCTCTGATAAGAGTGGTTGTTCCGGAGATTGTAAGATTATTAGTATTAGTCTCAATGATACGCCCATCGCTAAGATCCCAGGTTGTACCATCTGCACCATTAAAATTTGAAGTTGTGTAGCCATTTCCCGCGGTAGCAGTTCTGGTATCAAAATTTTCAGTTCCCTGTGCATGTATTGTCGCGGTAAATAACATTCCAACAACAATAGAATAAATCTTTTTCATAACTTTTTATTTTATTTTTTAGTTAATTAATAATTTACACCACAAAATTAAGGCTATAATTACGAAAAATTTAAAAAGTACAATTAAATGATTATTAACAATACTCAACCTAAAAGTGAATAAAAAAAGAGTTACTGCTTGATTTTAATTTAAATCATCACCAAAAAAAACAGCTACTTTTCTGCAGCTGTTCTCTATTTATATCTTAACTAAAGATTAGTCTTTCAAAATTTTCTGAGAAACTGGCTGATTGTTTACGATACCTGTTATGATATAGTTTCCTTTAGCCAATTCAGCAACATTTAAAGTAGATCCGTTTTTCACATCACCAGTTTTAACGATAGCTCCTGACAAAGTATATACTTTAATATCTTTCACATCAGAACCGAAAATGATTTCGTCGTTTTTCACCAAAGTATTTTTTACGAAGTTTGGAGTTATTTTTTTGAAGTCTGCAACAGCTAAAGTCGAAGTTTGAACAGATCCTTTCACTGTTAATGTTTTGCTTGTTGCGTTTGCATGACCATTTGTAAGATAGAATGTTCCCCCACTACCACTTGCTCCAAATGCTACGATTCTGAAAGTAACAGTAGTTCCTGCAGCCACATTCTGTAATTGAGAAATACCACTTAGATCGATTGCTGGTTGTTCATTTCCAGCATTACTTGTACCTGTACCCCAAGTAATTACTGACCCTATGTTTGTGAAAGTTCCAGATCCCACTTGATATTGCCACTGCCCACTAGTTGCACCAGTATTTGATCTTCTCACATTGTAAGAGTCTATACCAGAAAAAGATACTTGATAACCTGCGTTAGCTGTTACAGTGAAAGTAGCAAAATCATCTGCTGCAATTGCACTAGCTACATCAGCACTTGTAAGATCTGTTCCTCCCCAAGCAGCAGCAGCACCAGCTGCATTTCCTGTTGAAGGCACTACAAAGCCAACTCCTCTTGACAATCCTCCAATTGTTAAATTGGCATTTGAAGAAGTTGCTGTAAATGGACTAGGTCCAAAATTATACTGTCCACCGGGATTGTTTGTAGAGTCAGGAGCCCACTCTGTAAGTGTCGTTTGCGCTAACATTGATACTGTAAAGATACAGATGCTCAATAAAGAATAAAACTTTTTCATAACTTAATTTTTTATATTATTAATAATTTACATGGCAAAATTACGGCAATTTTTCTATTTGAGACAATATTAAGGTTAATTTACTGTTAATAATGCTAAAAAGAAAACTGTTCATATTTTTTAGTTATTTTTACCACTTATTTTTAGAAGACTTGCGGAATTCTATTCTGATATTCGTACTTTTTTTCATGGGCTTATCGCTGAATAACGCTCAAATTTTTTCATGGAAAAATCCTAATATCCCCAAAGATTCTATCTCTTCTAAAAATGACAGTATTTTAGCTAAAAAAAAAGACAGCATTCTCGCTTTTAAATTCGGGCAGGATATTTTCGCAAAAGACACCATGGATTTTGTGAAAACCAGCAACAGAATTATTGTAGACGAAGCCGTACTCGCAAAAAATGATTCCAAAAGATTTTTAGGAGAACTAAATTCTAAAGGTTCCATTATTCGAGGGATTACTTTCGGTAACAATCAGGGACAATCGGTACAAAGCTCGATGGACCTTCAGATCTCCGGAAGACTTTCAAAAGACGTTACGGTTTTAGCAAGTATCTCCGACCACAATTTACCGATCCAGGCAGATGGATATACGCAGACCTTAGAAGAATTCGACAAAATTTATATGCAGCTTAATATTAAGGATAAGTCTATTCTTAGAGCCGGGCATTTAGATCTAGTAGATTCTAAAAATTATTTCGCAAAATACCAGCGTAGAAGTATGGGTCTTCAGTTTCAGACACAGTTTGGAACCGATAATAAAACATTTGTTGATGTTTCAGCAGGTGTGGCACGAAGTGAGTTTCACAGAATTCGTTTTCAGGGAATTGAAGGAAACCAGGGACCTTACCGTTTAACAGGGAAAAATGGCGAACAATTCATTACCCTAATTTCAGGATCCGAGCAGGTTTTCATTGATGGTATTTTAATGAAGCGTGGGGAAAACCAAGATTATATCATTAATTATAATACAGGGGAAGTTACTTTTACCAGTTTCAGACCAATCTTCCAGCAGAATTTCATTACCATTTCTTTTAATTATGCCAACAGGAATTATTCCAGATATTTATTCACCGGAAAAGTTGAGCATCAGAGAGAAAAATTAAAAGTAGGACTTAACTGGTTCATGGAGAATGATAATAAAAATGCTCCATTAGCTTTAAATTTATCGAAAGAAGACGAGCAAATCTTAGCAGATGCCGGAAACGACACCAATTTAATGTACGCACCTTCTGGTGTCGTTGCAGAATACGATGTTAATAAAATCCTTTACAGTCTCGTTCAGAATCCTAACGGAAATTATTATCAGTTTTCAACCGATGTTACCCAAACGTTATATCAGGTTTCGTTCACTTATTTCGGAGCCAATTTGGGAGATTACAAATTAACACAAACCACCAATAACGGAAGGGTTTTCGAATATGTTGGCCCTAACTTAGGAGATTATCGTGCGGTAAGAAAACTTCCTTCTCCACAGAAAGCTCAGGTTTACACTTTAAACTCTGAATATTTGCTAAAAGATGGTAAAATCGGTGCTGACATCTCGTTGAGTAATTATGATATCAACTTGTTTTCCTCAAAAGATTCTGATCAGAATTTAGGATATGCAGCAAGAATTTTTGGAAACAAAACATTCACCAAAAACAGCTGGAAAGGTACACCAAGCTTTGAATATCAGTACATCGATAAGCAGTTCCATATTTTAGACCGTATTAATGATGTAGAATTTTCACGTGACTTCAACTTGGCAAAAGAATTTAACGGATTAACACAAAACCGTTTTATTTTCAGCTTTCTTAACAAATGGAATAATAAATCAACTTTAAACTACAGAATCAATTATCTCGACGAGCAAGATTCTTATAAAGGAACCAAAAACGACCTGGATTTCGGCTGGATTAGAGGAAAATTCAATACAAAAGGTAATTTATCTTACCTTAATACCAATGCGACCTTACAAGACACGAAATTCATCCGTGGAGGAGCAGGAACTGAGTTCACCGGTAAAAAAGGAAGCTGGGCAGTTGGTGGAAGCATGGAGCACAACGAAAAGAAATACAACGACACTCAATTGATGGATGTCACAAGTTTTAGCTGGAGAGAACTTTTCGTACAGAAAAAAATCGGAGACAGTACAAGAACGAAACTTTTAGCCAAAATGTACATGAGAGAAAATGACTCGGTACGTGACAACAGCCTCCAAAATACCAACAGGATCTTAGGATTCATGGCAGAAAGCCAAATTATTAAAACTGAAAAAACAACCTTAAACGCTTTACTACACTATAGAAAATTCTTTTATAAAGATAACATTGTAGATGTAGATCAGAATAAGGATTTTGTGGTGGGTAACATTTTGTATAACCAGCAATTATTCAAAAACGGAATGCGTCTTCAGGCATTTTACGAATTAGGAAACGGACAGGAAGCACAAAGAGAGTTTCAATACATCAAAGTTACAGACGGGCAAGGAGTTTATAAGTGGACCGATTATAACGGTGATGGCGTGCAACAGCTCGACGAATTTGAGATTGCAGAATATTCAGATTTGGCGCAATACATAAGAATTTACACCAATTCGGTACGATATATTCCATCCAATAAAAATAAGTTGCAGTTATCTTTATTCGTCAACCCATCCGTCGTATTCAGTTCGGAAAATAAATTTTTAAAACGTTGGAATTTTAATATTTCATTAAATTCTCAGAATTCATTCTACAAAAAAGATAAAGTTTTGGTTATAAACCCTTTTGAAAAAGGTGAAAATCAGATCCTAAAAAATCAGAACATTTTGATGTCGATGCAGTTTAACCCTACCGAAAAATCTGGATGGAACGGAAATTACCGTTTTATACAAAACGACAACCTCCTCAATGCCAATTTCAGTAACGAGGAAAGAAACCAGACTTCCCATTTTGTGAATGTCGGATATTGGTTTAATAAAGAATTCAGAATCGATTGGGAAAACTCCGTTCATGATTTAAAAAACTCATCGCAGCTCTTTGCAACAAGAGATTACAGATTGAATAATTTTGAGACCAAACCAAAAGCAACCTATAAATTCACAGACGCTATTCAGGCTGAGTTTTCATCTGCTTACAGAGAAAAACAGAGAAAAGATGGTGAAGAACTATTGAAAGCCTTTGATATCACCGGAACCATTCAGTGGGAACGCAAGAAAACTTCGATCAGAGGAAACTTCTCATTCATCAACAACGACTTTACAGGAAATAGTTTCAGTATCGTAGGAAACCAAATGCTTGATGGTTTAAAGCCCGGAAAAAATCAGGTTTGGAGTGTATTTATTCAGCAAGCTATCAATTCATTCCTACAGTTAAACTTAAATTACGAAGGAAGAAACTCCGGTGAAAGAACCATACATATTGGCAGTATGCAGGTAAAAGCAAGTTTTTAGGAGCTTTTTCCAGCTCTCCACTCTATCTTTTTTGTCCCACTCCTATTCCCTTCCACAAAAAAGGATGCCGTTGCGATCTGGGCTAGTTTTTAAGAGGTTCAGATGGATCAAAAACTTCAGATTACAGCTCAGAGGCGTACGAGATAAATCTTTTTTTCTATTCAGATTATCAAAACTTTTTGCTTAGTCCCCAACTTTTGATACTAATCCATTACGGATCACTAAAATTTACCAAACAATCCATAAAAAAACAGTCTTCTGAAAATCAGAAGACTGCTATTACTAAAATGTAGACCCACAGGGATTCGAACCCCAACTGATGGTACCAAAAACCAGAGTGCTACCGTTACACCATGGGTCTGTTTTATTTTGGTGATGCAAATTTAAAGCTTTTTTCTTTATTTGCAAATCATTTTTTAA
>NZ_LELA01000127.1 GCF_001677955.1 Chryseobacterium sp. BGARF1
ATCGAAGATATTTTGCAGATAAACTATTCGATAGGCTCATTATTGCTAACATTACAGCGGTATGATGAAAAACGGATATACATAAAAAGTAAAAAGTAAAAAGTAAAAAGTAGTTTTTATTAAATCTAAAAAATAATGTGTTTTATTTAAACGCAAAGATCTATAAAATAAGTAAGATCTAAGGAGCAAAGGTTACGACAGTCGCTTATGAAGCTTGAAAATAAGGCACGCTTAAGATTTATTTTATTGATCATTCTTTACTCCTTAAATTTTAAGAAAGACAAGAAGATCTTTGCGTTAAAAAAAAGCATTAAAAATTCACCGAAAATTCATGCATTCCATTTTTAAAATCATAGGAAACTGTAAAATCATACAATTCTGCAATGGCTTTTACAATTGCTAATCCCAACCCACTTCCTGATTGATGTTGCTCAGATTTCTGAAAACGTGTAAATATCTTTTCATGGTTTAAAGAATGATCTGTTCCGGTATTGAGAACGCTTAATTTTTTAGCATCAATTTTCACTTCCACTTTTCCAGGTTTTGTATTGTGAAAGATTGCATTTCTCAATAAATTTGAAACGATAATATTGAGTAATGCAGCATCTGCTTTTACCAAAAGCTCGCTGTTTTCAGAAAAAATGATCTCTACTTCTTTAAACTCAGCAATATCACTAAGATCTTCTATGTTTTTTTCAACAATATCATTGACTTTAATTTCCTGATTATCAAAAAACTGTTTGTTTTCAATTTTTGTAAGCAAAAGAAGCGATTTATTGAGACGAACCAATCTTTCAATAATTTCCATGATCTCAGCAATCTTTTCTGCCTGATCTTCTGTGAAATTTTCTTTTTCAATCAACAATTCAAGTTTACTGATAGCAATCGCTAAAGGGGTCTGAAGTTCGTGAGAAGCATTTCCAATAAACTCTTTTTGCTGTTCGTAGCTTTTTTCGCTGTATTGCAATAAAGTTGTAACAGCATCCTGCAGATCACTGAATTCTTTGGTTTTTGTCTCAACATTCGGAAGGCTTTTGCTGATTCCTAAACGGTAATTTTTAAGCTCATCAAGAAGTTCATAAAAAGGTTTCCAAAGTCTTTTTAATACGAAATTGTTGATGAGCAAAATGCTAAAAATTAAAAGAATATATAATCCTGCAGCATCCCAAAGCAATTCTTTTACAAGATCATCTTCTTCAACCATATTGTTGAAGATCTTAAGTTGATAAAAACTTCCATTTTGTTCAAAAACGGTTGTTAAAATTCTTACAGGTTCTAGTTCCGGAGCTTCATCGTCGGCATCTTGTGCGTAAATTTCGGTGTCTTCATAAGTATCTTTAAAACTCAGAGCTTCTTCTTCGCTTATTTTATTAACAGAAAAAAAACCTTCATCAAAAGTTTTCTGCTGCAAAATAGTAGGATCTTTTTCTGCTTTAAAAACGATCTGTCTTTTATAGTTTTCTAGCTCTTCATCTACACTTCCTTTGATTTCATCGAGCATATTAAAGTAAAAAATCACTGACCATAAACTTACGATTAGCAAAAGATAGGTCATCAGATGAAGTATTGATCTGTTGAGAAGTTTCATTTTTCTATTAATTTGTAGCCGATTCCGTAGACTGCTTCAATTTCAATTTCGGAATTCGATTGATGCAGTTTTTTTCTTAAATTTTTGATTTGATAATAAATAAAATCAAAATTATCTGCCTGATCAATATGATCTCCCCAAACATGCTCTGCCAAAGCTGTTTTGGTCACTAATCGTCTTTTATTAAGCATGAAAAAATGAAGAATATCAAACTCTTTCCGGTTGAGGGAAATATTTTCTCCGTCCACAATAAAAGTTCTTTCCGTAAGATCGAGCTCAATATTGGCAATCTCAATACTGTTTTTGCCTTCCTGATCTTTTCTTCGGAGAACTGCTTTTATTCTGGCGTTGAGTTCAGCATTGTGAAAAGGTTTGGTCAAATAATCATCGGCTCCGAGTTCCAGGCCTATCAGTTTATCATCGAGAGAATCTTTTGCAGAAATAATGATGACATTTTCTGATTTTCCCATGTCTTTAAGTTGTTGAAGAAGTTGCAAACCATTTCCGCCCGGAAGCATAATGTCTAATAAAATACAATCATAAGTGTACAAAGCAATTTTTTCGTTCGCCGAATGATAATCTTCTGCGGTCTCAATAAGAAACTGCTCCTGGATCAAAGAATCATGAATGGATTTTAAAAGTTCTTTTTCGTCTTCTACAACAAGGATTTTCATACAACAAAGGTAGAGAATGATTCTGGAAAGAGTTGGGAATTACACTTTTTTTGAGTTTTCTAAATATAGTTTCAGTTCATTTTGTTTCTGTGTCCCAATCAAAATTTTTTTCTCATCATTTAAAATAATTTGTAGCCCTTGATCTCCTTTTATGTTATAAGCTTTTCCGGTCCCGAAAAGACCTTGACGCAATCCCCAACCTCCATATTCTCCTAATGGCGAATATTTTCTGACATAAGCTTTTTTAATATTTTTCCAAGGATAATATCTGAATGTAATTTGAAATGGAAAAAATCGTACAGAAATTCCATGCTCGTCAATTTTGGTTTCTAGTCTGATTACAAGAAATAAAATGATGACAAGCGTTGGGATAAGAATTGATATTGCTAATTCAAGCGTAGAAAAATATTGTCGGTCTTCAATAAAATTATAAATGGTATAGATCATTACTGCGGAAAGTAATAACCAAAGCCACCATTGAGTAAATCTTTGCTTTTCGGTAAATTCAAATTTGTTTTCCATGTTTTTGTAGAAAATCTAATTTACAAAATTTACAGAGATAAAAGATCAATTTTTCTCTTTTAAGAAAGTTTTAAGGAGAATAATGATTTGCATTTAGTGATTTATATTTACTTTTGATAAAATAACATTTCATGTTTATACATAAAAAACGAATACTTGGATTAAGTTGTGCAATCGTTTGCATTGCTGCGAATTTTATGAATGCGCAAACTTCAGTTCAGGTTAAAAATACTCAGGATTTTGCTCGAAATGAAATTGTTTCTCTTTCAATTGTTCAGTTGAAGACATTTTTAGGGAAAAATAAAGCGGAAGATTTAAGGATTAAAGATTCTCAAAATAATTATCTGACCATTCAGTGGATTGATAATGATGGTGACGGAAAAAATGATGAGGTGCTTTTTCAGGCAAAAGTAGATCCGAAGAAAACAAATTCTTATAAAATTATTGCTGATTCTAAAACAGCAGTTCCTGAAAGTAAATTAACTACTTATTCAAGATTGGTTCCTGAAAGAGTTGATGATTATACCTGGGAAAACGATAAAATTGCTTTCAGAGTATACGGTCCGAAAGGTCAGGCTGAAGCTTTAGCAGGAATTAAAGGGAGCACACTTTCAAGCGGCGTGGATATTTGGTTTAAAAGAACCGAAAGATCGATCATCAACGAATGGTACAAAGGTTATCTTACAGATCCTATGTATTATCACAAAGATACGAGAGGAGAAGGTTATGATCCTTATCACGTAGGAGACAGCCGTGGAACAGGAGGAATCGGAATTTGGAAAGATGAAAAACTGCAGGTTTCAAAAAACTTTACAAGCTCTAAAACCATTGCAGAAGGTCCTTTAAGGACGATTTTTGAATTAACTTATGCACCCTGGAGTGAGTTTGGAGTAAAAGAGACCAAAAGGATTTCTCTTGATTTGGGCTCTAATTTTTCTAAGTTTGAATCTACTTTTGAAACAGAAAAACAAGTTCCAAATTACACAATTGGAATTACATTACATAAAAATGAAGGCGAATCTAAGCTGAATGACAGAGAAGGATATTATCTTCACTGGGAGAAAATAGATGATGCTTTTGTTGGTGAAGGAATTGTTGTAAATCCGAAAATTGTAGAAAAATCTGTAGCTTTTAAATCTGAAATTCCCGATCAGAGTAATCTGTTGGTGGTTACAAAACCTCAGAAAAAACTGACGTATTATGCAGGTTTCGCTTGGCAGAAAAGCGGACAGATCCAAACTCAGAAAGATTGGGAAAATATTTTGCAGAAGCAATCTAAAATAGTTGCCAACCCATTACTAATTACCGTTAAATAAGTTTAAAAATGATTAAATCAAAACTTTCAGTTGCCGTTTTTTGTTTGGCATTTTCAGGAATTTCGGCGCAGGTAAAAGATACTTTGGCGGAAAAAATGATCGTTTATCAGCTTCCAAACGGAGGTTGGGGAAAACATAGGAGTGATAAAAAAAATGTAGACTATACTCAAAAAATAGATGCTCAACTTTTAAAAATAATTAAAGCAGGAAATAATGATCTTGCAACAATCGACAACAATGCAACGTCGAAAGAGATCAATGGATTGATAAAAGCTTACAGCACAACAAAAAATCCTGCATATCTGAGATCAGCAGAAAAAGGAATCGAATATTTGCTGTTGATGCAATATCAAAATGGAGGTTTTCCACAGTATTTTCCAAACTCTGCGATTTACAGAAAACAGGTGACCTACAACGATAATGCAATGATCAATGTTTTGACGGTTTTATATAATATTTCTGAGGGGAAAGAAGGTTTTGATGCCGTAAATTCTCAGTTGAAAGATAAGTCGAAAGTAGCTTTGCAAAAAGGAATCGACTGTGTTTTGAAAACTCAGGTTTTGCAAAAAGGAAAATTGTCAATTTGGGCAGATCAATATAATGAAGTCTCTCTAAAACCCGAAAAAGCAAGAGCTTTTGAACCGATGTCATTGGCAAGTGGAGAATCGGTAAACATTGTGAAATTTCTAATGATGCAGCCCGTAACTCCGGAGATTGAAAGATCAATTAGATCGGCAATACAATGGTTTAAAGAAAGCAAGATCGATGGTTATACTTACAATGTTTCCAGAGAAAGCGGAAATGCTGTTCGTGTTTTATCTAAAAAAGAAGGTTCGGCGGTTTGGGCGAGATTTTATGATATTCCGACCAATAAACCAATTTTTGGTGACCGTGACGGAAGCGTGAAATTCAATTACGAAGACGTTTCCGAAGAGCGTAGAATGGGCTATAGCTGGTACAACGAGGCCGGAACGAAGTTGATTGAAAACGATTTTCAGAAGTGGTTAAAGAAAAATAAAATTTCTGGATAAAAACAAAATCCTGATGCATAAAACATCAGGATTTTTTCATTAATAAAAGTACTATTTAGAACTTAGAAGCTCTCACAGATATTTCCTGATAAAGTTGCTCCTGCATTAGCAGTAACATCAGATTTTACTGAGGAAAGCGACAAAGTAGGAATAGAATATGGTGGCGTAAATGCAGTTCCACTTCCTGTTTTATTACCCGTAACATTCGTAAATGTATTGTTTGAAGTTACGGTTACCGCAGTATATCCGCTCATTAAATTGATGGGTTCTTTTACATTTTCAAATACATTTCCATCTACACGAATATTTGCTTGAACTCCGGCTGCAATACATTTGTTGCTCACAGAGCTGTTAAAATAACTGTTTAGAATATGAATTTTACCAAATCTTACTCTTGGCATACGCTCTCTGCATCCCGGAGCCCACCAACAACGTACAAATGTTACATTTAGTTTTCCTGCATCGGCTGTTGCACCGTCGCTAGAACCAATTAAATTAGAAAATCTGTGATCATCAGTTCCACCAGAACCACCCGCTTTTGGAGTTTTTAAATAATGGAATTTGGTATAAGAAACCGTAATATAATCTGATTTGTTTTTAATATCGAAATTTCCATCTACACCATCTCTGAATTCACAGTGATCGATCCAAACGTTTCGACAATCATCCAGAATGGCATTGTCCCAACCATCTGTATCGTAAGCTCCCGGACCTTCAAATATCAGGTTTCTAACGATAATATTGTTACATCTTTTAATGTTGATAATTCCAGAACCGTCTTTGGTCTGATTGGTTGAAACAAGTTTTGCACCGCTTGTTCCGTAGATTGTTTTTCCGGTTTGATCCTGAAGAGATAATCGGGTGGTGATGGTGATGGTTCCTGTGACTTTGATGACCTTCACGGCAGTATTCTCAATCGCTGATTTTAGCTGAGCATAAGTTGTTACGGTAGTTTCGGCAGCAGTTCCGCCTCCTATAGTTCCACCATTTTGAGAAGCCCATCCCGGAGCAACACAATTCGCAAGAGGAACGACAGTTTTCGCTGCAAATGGATTTTCAATACTGTTTTCGTTGGGATTTTCAGAGAATTCACTTTTGATGTCGTCATGTCCACATCCGATTAATGCAAAAGCTGTACTGAGAGCAACTATAGACATAGCTGCTTTGAAATTGATTTTCATAGTTAAAAGTTTTGTTTATTTAGTGGTGTAAAATTATAAATATTTATTTAATAACCAAATTTATTGATTAAAAAATATTAATAAAAGTTATTTGTTAAATATTAATTTTATTCAACCGATTGCGCATTGATTATAATTTAATATTAGAGGTGTGATGAAAACTATTCTCGATTGTTTTTTTAATTATAAATTTGAGTTTTGAAACAGGATAACTTTTTAAGTCTGATTTCGGAAATGAAAGAAGCTTTTATTTAAGATTCGTAAAATTTTTGATTTTTTAAAATATCTTGTTTGTTACCTTTCTTATGGCTTTGCGATTAATTATTATTCATTACCGATTACTTATTACCCATCTCACCAAGCCAGTCTGCGCATAATTTTTTCCAATTATCCGTCAGTTCTGTTTTATTGAAAATTCCAATATTGTGTTCACCTTTTGGGAATATGAACATTGCGCCTTTCACTTTATTTTTAATCATCGCTTCGTAATACAAAATACTGTTGATTACCGGAACAGCATTGTCGTTTTGAGCGTGGAATAAAATTGTCGGAGGCGTTTTTTCTGTTACCCGATTCTGCATAGAATATTCTTTGATTTTTTCTGCAGACGCATTTTCTCCTAAAAGATTGACGCGACTTCCTTTGTGTGCAAACTCGCCCAAATCAATCACTGGAGAAACGAGAATTGCAAAATTGGGAACTGTTGAAATAGTTGACCAATCACCTTTTAATTCGGTGTAATCGGTAGAAATATTGCTTACCATTGCAGCTAAATGACCGCCCGCAGAAGTTCCTAAAACTCCAATCTGGTCGGGCGAAATTCCGTATTGAGCAGCATTTTTTCTAATCAATTTTATCGCAGCCTGAATATCCTGTAACGGACCAAGTTCTTTTTGCTTTAAATCGGGAGAAGTTGGTAAACGATAATTCAAAACAAAAGCAGAAATCCCTAAAGTATTGAGCCATTTTGCATAAGAATAACCTCCCAAATCATACGTTAAATGTCTGTAACCACCACCAGGAATTACGATGATTGCCATCGGTTTTCTTTCTTCTTTCGCAGGCAAAAAAGCAAACATTTCGGCTTCCTGAATTTGTGTAATTCGCCCTTCTTTTTCTTCAATATTATTTAATTTTAAACCTTTAGAATTGGGCATTTCACCTTTTTGCCAAACAGAAATTTTCTGCTGAGCTGTAATTTCATTGAAGAGAATAATAATTAGAAAAAGAAATATTTTCTTCATATTTTAAAAATTTGGTTGTTTTTGGTTAATCGCAAAGACGCAATTTTTTTCTAAAATATTGTTTTAAGGCACAAAACACTTCGACAAGCCTCAGTGTGACAACGTGATAATTATTGTTTTATCATTACTCATTACCCATCACTTATTACTCATCGTCTCAAGCCAGTCTGCACACAATTTTTTCCAATTCTCACTCAGCGCATTTTTATCCGTAACAAAAAAACGATGACCACCTTTAGGAAAAATAAATAAGGAACCTTTCACTTTATTTTTCGTCATGGCTTTATAATATAAAATGCTATTCATTGGCGGAACTGCTGTGTCATCCTGATTATGAAATAAAATTGTTGGCGGTGTTTTTTCTGTTACCCGATTTTGCATGGAATACTCGGTTATTTTTTCTGGCGAAGCATTTTCTCCGAGTAAACTTTCACGGCTTCCTTTGTGTGCAAATTCTCCTAAATCAATGACCGGACAAAACAAAATGGCAAAGTCAGGAATAGTAGAAATATCTGCTAAATCGTCTTTTAATCCGGTAAAATCTGTACTGATGTTACTGACCGAAGTTGCTAAATGTCCACCTGCAGAAGTTCCAACAACACCGACTTGGTTGAGCGAAATTCCCCATTGAACTGCATTTTTTCTAATATATTTGATAGCAGCTTGAGCGTCCTGAAGCGGAGCAATTTCTCTTTGAATTAAATCTGTAGAAGTTGGTAATCTGTAGTTTAAAACAAAAGCCGAAATTCCCAAAGTATTCATCCATTTTGCGATTTGAAAAGCGCCTTCATCGTAAGTGAGTTTCGAATAGCCACCACCAGGAATAATGATGACCGACTTTTGATTTCTCTCTTTTATTGGAGGTAAGAAAGCAAACAATTCAGGCTCTTTCAGTTCTGCTAAAGTTTTTTTCTTCTTGGTTTTAGATGCCAAAATTTTGGAATTGGGCATTTCGCCTTGTGGCCAGAACATGAGCTTTTCCTGAGCGGGAATTTGTGAAAAAAGAAAAAGAATGAAGAGAAAAAAGGTTTTTTTCATGACTTTAATTTTTTACTTTAAAGTGTATTTAGAAAAAACCTCACAGGTTTTTAAAACCTGTGAGGTTTGATTATTTTTAATTTAATCTTTCAGAAAATCCTCTCTGAATGGAGTGAAAGAATCAATCAATTGTCCTGCTTCCAAACATTTTACACCATGAAAAATATTCGGTTGGGCAAAAAATCCGTCACCTTGTTGTAAGATTTTGGTTTCACCATCAACGGTTACTTCAAATTTTCCAAAAGCAACGTATGTAATTTGAGAATGAAAATGCTGGTGTAAAGCTCCTATTGCATTTTTTTCAAATTTTACAATTACCATCATTATTTGGGAGTTGTACCCTACAAATTGTCTGGAAACTCCGCCTCCCAAATCTTCCCATTCGGAATTACCGTCGAAAAATGGTTCTTTTTTGAAATTCATAATTTTATTTTTTACTATATTCTTTTGTCTTGAAACAAAAGAATCAAAAATTCAAGACTTGGAAACTTCCGCTAAAAATTTAAAATAAATCCTAAAATTTCCAAAACTCGCGCGGATTCAATATTTGTTTTGTTTTCATAATTTTTGCCGCGCTCAAACAGTGGAAATTTTTTAACGGATTGAATTTAAATTTTCTTAACGCTCCATTTTCCTATGTCGTTTTAATTATTTAATATACTTTTCTAAACCGGTTTTTAAATCTTTCAGAGATTTTACAGCTAGTTTTGCTACGGTTTCTGCTCCTAATTTTGATAAATGGGTGTCGTCTGCTTTATCTTTATCATAATATGCATTTTCACCCGCCTTAAAATGTAAATGCAAAAGTTTTGATTTTTCAGGACCGTAAGAAATTTCCATTTGTTCGGTCAGTAATTGCATATCGACAAAAGGAACTTTCATATCATTGGCAACCATTCTTACCACCAAAGGATATTCTTTGTGCGTATCAATTAAAACTCCGTTTTCATTAAAGTTTCTTCTTGTGATTGATGTCATCAAAATTGGTGTTGCGCCTTTTGCTCTTGCTTCAGTAACATATCTTTCTAAATTGGCTCTGTACTGAGTGTAAGGATTGGTAAATTTTGTAGAATCTTTTAATTTCTGGTCGTTATGCCCAAATTGGATAATTACAAAGTCACCTTTTTTCAATTGTTTTTCAACTTTATCCCATCTTCCTTCTGTTCTGAAACTTTTTGAACTTCTTCCGTTCATTGCATGATTCTGAATTTCGATTCCAGTGGTCATAAATTGTCCTAAAACTTGTCCCCATCCATGTTCTGGGTTTTTATCAGGATTGTCTTTGTTTGCCATTGTAGAATCACCAATCAGAAATAGGGTTGGTTTTTTCTGAGCTAAAACTATTGTTGAAATTACAACGCTTAGAATTAAAAGTATTTTTTTCATTTTTAAAAATTGATTTTAATAATGTTCTTTTGTCTTAAAACAAAAGAACCAAAAGTTCAAGACTTGGAAACTTCCGCTAAAAATTTAAATTAAATCCTAAAATTTCCAAAACTCGGGCGGAAAGTATAATTATAGATATTAAGAAAGTTTTTTGCCGCCACTCAAACAGTGGAAATTTCTTAACGGATTAAATTTAAATTTTCTTAACGCTCCATTTTCCTATGTCATTTTACTGTGGTAACAATTATTCATTACCAATTATTTATTACTCATATTCGGCTTCCAGTCTCCGAAAATATTTTTAAGGGTATATTTTTTTGTTTCTTTTTTTGTTAATTGATGAGACCACGCTACTCGGTTTTCTGTTTTTCCACCTTCGCCTTTGCTGCCAAATTCTGCGTAATAAGCAGTTTTGTCTTTGTTAGGAAACATTTTGTCGCCTTTCCAGGGATTCCAACCTTCGGGAACGATGTGATTTCCCATTTCTGTATTGATGAAAACTGTTTTTGCATAAGGTCTCCAAGGTCTTCCAAGAAATACTTTATTGATGCCTTCTTTCGCAATTAATTTACAGTCGAAAAATACATATCCAAATTCTTTACTTTGGTCTGTTGATGCCGCAGTGATGTAAGAATTGGCTAAACTTTTAATCGTACAGTTTTTGAACATAACAGTTGCCGAACCAAAAAGAAAGTCAGTTGTTCCTTCAATATAACAGTTTTCATACAATTGTCTGCTGTGATTTCCGCCTGTATAAACAGTATCCTGACAACCTAAAATTTTAGAATTTTTAATGCTGAAACGGTCGCCTTCCACATGAAGAGCAACAGCTTGACCTTTATTGCACCAAGTATTTTGTATCGTTATATCAGAAATTTTAATATCATCTGACATAATTAAAAGTGTGTAAGAATTGAAGGTTGTCATTTTCTCATTCAAAGCATCGATTTTTCCGGAATAATCATCGTTGGTAATGATGGTGTTTTCTTTGTTTTCGCCTTGTAAAGTGATTTTATGTTTTGAAGAAGGAATTACGATTTTTTCGTGATATGTTCCCGCTTTTATTTTTACTAAAGCTTCGCCCGGACCAAGGTCTCTGATTGAAGTGATGGCTTTTTGAATGGAGGTGAATTGCCCGCTTCCGTCTTGTGCAACGGTGATTGTTATGTAAGGTTCATTTCCTGCCAATAAAAAATTGGTAATTGAAATGAAGAGAATTAAAAATAGTTTTTTCATAAATAAATTTTTATGATTGATTCTATGTTTTTTTAACGCAAAGGTTTAATTTAAATCGTACAAATTTAAGGAGCAAAGATTGCGACAAGTCGCTGATAAAGCTTGAAAATATACGTTCGCTTAAAATCAATTTATTGATTATTCTTTGCTCCTAAAATATTTTCAATAAATAATAAATCTTTGCGTTTTAATTTTGCCTAAACCTAAACCTAAACCTAAACCTAAACCTATTTCAACGTTTTATCTAAAAAATCCACAGTCAGATTGAATGTTTCTGTGAACCAAGGTTCTGCAGACCAAAAGGAATGCGGTGTATCTTTTATTTCGTGGTATTCGGTAAAGATATTATGACTTTTTAAAATCTTCATCATATCGTCTCTTCCTGCATGAAAACGAGGTTGTGAAGAATTGATGAATAGAGTAGGAGGGGTGTTTTTACAAACAAATTCTAGAGGTGAGGCTTCAGTCCAGTTTTTTAAATTCACATTTCTGTCGCCATCTAACCAATAAGCTGCGTAAGTGCTTTCTTCGGCTTCGGGATGAATAAACGAAACAATTCCGTCTACGTTAACGATTGCCTGGATTTTATTTTTAGCTTTTACACCTACCAAAGTTGCTATTTGTGCACCTGCAGATTCTCCTAAAATTGCCATTTTTTTTGTGTTTAAAGAATACTTTTTTTTGTTTTTCTTTAAAAATTTGATAGCATTATTTACATCATCAATCGCTGCAGGATATTTTGCCACTTCGCTTAAACGATAACCAACTGCAATGGCAACGTAACCTTTTGATGCCAATTCCTGAGCCATATATTTTTCATTTTCCTTAGAACCGGAAATCCAACCGCCACCATGAACCAAAGCAATTCCGGGATGTTTTTTAGACTGGTCTTTCGGATAATAAATATCTGCTTTTAAAGATAAACCGTTGATATTGGCATATTCTACATCCTTATCAATTATAATATTCGATGGAACTGGTCTGTTTAAAGGTGTAATAAACGGATACTTCTTTTTAAGCTTTTCATATGTTGCTTCATTCGTGTAAGGAGTAGCATTCGGCTTTGTCTGACCGAATGCTTTTGCTCCTACAAAAAAAACAAAAAGAAAATATAGTTTGTGAAAACTCATTTTTAAAATTAATTTGGTGTTTTGTTTAACCACAAAAGTCACAAAAGTTTTTTGACACATTAGTAACTTTTAAGCTTAACACTTTGAAAATATTTAAGAACACAGTAGCTTAAAAATCAAAGATTTTTTTGTGTTTTAAATTCTTGAATCTCGAAACTAAATTCTGAATTACAAAACTCGCGACACGAATCTCGAAACTTACTTTACTGCATTTTTAGCAACTTCTTTCGAAATGCTTAATTGCTCACCTTTTACCTCTTTCGGAAGTTTTACCGCTGATGTTTTATTTCCTAAAACCTTAATTGTTGGTTTTTGAGAAGATTGTAACTGAAGGGTAGATAAATCTACATTTTTACTGTTGTAAACAACGGCTCCGGTTCCTTCACTGTACGTAAGCTTTACATTTTTCAATATAATTCCGTCTGCATCTACAATCGTTAATGCTTTTTTAGTATCAAACTGAGAATCTTCAATCACGATGTTTTTAATATTCATTTCTGCCAAACCATTGATGGTAATTGCTTCGTCAGAATTTACCGCATTGATGTTTTTAAAATAAATATTTCTGAAAATTGGAGTTTCCTCAGTTACAGGATATACTTTTTCAGGAGCTTTGTTTCCCTCTTCTTTTTGTCCGTCTTCCAAAACAGGAGAAGCTCCTTCGTAAAACATATTAAAACCAATCGTCTGAGTCGGAATGTTAATCATATCAATGTTTTTTACATAAATATTTTCGACAATACCACCTCTTCCACGAGTTGTTTTGAAACGAAGACCAATGTCAGTTCCAATAAATGTACAATCTGAAACATGAATATTTCTAGCTCCACCAGACATTTCGCTTCCGATGACGAAACCTCCATGACCGTGATAAACGACATTATTTTTGATAATTACATTTTCAGTTGGCATTCCTCTTTTTCTTCCGTCTTCATTTTTTCCTGATTTAATGCAGATCGCATCGTCACCTACATCAAAAGTATTGTCGTAAATCAAAACATTTTTGCAAGATTCTAAATCTACACCGTCACCATTTTGAGAATACCATGGATTTCTTACTGTAAGATTTTTTAAAATAAGGTTTGATGTCATTAATGGGTGTAGATTCCAAGCCGGAGAGTTTTGGAAAGTTGGCCCATCCAATAAAACTTGGTCACAACCAACGATACTCACCATTACCGGACGAAGAAAATCTTTTACAGATTCCAGTTCAGATTTTGAAATTTTATCAGGAACATTAAAGCTTGAGCTGCTTTCGAATCCTTTTTTATAACTTTCTGATGGATACCAGTTTTTGCCGTCTTTAGAAAGAATTCCGCCTGATTTTACAATTTCTTTCCATTGTGATTCTGCCATTTTGCTTTTTTTGATGGCTCTCCATGCGTCACCACTTCCATCGATTACCCCTTTTCCTGTAATCGCAATATTTTTAGCATTTTTTGCAGAAATAGGAGATTGACAACGAATCGTTTCCAAACCTTCAAAACTTACATCGACCAACGGATAATCGCTTTTATCTTTGCTGAAAACCACAAACGCACCTTCTTCAATATGAAGATTAATGTTGCTTTGCAAAACAATTGGTCCGGTTAACCACATTCCTCTTGGAACGACAAGTTTACCACCACCTTTTTTTACCAAAGCGTCGATTGCTTTTTTGAAAGCTTCCGTATTTTTTACTTTACCTCCTGCAATACCTCCAAAATCTTTGATTGAAACTGTATTCGCCGGAAAAGAAGTTTCTTTCACCTGCGGCATTTTAAACTCTATTCCTGTGTAAATCTCTTTATTTTGAGCATACATCTGTCCTGAAAAAAGCATTACTGCAGCAAGACTGATGATTTTAAACGACTTCTTCATTATATTTATTCTTTAATTTTCTGTTGATGATTTTATCAAACCTAACGGATTTCAAAAACCCGTTAAATTCTTTATTTTTTTCTCCCACTGATAACACAGATTTTCGCAGATGATTTCGCATATTTTGAAATATAGATTCTAATAAAATCTGTGAAATTCGTGGGAAATATTTAATTTTTTGTTATTCTGAAATATTCAAAATCTGCATAGCCACCGCGGTTTGCTTTCTGTGTGCTTACAGAATATAAACCTACTTTGGCACCAATCCATTTTCCTGGTTTTGCCTGAAATGGCTCGCCAACTTTTATGAAATTCTTACCGTTTTCGCTGTAACTGAATGTGCAAATTCCGTTCGGCTCGTTGACATTTACTTTAAAATAAGCTTCGTTTGATTTTAATTTAGTTTCAAACAATACCTTTTCTTCTCCGCCTTTTTCAGCCTTTTCAGCTTTTCTTAGCTGAACATAATATCCGTCAGTTTTATTAGTAATAACAATCGATGCATGATCCATTCCCATTACTAAAAGTCCGGCAGTTTTTCCTTCTTTTGCATCTTCCGGAGTTAATTTAACTTTAGTGGAAGCCACAAAATTCGGAGCCGGGAATTTTTGAGTCACAAGATTCGGAACATTCCAAAGGTTTTTATCATTTTCAGCCATTTTCATGGAGAACAATCTCAAGAATTTCTGTCCGGGAAGTTTTGACGACCAAACGATATTTTCGTTGGCGCTCCATTGCCATTGTAAACCTAATTTTTCACCATCAAATTCATCGGTTTCCGGCGGAGTAACGATTGGATAAGTTTTACCAACGTTTGGTTTTTTATACGTTAAAACCGGTTCGCCGATTCCGTTTTTATCGTTGTCGATTCCTATTAAAGGCCAGTCTTTTTCCCATTTCATCGGTTGAAGATGTACGATCCTTCCTCCTGCATCCACATCCTGAAAATGATAGAACCAGTCTTCACCTGAAGGCGTATCTACCCACGCTCCTTGATGAGGTCCGTTTATTTTTGTTTTTCCCTGTTCGAGAACTATTTTCTCTTCGTAAGGCCCGTAAATATTCTTAGACCTTAACACCAATTGCCATCCTGTAGCAACGCCCCCTGCCGGAGCAAAAATATAGTAATAACCATTTCTTTTATACATTTTCGGACCTTCCACTGTTGGATGAGCATCGTGACCGTCAAAAATGTGAACCCCTTTATCTAAAACTTTCGTTCCTTCAGCATTCATTTTATTGATGGAAAGCAAACTTTTAACTCCAGCACGACTTCCAGCCCAACCATGAACTAAGTAAGCACTTCCGTCTTCATCCCAGAACGGACAAGAATCGATCAAACCTTTGCCTTCCATGACTAAAACAGGTTCGTCCCATTTTCCCAGTGGATCTTTGGTTTTCACCATATAAATTCCGAAATCGGGATCGCCCCAATAAATGTAGAATTCACCTTGATGAAAACGGATTGCAGGAGCCCAAACTCCATCACCTCTTTTTGGAGTGCTGAAATTTTTTGCAGGTAAAACATCCGGTAAAGCATAGTTGACCAGTTTCCAGTTAACCATATCTTTTGAATGGAGAATTGGTAACCCAGGAGCTTCGTTAAAACTTGAAGCGGTCATATAATAATCATCACCAACACGGGTAACATCCGGATCTGAATAATCTGCATACAAAATCGGATTTCTGTAAGTTTTTCCCTGGTCGGCAGTCCAGACTTCTGAAACGTATGGTTTTTCCTGTGCATTCAGATAAGTTGATGCAATAGAAAAGACGGTGATAGAAAGTATATTTAAAATATTTTTTGTCTTCATAAAATCCAAATTCATTGATAAAATGTAGTTATCCACAAATGGCTATTTCAATGTTAGTAACTTTTTTTTGAAAATTTAAAATTTTTATTTTGCTACGTTTTTTTTGAAATGACAATAGAATAATTATTTATTTTTCAAATTCTAAACTTGCCAAAATGAATGGTCCTGTTCCTTTTCCGTCATTAGAACGGATCTCTTCATTTACATAATATTCATAAGAACCGTCTCTGTAAGGTTTTCCGCCTAAACCTGCAACAGCACAACATTTATTTAAGTTTACAACACCATTTTCATCAACTGTAATTAGATCTTTGATGATCCCGTCGTAGCCTTTTTTGGCTGCAGTTTTGTAAGATTTAGGTAAATATCCTTTGTTCACCGATTTAATCATCGTGTAAACAAACATTGCTGAAGCGGTTGCTTCTTCGTAATTTCCGTTAGCTAATGGTTTATCTAAAACCTGATACCAAAGACCAGATTTTTTATCCTGATATTTAATAACAGCGTCAGAGTAAGATTTAATATAAGAAATAATTCTTGCTCTTCCCGGATGATTTTCTGGTAAATAATCTAGAACGTCTACCATTGCCATTCCGTACCAACCCATTGCTCTTCCCCAGAAATTTGGCGAGAGCCCGGTTTCTTTGTTTGCCCAAGCTTCTTTTTTGCTTTCATCCCAAGCGTGATATAGCAATCCTGTTTTTTTATCTAAAAGATTTTTTTGAACAGAATCAAACTGGAAAACGATGTCATCATACGCTTTTGCCGCATCTGCACCTTTGGTGAAATCTTTTGTATAGTGCGTGTAGAAAGGCATTCCCATATATAATCCATCTAACCAAACCTGATAAGGATAGATTTTTTTATGCCAGAAAGAACCTTCATTTGTTCTTGGCTGTCTGTCAATTTGTAAACGAAGTGTTTGCAGTGCTTTCAGGTATTTTTCTTTTTTCTCTTTTTCATAAAGATAAAGCAATACGTTTCCGCTATTCAACATATCGATATTGTATTTTTCGATATCGTAGGTAAGTATGGTACCGTCTTCTTTGATTAGTTTTTCTCCGAATTCACTGATGTAATCGTAATATTGCTTTTTACCTGTTTTAATATAAAGTTGCTCGGCTCCATCCAAAACGATTGCTGAAGGATACGTCCATTTCGGACTTTTGCTGAAATCTAGCATCCAAGCTTCAGGAAATCTCTGCATTTCTGAAAGCATCATTCTTTCTGACCATTTCAGATTGGTAGGAACAATTTTTCCTGATTGTGACACCTCTTTTGCGGGTTTTGAAACAACTGCATTTTTTGTTTGAGCACAAGCTAAGAACATTCCTGAACCTAAAACTGCAACTGCATATATTTTTAATTTTTGATTAATAAAACTCATTGTCATTCAATTTTAAAGTTGATTGTTATTATCTAAAATATCTAATTTTTTATCTAAATCTTTATAGAATTCTTCTTCAGTTTTCAAACCATTTGGCTCTTGCGACCAGGCTCCCATAAAGTAATAAGAAACATTTTTTGTCTTCTTGAAAACGACGATATGTGTAGATTTTGCTTTCACATATTTATCAAAACTTTCGATAGGGTAGAATACCACCATCCCAAGATTGTCGTCTTTTTTTGCTAAAGTCTGCGTTCCGTAAGTAGCAATGTAGCCCCATTTTTTATTTTTGCTGATTCCCTGCTTCATCGGGATATCTTTAAAAGCAACAATTCCGGTGCATAAACCTGAAAGCGTTTGATCTAAACTTAAGTCAACTTTCACAAAACGGTCTTTGTTGAAAATGGTCAGTTTCGATTGAAGGTCAACGGCTTTTCCCCAAGTTTTCCAACCTTTGTAATCGATGGTTGCGAATGATTTGTCATTTTCATTAAAAACTTTTGCGGTCGTGCTTTTTACGGTCTTAAAAGTTTCCACAAAATCATTTTGGTCATCATATCTTCCGTAAGAACCGATTCCGATGGTACGACCTGATTTCAAAATGTCTTGCCCCCAAGCTGCGTCGTGGTGATACGTTTCAAAACCGTCCTGACCGACTTCAGGCAAAACCAAAGTATTTACTTTTTTACCAAAAATATCAGTGGCATTTCTCCAATCCAAATACAGTCTGTAACCAATTTGGTTGTTTTCTAAACCAATTCCTTCGTATCTAATGTAGTAAGAATGGTCGGTATGCTCTGCAGGAAGTGTTAACTCATTTACGTTTTTAAAACTTCCGCCAATGTATTCGTTTCCCTGCCATTTTCCGCCGTCTTTTACAGATAATTCGGCATACGAAAAGGGTATTTTAGGATTTTTGCGTATTTTTTCGATTACATTTTGCTGAGCAAATGACGTATTGGCTGCGAAAACTGCTCCAGTTAATATGATTTTGAATATGTTTAATTTTATTGACATAATACTTTCGTTTTAGATAACCATTTATTTAAAAAGTTCAGTGACTTTCTACTGTTTATCGGTTATTTTTTTTACAAGGTCATTGATGTAAACCTCAATATTATCATAATTTTTATCTAGATTCCTTCCGTTTGCATTGGATTTTTTAGGATCAAGATGATGCTTTATTTCCCATTCGTCGGGCATTCCGTCGTTGTCTGAATCGAGTAGGGCTTTTCCTGGTTTTAAATCTGGAAATCCACCAACATCATTTTGCGAATCGATGATTCCGTTTTTACTTCCAAGCGAACCGTTGTATGTGAAAGTTCCTTTTTTTACATCTTTTAAAACATTTATATCTACCGCATCTCTCACCAAACTTGCACCGCTAATCTGCAATATTTTTTCATACGCTTCTTTTGCGGTATGTGTTTTTACATTATTCTGAATGTCGTGAGGTTGGTTGATTTTTATTGAATTTTTATCAGCATCTGTCAAATTGTAAGAAGGTTTCATTTGATTAAAAACTCCTAAATTCCAGTTGTCTGCGGTTACATCAGGATTTCCTTCAGAAACATTTCCGTTGATGTAATATTTTCCCCAAATGTTATAAACTTCAGTTTCAGGTTTTTCATTTTTATCAATGGCAACGATTCTTTTTTTGTTCATCGATGCGGGACCTGGTTTATAGTAATTGTTAACAATGTTTACATTCATTCCTTCGCCACCGTAGACATTGTTGTGTCCCCAATTATAAATAACATTATTTCTAAAATCGGTTAAATCAGTCAAAGCAAATTTGCTTCCTGCATATTCTCCCAACCTGGGATTTCTGCTGTCATGATGAGCATATAGATTATGATGGAAAGAAGCGAATTTTCCGCCTGCAATTCCTCCGTATCCGTGAGCACCTTTTTGATGGGCTGAGTTCCTTAAGCTTTCTGCAATTACACACCATTGAAGTGTGGTATTTTCGTTCACATAAATAGAAACCGTCTCATCGGTAGACCAGCTCATGGAACAATGATCGACGATTAGGTCTTTTATAAATCTTGCCCCCAAAGCATCGCCTTCAAATTTTTTCTGATCTCCCATTCTGAAACGTAAAAAACGAATAATTACGTTATCTGCCGCAACGAAAGTTTCGTAGTTGGCAATGGTAATTCCGTCGCTTGGAGCGGTTTGCCCTGCAATGGTGACGTTGCCTTCTTTTATTTTTAATGGTGATCCCAGATAAATTGTTCCGGCAGTTTTAAAGACAATATATCTCTGTCCTTTTTGTTCTAAAGCATATCTTAAAGTTCCTTCTGAGCCATCGTCTGTCAATTTTGTTACGAATAAAACTTTTCCGCCTCTTCCTCCGGTTGTGTATCTTCCGAAACCTTCTGCACCAGGGAAGCTCAAGGTTTTATCTTGAGCCGAAACCGACAACATAAGCATTGTAAAAATGCTAGAGGTAAAGATTTTATGTTTTAGACTGAATTTCATTTAAAATAATTAAAATTTTATTTCATTGAATTTTTTAAATATGATAAATTGACAGGTCGCTCCTACGGAGCTTCGTTTTTTTACATTTATTTTTTCTATTAACAGCAAATCCCGATGGGATTAATTACAGCTTCAAAAGAAGAGGAATTTTAATTTTTTTCGGAAAAAATAATTTATTTAAAACTTTTTGTAAAGTTCCAGTTGTCTTTTCCTTTCAGAATATTTTTTGCGGAATATTTTTTAGCTTCATTTTTTGTTAGCTGATGAGACCACGAAACTCTTTTTGATACATCTGAACCAACACCTTTAGAATTATATTCTCCATAGAAAGTGGTCTTTTCAGCATCAGGTTTAGACCAGTTATGCCAACCTTCTTTTTTTATTGTGAAATCGATTGCACAATTGATGTAAACTGTTTTAGCAAAAGGCCTCCAAGGTCTTCCCAAATATACAGAATTTGCTGATGCATCGCCTGTTAAATTACAGTTAATAAATACGTAACCAAACTCAGCACCTTCCGGAGTAGAGGCAGCGGTAACGTAAGATGCATTTTTTTTAGAATAAATTGTACAATCTTCAAAAACGGCAGTTCCGGCTCCGAAAATATAGTCTGTAGTTCCTTCGATGTAGCAGTTTTTAAAATAGTTTCGGGAAGTTTTACTTTTATCCGGGTTATCCTGAGTTCCTTTGGTATATAAAGTATCCTGAAATCCTAAAAATCTGCAGTTTTCAAATGCGATCTTGTCTCCTGTGGTAAGAACGGCAACCGCTTGTCCCACTGGTCCTGCATCATTTTGAAAGGTGATGTTTTTTGCTGAAAAATTATCTGAAAAAATAAATAGGGTAGACGAACCTGTAGTTCCGATGTTTTTACCTTCTGCGCTTTGTTTTGAAGCATGATCGCCGTAAACTAAAATGGTGTTTTCTGCTTTTTCACCGATTAAAATTATCGGGCTTTTTGTTGCAGATACAGTAACTTTTTCTCTGTACGTTCCGGGTTTTATAATAATTTTTGTTCTTATCGATTTTCCTTCTTCAACAGCGTCAATTGCCTGTTGAATGGTCGTGAAATTTCCTTTTCCGTCTTTCGAAACGATGATGGTTTTCTCATCATTAGCTTTGAAAGAAAGAAGGCTGATCATGACCATTGAAAAAATAAAGAAGAACGGACTATTTTTTAAACCTGAAAACTGCATAAGTTGTTGATCGTTTTTAGTTGTCGGTTGATGGCTGAAATTTCAACTTTTAAAAATCTTTTCTGAATTTTTCTTTGAAGAAAAGTACAGACCTTCTCCCGAAAAAGGAGGAAGTCTGTACTTAAAATTAATTAATATGAATGTATATTTTTACTAATAACCATAATCTTGGGTAAGATTGTAATTAGAATTGATAACGTCTAATGCTAATGGTAATAGCTCTTTCCTATTAGGCTGGAAATAATATGCATAACTCTTGATAGGGTCTCCACTGATGTATGGCTGAGTCATTGCCAATCTCCAGTTTACTTTTGTATAACCTGATGGTGTGGCAACAGATTGATTTGGACTGTAGAAAATATCTGCTTTTGCAACTCCTGCAGTTGTATAGAAATCAATGTCTAATACATTTTGCTGAGCTGTTTTTGTTGGCACATAGGTTGGTTTTTTATAGAAGATATATTCAGGAACGTTTGCATAAGCTCCCGTACCATTCATAAATTGGGTAAGCTTAGCTCTTGTTTCATTGATTTTAGTTTCTAATAAATTCCAACGGATAAGATCATATTTTCTTAATCCTTCACCCCCAAATTCAAGCTGTCTTTCTTTTACGATATAATCAAAGAAAGCTGCTTTACCAGTTGGGATAGTTCCTACTTGACCTAAATTACCTGCGTAAGCTCTTTGTCTTACTGCCATTACTGCATTTACAGCATCTGCAGATGGGCCACCGTGCAATTCGTTATCTGCTTCTGCAAACATTAATAAGATATCTGAATATCTTAGCATTGGCCAGTCAATCCCTAAATTTTGAGAAGTTCCTGTAATTGAGGTCCAAGATTTTCTGAATTTACCGTCATTCCAGTTGATAGATGTCTGAAGTTCTTCTTGTTTTGTAGTACTTACTCTATAGATGGCGATGTTAACATCTCTTCTTAGATCGTATTTGGTAAATTCATAGAAATAAACAGGAATTGCGCTGATTCCACCTGAAGATTTCCAATCGGTATCATCATGTCTTAAACCATTATAGTAACCAATTTTACTGTCTGTTCTTGAGTTTCCTCCGAATGCTCCGATTGCATAAATCACCTCATTCGTAGCATCCTGGCTATTGGTATGCAATGATCTGAATAATCCTTCATAACTAGGATTAAGCTGATGCTGAGCAGAATTGATAATGTCTTTACACTCATCATAAGCGATCTGATAATATTTCTGAGGATTAGAACCCTGCTTCATTTGTTGAGGATTTCTTCTTAATGAATATCCTGCTCTAGCTAAAGCAATTCTGGCTCTTAAACCTTTAACCGCTCCTTTAGAAATTCTTTGTGCGGTGGTAGCGCCTTCAGACCTCCAAGGGACAAGACTTTCTGCTTTAAGCAAATCGTCAAGAATTTTATCATAAATAACGTCTCTGTCTGTTTTTGCAAGATACAAATCAGGAAGATCAGCAGAAGGTACATCTTGGAAAGGTACATCGCCCCAGTTTTTTATAAGGTCATAGTAGAATTGGGCTCTTAATGTTAAAGCCTCACCCAAATATCTATTCATTAATATCTTATCTGCTGCAGAACCAGTTTGCATCACTGGTGAAATCGGGATATTTTTTATAACAAGATTAGCTCTTTCAATTCCTGCGTAGGTATCTGTGAAAGGTCTTAAAAGCTCAGGATTTGTGGGAATTGCACCAAAGCAGCTAATTCCTCTTCTGTCATTTGCATTGTAATCCCCTGAAGTTCTTAAATCATCTCCTGATTGGGTAAGGATTAAGTTCATTCTTTGACCATAGGTATTATCACCCATAGTTGAATTGTAAACCCCGACCAAAGCAGAAAAAGTATCTGGAGCAGAGTCAAATTGTTGTTTTTCAGCTGTATTAGATAGGCTTTCTACATCCAGGTATTCATCACAAGAGTTTAAAGATATTACTCCTGCAATAGCAAATAGTATTGTTAAAAATTTATTCTTCTTCATAATATTAGGTTTAAAAAGTGATGTCAACTCCTGATAAGATAAATCTGCTTCTTGGGTAAGCCGCATAATCTACACCAGGTGTCAGAGGGTTTCTTCTGGTATTTGCTTCAGGATCATACCCAGAATATCCTGTGATTGTAAATACATTGTTCATTGTGAAATACAGTCTGAAATTTGAAAGCCCTAATTGTTTGGTAAAATCTTTCCCTAGAGAATACCCTAGAGTTACGTTATTTAGTCTTAAGAAAGACCCATCTTCAATTCCGTAAGAATGTAAAAAGTACGCTCCTGCAGGTGGAGTCCATCCTGTTGTATTGGCATTTAGAGCCGCTAACTGAGTAGGATCATTTACTTTTTCTCCGGCATCGTTAAACCATCTAAATCTATTGGCAACATCGGCTGCCATGTTATTGTCTTTGTATAAATATTGAGTGGTGTATTCTAATTTGTTGGCATTATATACTTTGTTTCCGACAGAGAAATTAAACATTAAGCTCATATCCCAGTTTTTGTAACGGAAAGTCTGGTTAAATCCACCATAAAATTTTGGCTGAGCATTTCCTAAGTCAGTCATGTCTTTATTGTCAATAACTCCATCTTCATTCAAATCCTGAAGTTTAAGGTCTCCCGGCTGAATAAGTTTTGCTCCATTGGCTGCTGCTGCAGAACTTGGAATACCCGCTTTTAAAGTATATACTTGTGTAGTTGCATTGTAATCAAAATCACTCACTTCATATCTTCCAGCAGTAACGTATCCCCAGTAGGTACCCACTGGTTTGCCAACCTGTACCAAGAAGTCATTTAAATTATTTTGCCAACCAGAAGGGGTTAAATAAGAATTGGCACTTACTGATGCACTATTTCCTAAACTTTTGATTGTATTTTTGTTTGATGAAATATTGGCATCCATTTTCCAAGTGAAATTTTCCTTGTTGATGATGGTGCTTCCTATGGAGAATTCAATACCTTTATTAGTGGTACTTCCTGAATTCTGAAATTGAAAGTCGTACCCTAAGTTTTGAGGAATTCTAGCTAAAAGCAATAAGTCTTTGGTATCAGTTTGATAAACATCCAATGTACCGTAGATTTTTCCTTTAAATAAACCAAAGTCTAAACCTAAGTTTTTAGAAGCAGATTTTTCCCAAGTAACATTTTTATTAGCCATAGTATTTCCTGTGGTAGCTCCCGGTGTTACATTGTTTCCAAACGCATATCCGTAATCTGATGATGTTAAAAAGAAAGTATCATATAAGAAACCTCCGATTCTGTTATTCCCCGATAAACCGTATCCTGCACGAAGCTTTAATTCGCTGATTGTCTGGCTTTCTTTTAAGAAATTTTCTTCAGCAATTTTCCAAGCAACAGATCCTGCCGGAAAATATCCCCATCTGTTTCCTGGCCCAAAAATACTAGATCCATCAGCTCTCATGGAAGCAGTAATAATGTATTTATTATTGAAAGTATAATTAGCCCTACCAAAAAATGATACTAACCTATCAGGAGCTCCTTGTAGCATTGGTGTTTTGGGTGCATCTTGTACCATTCCTGCGGGAGGAGAAGCTAACTGAATATTGTGAAATGCTTCTTGTGCACCGGTTGATTTAGGAAGCCATTTAATATTCATTTGTAAAGATTCTCCATCTGTACGTACAGATTCTTGCCCAGCTAATAAGTCTAGCTTGTGGTTTCCAAATGTTTTTCTAAAGTTTAAAGTATTAGAGTTGGTAATTCTCCTAGATTGAGTTTTACTTAAAAATACAACGGGCTGATCATTGTTTTGTCTGGCAAGTGAAGTTACAGTACCTGAAAATTGGTTAACAAACTCATCTCTCTGTAAATAACCTACTACACTTCTGAATGTAAAATATTTGTTGATTTTATAGTCGATAGTTCCGTTTAATAAGAGGTCATTTCTCCCACTTTCTTTAATCTCATTATTAGCTAATAAAATAGGATTTACCAAGTTGGTTTGGTCTGCAAATAGAGGGTCAAACTCATCAACGTTTACTGTAGAAAGACCTTCAAATGGTTGATATCTTACTGCATTTCTTAATCGGTTGGTACTTTGTGATCCTGTAGAAGAAGTTCCTGCACCATAAATAGTTTGTCTGCTATATCTGGCATTTAATGTCATGCTTAATTTCTTCGAAATATCGTAATCATATTTGAAGTTGGCCATGTTTCTTTTAAATCCCGAGCCAATCATAATTCCATCTTCCTGAACGTTATTTAGAGATAACGAGAAAGCCGAATTTTCAGATCCTCCGGTCACAGCAAGGTTATTGGTGAAGTTAAATGCTTCTCTTCCAAAAACCTCGTCTTGCCAGTCTCTTTTTTCTACGTCTTTGTATTTGCTCAATTGATCGTAGGTGCCATATCTGTTTTCAAATATTGTCTTGTCGCTCGCAAGACCAGCTTTATTATACAGTTCATATTGATACAAAACATATTCATACGGATCTAATACATCAATTGTATTTTGAATTTTTCTTACCCCTAAAAAACCATTATAATTAATTGATGTTTTTAGTTTTTTACGACCTCCTTTTGTGGTAATCAAAACAACACCGTTAGCTCCTCTTGCTCCATAAATATTGGTAGAAGAGGCATCCTTTAAAACTTCAATAGATTCAATTTCTTTTGGAGATAAAATAGATAGTGCATTATCCATTTGTATTCCATCTACAATGTAAAGCGGGGCATTACTTCCTGTAATAGAATTACCTCCTCTGATTACAATATCTACATCGGCTCCGGGTGAGCCTTCACTTAATGAAACTTGTACTCCGGCCATTCTACCCTGAATTGCTTCTGCAGCATTGGTAGATGGCATATCTTTGATTGCTTCAGCTTTTACAGAAGATACGGAGTTAGTAACATCTTTTTTAGAAACCTTAGTATATCCTACCAAGACAACTTCGTCAATCTTGGTTTCTTTTTCCTGAGCCATACCAAGTACGGGAAGCAGGAAAACAGTTAAATATAACCACTTTATTGATTGTACCTTTTTATCCATTTATTGTATCCTTATATAGTTTAATGTGTGGTGTGAGAAGTCAAACAACTTCTCTGTTTTTTTTGTGGATTTCTAAGTATTCTGTTCGTAGGAATATTTTAATGATATACGCTTTTCAGAGTGCAATCGATTGCGTAATTATTTTTAATAAAATATCTTGGCTTCTAAACTAATATTATTTTTCATTACGCAAAGAAAAAAATGTTATTTTTTTATTAATTTGACTGTTTAATTTGTTAAGAATTGTAAAACGTTAAACATTGAATATGTTTTAATTAATTAATATTCAGTTATTTGTGTTTTGTTTTTTTATTGCTTTTAAATGAATGAAAATGTGAAATTAATTTGATGTTTAATGAGAATAATACGATGAAATTAGCTTAAATCATAGTGTTTTAACTCTTCAAAAACTCCCAAAAAGTACCTCCAAATATGAATTTTAATCATTCAGTCTGATTTTTATCATCTTTTTTATGTGGAAAAACTTGTTTATTTTATAAATGATAATATTTCAGTTAAATTAACATATTATTCTTATAATTTTAATCTTATCCTTATATATGTAATATTTCGTAGTGTTCGTGCTAAATATTTGGCATGATTTTTATTTTTTACAGATGTTACATTGTTTTTCTGTAAAAAAACATGACCCTTTTGCTTCTCGATTTACAATTTTTTTAGAGTAATTTTAAATTTATTAAGTTGATTTTCAGCTTTTTATAAATTAAAATTAATTTTTTGTTAACCGAATACATATAATCTATATATTTAACAACAAGTATTTCTGTGGAATTTTAGTGTAATTTAATGCAATCGATTACGCAGTGTTTAACAGGTTTTTAAAAACCGTAATTTAAGTTTAAAATCTAGAGTATGACAAAATCAGAATTTCGATACGCCCACCATCCTGAAGATGTAAAAAAATATACAACTGAAGATTTGAGAAGGGAGTTTCTAATCAATGATTTATTTAATGAAGATCAAATCAATGTAGTGTATTCTATGTACGACAGAATGATCGTAGGTGGTGCAATGCCCGTAAAAAGCGCATTGAAATTGGAACCTACTGATGATCTGAAGGCAGAGAACTTCTTAGACAGAAGAGAATTGGGAATCATCAACGTGGGCGCTACCGGAAAGGTAACCGTTGACGGAGAGGTTTTCGAGCTTGGAAATAAAGAAGCTTTATACATTGGAAAAGGAGCAAAAGATGTTGTTTTTGAAAATGGAGATGAAGGTCAGACTTTATTCTATTTCAATTCGGCTCCTGCTCATCACACTTTTCCAACGAAGAAAATCACTAAAAACGAAGCCGAAATTGTAGAATTAGGCGAAGCAAAATACGCAAACAGACGTACCATCAACAAGTTGATCGTCAACAGCGTATTAGAAACATGCCAGCTACAAATGGGAATGACCGAGTTGCACGAAGGAAGTGTTTGGAACACAATGCCTTCTCACACGCATACCCGTAGAATGGAAGCTTATTTTTATTTTGATTTGGAGGAAGGTCAGGCGGTAAGTCACTTTTTGGGACAGCCGAATGAAACCCGTCATATTTTTATGAAAAACAACGAAGCTGTATTGTCTCCGGAATGGTCTATTCACTCAGGAGTTGGTACTTCCAACTACACATTTATCTGGGGAATGGCAGGAGAAAATATGGATTATGGTGATATGGACGCTGTTAAAACTAACGAACTAAAGTAATTTTTTCTACATGAATTTATTCGATTTATCCGGAAAAGTAGCCGTTGTAACCGGCGGTACTCACGGATTAGGAATGGCAATGGCTGAAGGTCTTGCCTCTGCAGGTGCTGAATTGGCCATCACGAGTACAACTCCCTCAAAATTAGACGAAGCTTTAGACTATTATCGCAGCAAAGGATATAGCGCTACAGGGTATCTTTTTGACGTAACAGACGAACGTGAAGCCGCTCAGAAGGTTGCTCTCATGGAAGCAACTCACGGGAAAATTGACATCTTGGTCAACAATGCAGGAATCATCAAACGTATTCCGGCGATTGATATGGATGTAGAAGACTTTAGAAAAGTAATCGATGTAGATCTTACCGGACCTTTCATCATGTCCAAATTAGTTGGGAAACACATGATTAAGAGAAAATCTGGTAAAATCATCAATATTTGCTCAATGATGAGTGAGCTGGGTCGTGATAATGTAGTGGCATATGCTTCTGCAAAAGGCGGTCTGAAAATGCTTACCAAAAATTTGGCAACAGAATGGGCAAAACACAATATTCAGGTAAACGGTATCGGTCCCGGATATTTTGCGACAACCCAAACAGAGCCAATCAGAGTAGACGGTCATCCGTTTAACGATTTTATCATCAGCAGAACTCCAGAAGGGAGATGGGGAAATCCCGAAGATCTTGCAGGAACAGCTATTTTCTTAGCTTCAGATGCAAGCAAATTTATCAACGGACACATTATTTACGTTGATGGCGGTATTTTGGCAACCATCGGAAAACCTTCTAACGAGTAACATTAGAATTTTACAAATGAAATCTTTTATAACAGATAATTTCTTATTACAAAATAAATACGCGGAAGAATTATACTTCAAATACGCAGAAAAACAGCCGATCATCGATTATCACAATCATTTGATTCCTAAAGATATCGCTGAAGATACAGTTTTCGAAAATATTTCTAAAGTATGGATTTCGGGCGATCATTATAAGTGGCGTGCAATGCGTACGATGGGTGTGAACGAAAAATTCATCACAGGCGATGCTTCAGATAAAGAAAAATTTGAAGCTTGGGCTAAAACGGTTCCTTATACTTTAAGAAACCCGTTATATCACTGGACGCATTTAGAATTAAAGCGTTATTTCGGAATTGATGAATTATTGAACGAAAAAAATGCATCAGATATTTACGACAACATCACCGCACAGCTTCAGACTCCCGAAAAGTCTACAAGAGGTTTGCTGAAAATGATGAATGTAGAATCTTTGTGTACAACAGAAGATCCGATTGATGTTTTAAATTATCACCAGGATCTAGCGAAAAGTGATTTTGATATTAAAGTAAGTACAGCTTTCCGTCCAGATAAAGCAATTCTTATTGAGAACCACAACTTTGCAGATTATATTTCAAAATTGGGCGATTCTGCTGGGATTGAAATCAATTCTTATCAGACTTTGTGCGATGCTTTATTAAAAAGAGTAGAATATTTCCACGAAAACGGATGCAGATTATGCGACCACGGACTGAATAATATTTCTTTTGAAGAAGCTTCAGAAGCTGAAGTAGCTGCTATTTTCAATGATAAAATTTCAGGAAAAGTAATCGCTGAAAAGCAGGTGAATCAGTTTAAAACTGCTATTTTACTGTTCTTAGGCGAAACGTATCACAAATTTGGATGGGTTCAGCAGTTCCACTTAGGAGCTTTGAGAAACAACAACGAAAGAATGCACAGAATTCTTGGTCCTGATACGGGATGGGATTCTATAGGAGATTTCGTACAGGCTGAAACTTTGTCTAAATTATTAAATACTTTAGACGGAAAAGATAAATTGACCAAAACAATTCTATATAACCTAAATCCTGCCGACAATGAGATTTTCGCAACAATGATCGGGAATTTCAACGACGGCAGTATCAAAGGAAAAGTACAGTTCGGTTCCGGATGGTGGTTTTTGGATCAGAAAGACGGAATGATTAAGCAGATGAATGCCCTTTCAAATATGGGATTAATCAGCTGTTTCGTAGGAATGTTGACAGATTCCAGAAGTTTCTTATCTTACCCAAGACATGAATATTTCAGAAGAGTTCTTTGTAACTTATTCGGTGAAGAAATGAAAAACGGCGAATTGCCGGATGATATGGAACTGATTGGAAAAACCATTTCCGATATCTGTTATCACAACGCTAAAAATTATTTCGATTTTTAAATTCAAATAAAATTAAATCTCTCGCAGATTGAGCTGATGACACAGACCAATTTAAATCTGCAAAATTTGCTCAATCTGCGAGAAATAAAAAATAAATTTGAAACATTAAGGAGTTAAGTTTTAAAGCTTAAAATTTTAATGGTTCAAAAACAATAATTTTCATATCTGCAATTTTTCTCAACTTGAAAATCTTTGTGAGCTTGGTGGAGTAGAACGCCTTTGCGAACTTAAAAATATACATCAAGTTTTAAAAGAAATCTTAGCGCACTTTGCGTTTAAATAACAGCAGATATTAAAAAGAGTATTTAAAATATGGCTAGTAAAATACTTACTTTCGGTGAAATCATCATGCGACTTTCGCCTCCAGGAAACAAAACAATGAAGCAAAGCCACGAAATGGAATTTTTCTTTGGTGGAACTGAGCTTAATGTAGCTTCTTCATTGGCAACAATGGGTTGCGACGTGATGCACATCAGCAATGTTTCTGATGATTTTGTGGGAGAATCTGCATTGTCTTTCATCAAAAGTTTTGGGATTGATACAACTTTCATCAATAAAAATGAACATCCTTTAGGTTTATATTTCCTTGAAGTAGGTTCATCGGTTCGTGCGAGCAGAATTGCTTACAACAGACTGAACGGTTCTTTTGCCAATATCAAACCCGAACAGGTTGACTGGAAAAAAGCTTTGGAAGGTTGCGAATATTTCCATTGGACAGGCATCAGTCCTGGGATTTCTGAAACTGCCTACGAAAGTTTGAAAGAAGGTTTACAAATTGCCCACGAAATGGGAATTGAGATCACCACCGATCCCGCTTACCGTTCAAACCTTTGGAAATACGGAAAAAACGGAAATGAAGTGTTGAAAGAATTAGTTTCATTATCTACAATTTTCATCGGTGGTGTGAATGAAATTAATGAAATTTTAGGAACTCAGTTTCCATCAAATAAAGAAGGCTTCTTAGAAGCTTGTGAAGAATTAAAAAAACAATGTCCTTCTATTCACAAAATTTTCGACAAAATAAGGATTGGGGTTACAGCAAGTTCTCAACAAACGCAAGGAAGAGCTTTAGTTAATAGAAATTACTTTGAAACCGGACTTCTTGAAGTAAATCCTGTAGTAGACAGAATTGGTACGGGAGATGCTTTTGCAGCAGGCTTAATTTATGGTTTATTGAATTTTGATGACGAAAAAGCCTTAAATTTTGCCAACGCAGCTTGTGCTATCAAACATACTGTTTTGGGCGACATCAATTATTGCAGCGCAGAAGATATTCTCGAAGTAATGGCAGGAAATTCAGGTGGACGCATCAAGAGATAGTTTGTTTTAGATTATGAAAAAGTCCCAAAGGGACGATTTAGCAAAGGATAAGATAAGATCCTATTTATAATTCAAATAAATTCTTGCAAGCACAGCACACTAAAGGATGGATAAAATCCCATCAAAAATTATTTTTAAACAAGATAATTAAACAAAATGACAAAAATTCAAACAGTTACAAATGCCATCATCGATCAGGGAATTTTACCTCTGTACTATAATGCTGATGAATCAGTAACGATAGACATACTAAAATCGCTTTACAAAGCAGGAATTCGCGCAGTAGAATATACAAGCCGTGGAGAAGCTGCGTTGAGTAATTTTACAAAAATGGTAGAAGTTCGTAATGCGGAAATGCCTGAAATGCTTTTGGGAATCGGAACAATTAAGAATGTAAAGCAAGCCGAAGAATATTACAAAGCAGACGCAGATTTCTTTATCAGTCCGGGTTTTGTAGCTGAAGTAGCAGCATTTTTAATTCCAAAAGATTTGTTATACAGTCCAGGTTGTATGACTCCGACGGAAATTATTACTGCGGAAGCTGCAGGAGTAACTTTTGTTAAATTATTCCCAGGTAATGCTTTAGGTGCAGGATTTATGAGTGCCATCAAAGATGTATTCCCCAATCTGAAATTTATGCCGACAGGTGGAGTAGATACCACTAAAGAAAGCATCGAAAGCTGGTTTAAAGCCGGAGTTTCTGCGGTAGGAATGGGAAGTAAGTTGGTAAGCAAAGAATTGATGCTTGCAAAAGACTATGCAACGATAGAAAGTGAAACTAAAAAAGTGCTGGATATTATCCAAACTTTAAAATAATAACTAAATTCTAAAAACTAATATGAGTTCAGTTAAATCTCTTAAACCGACACAATACAGGTGGACAATATGTTTACTGTTGTTTCTTGCAACCACGATCAATTATTTGGATCGTCAGGTTTTATCATTGACGTGGAAAGATTTTATCGCTCCGGAATTTCATTGGAACAATAATGATTACGGAAATATCACAGCATTATTCTCAATTTTCTATGCAGTAGGAATGCTTTTCGCAGGGAAATTTGTAGACTGGATGGATACCAAAAAAGGTTTCCTTTGGGCAATCGGAGTTTGGTCTATCGGTGCCGTTTTACACGCATTTTGTGGAATCGCAACTTCAGGGATCCTTACAGGAGAATGGATGGCAGGTTTTCACGGATCTAAAGAATTAATTGGAACCGTTTCAAATACTTCAGCAATCATCAGTACAAGTGTGACGTTGTTCATTTTCGCACGTTTTGTACTAGCAATCGGTGAAGCTGGAAATTTCCCGGCAGCGATTAAAACAACGGCAGAATATTTCCCTAAAAAAGACAGAGCATTTTCTACAAGTATTTGGAATGCAGGTGCAACGGTAGGAGCTTTGGCAGCACCTCTTACCATTCCTTTCATTGCAAAATCGATGGGTTGGGAATGGGCATTTATTATCATTGGTGCATTAGGATTTGTATGGATGGGACTTTGGGTTTTCGTTTACAAAAAACCACATTTACATAAGAGAGTTAACGAACATGAACTAACGTATATCAACCAGGATCAGGACGATCTTCCAAATGAAAATCCTTCAGCTCCCGAAAAAGTATTTACATTTAAAGAATGTTTCAGTTACAGACAAACCTGGGCTTTTGCTTTTGGAAAGTTCATGACAGATGGTGTTTGGTGGTTCTTTTTATTCTGGACTCCAGCGTATTTAAGTTCAGTTTACAAAATGGATTCTACAGAAAGTGCATTGCCATTATTTGTATTGTACATGATCACTCTATTCTCTATTATCGGAGGATGGCTTCCAAAATATTTCGTTGAAAAGAAAGGAATGAATGCTTATTCAGGAAGAATGAAAGCAATGTTGATTTTTGCATTTTTCCCTTTATTAGCACTTTTAGCACAACCTCTTGGTTCAGCAACGTATTGGATCCCTGTTTTAATTATCGGTATTGCAGGAGCAGCACATCAGGCTTGGTCAGCAAACATTTTCTCAACAGTTGGCGATATGTTCCCTAAAAAAGCCATCGCAACCATCACAGGAATTGGCGGAATGGCAGGGGGGATTGGATCATTCATTATCAATAAATCTTCAGGAGTTTTATTCGATCATGCTCATAAAGCTTGGTCAACGGTTGATGGAGTTCCTTTATTGGAAAAATACCCTCAATATATCAACGAAAGATTACCAGACGATTTTTTCAAACAACTGGAAAAATCAGGAGCAATAGTGGTAGACGGAATTGATAAAGGATACATGATCATTTTCTCTGTGTGTGCAGTAGCATATCTAATTGCATGGGCAGTAATGAAAACATTGGTTCCTAAGTATAAAGTGATCAGTAAATAAACTGAAATTTTGTAAGAAAAAATAGACCTTCAAGGTTTCAAAAACCTTGAAGGTCTGAAAATAACTTTGAGTTCTTTGCTAAGTCAACGCCTTTGCGAACTTAAAAATATACATCAAGCTTTAAAAAAATCTTTGCGGACTTTGCGTTTTAAAAGTTCTAAGATTTAACAGAATTAAAGACACAATTTAATTCAAATTAGAAAAATGGAAAATCAGACAAAACAAAAATTAAACCGCCAAAACAGCGGAATAGATACAAAACTTCCTATTAAAATAGTTCAGTTCGGTGGAGGAAACTTCATGCGTGGATTCACAGATTATGTGATCGACAAAATGAATAAAGAAGCAGGTTTCAATGCTGGAATTGTGAATTTACAGGCAACGCCAAACGGTTCTATCCAGAAAATGGAAGATCAGGATAATTTATACACCCTTTTCAATAGAGGAATTAAAAAAGGTGAAATTATCGATCAGAAACAAATCATTTCTGCGATACAGAAGTCGGTTAATCCTTATGCGAATTATGACGAATTCTTAGCTTTGGCAAAAGAAGAAGAATTAGAATTTATTTTTTCTAATACGACCGAAACAGGAATTGCTTATGATGAAACGGAAACTTCTTACGAAGGTCCGCACAAAAATTTCCCTGCGAAAGTAGCGGTTTTACTGCACGAAAGATACAAGCATTTCAACGGTGCAACAGACAAAGGATTAAGAATTATTCCTTGTGAACTGATTGAAGATAATGCGTTTACTTTAAGAAATATCATCTTAAAATATGCCCAACTTTGGAATTTAGAAGAGGAATTTGTGCAATGGATTAACCAAAGTAATTATTTTCATAATACGTTGGTAGACAGAATCGTTCCTGGATATCCTAAAGATGATGCAGAATCGTATGAAGACCAGTTAGATTATGAAGATCAGAACATGGTTGTTTCAGAAACATTTTTGTTGTTTGTGATTCAGGATGCCGGAAATTTAAATGAGAGAATTCCTTTCAATAAAATCAACGAGCAGATTTTAGTAGTGGATGATATTCAGCCTTATCGATTGAGAAAAGTAAGAATTCTAAATGGTGGTCATACTTTAATGTTGGCTCCTGCTATTTTATCTGGAAAAGAGTTGGTAAAAGAGGCGATTGATGACCAATTTATCGGCAAGTTTTTAAGTGATGCTATTTTTAATGAAGTTAACCCAACTTTAGGTTTAGATGAAGCTGAATTAAAAGATTTTGCAGAAGAAGTTTTCGACAGATTCATAAACCCTTTCATCAAACATCATTTGGCAAGTATTGCTTTATATTTTGTTTCTAAATTTAAAGTAAGAGTAATTCCTAGTTTATTAACATACGTTGAAACCAACGGAAAATTACCATTAAACCTTACATTTTCTTTAGCAAGTTTAATTAGATTTTATCAGGGAAGTTTTGGTGAAAAAGCCCTTCCTTTAAATGATGAAGAAGGAATTATTGCTAAATTTAAAGAAATTTGGACGAATGAAGATTATGAAAAAGTTGCTGAATTGGCACTTTCAGAAACTTCATTCTGGGACACCGACCTTACAAAGGTTGAAGGTTTAAAAACAGCAGTTGCTAAAGCATTGTACGAGATCGACCACAATGATACAGAGATTGCCTATAACAATTTTGTACAATTCAATTCTTAGAAAAAATGCAAAAGAAAGTACTGAAAGTAAATCCTAAAGACAACGTTGTAGTAGCGTTGATGGATTTGCCTGCCGGAGAATCGGTGCATCTAGACGGTACAGATTACACGGTTGTAAAAGATATTAAGGCAAAGCATAAATTTGCTGCCGTAGATTTTGAGGATGGTGACCATATTTTGATGTATGGCGTAATCGTTGGGAAAGCGAACCAATCTATCAAACAAGGTGAAGTAATTACCACTGAAAACGTAAAGCATCAAAGTGCAAAAGTAGAGGGTAAAACTGAAACTTTAGGCTGGAATCCACCCAATGTCGACAAATGGAAAGACCGTACTTTCAACGGATATCACCGTGAAGACGGACAAGTAGGAACAGAAAATGTTTGGCTGTTCTTCCCATTGGTATTCTGCGAAAACAAAAATATTGAAACACTGAAGGATATTTTTGAAAAAGAATTACTTCACGACAAAGCCAGCAAACATCAATTATTGCTAAGGTCATTACTAAATGGTGGAGCGACTGACGTTGTTGAAGAAGAAAAAGAAGAGGATACAAGAGTATTTAAAAATATCGACGTAAGATTCATCACGCACCAAGGTGGCTGTGGTGGAATTCGTCAGGATGCTGAAGCATTGGGAAGATTGTTTGCAGGATATGTCAACAACCCGAATGTTGCAGGAGCAACGGTTCTAAGTTTAGGCTGTCAAAATCTTCAGGTGCAAATCTTTATGGATGCACTTCATGCTTTGGCTCCAAATAACAAAAAACCGATTGTAGTTTACGAACAGCAAAAATCGGGAACGATTGATGAAATGCTGACCGGCGTTATCAAAGATTCGTATGAAGGTATTAAACAAGCGAATAATATTGAAAGAAAACCTGCATCCATCACCAAACTGAATATTGGTTTGGAATGTGGCGGTTCAGATGGTTTCTCAGGGATTTCTGCAAACCCTGTTTTGGGTGAAGTTTCCGATATTATGGCAGCAGTTGGGGGAACAACCATGCTTGCAGAATTCCCTGAATTGTGTGGAGTAGAGCAGGAGTTGGTCAACCGTTGCATCAACGATGAAGACGGTGTAAAGTTCCTGAAACTGATGAAAGATTTTGAAGCCTCTGTTGTTGCAGCAGGTTCAGGATTTGATATGAATCCGTCTCCCGGAAATATCAAGGACGGTTTAATTACCGATGCCATGAAATCTGCAGGAGCAGCTAAGAAAGGCGGTGCTGCACCAATTGTAGAAGTTCTTGACTTTACAGAATATGCTACAAAACCAGGATTAAACCTTTTGTGTACACCAGGAAATGATGCCGAATGTACAACTGCTTTAGTAGGTTCAGGTGCAACAGTGGTTCTTTTTACAACAGGTCTTGGAACTCCGATGGGAAATCCTATTTCTCCGGTAGTGAAAATCTCTTCAAACACTGTTTTGGCAGAAAAAATGTCTGATATTATCGATTTTAATGCAGGAACGGTAATCAACGGAGATAAAACCATTCCCGAAGCGGCGGACGAACTTTTGGAACTCATCATCAACGTAGCCAGCGGCGAAGTGAAAACCAAAGCGGACGTTCTTAATCAGAATGATTTCATTCCATGGAGACGAGGTGTCTCTCTGTAATGGGTTAATTATATTAAATATTAGGGTTGAAAATGCTTTCTACATCGTGTAGAGAGCATTTTCTTTTTTTTGTTTAAAGTTTTTCTTAAAGATTAAATAAACACATGCTTCAGCACCGCTTTTGGTTTAGCCATCCATCAAGCCAAATCCTTCTGGGACTTTTTTTGAATTTACTCTGTTGTAAGGCCAAATATAAATCGTTTTAACAATATTAGAATCAACATCTAGTAAATTGTATTCATCAATTGGTGCACTGACAATACTGCTTATCATCGAACCTGTTCTTTCCCAAGTATATTGCGAAGAACCTGGTTTTATGTAGATTAATCGATTTATATATTTTCTTGATTCAGGAACACTTGTTAAAAGAATAGGGTTGTCTTTTGAGTAACCAAATTCACCTTTGTGATTGGGTAATTCGTCGTTATCCGTACCCTCTTCTTCCTTAATTTTTTGTACCATGGCTTCCATTCATGCCATAAAATCTGTCGAATCAGTCTCTACTGGTGAGTCTTTTTTGTTTCTTTTAAAAAAATTAAATATTCCCATTATATATTGTTTTATTTATTCAAAACGCAATACTCTCTAGCTTTATGTAAGGCATTGATTTAAATGTAATTTTACTAAAATAATAAAATAAATGATAACAAATTGTGCTTTTTTGATAGTACAGATTTATAATATGTTCATAAAATATATTCTGTTGCAGAAAGTCACGGATTAAAAATCCGCAACATCGGATATTTAATATTTAACCCCGCATTTTGCAAAACCTATGTGCTTGTTGCACAACCAAAAATACTAAAAATAAATTTTGTGAATATTAAATAAATAAAATACTATAACTATTTGATAATTAATGTATTATTCATAAATTAGTACATGCAAGGAAAGAAAATAATTACTCCGCAACTCTTCTACCATCAAAGTTTGGATGAGA
>NZ_LELA01000128.1 GCF_001677955.1 Chryseobacterium sp. BGARF1
GCGTAGCTCAGCTGGATAGAGCATCTGCCTTCTAAGCAGACGGTCTCAGGTTCGAATCCTGACGCGCTCACTTAAAACTCACAATTTTTATTGTGAGTTTTTTTTGTTTTAGAGCTTTATGTTTTCAAAATCTTAAAAGCTTATTTACACTTTTCAGAAGCAAGAATTTCGTTGCTAATCATTAACATTTTTTTCTTTATAATATTTTCTTTATTTTTAATCATCTGATTTAAGACCTTTAAAAAGATGGCAACACCGTCGGAACTATTAAAACATTTGGAGCACCTTCATCAGCTTAATGATGAAGAACGAATTGCGTTGTCACAAATCGCTAAACCCTTATTTCTTCCAAAAAAAACAAAGCTTGTAGAGTCAGGAGATATGTTTGAGCATGTTTTTGTACTTACTACCGGTTTGTTGCGTTGGTATTTCGATTCGGATGAGGGTATAGAAAGTAATATGTTTTTCACCTCTGAAAAAGAACACGCTGTCATTGTTGGCATTCCTGAATATTACGAAGGGCAAAGAGAGACAAAATATACGATTGAAGCACTTGTAGATACTCAATTATTACTGTTTCCAAAAGATACTTTCGAAGAATTGGCATTTCAGCACAAAGGTATTTTTCAGTTTTATATCAAATCTTTAAAAATTATTATAGATACCCTGCGCATCCGTACAGAAGATTCGTGCAGTAACTCTCCCAGTACACGTTACGAAACGTTTCTTAAAAATCGCCCTTACATTACAAGAAATGCAAACCGTAAGTATATTGCCAATTTTTTAGGAATTACACCCAATTCTTTATCCCGATTAACAGCCCGCATACAAAAAAAACCGCCACCGAAAAAATAACTTAAGAATAGTTTTTCAGAGTTTCTTCGTTTTAATTTTGCACTGTACAAAAACCTGTATCACAGTCGATTGCACAAAAAGTATGATTTAAAACAAAAAAACAATGAACAAAAAAATTCTAAGAATAGCTTCAGTAAGCTTATTCATGCTGTTAGCAAGTAACTCCGTAAATGCCCAAACTCAACCAGTAGAAAAAATTGGCACTTACATTACCCAGGAAATGTCATTTCTTAATATGACCCCGTTACAGGGCGAACAGGTTTATCAAATCAATGTACAAGCTGCTGCTGCGGTAGAAAATTTAGACCAAAAAAGTTTTGCTCAAAATTCTTCACAGAAAGAAAATTTCGAAAGTTTTGCAAAAATTTTAAAAGAAAGAAACCTTGCCTTACAGGAAATTCTTTCGCCTGCACAGTTCCAGCTTTTTCAGGAAAATAAAATCGCAAGAGCCGCTACTTTCAGAACGATGGTTATGGCACGTATGCTAGATTTAAGCAACGACCAGTTGACACCAATTTTCAACATTAATCAGAAAGTGGTAGAAAACGTAAGAAAGGATTTAGATATCTACTTTTCTGCAGATAACAATAGAGGTAAAAATACTGCTCAACGCAAACTACACAAAGCATTGAAAAAAGCCGACAAAGCTTTTGACCAGATTTTAAGTCCACAGCAAATCACCACTTATCATGAAAATGCCGATTTCTTACGCAGTGTACTTCGTGAAGAATACGGAACTAAAAATTAGTTTTTTATCATGCTTTATGATTCTCGGTATTATCTTAACTGATATGCCGGGATTTTTATCCCAATTATTTTATTATGCAAAAATTACTTACAATACTGTGTGTATTCCTGTGTTGCGGCCTTTCGTATGCTTCCACAGGAACTTTAGAAGATACTATCGCAGATACAGCATCTTGGCTTATCATACTTATTTTACCATTTGCCGGAATATTTCTTTTTTGGAAAGTTCATATTTATCCTGAAAAAGTGGCAGAAAAGAAAAACCATCCACAATTAAACGCCATCAAAAGCATGTGTTTGCTTTCACTGGTATTTGGCGGTCTTCTTTGGCCGGTTGCTTTAATATGGGCAAACTACGATTACAAAAAAGAAAAAACACCTTCTTCGGATTCAGAAAATATAAATTCTTCAAACGGAAAAGAAGAAATTTTAATTGAAGAAAACCAATCGCTTTCAGAAGAAACACAAAATCATTAAGAATAAAAATTATGTTAGAATTACTTATCGGAATATATGCCGGAATTTGCTGGCTTCTCATTAAAAAATTAAAATTAATTCCTTGGAATTTCAATACGCAGGTTGTTGTCTATTCCTTGCCAATTTTCGGGTCTATTGCTCTTATTTTAAGTCTGAATTACTTCTGCCCTATTACATCGGATGTAAAAGTAGGTAACCGAAGCGTAGATATTACTACCCAAACTTTAGGAAGAGTAAAAAAGGTATATGTAAAAACCAATCAGGAAGTTAAAAAAGGAGATACGTTATTCACTATTGACCCTTTGCCTTATCAACAAGAAATAAAATCTTTGGAAGCACAGCTTAGTAATATGAAATCTACCGTTTCGTCCTACAATTCAGATATTGATGCTTCTCGTAAAAATATTTTGAGTTTGCAATCTCAATTGGATCTAAGCAACAAAAGAATAAAGCAATATCAGGAATTAGTAAGTTCAGGTGCAGCCAATAAATTTGATTTGGAACAGGCAATGTCAACTTCACAGGATCTGCAATCAAGAATTAGTGCAGCACAGGCTCAGAAATCATCTTTAGAAACCAAATACAACTCTAATTACAACGGAGAAAACGCTTCAGTTTCGGAAATCAAAGCTAAATTAGAACAAGCAAAATGGAATCTTTCTCAAACTGTGGTTTTAGCACCAACAGACGGTTTTATTCCCAACGTACAACTGAACGAAGGGGCAATCATCGCACCGTTCAAATCTGCTTTTGTTTTGATTCAAAAACAACAGTCTATCATTGCATTCTTTTCTCAAAATGAATTGGAAGCCGTAAAAAATGGCGATGAAGTAGAACTTGCCTTAAAAACCTCCCCGGGAAAAGTGGTAAAAGCAAAACTGGAATATGTAATCGATGCAACAAGCCAGGGTATTATGAATAATGCAGGAGGAATGTTTGGTGGCAACGGAACAACCGCCGGAATTCCGGATACCGCGAGACAATTACCTGAAACAGACGGAAAATTGATTGCAAAATTTGTTTTAGACGAAAAAGAAAAACCATTAACAGTAGGTGCGCGAGGTACAGCTGTTATTTATTCTGATAACATTAAACCTTTACATTTAATCAGAAAAGTGATGGTGAGAGTGAACAGTAAAGTCAATTACTTAATTCTAAAACTTCACTAAAATGCTAAAGAAAATAAGTATTGCGTGCGTCCTGTTACTGAGTTTAACCTCTTGTATTGGTTATAAAAATGCAACACCTGAAAAAATAGAAGCTTTAAAAAACACCAGCGAAATAAAGGCAAACATCGAAATTCCCGATAAATGGATTCAAGATAAAGAAACAGACAGCCCCGATTTTTCTTATCAATGGATGAATGAGATTATTACAAGCGAGCTTGAAGTTCTGGTAAAGGAAGGACTTGCCCACAACGCAGATATCATTATCTCTAAAGAAAAGCTGAATCAAATAGAATTGTCGATGGATATTGCAGGAAGTAACCTTTACCCAAGTGTAAATGCGTTGGCAAATACCAGCAACAATCTTGTAAGCGGAACTCACATTGGAAATTTACAGTTAAAAGCCAATTGGGAACTCGACCTTTGGGGAAAAAATAAATCGGCAGAAATGGTGAGTGTAAGTCAATATTACTCGGCGGCATTTCAACAAAAAATGTTGAAACAATCAGTTGCTGCAATGATTGCCAAAGCTTACTATCTAAATATTGCAGGGCAATATCAGGAACAGAAAATCAGTCAGTATATTGGTATGACCGAAGATTTGAAAAAGATTTATCTGGTTCAAAATAAGGTCGGAACAGCCAATGAAATTGATTTATCCAACATCGAAAGTGAAATTATTTTGCTGAATTCTTATCTTGAAAAAGTAAAAAATGCCAATTCACAATCTCGAAGAAGTTTAGAAATGCTTTGCGGAAGATATCCGGAAGGTTTATTGAAAGTTAATGCAGAGTTTTCAGCTTTAAAACAGGAAATTCCAGCCAATTTTCCTTTAAGTCTTTTAGAAAAAAGGTCAGATATTATGGCGCAACAGTTTCAGATAGAAGCCAGTTTTTATGAAATTCAGGAAGCAAAAGCGGCAAGATTGCCTTCCATTAACATCAGTGCAGCTTTTGGTGCAGCAGAAACCAATGTAGGAGCCATCAGTAATCTTTTTTCCAATCCTTTAATAAAAGTTGGCGGTGGATTGACAACCCCAATTTTCAACGGAGGAAAACTGAAAAAGAATGTTGAAGTAAAAACTTCAAAGCAAAAACAAGTGGTTGAAGAATATGCAAAATCAGTGCTTTTGGCCTATAATGAAGTAGAATCTGCATTAGCCAATCTCAGCTCTATCGAAAAGCAAAATGTTTTTCAGAAACAGGCAATTTCTTCACTGGAAAGGAATGTTGATTTAACGAAAAAACAAATAAAAATCGGCAGCAATAATAGTTTTGTCTTACTCCAAAAGCAGAGAGACCTGATAAAAAAAGAGATGAATATCATCGACCTCGACCTGCAACAGCGCATCGAAAGAATCAATCTTTATATGGCTTTAGGAGCCAATGGTCTTGAACATTTTTAGAATTATTGGTCTCAGTGGCTTTTCAGAAAAGAAAAGCAGACTAGGGACCTTTTTTATGTATTCAGTTTTAATACATGTTATTTTTTGTCATGTACCAAAATATTCAGTTTAAATAAAATAAAAACCACTGTAAAAACACAGTGGTTTTCAAATTTATAATAAGATTATTTCAATCTATAAGAATCACCATTCCAAAGATAGGTTTTTGAGGCGTTTTTCTTCTTTTCGCGGTCTTTCTCATCTTTTTCCATCTCTTCCGTTTTAAAAATAAAAGCATCGGGAATTCCGCCTTTATCATTAGGAAAAACAAATTGTTCGCTGTGGTAATAAACATCTGCATCGCCAACATTCATCAATTGAGGAAGCACAATCATTTTTTTATCTTTTACCAAAACATATTGGTCATAACTTGGAATTCCACAGGCTTCACCAGAAACCATGGCTTTTAAAGTAAATTCTACATTTTTCAGCTTATGATTGCTCTCAATAGTAAACGTTCCGTAACTCAGACTTTCGCCTGAACCGGTATCGAAAGAAACCTCATCGATTAGCGTATTTCCTTCAACCATTTTGATGGCAGCAATATTTTGCTTGATCACAATCTCAGGATATTCCTTGTCTTTTTTATTAATGGTTTTCGTTAAACCAAAAAGAAAATCATACCCGTTTTTAGTTCTGTAACCTATACAAAGATTTCCACCCCAAACGTAGCCTTCGGACGTTTTATCACCTTTTTGGTAAGATATTTTGTACCAATTGGCTCTTCTTTCGCCTAATTTCAAAATAGTTTCATCTTGTTTAAGTATCAAAATCTGCTGATTCGTTTGTAAAGAATCGAGAATTTGGGCATTCACATTTGGTGACTGTCTGATTCTCGTAAAATCAGTAAAAATTTTCTGCGTTTTGTTTTCTTCAAAATGGAAAACTCCGTTTGCATATTCGTAATCTTCTTCCTGTGCTGAGAAAAACTGAATAATGCATAAAAATAAAACGGTGATGAATGGTTTCATATTTTTTAGGCTAATACTGAGGTTGAGATTAAGGTTGAGGTTAAAATATTATGATAATATATCTTATTTTTCAAGCAATAAGCTTACCCATTCTTCACGTTGCAACTTCTTTTTCAGTTCTAAATTGTTTTCTTTACAAACTTCCAGAATATCATCAACATCGAAGAAACACAAACCTGAAAGCAATAATTTACCACCTTCGTTTAAAACAGAAACATACGTTGGAATATCTGAAATCAAAATATTTCTGTTGATATTCGCTAAAATGATATCGTAATTTTCTTTTCCTAAATTATCTGCAGTTCCCAGTTCGATATCCAATTCTACACTATTTCTTGCAGCATTTTCTTTAGAATTTTCAACTGACCATTCGTCAATATCAATGGCTTTTGTATCTCCGGCTCCGATTTGTTTTGCGTAAATTGCTAACACAGAAGTTCCACATCCCATATCCAAGACTTTCTTGTCTTTAAAATCGATATCCATCATTTGTTGAATCATCAAATGGGTTGTCGGATGGTGACCTGTTCCGAAAGACATTTTAGGCTGAATGACAATTTCGTGCATTCCCGGAACTGATTCATGAAATTCTGCTCTAATCAATACTTTATCATCAATATTGATCGGTTCAAAATTCTTTTCCCACTCTTCATTCCAGTTGATGTTGGGCATTTCGGTGAAAGTATATTCTATTTTCACTTCTTCATTTTGAAAAAGTGGCAATGCTTTCAATTCTTCTTCTTTGAAAGACTCTTTCTGAATATACCCTAAAATACCATGAATTTCTTCTGTGAAGCTATCGAAACCTATCTCGATAAGTTCTGCCATTAATATTTCGTTCCAAGGTTGAAGTGGAGAAATCTTGAAATCGAATTCTAAATAATTTTGCATGTGAATAATTTGTTGCAAAAATAAAACTACTTTTTTGAATTCTGAGAATAAGTTTTACTGTGCTTCAATTCTAGCTTATCAAAAACTTAAATTTTACAAGTAAGTAATTAAACGGAGTGTTTAAATTGAGTATTTATACATAAAAAAAGCAAGCTATATATCTTTTACTTTGTCATATCAATAAAAACTTTTAATCAAAAACTATTATTATGGCCAAAATTACAGAAGCCTTAATTGGGCAAGACAAATCTGAGGAACTAAAAAATGAATGTGCAGCACATTTGGATACTCTTTTCGGTTTGGGAAAATCAAAATCTGAATACTATGCTGAAAAGATACAAACGAGTTTGCTGGGAGCAGGGCAAGGTACTGATAGAACATTTCCTATCACAACGATTCAATCGTTTATTTATGATACAAGAGCATATACTTCAGATAACGCAAGTAATATTACTGAAGTAGTAAATGGTGCTATTGATGGTTTTGTAGATGGAGATAATAAAGGAGCCTCGCAAAAACTAGTTTCAGGATTTGTGAACACTCTTTTTGGAGCTTCAAGCGGTTCTGAATCTGAGGTAATAAGATATTTTGCAGTTTTAGAGGGTGTATCGATGGTACGTCTTGATTTTGCAGGGTGGGCAAAAGTTGTAAAATCTCAAGCTTTAAAAAGTAAATGTGACAAGGTATCGGCTTTTGTTTTATACAGGTCAATTGTTGACATGAAGAAAGTATCATTAAACGATTTTACAGCAATTTATCAACATACTGTAAAAGCTGAACATCCTGAATATAATACGAAACAGATTTTACAAGAATGTCACGAATTATACCAGGCATTTAACCCTTCGGGTAATAGTAGTCGCAAATTACAAGCTAATAGAACAATGCATGCTTTTAAGCCCACAAAAGGCCACGACTCATTAGATGTTTTCAAACAAGATATTAAATCATTATAATAAAATAAAAAAATAGGTTATCCACAATTTGGGTAACCTATTTTTATAACTATACTAAAAGTTTAAAGCTCTTTACGGATTTGTAGAGAAAATAGAACCGTTTGCAATTAAAGCTCTTCTGTTCATTTTCAAAATATCTCTTACCCATTCTGCGAAATCTTCAGGCTGAAGAACTTTATCCGGATTGCCATCTGTCAAACCACCTTGGATAGACATATCTGAAGCAATGGTACTCGGCGTTAAAGTAATTACACGAATGTTTTGCTTTCTCCATTCTGCCATCATCGACTGAGATAAAGAAACGACAGCTGCTTTTGAAGCTGCATAAGCCGACATATTGGGTCCACCTTTCAAACCTGCTGTAGAAGCTACATTTACAATATCACCTTCACCTTTTTCTTTTAGATATGGATACACTGCTTTCGCTGCATAATAAACACCAAAAAGATTGGTTTTGATAACCTGCTCCCAAGTTTCTGAAGGCATTTCTTCAATAGAACCAAAATCTCCGATCCCAGCATTGTTGATCAGAATATCTACTCCACCCAACTGTTCTACGATCGATTCTATTCCTGCTTTTACATGAATTTCATTATCGATACTAAAAACTGCGTATGCTGCATTAACACCCAATTTTTGGATCTCGTCAACAGTCATTTTAAGATTTTCTTCGTTTCTTCCTGTGATCCCTATATTTACGCCTTCATTGGCAAGGATTAAGGCTACAGCCTTTCCCAAACCTCTACCACCTCCGGTGATAATGGCATTTTTTCCTTTTAAATTCATTGTTTAAATTTTTATGATGCAAATTTACGAAACCATTTTTTTAAACAAGTGTTTATGATTTTGATTTAATAAAAATTAATCATCAGGAAATTCTATATCAAAACAAAACCAACTTACGAATAAGCTGGTTTTTGAAAGTAATATATAAAAAGTAAAAATGATGTAATGAATCAATATTTAGGCCTACATTTTTTATTTGCGCAAAATTAGAAAGCTATGACGAACATAGCTTTAATAGCGCTTTAACATATTTTGAACAAATTCTAAACGATATATTAATTCATAATTAACGACAATGCGCAAGCTTTTAGTTAGCAGTGTATTAAAAGAATGAATTATGTTTAATATAAAAAGTGGGTTATTTTAGTATAACTTAATGCCTTTTCTTGAGAAAGTAAAAATGGTTAATAGGGTTTAGTTGATGGTTGGTAGATTTAAATTCAATAACTTTAGATTTGTATTCAATTTTTATGAATTGATATTTAAAGATTAAGGTGTCGCTCCTCCAAAGCTTAAGATGTTTGAAGCTATTTTTCTACGAAGGTATTGCTCCTACAGAGCAACAAACTAAGCTTATTTAAACCAAAAAAATCTGCCCCAAATGAGACAGATTTTTGTTTCTAATTATTTAATCAATTTATTTTCCTTTCAACTGATCCGGAATATTGGTGGTAATAAAACCTATTCCTTGTTTTTTTAGTTCATTGTAAATCTCAACTTCATTTACCGTCCAAGAATTGGTGATCAATCCTAATGCACTCGCTTCAGCAATCCATGTTGGGTTTTTCTGAAATATTGAATAGTGATAATCTAATCCGTCTAAACCTTCGTCTTTGATCTGTTGTGGAGAAAGCTCACCTCTTAAATACTGAACTTTAAAATCGGGAGCGATTTTTTTAATCTGCTTACAGATATTTAAACTGAATGAAATATATTCACATTGAGATTCAAGCTTCATTTCTTTGATTATCTTAACCGTTTTTTCAACCATTTCGTTTTCTAAAGCTTCTGTCTTTGCAGGTTTTATTTCTACAATAAGCTTTAAAGCCTTGTCTTTTTTACCAGCTTTCAGATAATCTTTCAGAGTAGGATATTTTTCACCGTTTGAAAGTTTCAGTGTTGCCAATTCTTTAAAATCGGTTTCAGAAATTTCCATTTTACCGTGATGCTCGTCGTGATTAATGACCAAAACGCCGTCTTTAGACATCCTTACATCAAACTCAGATCCGTAGATCTTTAATTTTTGAGCATTTTGTAATGCTGTGATAGAATTTTCCGTTGTTGGAGGCTGCGTCTGAAAATAACCTCTGTGCGCAATGATTTGGGTTTGTGCATTCATAAAAACTGTCGTTAAAACTGCAAACCCTAAGATAAACTTTTTCATAATATCAATTGATCATTAAAATCTAAAAGCCTTTTTCAGACTTTTAGATAAAATTAGTACTTATTTTTTAGAATGAATATTTTGCTCCGATCTGGATCTGATAAGGATTCCCCGATAAAGGCGCTAATCCGCTGGTATTTTTAGCATATTCAAACTGTTTTGTAACCGGGTCGAATTTGTTTATTCTATACAAAGACATATTTCCATAAGATTTGTTTACCCCCCATTCTCTGTTAAGTAAATTGGCCAGGTTGAAAATATCAACAGAAAGCTCAAAAGCTCCAATTTTGTCAAACTTGATTTTTTTTGCTACACGTACATCCCAAACTCCATAGAATCCGTTCTTTCCTCCGTTTCTTTCTGCAATTTTGTTGTTGTAATCTGTGATATAATTTTTTAAAGCTTTTCCAACTTCAGGATCCTCGATCAGAGATTGTGTCAGTTGAGGGAAAATGTAGGCTAAATCATTAGTATCTACGAAATCTCCATTAATATTTCCTCCGGAAGTTACAGAGAAACGTGTTCCTCCAATTCCTGAATATCTGATTCCTAAAGTAAATCCTGCAATTGTAGGTGAATTTCCGTACAATACAACTTTGTTTCTGAACTGGTTATCAGAATACGTCATTCTCAGATTTCTGGGATCACTTTCTACCAATGTAGATAATGTTGCAGAATTGGCTACGTTTCCGTTGTAAGAAGTATTATCTTTAATATCAGACCAAGTGTAACTTGCCGTGATCTCTCCGTCTTTCCAGTAACGGTAACTTGTATCCACTACAAAAGAGAATTGATTCACTTTTCCGTCACTTACAAGCTCTAAAACTCTTCCAAATTTTTTGTTGATTGTTCCTTCTTTCCAATTCATTACACCATTACTTGCATTGATTGTACTAGCCGGAACAAAAACACCTCTTCCACCTTCATTATCAAGAGTGAAGAAAGGATTAGTTTGCATATTTCTGTCATAATAGAAATAGTTGTTTCTACCTAAAGCCATGTAACCTGCAAGTCCTGCTCTGAATCTTTCGTTGAAGAAATGCGTATACGAGATATTTGCTTTGTAAACAATCGGAATTTTCGCATCTTCCCCTGTATAATTAATGGTCGGAAGCTGATATTGAGATAATGTAGGAACTGTATTGTAATCGTTTCTATAACTGTTGAAATCCGGTGTCAAACCAATTTGTGAAGGGTTAACGTCAACCGTTGCCAAATGTTTCCCATCAAAAACCAAATTATTGATGACCATATAATTGTTGATATCTGATGAGAAAATTCCTGCTCCGAATTTCAAGAAATCTTTATTTCCTTCATTCACATTCCATTCAAACTGGAATCTTGGCTGAATAACAAACGATTTGATTTGATTATCTGTTCGGATTCCCATTTCATCAAATAATTTCTGATTAAACTGAGCTTTTGGATAACCACCATAATCAAGCCTTAAACCAGCCATAAAATCTAAACCTTTTGCAACTTTCGTCTGAATCTGACCGTAAACACCGGCATTCCAGATACTCGACTTCACAGACGGATCTTCTACCAAAGGAACTTCTCTGTAGAATCTGTTAGAGATAAGATTATTAAAATTAAATAGATTATCACCATCGTTCACTGTAGGGTTTTCTCTGAAATGGAATCTTCCGTTGACCTCACTTCCGTACACAGATCTCGCTTTTGTGTACATAAAGTCAACCCCAAAAGTATATTTAATCTTATCGGTATTGTAATACAAATTATCTACAATCTGAATCACATTATTTTTGAAGCTTTCCTGCGCAAAACGGTGACCTCCGATCTGGATGTTTGTTGCCTTGTTTCCGTCGATATTAGTGATTATATTTTCTACAATCGCTCTCGGAACAGCATGTCCCAGCTGGTCACTTTGATAACTGTCCTGGAAAGTATATAAATGCTGAACTTTCAATTCGTTCGTTATATTAGGCTTTAAATTAGATCTTAAAGTTAACAACAAACTGTTATCCATGTTTTTATCGGTTCCGTAAGACTCAAATGCATTAATTGCTGTATTGTCTCCTAATCCGTTTTTATTTAAATCGTAGGTAAAATTGTTTCTTAATGTCAATAAGTTTTTATCATTAATCTGCCAATCTAAACGTAAAAATGAGGCATCAGAATTCCTTACTTTATCGAAGCTTCCAAATTGTGGAGAATTTCCAACACCGTATTTTGCTCTTGCAATATCAAGGAATTTATTAAGTGTTGCTGTTGTAGTATTTAATCTCAACTCATCTTCACGCGATTTGACATCTGCAATCTGCAAAGGTCTAGAATCTAACTGATGATCCCAAGCTGCGAAAAAATGTAGCTTATTTTTAATAATTGGCCCACCCAATGAAAACCCGAACTGAGAAGTAGAAAAATCAACATCTCTCTTGTTTCCACGAATATCATATGGGCTCGAAAGCCAGTTGGTTCTCAAATATTCCCAAGCACTTCCTGAAAATTTATTGGTACCCGATTTTGTAACCGCACTCACCGTTCCACCTCCACTTCTACCCAAGGTAACATCGTACTGGTTGGTTGTGATCTTAAATTCTCTTACTGCTTCGATCGATATGGAAAAAGGTGCACCGCTTCGGCTGGTTGTAGATCCTGCAGAAGTTGGGTTTTTCGCCGTCATTCCGTCAATGGTAAAGTTGGTGGAAGAACCTAACTGACCAGATAAGTTTCCGTTCTTACCGCTTAAAGGAGACAAATCTGTGAGACTTGCGAAATTTCTTCCGTTTACGGGTAAAATCCCTATATTCTTTGCTGAAATTGCCGTCGCTGCTCCTAAGTTTCCTATTTTATTTTTAAGATTTCCATTGATCACTACTTCTTCAATCGTTTTTTCGCCTTCGTCCAAATCAAGATTCACAGTCACCTGATCTCCAAAATTCACATTATAACCTTCTTTCTTTTCCTCATTTACGATTACCGTATAAGGCCCTCCTAAAGGTATTTCTTTGAAAATATACTCCCCTTTAGAATTCGTTTCTGTTACTGTACGAAAACCTGTAGACTCATTCACGATGGTAACTTTCACCTTTTCCTGAACCTTTTTACCGGTAATTTTCCCTACAATAGAAGCTTGTGTTGTTTGTGCATAGGCAATAGTTCCTACTCCCAAAAACAGAAGTCCCAATAAAATCTTTGCTTTTTTCATATAATAGATTAATTGGGGACAAAGGTATAGTGACTTTGTAAGCCATCTGTTTAAGGGTGTTTTAACATTTTTTTAATTAAATTACACTATTATGTTAAATAAATGTAAACGATTACATTATTTGATAGAATATCAATTGGTTAGAATAGATTACAAAGTTTTAATTTTCCCAGAATAATTAATAGTAGTATTTTTTTAAATTATTATTTACATTATTTTTGTTGAAAAGATAGAAAACGCATGTCCGAAAACATTCAGCATAAAATAGAGCAACTCCGTAAAGAACTTCATCAGCATAATGAAAATTATTATCTGATGGATGAACCCAGTATTTCAGATTTTGAGTTTGATTTATTATTAAAAGAACTTCAGAATCTGGAAGCGCAATATCCGGAATTTCATGATGACAACTCACCCACCATTCGTGTTGGAGGTGGCGTTACAAAAAATTTCCCCACTGTTCAGCATCAGTTTAGAATGTATTCTTTGGATAATTCTTACGACTTTGATGATTTGGAAGACTGGGAAAAACGAATCATTAAAACAATTGACGAACCTGTAGAATTTGTTGCCGAACTCAAATATGACGGTGCCTCAATTTCTATTTTATATGAAAATGGGAAATTATCACAAGCGGTAACACGTGGTGACGGTTTTCAGGGAGATGAGATCACAGCCAATGTGCGTACAATTTCAGATATTCCGTTGAAGTTAAACGGAGATTTTCCTGAAAGGTTTTTTATGCGTGGTGAAATTTATTTAACCAGAAAAAATTTCGACAAAATAAACAAACTACGTGAAGATGAAGGTTTAGACCCGTTTATGAACCCAAGAAACACAGCCAGTGGAAGTTTGAAAATGCAGGATAGCGGTGAAGTGAGAAAACGCAGGCTTTCATCGGTACTTTATCAGTTTGTTTCAGATGAAATTCCTGTTGAAACGCATTGGGAGTTGCTTCATGAGGCACAAAATTGGGGATTCAAGATTTCTGATCAGGCAAAACTCTGTAAAAATTTAGATGAAATCAAAGAATTCATTAATTTCTGGGATGTTGAAAGACACAATCTGCCTTTTGAAATCGACGGAATTGTACTGAAAGTCAACTCAATAAAACAACAAAGACAGCTTGGTTACACCGCAAAATCACCTCGCTGGGCAATGGCTTATAAATTCAAAGCTGAAAAAGTAGAAACCGAATTACAAAGCGTTTCTTATCAGGTCGGAAGAACAGGAGCAATCACTCCGGTTGCTAACTTAAAACCTGTTTTATTAGCCGGAACGATTGTAAAAAGAGCTTCTCTTCATAATGAAGACATCATCAAAAAATTGGGTCTTCACGAAAAAGATTTTGTTTTTGTAGAAAAAGGCGGCGAAATTATTCCTAAAATTGTCGGCGTAAATACTGAAAAAAGAACATCTGAAAGCAAAGAAATTGAATATATCAAAAATTGCCCTGAATGTGGAACTGAGCTTGTAAAAGTAGAAGATCAAGCCATTCATTTTTGTCCGAACGATTTGCATTGTCCACCTCAAGTTGTGGGAAGAATGATCCATTATGTTTCTAGAAAGGCTTTGAATATTGATAATTTAGGAAGCGAGACCATCGAACAGCTTTACAAAGAAAGATTGGTTGAAAATCCGGCTGATTTTTATGCTTTAACCAAAGAGCAACTTCTTCCATTGGAAAGAATGGCTGAAAGATCGGCACAAAATATCATCACCGGAATTGAAAGATCAAAAGAAATTGCTTTTGAAAAAGTTTTATACGGAATAGGAATTAAACATGTCGGAGAAACCGTTGCCAAAAAATTAGTCAAAAACTTCAACACAATTGATGATTTAAAAAAAGCAAGCGCTGAAGAATTGTGTCAGGTAGAAGATATTGGGATGAAAATCGCTGTGAGCATTGTTGATTTCTTTCAAAATTCTGAAAATATTTTAATGCTCGAAAGATTAAAATCTTACGGCGTACAGTTGGAAAAAGGAGAAAACACCAATGAAGTTTTATCGAATGCGTTGGAAGGAAAAACTTTCTTATTTACAGGAAAACTCTCTCTTTTTACCAGAGAATCAGCCGAAGAAATGGTAGAAAAACACAACGGAAAAAACATCTCTGCCGTTTCTAAAAACCTGGATTATTTGGTTGTTGGCGAAAAAGCAGGAAGCAAACTGAAGAAAGCCCAAGACATTGGTACGATTACCATTCTTGATGAACAACAGTTTTTGGACCTTATTGAGAAACATTAGATTTCAAAAAAACATTTAACACCGTAAGCCATTGGAATTCATTCTCAATGGCTTACTTTTGCGCTTTGATAAAAAAACAACTAATAATTTATGAAAAAAATTTACCTAATCATTTCCTTGATTATGTTCACCGTGTTTAATGCACAAATTGTGAATATTCCTGATGCTAATTTTAAAGCAAGATTACTATCTGCGAATGTTACAACAAACAACCAGATCGCAAGTAACAATTCTGGACAGGCTATAAAAATTGATACCAACAGCAATGGAGAAATTGAAGTTTCTGAAGCTGCCAATGTAGCGTTTCTTACTATTTCTGTCTCCTCCATAAATGATATTACGGGAATTCAGAGTTTTTCAAATCTTAAATCATTAACGTTATTTGGATTTGGTGCTACAACTATTAATGTAAGTGGTTTAGACAAACTAAATTATCTAACAATTCAAGCATTAAATAATTTAACATCAATTGATATTTCAAATTGTACAAATCTTGAGAATTTGAAAATAACCAGTTGTTCTGCTTTAACTTCTTTAAGCCCCGTTTCTTCTTCCATAAAAAATATAGGCGTCTTTAGTGGAAATCTTAATCAGCTGGATGTCACAGGCTGTCCCGCGCTTGTAGGACTCTCTTTACAATCTACAAAAATTACCACTCTTAATTTATCAAATTTTCTGAACCTTAAAAATGTTGATCTTTTAAGTAACTCCCAACTTCAAAATATCAATTTTCAAGGATCAAATAAACTCTATTCGATCTCTATATCAAGTTGCGGGCTTTCCAATGTAAGTGTTGCTAATCTTCCGGAGCTATGGAAACTTGAATGTAGCAACAATGGAAGTTTAAATACAGTAAGTGCAACAAACTGTGCCGCTCTTGAAAGACTGGTATTAAATTATAATAATAATCTTACAAACTTAAATGTAAATAATCTCCCAAGCATTTTGATTTTGGATATTTTTAAAAATAAGTTTAGCTCAATTAATATATCTTCTTTAGCATCCTTACAATTATTAAGATGTGACGAAAATTATTTCCAAACATTAGATCTTAGCCAAAACCCTGCACTTCTACAGCTGGAATGTACTAAAAACCTTTTACAATCATTAGATCTTAGTCACAATCCTCTTCTTTACACTATAGCTTGTGGTTTTAATAATAATCTGCAAAACATAAATTTAAAAAGCGGAAGCCCGAATTTTCCATACGGTATGTCTATCAACAATCTTCCTCAATTGAAATTTATATGTATCGACAATAATAAATTAAGTGAGGCTTTAGCTATATTAACCAGTTATAACTATAACAATGTGGTTGTAAATTCCTATTGTTCGTTCGTTCCTGGAGGAACCTTCCATACAATTCAGGGAAACACAAAATTCGACAGCAACAATAATGGTTGTGATGCAAATGATTTAAATAAAGCTTTTCAAAAATTTAATATAACAAACGGAAGCACAGCTGGAAATATGATAGCGAGCGCTTCTGGAAATTATTCAATTCCGGTAAATACGGGTTCACATACAATTACTCCTGTTTTAGAAAACCCGTCTTACTTTAATATCTCTCCAACGAACTTTATCGCAAATTTCCCTGCACAAACAAGCCCTTTAACCCAAAATTTCTGTTTGACAGCAAACGGAACGCACAATGATCTTGAAGTCGTAATTCTTCCAATAACCCCAGCTTCACCAGGTTTTGATGCGAAGTATAAAATTGTCTACAAGAATAAAGGAACAACAACACAATCTGGAACTTTAGTATTTAACTATAATGATAATTTGATGAATTTCCTGAACGCTACACTTTCTCCAAATTCACAAACTACCGGAGTTTTAAACTGGAATTTTACCAATCTTCTTCCATTTGAGACTAAAGAAATCACATTAACTTTTAATTTAAATACTCCTACGCAAACTCCTGCTTTAAACGGAGGAGATATTCTTCATTATACTTCACAAATTAATGGAACTACTGATGAAACACCATCAGATAACATATTTACATTAAATCAAACTGTAGTTAACTCTTTCGATCCCAATGACAAAACATGTTTGGAAGGAACTGCAATTACTCAGGCAAAAGTTGGAGATTACGTCCATTATTTAATTCGTTTTGAAAATACAGGAACTGCAAACGCACAAAACATTGTTGTAAAAGATGAAATTGATATTTCAAAATACGATGTATCTAGTTTGATTGCACTTAATGCAAGTCACAATTTTGCAACGAGAATTACAGGAAATGTCGTAGAATTTATTTTTGAAAACATTCAACTTCCTTTTAATAATGCTACAAATGACGGGTACGTTTCATTTAAGATCAAAACAAGATCCAATTTAACATTAGGCGACAGTTTCAGCAATTTGGCAAAAATTTATTTTGATTACAATCATCCGATTATTACCAACACTTATACAACTACGGTTCAGAACGTATTAGGTACTTCAGAGATCAGCAATGATAAACCTGAACTTAGTATTTATCCGAATCCAGTGAAAGACGTTTTAAATATTCAATCGAAAAATCAAATTGTAAAAGCTGAGATCTACGATGTAAACGGAAGAATTTTGATTTCTACTTCTTTAAAAGGTAATTCTATACATGTTTCTGAACTTTCGAAAGGTAACTACATTATTAAATTATTTTCAAAAGATAAGACGACAGTACATAAATTTATTAAGAATTAATTTAAAAAAATATACTCATTAAAGACTGTCTTGTAGGCAGTCTTTTTGTTTGATATTTTATTGTAATTTTATTTCATTAAACTATAAAAAATGGACTTTCTAAGAGACCACTCCATTCAAAACGAATTGCTTTTGATTTTCATTTCCGTATTTCTCGGTCTTTGCATCGGCGCAGAAAGAGAATACAGAAACAAATCTGCAGGGCTGAGAACTTTTATATTGGTTTGTTTCGGGTCTTGCCTTTTCACCATTCTTTCTATTAAAATTGGGGTATCAAATCCCGATCGATTGGCTGCAAACATCATTACCGGGATTGGTTTCTTGGGAGCTGGCGTTATTTTTAAAGGCGACAATAAGATCGACGGCATCACTACCGCCACAACAATTTGGGCAACTGCATCTATCGGAATGGCAGTCGGTTCGGGATATGTTTATTTGTCACTTTTAGGAACCGTTTTGGTTTTGTTGATTCTGAGTTCGCTCACTTATTTTCAAACGTATATTGATCATCGCCATAAAATTCGGGAGTATAAAATTGCAGTCTCCAACAGAGAAAATCTTGATTATTGTGAAGAATTATTTAAAATGAATCATTTAAAATTTGTCGTAGTAAAACAACAGTTTTCAAAAGGATCTTCCAATACAACCTGGGTTATTACGGGAAAAAACAGTCATCATGAAAATTTGATTCAGCAGATGATGAATGATGAAAAAATAGATTCTTTTCAGTTTTAAAAATTCATTTTTATTAAAAAATTCAAATTTTAACAGATCAAGTATGTCTGCTAAAAAAATAAATAAATTCAAATATCTTTAATTTAAATTTATCCATAAACTGTAGTATTAATTTATATTCTTAATTCAGTTTATTTTAATAGCGATTTTCAAAATACACGATGATATGCAACAAATGATGAACCGCGGAAAAGCTCAGGTTTAAAAGAAATTAAATATTACTTTTACAATGGAAAAACTAATATCCATAAGGGTTTCATGGAAAAACTGCTGAATATTTACAATAGTATAGAAGGTCTTTCTCAGGAAGAAGCTTTGTATCATGTTAACAAATTTGAGAAGATTGTTTTAGCTAAAAAAACAATGATTTTAAGGGAAGGAACCGTAGAAGATTATCTTTATTTTATCGACAAAGGGATCATTCGTTTTTTTGTCAATAAAGTACACCCTACAGAGCCATCAAAAGAAATTACATTTTCTTTAATTTCAGAAAATATGTTTTGTAGCGCTTACGATTCTTTCATTACCCGAAATCCTTGCGCTTATAATGTAGAAACGGTTCAGGAAACCGTGATGTACAGAATTCATTTTGATGACCTTCAAAAGCTTTACGAAAGAAGTAAAGTCGGAAATTATTTGGGAAGAATTTCTGCCGAAAATCTATATGTACGAAAAACTCAGCGTGAAATCTCTTTACTTATGCACAGCGCAGAAGAGCGTTACAACAATTTGGCAAAGGCATTTCCGCATTTTATCAGAGAAATTCCTTTGAAACATATTGCCTCTTACATCGGGATTACTCCACAAGCGTTAAGCCGCATCAGAAAACAGAATTTATGAACATAGGTTCATTTTTTTGCTTGAAAATTATCACTTATTTTGCACCGCTAAAGAAAACACAAGTGATGAAATTTTCTTTCTCAGAATCAATGATATAAAAACATCACAGTGTAAAAGATTTTTGAAATTTATTTTACAATCATCTTCAATTGAAAAAAAACATATCCCGAAAGGCCCTTCCTAAATTTTATTTTTAGGAAGGGTTTTTCTTTTCCTAAAAAAATTAAAATGCGTATTTTAGACAAAATTTTTAAATAATGATAAAACGTAATGTTCTTATTGCTTCTGCGTTCTTCAGTTTCTCTTGGGGAATTGCTCAGCAATACGGCGGAATGTGGATTCCCACGGAGCTTAATGAAAAGGAAATGAAAGATCTTGGAATGAAAATTTCGGCTAAAGATATTTTTAATACTCAAAAACCAAGTATCAAAGATGCTGTAGTACAGTTCAATGGCGGTTGTACAGCCGAAATCATCTCGCCAAAAGGACTATTACTTACCAATCATCATTGTGGTTATGGACAGATTCAGGCGCATTCTACCGTGCAAAACGATCTTCTTTCTAACGGATTTTGGGCAAAAAACATGAGTACAGAACTTCCAAATCCGGGAGTAACTGTTGATTTTATTGTTGATATTAAAGATGTTTCTAATCAAATCTTAGAAAATACCGATAATCTTCAGGAGCCGGAACTGGCAAAACAAATCGCAAAAAATATTGAGATTTACAAAAGTTCTCAGAAAATAGAGAACTATCAGTCGATTTCTGTAAAACCGATGTACTATGGTAATAAGTTTTATGCTTACGTGATCGAAACTTATAAAGATGTACGTTTGGTGGGTGCACCTCCTCAAAGTATCGGAAAATTCGGAAGTGATACAGATAACTGGGTTTGGCCGAGACATACGGGAGATTTCTCGATGTTCAGAATTTACGCTGACAAGAACAACAAACCTGCAGAATATTCTAAAGACAACGTTCCTTACGTTCCGAAACATTATCTTCCGGTTTCAATTAAAGATAAAGCAGAGAATGATTTCACATTTGTATTCGGATTCCCAGGAAGAACTACAGAATATCTTCCGGCGATTGCAGTAGAAAAAATCATGAAAGAGATTGATCCTGCTAGAATTGCTGTGCGTGACGTTGCTCTGAAAACTTTAGACGAAAAAATGCGTACTGATGATGCTACAAGAATTAAATATGCTTCTAAATTTGCCTCTGTAGCCAACTATTGGAAAAAATGGATCGGTGAAGTGGAAGGTTTGAAAAAGTCTAACGCGGTACAGAAAAAAACAATGTACGAAGGTTCTTTGGTTGCTAAAAACCCTCAGGTAAAAATAACTTTAGACCAATTAAATAAATTATATAACGACCAGGCTCCTTATGCATTAAACAATGCATATTATGGTGAAGTTGTAAGAAATGCAGAAACGTTTGCATTGGCAAATATGTATTCAAACTACATTACTTCTGTGGAAGCGGGAAGAATGGATGAAAAAGGAACTGCAGCTTTTAAAAACAAACTAACTTCTTTCTACAAAGATTACAGCGCTGAACTGGATTCTAAAGTTACCGCTAAACTTTTAGCATTATACGCTAACAAAACCGATGCGCAATTTTTACCAGCTGGTTTTGATAAATATAAAAATGAAGCTCAAAACATTACAGGTTTCGAAGAATTATCAAAAAATTCTATCATCACAGGAAGAAGTCAGGTGAATGGTGCCGCTCTTAACGGAGATATTGAAAAAACATTTTCAAACCAGGATAAATTGATCAAAACGATTAAAAAAGATGCCGTTTATCAGTTGTTTATGAGTATTAAAGATACTTATATGAAAACTGCCGATCCTCAGTTTACAGGTTTACAGACCAAAATCGATGCGTTGCAAAAAACTTATATGGCGCAGCAAATGGCTACAGATAAAGACAGAAAATTCTTCCCGGATGCCAATTCTACGCTTCGTGTAACGTACGGAAAAGTAAAAGGATCTACTCCGAAAGATGCGGTAACTTATGATTATCAAACGCATTTGGCTGGAGTTATGGAAAAATACATTCCTGGAGATTATGAATTTGATGTTCCTCAAAAGCTGATCGATCTTTACAACAAAAAAGATTACGGAAATTACAAAGATAAAAGTGGTGATGTTCCTGTAGGATTTACTGCAACCAACCATACAACAGGTGGAAATTCAGGAAGCCCGGCTTTGGATGCACACGGAAATCTTGTTGGATTGAATTTTGACAGACAGTGGGAAGGAACAATGAGTGACATCAATTACGACCCACGTTTCAGCAGAAACATCATGGTTGACACGAAATATATCCTTTTTATTATTGATAAATTTGCCGACTCAAAATGGCTGATCGATGAGATGAAAGTTGTAAAATAAGACTTATTTTATCTAAATCTAAAAGATAAGATTCAACATAAAACCCTTGAAATTGCTTCAAGGGTTTTTCGTTTTTATATTACAAAACTCCCGCTCTTACACGGCTTAAAGTTTCGGGTGACATCAACAGATAAGAGGCAATGTGTGCAACTGAAGCCCGTTTAGAAACAGATGGAAGCTCTCTACAAAATCGGTCATAGCGCTCTCTGGAATTTTCAAAGCGCCAAGAATCAGCTTTTTGCTGAGAAATGACAAGCTTATACTCCATTATCGCTCTGTATAATCGATTCATTTCAGGAAATTCATCGCAGAGTTTTTTCCATTTAGCATAATCCAGAAGAAATAATGTAGACGATTCCAAAGCTTCGATTAATAAACGGGTTGGTTGTTGTAAAAACAGACTTTCCAGGCAGGTCGCAATATTCCCTTCACAAGAGAAATGTTCCGTTATATCTCGACCGTCTTTATAATAAAACTGACGAACCAACCCTTTTTCTACAATATAGAGATAACGGCTGATTGTACCTTCTTCTAAAATTATCTCATCTTTTTGATATTGTTTTTGAATCATAATAGATTCAAACTTCAACATCAATTCTTCAGAAAGCTGTACTTTATATCTATCGAGTAAGTTTTTTATAACATTCATTATTCTAAAAAAATCAGGGTTTAAAATTAATACTTTTAATTGAAGCAATAAGAAAATGATATGCGTCATTTTACTTTCGTTAATCTGTCATTAGCTTTGCAGCATAATTTTAAAAACAAACATGGCTCAACAGAAATTACCGCGAGTACGTCTCAGTATTTTTTATTTTTATTTTATCATGGGATTGATATTTGCCAGTTGGGCAAGCAGAATTCCGGATATCAAATCTTCTCTTAATTTAAACGACGGTCAATTAGGACAGGTATTATTTGCGATGCCTTTAGGACAACTTTTGATGATGGTAGTTTCCGGTTATTTGGTCAACAAATTCGGAAGCAGAATTATTCTGATAACCGCAATGACTTTATATGCAATCGCACTCACATTTATTCCGCAGGCAAATAGTTTTAATCTGTTGTTTTTAGTATTATTTTTCTTCGGTATCACTTCGAATATGGCCAATATTGCTGTAAACACACAAGCTGTCAGTTTAGAAGCGCTGTACAAGCGAAACATCATGTCTTCTTTTCATGGATTATGGAGCCTTGGTGGATTAACAGGCGGAATATTGGGCGCTGTTTTTGCAGAAACAAAATTCTCCATTTTCACTCATTTAGTTATTATACTAATCCTCGGAGTTATTGGAATCATCATATTCAGTCGTGGTTTATTAGCTCAGGATATTAAAGAAAATTCAGATGCTAAAACTTCTAAAAAAGCATTCAAACTAGATTCAGCAATTATTATTTTAGGGTTGATAGGATTTGGAAGTATGTTCTGCGAAGGAACAATGTTCGATTGGAGCAGTGTTTATTTTTCCACAATTATAAAACCTGATGAAACTTTCGTACGACTAGGATACATCGCAAGTATGGGTGCAATGACATTTGGGCGTTTTGTTGCCGATCGATTTGTAAACCGTTATCAGGCTTCCGTTGTCTTAAGATTTTGTGGAATATTAATCACATCAGGATTATTATTAGCTACTGTTGCACCGGGATTAATTATCTCAACTTTCGGCTTTCTGTTGATAGGATTAGGTGTTTCTTCTATCGTTCCCATCTGTTACAGTGCAGCAGGAAGATTAAAGACAATGTCTGCAAGCATCGCTATTACAGCAGTTTCCTCTATCAGTTTTCTGGGTTTCATGATTGGGCCACCATTAATAGGTTTGCTTTCAGAGATAACTGACCTTAGAATTGCATTATTAGCCGCATCTTCTTTCGGAATTTTAATTATTGTACTTTCTTATCAATATAAATCAATTAAATTTTAAAATATAAACGTATGAAAATTGACCATTTAGCTATTTGGGTAGACGATTTAGAGAAAATGCGTGAGTTCTATCTGAACTATTTTAGTGTAACATCAAACGAAAAATACACCAACACCAAGAAAGGCTTTACGTCTTACTTTTTAGACTTTGGCGAAGATAAAACACGAATTGAATTAATGAATAGACAAGATATCATTCAAGAACCTGATAAACGAGGATTTATGAAAGGGATTGCTCATTTCGCTATTTCTGTTGGAAGTAAAGAAGCCGTAAATGATTTAACAGAAAGACTGCGTGCAGATAACTATACCATCGAAAGCGAACCCCGAACCACCGGTGATGGTTATTACGAAAGTGTTGTTTTAGATCCCGAAGGAAATTACGTAGAAATTTCTATGTGATCTGAAAATTTTTCACAACAAAAAACAGGCTGTTTCAATGAATGAAACAGCCTGTTTTAATTTTATCTTTTTAGAATATTTTTTAATATCCAAAAATTTCTTTTAAACCTACTTCTTCAAAAGTTCCCATTTGCTCTACCGCTTCCAAATTCAGGTTTTCCTTTTTCCCGATAATCGCTGTATTGAACTGAATTGGTTTTATTTCAGTCTGATAAAACTGTTTAATTTCTTCAAAATTTAAGTTTTCGATTTGATTGTAAATATCTTTTCTGAAATCATAGTCAATCCCCAGCTTTTTCAACCTCAAGGTATTAAAGAAAATATTTGTTCTTGTAATTCTGGTTGATGCAATCTGTTTTAAAGCAGAATTTTTAGCATTCTCAAACTGAACCGGAACTTCGGGCAGCTTATCCATCAAATCCGTCATTGTATCAACAGCAATCTGTAATTTATCAGGTTGAGTTCCGATGTAGGTTGTGATATAATCCGGATGATTCAGCTCTGAATTTGGCGAATAAGAAACATAAGCAGAATAAGCCAAACTCTTGCTTTCGCGAATTTCCTGGAATACAATTGATGATAAACCGCGACCAAAATATTCATTGAAAACGTTGATCTTTCCAAAGTTTTCAGGATTTACGTTGTTGCTTTTCCCAATCTTACTCATTTCCATCTGAACCATATCATAATTGGTAAAATATACCTTTCCTGAAGTTTCCTGTTCTGAATATTTTTTAGGTTCTGAAACGGTAAAATCTTCACTCGAAATATAATTGGGGATATAGCTTTTAAAACCTTCGAAATCTTTTCCATAAAAGAATATCTGGTACGGGAAACTAAACAGATTTTTCATGCGGTCGGTAAACTCTTTCACTTTTGCACTTTCAAGCTCATCTTTTGAAATGACATCCAAAAATCTTGAATTTTCTCCAAGCTTTGTATAAGTTGTCAATGCCGTCATGATGCGGTTTTTATCTTTTTTGATTGCTTCACGGTTCTCAAGAATGGTTTCTACAAACTGATTGTAAATTTCCTGATCAGGTTTTGCATTATACATCCAGTGCTGCAATAATAAAATTCCTTTTTCAATATTAGATTCTAATCCGCTTAAAGAAATGGTAAGCTGATCTGAATGTGTTTTAAAATCATTGCTGATTCCGATTTTGAAAAATTCTTTCTTTAAATCTTCAGGTGAAAATTTTTCTGTTCCCAAATACTGTAAAACCTGCGTAGAAATAGCCAAATCTCTATAATGATCACTTCCGAAAGGAAAAATAAAATGCACCTGAGCAATTTCGTTGTATTTGTTTTTAACAAAACTTATTTTTTTGCCCTGAACTGCATCAGTTTTAATTTCTTCCTGATAATTAATAAATTCAGGCTGAATATCTTCCGTTTTATCGGCTAGAATTTCCTTCAAAAACTCTGATTGTGCTTCTCGATTGATCTTGATCGGTGTAATTCCCGGATTTTCAACTCTTAAAAGCTGGTCATTAACTCCTTTTTCTTTATTGATAACAACATAATTATCTTTGAAAAATGCATTCGAAAAATCGATAATATCCTGTTTTGTAAAAGAAGCATATTCATCCATTTCATTCAATTCTTCTTCCCAGGTTCGGCCTTTAATGTAAGTGTCATAAAGATTTGTAGCAAGACCTTCTGCAGTTTCAAGACCTTTTAATCTCTGCAGTTTAAAATCATTGATGATGGCAGGAAGCATCCAATCGGGAAAATCTCCTTTTTTCAATAACTTGATCTGCTCCAACATCATTTCTTTAGCTTCAGATAAAGTCTGATTTTCTTTAGGAACCGCAACCAAAGAAAAATATCCGTACTGTTTTAAACCTAAAGAATACGCTTGAGCCCAAAGCATTTTTTGAGTCTGATTGATGTTCAGATCCAGCAAACCTGCTTCTCCCCTGTTGCTCAAAATATTAGCTGTAATATCGGCAAGCATCGCTTCTTTGGTTCCGTAACTGTCGGTTCTCCAGGCTAACTGAAGTCTTGGTGTTGTCGGGCTTTTTACCGTTCTTTCTACAATTTCAGTCAGTGGTTTTTCAATAATTAGATCTTTCTTCGGCAATTCTTTGTACGGAATTTGACCAAAATATTCATCAACTAATACAACCGTTTTTTCAAAATCTAGATCTCCAACCAAGACGATTGCGTAATTATTAGGAACATAATATTCATCAAAATATTTGTGAATCGCCTTCATAGAAGGATTTTTCAAATGTTCCGGATTTCCTAAAGTCGTTTGTTGTCCGTTTGGATGAGTCGGGAAAAGTGCATCCATCAATTCGTAATTCACCAATCGGGAATCGTTATCCTGTGCGCGGTTGAATTCTTCATAAACAGATTCCAGTTCGGTGTGGAAAAGTCTCAAAACAATTTCTGAAAAACGTTCTTTTTCCACTTTAAGCCATTTTTCAAGCTCATTATTGGGGATATTATTTTTGTAAACTGTTTCGTCAAACCAGGTATGTGCATTGGTTCCGCTCGCTCCTAAAGAAGAAATTGCCTTATCGTATTCATTGGCAATCGCATATTGACTTGCTTCCTGAGAAATTTCGTCGATCTTTTGATAAATTTCTTTTTTCAACTCAGGATTTTGTTCAGCTTTATGCTCTTCGTATAGATCTGAGATCTTTTCAATCAAAACTTTTTCCTGTTCCCAGTTATGAGTTCCAATTTTTGATGTTCCTTTAAACATCATATGCTCTAAATAATGCGCCAAACCGGTATTATCAGAAGGATCGTTGTTGCTTCCCGTTCTCACCGGAATAAAGGTCTGAATTCTCGGTGCGTCGAAATTTTGGGCAAGAAAAACTTTTAAACCATTTTTAAGAGTATAAATTCTTACTTTATTTTCGTCGTTGGTAATGGTAATATAATCGTAGTTATTTTTGTCGGTATGATGAGTTTCTGCGTACTTTTTGTCAGTCATATTTTCATTTTACAAGCTCTAAAATTTTAGAACATCTTACAAATTTACGCAATCAAAAAATAAGAGTTGCCACAATTGATTATATTAAATCTATGATTATGATTTGTATAAACTTTAAAAATCTAATCTGCTGAGAAATCATTCAATTTAACAACTATAATTTCAATTTAAAAATTATTATTTTTAACTCTTAATATAGGTATACTGATATTTTAAACACACAAAATAAATTTAAATCCTATTATAGGGAAAATTATTATCTTAGATAATTTAATTGTTAATTGATATGAAAGCTTCCTTATTTTTATTTATATTCTTTTTCAGTTTGAGTACTGCACAAACCAACCGCTTTTTCTACGAGGTAAAGTTTAAAGAAGATTCTACTCAAACTGAACATCAGAAAGTTTTTATGGTTTTGGATGTTAATCCTAATGAAACAAAATATTATGATAATACCTTTCTGGAAAAAGATTCCATCAATAAAGCAAATCATTCGCAGCTTACCAACTGGACAAGCCAGATTCCTGTAACCAGAAAGAAAAATTCAAATAAGAACATCAATCATACTTTTATAGACAATCAGCTTTATTCTTATCCTACCGAAGATTTGATACAATGGAAATTGTCTGATAAAACTAAAAAATATTTACACTTTGACCTTCAGCAAGCAAACGCAAATTTTGGAGGCAGAAAATGGACGGCTTGGTTTACAAAAGAGATCCCGCTTTCAGAAGGTCCCTATAAATTCACAGGATTACCGGGTCTCATCGTTTTGTTGGAAGACGATCGCAACCAATATAGTTTTGCTCTTGTTAAAAGTAAAAAATTAGAAAAGACATACGATACATCAAACTTTCTGGAACTTCGTTATGGAAACAAACCGCTTCCGATAAGTGAGAAAATATATCTAAAAAAATCTCTTGAATATTATAACGATCCTTTGCAGGAAATAAGAGCAGAAATGAAAAATGGAACAGTAAAAAGTTATGAGGACGGAGGAAAACACTACACCAAACCTGAAGAACTAGTACCTTTAATTCGAGAAGAGCAGGAATATATCCGTCAACATAATAATCCTATTGAGCTTAATAAAGCGATAAAATATCCTGTGAAATAAGAGTTCATAAGACAAAATGACATCTTATAATTTAAAAAATTATGATATATTTAATCTAAAAACAAATGAACATTCCCGAAAATTTTACTGAATTCCTTCATTGGATTAAAAAAGAAACTGAAAAAACTTGGAGTGGAGATTTTTGTAAAAAATGGATACAAGGAGCTCAATGGATTGGGATGACCAATAATCAAATAAATGAAGTTGAGAAAAAATACTCAATACAATTTACTCCTGAGCATAGGGAATTTTTAGAAATCCTACACACTATAGACAGAAAAGAAATAATTGAAAATAAAGATGAATGGGGTGATGAAATAACTGAGTATCCTTTTTTTTATAATTGGTTAGAAGATCACGAAGAAATCAAAGAAAAATTAAATTGGCCCTACGAAACCATTCTTCGAGATGTAGTAGGTAGAAACGGAGTGTGGCTAAAATCTTGGGGTAAAAAACCAGATTCGGAAGAAGAAAAAACAAAAATATTTACAGATTGGTACAATCATTCCCCAACGCTGCTTCCATTAACATCTCACCGATTTATTATTAGCAATTCTAATTTAAAATATAAACCAATTCTGTCTATCTGGGGTTCTGATATTATTATTTATGGATGGAGCTTAAGAACTTACTTATTAAATGAATTAAATTATCATTTAGATATTTGGACGGAAGAATATGATGAGGAAGATCAGCAGAGCTATTCTGTACTTAATGAAGAAGCAAAGAAAATTCATGATGATGATTATAAATTTGATAGAAATAAAAAAATTCCCTATTGGGAAGAACTTATATTGTTATGGAATACTGGATGGAAGAGTTTCGGTTTAGAATTCCCTGGTCAAACTGATTCACCAGTTTATCCAATTATGAAAACTTATATACCAGATGATTCTGAAAGTAATCAGAAAGTTTTTAATGATTTTAAAAACCCTTAAAATCTAAATTAAAAAAACTAATGCAACCAACCTTCTTTCCAACACCACAAGATCTCAGAGACTGGCTCGATAAAAACCATAAAACTGAACAAGAATTATTGGTCGGTTTCTATAAAGTCGGAACCAAAAAGCCTTCAATAACTTGGTCTGAATCTGTAGATCAAGCTTTATGTTTTGGCTGGATTGACGGCGTAAGAAGATCAATCGATGAAGAAAGCTACAGCATCCGTTTCACACCAAGAAAACCGACGAGTACTTGGAGTATTGTGAATATTAAAAAGATCGAAGAACTTACCAAAGCCGGATTGATGAAGGAAGCTGGTTTGGAAGCATTCAAGCTTAGAAAAGAAGAAAGATCAGGAATCTATTCTCACGAAAAAGAACCTTCAAAACTTACATCAGAATACGAAGATCAGTTTAAAGCCAATAAAAAAGCCTGGGAATTTTTTGAAGAACAGGCTCCATCTTACAAAAAAGTAATGATCCATTGGATCATGAGTGCAAAACAAGAGAAAACGCAGATATCACGTTTAGAAAAAACTATTTCAGAAAGCGAAAATGGAAAAAAGATATCTTGAAATTATCAAATCAGGTCAAATTACATGTTATTGAGTAAATGAAAAAAAATACTTTACCGCAAAAGAGTCAAAATATTTTACTAGACTTAAGTATATCAAAAGCTTACAAAACTATTAGTAACTCAGGTTTTTATATTTTGTAAGCTTTTGAATTTCTGTTTTTTAATCATTTCTTTTGATTCTTTTGCGGTTAAAAAAATGTCATCTACATAAAAAATTTTATTATTTTTGAGATCCAAGTCAAAATAATATGAAGAAAATTGTTGCGTTTTCACTTTTGATCTATTGTATTTCGTGCAGTCCCGGTCCGGAAAAGAATAAAGATAAAAAGACTGTTAGAAAAAAAGAAATTCAACAAAATGCAGAATAGATCGTTTCCGCAAAAAAAATAAAAGACGGAAAAGTTTCAAAATTTAGAAAAGAATATGATCAGCCAATTAAATATCATTACTCAAAAGAAAATGAAATCTCAAGTACTTATCTAGATCATTTACACCAACTTGCAGAATATTATATCGCCAATTCAAAGAAAGATTTGATCAAACTATTCGTTAAAAACAGAAATGCTCTCGCCTATTCTGTTGAAAAACAAACTAAAGAGAATAAAGAATATTATGTCTTAGGAATTTATACCGAATCTGAACACAAGATCAATACATTTCAATGGCTGTATATCGATCCTGAAACTGATACGATCTATGAATATGATCTACCAAATGACAAACTGATCAAGTTCCCGTAGTTTTAAACCTAAAAAAACTTAAGAAAATGTCACAAAAAAAACAATTATCAGAAAAAGAAACCATAGAGCTTCTTGATATTCTGCAACAACGCTTCGAGAAAAATAAAAACCGTCATGAAAATCTGGACTGGACAAAAATTGAGGAGAAATTAAATTCTGACCCATCAAAATTATGGTCACTTTATCAAATGGAAAACTCTGGTGGAGAACCTGATGTTGTAGATTATGATGAAAAAACTGATGAATATATTTTCTTCGACTGTTCTACCGAAACTCCAAAGAACAGAAGAAGTTTATGCTACGACCGTGAAGCTTTAGATTCCCGAAAAGAAAACAAACCGCAAAATGATGTTATTACTGTTGCCCAAGAAATGGGTGTGAAAATTCTATCTGAGGAACAGTATCGTTATTTGCAGACTTTAGGAGAATTTGATTTGAAAACTTCAAGTTGGGTGAAAACGCCAAAAGAGATTAGAGAATTAGGTGGAGCTATATTCTGCGACCGTCGATACAATACCGTTTTTGTGTATCACAATGGTGCCAATTCATACTATGCGGCGAGAGCTTTTAGGGGAATTTTGAAGGTTTAATATTCTTATTAATATTCGGCAATTCGAGTGAAATTCTGCAATAATTTTGTATCGAAAACTAAATGATAAATAACTTCTCGATACGCTGCGCTACTCGAAGTGACGGAAAAAACAATTACAAAACTTATCTAAATTTTTGAATACAAAAACTATATTCTTACCTTTGAGCTTTGAATAAATACTATGAATACACAGGTTTTAGATTTTTGGGCAGGAAATTTCAGAACAGAAAAAGATTTTTTCCAGTTTGTAGAGGAAGATGAGAATTACTACATCGAAGAAGAATCTGATGACACTTATATTTCAAAATTTGCAGAATCACAAGACACCATCTGGTTTGATCAGGATTTAATGGAATACGGCTTTGAACAAAGTATTCAGCATTTTTCTGAATATTCTTTTGCTGACCAGTGGCTTCCCGTTCTATACAACAGATTGAATGAAATGAATCTTAAATTTGATATCAACTCTTTGGTTTTCGTAAGCCAAGGACAAATTCCAACACCAAAATCTATAGAAAATGATGATTTTTCTTTAACTTATGTTGGAGGAATTGAGTTTGAATATTAAAAATGATAGTATCACATGATACTATCATTTTCATTTTAAAATTAATTCTACAATGAGGATATCAAAACATTTACATCTTCATCATTTATAGTATTAATCAGAACGTCGTTTGAATTAATATCTAAAATGGATTGCTTCAGCATAAACCTATCTGACAGAAACAGAAAAGGATCAAAATTTTCAATCCTTGTGGTTTGAAGATACTGCTCACCATCCTTTTGATTGTTTTTATGATCTCTCGTCTGTAGAAGTTTACCTGTTTTTTTTGAATAAATTTTCCACAGACCCGATTTAAATCCATCCTTATAAAATGCTTCTACCACTAAAATTTTATCATTATAAAATTTCCAGTTTTCCACACCATCTTTAAGGGTCATTTCTGCTGAAACTGTTTTTCCGTTTTCTTTTCTCAAAGAAATTGAATTGTATTTTAATGCTTTGCCATCTTTAAATTCTCCTTCAGTTGAAACCTTTTTATCACGGAAATATTCATGATATTTGCCGTCAACATTTTTATTCTTTATGAAATATTTTTTTCTTAGCTCACCTTCGTAGTAATAATCGAAGCATTCACCTTCCTGATAACCGTTCATGGCATTTCCTTTATTAAAAAGATTTCCACTTCTGTTATAAACTTCATATTTACCATTCATAACTCCATCCTTATTGGTAATGAGAGTTTTAAGTTTACCATCATCAAAATAGATCAGATATTCTCCATCCATTTTTCCGTTAATAATATTACTTGTTGCGGCTACTTTTCCATCTTCAAAATATTCTGTATACTTATTTTGAAAAACACCATTCACATAAAATCCATCAGCTTTAAGATTTCCATTTTCCCAATAAGCCGAGAATTTCCCATCTAAAGAGTCACTCTTAAAATTACGAACAAATTTTTCCTTTCCGTCTTTATAATATTCTATAGATCTACCTTCTTTTTTACCATTAACATAAGTCATTTTTCCCTGAAGTTCGCCAGAATCATAATATTCTCTATACGATCCATCTCTTTTACCATTGAGATACATCACCGTATTATCTAATTTACCATTAGTATAAAACTTTTCATAAAGCCCATTTTGAATTCCGTCTTTAAAGTTAACCTTACTTTCAATTTCTCCGTTTATATAGTACCATGTTAACAATCCGTTGTAGATAAACGGTTCAACATTATTGGAAGCAAATCCTTTAAACTGAATATTGCCATTAATATAGTAATCGTTTATTTCAAATAGCCCCTGATTACTCTTTAAGGTTCTGTAAAAGCTCGCATTTTCCTTACTCGTTTCTTTCCAGTTTTCATCAAAATATTTTACATTTTGCGCAGTAGCAAAGCAGAAAGAAAGTACACAAAATAGTTGTATAAAATGCTTGGTCATATTAATTCCCATGTTAATGCGCTTCCAACCAGTTCTTCCCTACTCCAACCTCAACCAGTAACGGAACCTGCGTTTCAATAGCGCTTTCCATTTCTTTTTTGATCAGTTTTGTAGCAGCTTCAACTTCTTCGATTGGTGCCTCAAACAACAATTCGTCATGTACCTGAAGAAGCATTTTGGTCTGAAGATCTTGAGCTACCAATTCTTTATCAATTTTGATCATCGCCATTTTTACAACATCTGCCGCGCTTCCCTGAACCGGAGCATTCACAGCATTTCTTTCAGCATGACCTCTTACCACAAAGTTCCCTGAATTGATATCTTTTAAATGACGTTTTCTTCCCAAAATCGTTTCTACATAACCTTGTTCACGAGCTTTAGCAACCTGTTCAGCCATGTAAGCTTTTAATTTTGGATAGGTTTCAAAATACGCTTCGATCATTTGCTTCGCTTCCGTTCTCGACATTCCGGTTTGTTCTGCCAAAGCAAAAGCTCCTTGTCCGTAAATAATACCAAAGTTGACCGTTTTTGCCTGACTTCTCTGCGTTTTGGAAACTTCTTCCAATGGAATTTTAAATAATTTAGCTGCCGTAGAAGCGTGAATATCTTCACCATCCTGAAACGCTTTGATCATATTATCTTCACCGGAAATTTCGGCAATCAGACGCAATTCTATCTGAGAATAATCGGCAGAAATAATTTTCTTTCCTTCTCCCGAAACAAAAGCTCCACGAATTTGCTGACCTCTCAACGTACGAATCGGAATATTTTGTAAATTCGGATTTACACTCGCCAAACGGCCTGTTGCAGCCGTAGTTTGTGAGAAATTGGTATGAACTCTATTGTCGTCTTTATCGATTTGTGACGGCAATGCATCAACATAGGTCGATTTCAGTTTCTGATAGGTTCTGTATTCCAAAATATGCTGAATGATCTCGTGCTTTGAAGATAATTTCTGTAAAATATCTTCAGAAGTTGCGTATTGTCCGGTTTTGGTTTTTTTAGCTTTCGGGTCGAGCTGCATTTTTTCAAATAAAACTTCTCCCAACTGTCTCGGTGAATTCATATTAAATTCTTCACCCGAAATTTCAAATATTTTAGATTCTAATTGTCTTAAATCGTTCTCAAGATCAATACTTTCCTGAGCTAGCCATTTTTCATCTAAAGAAATTCCTGCCAGTTCCATTTTAGCTAAAACTTCCATCAACGGCATTTCGATATTGAAGAAAAGATCTTCTAAATTTTCTTTCTTTAGCTGAGGCGCAAACAATTCATATAACTGAAAAGTAATGTCTGCATCTTCTGCTGCATAATCGGTTTGCGTACGCAAATCAGCATCTCTGAAACTACCCTGATTTTTACCTTTTTTACCAATAATCGTTTCAATGGAAACCGGTTTATAATTTAAATAAACTTCAGAAAGGTAATCCATCCCATGTCTTCCGTCAGGATTTAAAAGGTAATGAGCGATCATCGTGTCGAACATTGCTCCTTTTACCGTGATATTATATTGCTGAAGAACTTTATAATCGTATTTTAAATTGTGTGCGATTTTTACCAAATCTTCCTTCTCAAAGAAAGGTCTAAAAATTTCTAATGTCTGTAAAACTTCACCCTTATCTTCAGAAAACGGAATATAATATGCCAAACCTTTCTTGTAAGAAAAGCTCATACCTACCAATTCGGCTTCCAGCTCGTTTAGGGAAGTCGTTTCAGTATCAAAACAAACTGCTTTTTGCTGTAATAAGTTTTGAACTAAAATTTTCTGCGCTTTCGGATTGTCTACAAACTGGTATAAATGATCGTTATCTGTGATTGTAGATTTTGTAGTAGTTGCCTGGTCAAGCTCTTCATACGTTGCAAAAAGATCGAGTTGGCCCACTGCCGCTGCCACTTTCTGTTGAGGAGTTTCGGCAGTTTCTTTTGTCACATCTGCAGTTACTGTTGCGGTCTGAGCCGGCGCAAAAGCACGATAAAGGTTTTCGTATAATCTTGTAAATTCTATTTCGTCGAAAACAATTTTTACTTTTTCAAAATCCGGAGTTTCCAAATCGTATTGCTCCTGATGAAATTCTACCGGTGCATCGCAAATAATAGTTGCTAGTTTTTTAGATAAAATACCACGTTCTGCTGAAGCCTCTATCTTTTCTTTAATTTTACCTTTCAGTTTGTCTGTATTGGCTAAAAGATTTTCAATGCTTCCAAATTCCTGTAAGAATTTCATGGCTGTTTTTTCACCAACACCATCCAATCCGGGAATATTATCTACAGCATCACCCATCATTGCCAAGTAATCAATGACTTGTTTTGGATTTTTAATTCCGTATTTTGCATTGACCTCTTCAACACCTAAAATTTCAATTTCGCCACCTTTTGACGATGGCTTATACATTTTAATTTTATCGGTCACCAATTGGGCAAAATCTTTATCCGGAGTTACCATAAATGTGGTATATCCTTCTTTTTCAGCTTTGCACGCAATTGTTCCGATAACATCATCAGCTTCATAGCCTTCTACTCCCAAATAAGGAATGTGCATCGCCTCTAAAATTCTGTGAATATAAGGAACTGCAATTTTTATTGCTTCTGGAGTTTCACTTCTGTTGGCTTTGTATTCTGCAAAATCATCTGTTCTTACACTTGCCTTACCAACATCAAACACAACCGCTAAATGAGTAGGTTTTTCTCTTCTGATTAATTCAATCAAAGAATTCGTAAAACCAAAAATTGCAGATGTATCAATTCCTGAACTTGTAATTCTTGGACTTCTGATCAATGCATAATATCCTCTGAAAATCATCGCATACGCATCGATGAGAAAAAGCCTTTTATCTTGTGTTGCCTCCATATTTTGAATAATCAACAAATATATGAAATCGGGATGAGCGGTCAAAGATAAAGAGCAGAGATGAGAGGAATGCTTACAATTATTTCTTTCCTCAGTTCGATTGAGATTCTGAAAGAATTTTGTATCGAGAATTATAGTTTTTTTTCAATAAGAGTAGAAATAAATTGTTTTGCGTGTGGATATTATTTATTTTTAGAAAAAATATATTTTGGATTGACGCATTGCGTGAAGCCAAACGTTACCTGCAATTTAATCGATACAAAATGATTAACATACCAATAGAAATAAGCCTGACAGAACTTTGGGCAACACAGACATTTATTAAAAATGATTGGGGAGAAATTAATTTAATCGTTGGCCCTAACGGAACAGGCAAATCACTTTTTGCTGACCAATTAAAAAATAAACTTTATAGTAGTGGTTATAAAGCTAGACTTTTAAATGCAGAGAGATTAAGCGGTTTTGAGAAACAAAACTACTCAAATTTTGGATATAGTAATTTAGATAGCGGATTAAATATTTCTACTTTTGAATATCTGAAATCCGACGGAGAAAGTTTCGGTCTTTCATCCTCAGCGTTTATTATACTTAAAGAACGACTTGACATCAGAATTAAAATAGAAGCTTTATTATCCGATATTTTTAATAAAACAATTCGTTTAGTTGAAGAGGGAGGATATCTTAAACCTAAAATTCAAAATAATTTGGGAGGTGCAGAATATGGGCTTAAGGAAAAGGAATGCCATGGTCTAAAGGAGTTAATTACACTTCTAACATTTCTATATGATGAAAGTATACACTGTCTTATACTTGATGAGCCAGAACTACATTTACATCCTCAATTTCAATCTTTTTTATTAGCTGAAATTAGAAAATTTGCAGGCGACCCTAAAGTTGACCCAACGAAAAAATTGTTTTTTATCATTACACATTCGCCTTACTTTTTGGATTTACGTAGTATTGACGATTTAAAAAGCATTCTTGTATGTCATTACAATGAACCACCGAATTACGTTGACACTTTAGATGGACAAGATGAATATATATTAAGAAAGTTTTTACCTCGGTTTAACACACATCATAAGCAATTTTTCTTTTCACCTAATCCAGTATTTGTTGAAGGATATACCGACCAACAAATTATAACTTTACTCTTTGACAAACTTGATTATAACATTAGTGCATCAGGCTCAAGTATTATTGATGTCGGTGGTAAAGATGAGTTAGCAGTTTTCTTTAGACTTTGCAAAAAATTAAATATCAAAGCAAGAATTATTGCCGATTTAGATGCATTTTTTAAAGGAAAATTAAGAGAAGTAGCACAAGGTGATGAACATTGCACAAAGCATATTCAAGATAATGGATTAGGTACGGATTTATCTAAACTCATTGGTGAATTAGACCAAAAACTAAAATTAATTGCTGATGAACTTATTACTAAAACAGTTCCAGATGCAGATGTAAATCATTTAATTGACTTCTTGAAACCAATAATTGGAGTAGCCGATAAAAGAAACTCTGTAATTACTTCAATGCTAATAGCTCTAATAAAAATTAAAGAAAAGATATCTGCTGAACTATCTCCAGTACATCAAGGAGAAATCAATTACATACTTTCAAGATTTGATCATTTGCTCACAGCTTTTAAAGCTGCAAATATCTTTATATTTCCAAAAGGAGAAATAGAACACTACTATACTCAGACAAAAATTGATTACTTAAACTTTACAGACAAAGATAAAAACACATCATTTCATACAGAACGTGATTACATTTTAGCTTCTACTGACACTTGTGAATTAGAAACGAATTACGAAGAGCTTATTTCTATATTGAAATCTTCTGTACCTCAGATTAAAATTGATTTAAGTAAGCACCTTAAATTTCAGATAGTTGAATGGTTGCAAACAGTACAAAGAGCAATTTCGAAGGGCGATATAACAAATATAAATGGTCTAAAAACTAATGCTAAAATTGATTACAAAATGTTTAGCCAAATTATTGAAGTAATTGACTTGAAAATTGAAGACGATAAAAGATTTGTTTGTAAAATCAAAATCCGCAAATCATTGACAAATATCGACCAAGAAATATCATTTTCGGAAACAACTATACCTCACAACTTTGAATTCAAAATTTAAACTGCAGGTAACATAGGTAACCGTTGCACAACTCTTTAGTTTTTCCGTTATTCCAAAAAATAAGATAAAAAGCAACCTCTTTTAAAGCGATTTAAAAGAGGTT
>NZ_LELA01000129.1 GCF_001677955.1 Chryseobacterium sp. BGARF1
AACAAACTTTGAATTTGTGGACTCTGCCTGCAATGGGTTTTTAAGTTTCTGGAAAAAGGTATCCTAGCTGAATGTTTTAAAATAGTTAGAGTTGCGTATAATATCTGAATTAGTTTTGGGAAAATGATCAGAGTTTGTAAAGGATTATTAAAGTAGGGAAGTGGATTATATACGTTCTTTATAACTACTTAATTTGATGTAATTATGTACGTCTTCAAACTACTTTAGACATTTTAGTTTAAATCCTGAAGGAGTATTTTCGATTTATAAACTTACCAATTTTTGTTGGTTATACATTTGTCTTCTTTTTCGGATGGATTCTTCTTTTATCTGCTTTCTTTTTTCCAAAATATGTTCTGATCTTCCGAAGTACACATCTGCTGGAGTGAGGTTATTTATCGACTCGTGATAGCGCTTGTTATTGTAGTTTTCTACAAATTTTTCCAGTGCTTGAATGAGTTCTTCGGGGTGATAAAAATGATTTAGTTTCACTACTTTTTTCATCGTTCTGTGATAACGCTCGATCTTGCCCTGGGTCTGAGGATGCATCGGTTTTCCGTGAACCTGTTTCATCCTTAAATCGTCTTTCAGATAGCTTTTCAACTCATTGGAGACGTAGCAGGAACCATTGTCTGAGAGCAGTTTCGGTTTAACTTTTGTCTTTAATTTCGCTTTTTTAATGGCTGTATCCACCGTTCGTTTCACATCTTCAGCTTTCATCGAATCGCATAACTCCCAGTGAATGATGTAGCGGCTGTAATCGTCCAAAATCGTGCTCAGATAGTACCATCCCCAGCCAATGATCTTGAAATAAGTAAAATCTGTCTGCCACATTTGATGCACAA
>NZ_LELA01000130.1 GCF_001677955.1 Chryseobacterium sp. BGARF1
ATAAGCAATAAGCAATAAGCAATAAGCAATAAGCAATAAGCAATAAGCAATAAGCAAAGCTTTTATTAAAAGTGCTTTGGATGAGCTATATCAATATTCTTTACATTTTCTGAGTCTGGTATTTTCAGTAGCTTAATCCGGCTTTCCCTCCTCGCTTTTTTGCACCTTGCCTTTCCTTTTTAGCAAAAAGAGCTCAAACATGCCGTTCAATCCGGGCTAGGGAAGGGGTTAAGAAGTAAAAAGATAAATGTAAAAAGGCAAAAGAGTAAAGTTCTGCCCATCATATAAAGAAGAACCTATTTTAGAGTTTTTTTGAACCTCTTTGATTTTTACTCAATTTTTTAAAGCTCCACTCGGAGCTCCCTGTTCATAGCAGGAAAATGTAAGTAGATATAAAGCTCCTTAGGAGCGACCTGTAAAATAAAGTTATATTATTATATAAAGAATGTGCTCATCAAATTTCTCAACGATAATCATT
>NZ_LELA01000131.1 GCF_001677955.1 Chryseobacterium sp. BGARF1
GTAGGAAATGTTGGCTATCTTCAGATTGCTGCGTTTATAATATTTGTAGCCTCAGTTTTTAGTTTTTTTTCAAATAATAACACCCGATTTATTGCCTCTTTTTTACTGGTAACATCATTGTCTTTTATTTATGAGATTGTGTGCAAAAGCGACTTTATATCATCATTTATATTCACCGCTGCTTTTATTATTTTCTGGCATAAAAAATTTTCAGGTAATTATTTCGAAAAACCACTTTTACTGGGTCTTATTTTAGGCTTTCTGTGTCTTACGAGAAGTCTTGTAGTTATTCCGATCATATTATTTCTTTTAAATCCTTTTTTTAAAGCAAACCATTCCGAAAAATTAAAATCTATTATTGGTTTTCTAATAAGCTTTAGCTTGCTTTTATCAACCGTTATTTTACCAGTCAAAAGTTTTGAGTATCTTCAGGAATTCAACCCGCTTAAAACTCAAGGGCAGGGCAGTGGATATATTATGTTGATATTTTTAATTGTGACAGTTGTAATTTCTCGTTTCATTCAAAACATTCAACAGATATTTTTTTATTCAGCCATTATATATTTTCTCTTAATTGGAAGTTTTCTCATAGAATCTTCATTAAGTGGAATTGTCTATAATAATTTAGGGATTACTTATTTAGCTTCATCGCTGCCATTTGCTATTATTGGTTATTGTTATTGTTTATCGGATAACCTGGCCAAAACCACAAACTAAAAATTTATTATCATTAAACATGGAGTTTATTAAAAAGAATTTTCATTATTTATTATTACTTTCTTCCGTTTTCTTCTTGGGAAATCCGTCTAAATTTCCTTCAGATGATGGGTTTTTCTATCCTCAGATTGCTTATAATATCGTGAATCATGGTTTCATGGGATTTAATGATTTATATCTTACCAACGGATTTCATCCTCTATGGATGGTTTTTTGTGTGATAGCAGAGTTGATTAATCCTTCGGATAAATTTTTTGCATTAAATATCCTGTGGCTTTTTCAGGTTTTATTGGTCTTATTTGGATACATTCTTTTAGAAAAGACTGTTTTAAAAGAAAGTAAAGTCGGCAAAATTCTGAGCTTAGGGTTTTATTGTTTGATGTTTTTTAGCCTCGGAACACTGTATTTAATTGAAGCACATCTTACATTTTTTACTTTTAGCTTGATCATATTTTTCATGTGCAGGAAATTTACCAATGATTTTGCATTTGGAGTAATTTGCAGTTTGGTCTTTTTAGCAAGATTAGACCATATTTTTGTGCTTTTGCCTTTTGGTTTTTTGTATTGGAATTTCAGAAAATGGAGCATCAAAAGTCTTGTAAAAATGCTTATTGGTTTTTCAGTTTTGGCAGTTCCTTACATCATATCAAATTACTATTATTTTGATGCTGCTGTACCAATTAGTGGAAGAATAAAGAGTTCCTTTCCCCATATTCAGCAGTATATGGATCTTGGTATATTTCAAAAATTATTTATTCTTTTAGGTATTTTATATTTTGTTTTTTTGATTTTTAATAAGAAAGATCAATACAGAAATGTTAAGCTGGCTTTTTTAATAGGTAGTTTATTACAACTATTTTATAACTTATTTTTTCAATCTGAAATAGGACAATGGTATTTTGTCTCTCAAATGTTTTTCTGCGGTTTATTTATTTACGACGTTGCCAATAGCTTTTCTAATAAGACTTTTGAGAAGCTGGCTTTTGATAAAATTATCTTTGCGGGGACATTGATTTTTGTTTGTGGAATTGCTTGGTTAAAACTTACAACAAGCTTCAGTATTCAGAATAATGTCTTTGCAAGCCATTCTAAATTTGAAAAAAAATCAAATGACCTTGTACGACAGACTGCCAAGGAATTTGAACAGAACATTCCGAAAAAGACACGTATCTATGTCTATGATTTTCCGGGTAAATTTGCTTTTTATTCAGATTTTAATGTCATACCTGCAGATGGATTGGTGGGGAATAAAAAATATTTTGATGATATGAGATCAGGTAACTTCAAAAATTTCATGATTAAAAATAAGATTAAATACCTTCTTTTTCCAACTCATTTTCATACAAAGCATGAGACACAAGGCTTTCTGGCACTTCATGTAGACAGCCGTACTGATGATTATGTTTTTAAACTAAGAAATACCTTAAGAAAAACAATTATTGACAGTTTGAAAGAAAGTGAATTGACCAAAATAAAATCATATGCCAACCCGATAAAAACATGGCAACCGCAGTATGATTCTGTATCAGTTTTTCAATTGAAAAACTAAACTGTATTTGCAATAAAAAAGTCATTCAGAAAATCTGAATGACTTTTTTTGATTATTTCTTTCTAGCGAAATTACTTTTATTATTTGGCTTTTTAAAACCAACATCTTTTCTCTGTTGACCAGGATTTGCTGCTTTTGGTCTCGGTGTAAAAGGTTTGTTGTTTGAATCTCTTTTCTCTACAACCAAGTTATCGGTATGAAAAGGATGATCTTTTACCACAGGAATTTTCATTCCGATCAGTTTTTCGGTATCCTTTAGGTTTAAAAGGTCTAATCCGTCTACGAAAGACATTGAGCTTCCTTCTGCTCCTGCACGACCTGTTCTTCCGATTCGGTGAACATAGGTTTCAGCAACATCCGAAAGTTCAAAATTAACAACATATTTCAGTTCGTCAATATCGATACCTCTTGCTGCAATATCTGTAGCAACCAAAATTCTGGTTTTACCAGATTTGAAATTGGTTAATGCATTTTGTCTTGCATTCTGTGATTTATTCCCGTGAATTGCTTCTGCAGAAATGTTATGTGCTTGTAGTTTTCTTGCAATTTTATCAGCTCCATGCTTTGTTCTTGAGAATACCAGTACAGAACCCGAAATTTTATTTTGCAGAATATGAGTAAGCAAATCGAGCTTATTTTCTTTATCTACAAAATAAACAGATTGTTTAATGGTTTCTGCGGTAGATGAAATAGGCGTTACAGAAACTTTTATAGGAGTATTCAGAATAGAATCTGCTAACTTTTGAATTTCTGTAGGCATTGTTGCCGAGAAAAATAAAGTTTGTCTTCTTTGAGGTAAAAGTTTAATGATTCTTTTTACATCATGTACAAAACCCATGTCAAGCATTCTGTCGGCTTCATCCAATACAAAAATTTCAAGATTTTTAAGCGAGATAATTCCCTGTGCAATAAAATCTAGTAATCTTCCAGGTGTTGCTACCAAGATATCTACTCCTTTTCTTAGTGCTGCAACTTGATTTCCCTGTTTTACACCACCAAAAATCACCAATTGCTTTAAAGGTAAATTTTTTCCGTATGCGTTGAAGCTTTCTTCAATTTGTATTGCTAATTCTCTCGTTGGAGTAAGAATTAATGCTTTAATATGATTGCCTTTCGGTCCTTTTCTTTCGGTAAGATTTTGTAAAATTGGGATAGCAAAAGCGGCTGTTTTACCTGTTCCCGTCTGTGCTGTACCCAGTACATCTCTGTGTTCTAATATAGAAGGAATCGCTTGTTCCTGAATAGGTGTTGGTTTTTCGTAACCCTGGTGTTGAAGCGCATCTAAGATGGGCTTAATTAATTTTAAGTCTGTAAATAACAAAATGTATGTTGTGTATTAAAATAATGCGGTCGAAGCAGTATACTTCATCATTTTTAGCAGTTCTGCTAATGTTTTTTTAACAGAGTTTTTAAGTAAAATCATTTACTATTTGGCTGAGAATGCCGCGAAATATAATGCAAAGATAGTTTAAATTAATTTAACAAAAATTATTGTACTTTTTCCCACTGTTGATTGTGTTTTAAATCTTCAAAAAATTTGTAAACTATACTTAATTTTTGAGTTCCTCTTTTTCCATAATCTTCTATGTTTTTAGATAATCCATCATTAAACTTTACTCTAAGATAAGAGGTCGGCATATCTGTAATATTGCGTGAACCGTATTTTTCATTAAGACTTTTTATATCTAGGTCGTCAAGAAGTGTAATCAGTTTTTTGTAATCAGCTTCTTTAATGGTTGTTTTAAAAGTTCCTTCTCTAGGTTTATCAAATTCTCCCTTTGAAAATTCTTTAGAGAAATTAAAATGTTCGGCTTCTAAAACAGCAGTTCTATCCGGATTTATCGTCATTTTAAAAATCGGACAAGAACCGAAACAAGCTCCAGCTTCATATTCTATGGTTGAGTATTTTGATGTAGATATTTTCTGAGAAGAGCATGAGAATAGTAAGATTATTGTAAATAGACTTAGTAAATATTTCATTTTTTTAATTTAAAAAATATCTTTCAATAAGTATTCCAAATAAAAAGAGAAACCTTTTGAGTTTCTCTTGTGTGTTTTAATTAAATCTATATCCTAAACCAGCTTGCAGAAAGCCAATTTTTGTTTCAAAACCATTTTTGTGAGTGTCAAAAAAGTTGAAATTGTATCGCGCGTCAACAAAAAATTTATCTGTTATTTTATATTCCGCACCAAGAAAAGGGAAGAGGTTTAGCTTTTTATAGCCAACTAGATCCTGAGAATCTGTACCATTTACAATTTCATCGGTTTTAACTTTTTCAGAAAGATTAAAACCGAAATTCATTCCTGCAGAAGCAGAAAATTTTGGAATAAAATAATATTTTACAGAAACCGGAACCTGAATCTGAGTAAATTGATAATTAAAATCAACAGTTCCCATTTCTACAATTTCGCTGCCAATAAGCTGTACCAACGGAAGAGAATCTGTACCGCCAACCTGAGTGTATAAAACTTCAGCCTGAATGCCCACTTTTGATGAAAGAGGTTTTTCTGCTACGAATCCTGCATAGAAATAAGATTTTGAATCCAGTTTATCATCAAAAAATTTCATGTTTGATAAGGAATAACCAGATTTTACGCCAAATTTAAAACCTGCATCGGAGGTAGATTCTTGAGTTTGAGCACTTATAAGTCCCGAAATTGTGACCGAAAGGGCTAAAAAAAAATTCTTAGTCATAATTTTTTTAAGTTTAATTTAAAAATGAAACGGAGAATTCTAAAAGAAATTGTGCTGCAATCAACGATTACAGCACAATATTATTTTTAGCCATGCAATTGTTTCCAAATGGCATCTTTCAATTCCATTAGACCTTCTCCGGTAACCCCTGAGAAAAACAAAGGCTTTTTGTTTTCAGGAAACTCAGCTGAGATTTCTTTTTTCAATTCATCATCCAAAAGATCAGCTTTAGATACAGAAACAATAAAGTCTTTATCCAAAAGTTCAGGATTGTATTCTTTTAATTCATTTTCCAAAATTTTAAACTCCTGAAAATGGTGTTCAGAATCTGCAGGAATTAAGAATAATAAGATAGAATTTCTTTCAATATGTCTTAAAAATCTGTGACCAAGACCTTTACCTTCCGCAGCACCTTCAATGATCCCCGGAATATCTGCCATTACAAAAGATTTGTAATTTCTGTAATCTACAATTCCTAAGTTGGGTGTTAAAGTAGTAAATGCGTAATTGGCAATTTTTGGTTTTGCAGCAGAAACTGAAGCTAAAAGAGTAGATTTTCCTGCATTTGGGAAACCTACAAGACCTACATCGGCTAAGATTTTAAGTTCGAAAACAATGTAGCCCTCTTGTCCGTCCATTCCTGGTTGTGCAAAACGAGGAGTTTGATTAGTTGATGATTTGAAAAACTCATTTCCTTTACCACCTTTACCACCTTCCATTAAGATGATTTCCTGGCCATCTTCCATGATTTCGCCTACAACTTCTCCTTCTTCATTTTTAGCAATCGTCCCAATCGGAACGTTGATGTAAACATCTTCTCCGAAAGCTCCGGTTAATTGGTTCTTTGCTCCGTTTTGTCCACGCTCAGCTTTGATGTGACGGGTATAACGAAGCGGAAGTAAAGTCCATTCATGGGCATTTCCTCTCATGATAACGTGACCGCCTCGACCACCATCTCCACCATCAGGACCTCCTTTAGGAATATATTTTTCACGACGAAGGTGGGCAGAACCTCCACCACCGTGACCGCTTTTACAATGAATCTTTACGTAATCTACAAAATTTGACATATATTTTTAACTTAGGATTTAGGGCTTAGAGCTTAGGATTTAGCGTAAACAACTATTACCTAATTCCTAAACCCTAATTCCTTATTTTACTTTTTCTACTTCAGCGAAAAGTTTTTCAGAGATTTCATTAATCTCTCCAACACCGTTGATCTCTACATACTTACCTTGTTGTTTGTAAAGTTCGGCTACTTCTGCTGTTTTTGCGTAGTATTCTTTTATTCTATTTTCAATGATTTCTACATTGCTGTCATCAGATCTTCCGCTGATTTCTCCTCTTTTCAATAATCTTTCAACCAAAATAGTGTCTTCAACAACCAAAGAAAGACAAACGTCGATATTGTCATTCAGTTCTTCTTTCACTATTTTTTCCAAAGCTTCTGTCTGCACTGCAGTTCTAGGATATCCGTCGAAAATAAATCCTGCAGCATCGCTTGGTTTTCTGATCTCGTCAATCAGCATGTCTGTTGTTACCTGATCCGGAACCAATTCACCTTTATCGATGTAAGATTTTGCCAATTTTCCCAATTCGGTGTCATTTTTCATGTTGAATCTGAAAAGATCACCTGTTGAGATTTGCTTTAAATTGAATTTCTCGATTAAGTTTTGCGCTTGAGTACCTTTTCCACTTCCTGGAGGACCGAAGAGAACAATGTTTATCATAATGTTGTTTTGCTTTGGGCAATGGGCAACTTGCTTTTGGCGGTTTGCAACTTTGCTTTCAGCTTTTTTAGTTATTATTAAATTTATTTCTTTATTTTACTTTTTAAGCTAAAAGCTGTGAGCTCATAGCCAACAGCGTTTAATGGTTGATTTGTCCGTCTTCCAATTGGTATAAATCAGATAGGTTTCTACCTAATTCATCATAATCCAATCCGTATCCTAAAACAAATTTGTTTGGAATTTCTTTTCCAATATAATCTAACTTGAAATCCTTTTTGTAAACTTCTGGTTTTAATAAGAATGAAGCAATTTTTACAGATTTCGGACGTTGTGTTTCATTAAAATATTTAAAAAGACTTTCAACAGTATTTCCTGTATCTACGATGTCTTCTACAAGAATGATGTGACGGTCTTTTACATCTTTCGTTAGTTCCATTTTCTGATAAACAATCCCTGTAGACTCTGTTCCTGCATAAGAACTCATCTGGATAAATGCAATCTCGCAAGGTCCCGGATAATGTTTAAGAAGATCGGAGAAAAACATGATAACACCGTTTAAAACGCCGATAAAAACTGGTACTTCGTCTTTGTAATCTTCATAGATTTTTAGAGCAGTTGCCTTTACAATTTCCTGAATTTCGGCATCCTTTAAATAAGGAACAAAAGTTTTGTCGTGTACTTGAATACTTTCCATAAAATTTTTCGTAGGGCGCAAAGTTACGGATTTTAGATTAAAATATTTTGTAGTTTTTGTTTAATTGGTTTTCCCGACTTTTAAAATACAGTTATAAAAGAAGTTTATTGCTTTCCAATATCTATAAAACCTATAAATTTCAAGATCCTAAAAAGTTGTTTATGGATATTATTACAAGTTGATAAAAGGGTAGGATAGGAGTAGTTTTAGTGATTAAAATACTCGTTGTGCATTTTAATTTTGTCTTTCGGAAATAAGTGAAACAGCTTTGTTTATCTTTATTCCAGTAATTTTTTTAAATTCCTTGTCTGTCCTTGCGTTTTAATCGCTAAGAAAGACAAAGTTCATTTAGATAGATTTCTTTTTTAAGATAAACAAAGGCATTTTATTTAACAAAGAAATACAATAGTTTAATACCCAGTATTTAAAAATATCTTCAAAATACACAACGGGTATTAAAATACATTATTGTTTTCATATTCCTTATTTTTGCACAGAACTGATTGATCAGTTTGTTTAGTCTAAAATATGAACAATACATTTTTTGATAACCATCAAGTTGGAGTAGTTTCTTCTTTTTCGGAACTGATAAATACCAAATTTAAAGGAAAGGTAAATGCAATTTGCTGGAGCCGGGATTTGAAGGGTGATTTTAAAGAAATTGTTTCTCAGCTTCAATTAAAAGAGAATATTACAGAAATTTCAGTTGAAGATCTTTTAGCATTACAATTATCAGAAAAAGGTATTTTAGCAAGAGATATCATCTTAAATGACTTACAGTTATTAACAGATCTCGGAGCATCACCTGTTCTTAATTTGCTTAAAAATTATGAACGGGATGATGAGTTTGATTTTATTTCGACAGATGTATATTCTTTTCATGTAGATCGTTCACCAATTGGTACAGATACTTTTTTATGCACTTACTATGGCGCTTCAAGCGATATTATTTCTAATGATCAAGTTGAGCAAAAAATCTTAATTCCCGAGGTCAGAGAAAAGCTTAAAGAATTACATGATGGCCCGGAAGCTGAATTTGAAACTTTCTTAAAAGAGTATTTCTTTGATCTTCATTATCAAGTAAAATCAAATGCAAAACCTCTGAATTTAGGTGTAGGAAATCTTTGGCGATTGGCGGTAGACCATCCCTCACAAGAGGTTTTGCCTTGTGTTCACAGAGCTCCTGTAGAAAATGATGGGGAATATCGATTGCTTTTAATCTGTTGAGTTTTTTAATCTCTATCATTTAAAACTTTAAAGTGGAATTAAATTCAATTGAATAAGATTCAAATGTGATAAATTATTTTTTGATTTGATAAGTTTTTATTTATTTTTTTATAATTTACTCATATACAATATTTTAAACCGAAATGATGCTTGCGAATTTAGAATAATCAAATTATGTTTGAT
>NZ_LELA01000132.1 GCF_001677955.1 Chryseobacterium sp. BGARF1
AATGGCGAATTTTCAAATTCTTTTTTAGCAAAAATAACTTCGTTGCCTAAAGGAGTATTAGGTGCATTTGCTAAAGGGTCGGGAATAATTGCTCCATTCATTGTTCCACCTTGTGGAATGGGAAGGTAATCCAGAGCCTGTCTCCCAAATCCGTCATAGGTGATATGAGACACCACATCTTTTTGTAATGGGGAAGCTTTTATATTCACAACCTGTTTAGGTCTGCCTAAACCGTCAAAATATTGGACGGTTTCTGCTGTCTTAGAGGCAGTCGTTCCATTATAATCTAGATAGCTTTTTGTGTAAACATAATTCTGATTTGTGCTCAAATTCAAGGTTTGCGCATGGGAAAGCCCCACTACAAACAATGTACTTATCGGGATGATTATTTTTTTCATGATTTGGTTTTAGTGTTTGTAGTTGTATTTGAATTCTTTTATCAGTTTACCATTAATATCTTTGATATTTTCTAATCTGTTGGCAGAGTCGTATTTGTAAATCTCTCTGATTCCTGATGGTGGGGTGATGCTCGTTACCCCAATCAATGGGTCATAAGTGTAAGTGGTAATCTGAAATTCTTTTAACTGCAGAAGATTACGGAAGTTATCCAAAGCTATTATCAATGCACCCTCATTCGAAGGATTTAAAGCATCCTCATCTGAAGCTGTAATAATAGCCGCTACCAAACCACTTATTAAAGAATATGGATGACCTACAATTTTAGCAATCGGTTGAGTTGAGTTGTAGCCCCAAATGATTGTTGTAGGAATACCATCTCTGGTAGTATATTGTAATAGATTACCTTTGGGATCATACTGATCATAAGTAACTTCGGTAGAATTGGTATTGCTAAGGTCGGTCGAGATTACAGAGCTCGGCAATAAGTTGGCAGGATTATCAT
>NZ_LELA01000133.1 GCF_001677955.1 Chryseobacterium sp. BGARF1
TGTAATCTCACCCATCTTAAGTACACTCAAAAGTAGAGCTTTTGGTTAATAATTTCTTGTTGTCGTTGTTAAAATTTTGTTGAAATGTGGGAAACTCGTGGGCCTTAGCTTGGGCAAGTTTTCCATATTTCAATAAAAAGTCCCTTGGTGTGAGATATTGCAAAGCACTATGCGGCCGCTCATTATTATACATCCACATCCAGATTTCTGAATAATTTCTCATCTGTCTGATATTCTCAAAAAGGTAAACATCTAAGAATTCTGTCCGAAAAGTCCTGTTGAATCTTTCTACCAAAGAGTTTTGCGTTGGTTTTCCGGGCTGAATATACTGAATGACAATTCCGTTATTACTGCACCAGTCTTTTAGTTTTCCTGCAATAAATTCAGGGCCATTGTCAACCCTTATTCTTTCCGGTTTCCCACGCCAATCGATCAGCTGTTCCAGCTCGGAAACTACTCTTGCTGATGGTAAACTCGTGTCAATGGTAATATTCAGAATCTCTCTGTTAAAATCATCAATAATATTAAGGCTTCTAACGCTTTTACCATTCTCCAAAGTATCGTGCATAAAATCCATACTCCAGGTGATATTGGGATAAATAGGACGAAGCAATGGCTCTTTTACCCTTGCCGGAAGGCGTTTCTTACGTTTACTTCTTAAATTTAGCTTCATCGATTTGTAGATTTTGTAAACCCGTTTGTGGTTCCACCCGAACCCCAAGTTTCTCAAACGGTGATGCATCGTCCAGAATCCCCAGGTCTGATGCTCTTCTGCAAGCAATACCAGCTCTTCCCGGATCTTATCATCTTCATTGTTTTTCTTCTTTTTGTAATAAAATACCGAACTGTTTATGATGAAAAGTTTACACGCATTCCGAGTGCTTACTCCATGTTGTGATACGGAATAAACAACCAGTTCCCGCTTCTCAGAAGGTGTTACAGCTTTTTTGCAATTACATCTTTCATCACCACATTTTCCAGGGTAAGTTCCGCTACGATTTTTTTGTATTGCGAAAGTTCCTTTTCAAGTTCTTTCATCTTCGAGAGTTGCTGAACATCCAAACCACCATATTTGCTCTTCCATTTATAAAATGTCGGTTGGCTGATGCCGTGTTCCCGGCAAATCTCATTCACTGTTTTCCCTTGATTTTGCTCAGATAAAATCTTAATGATCTGAACTTCTGAAAATTTACTGTTTTTCATAGTCTTCCAAATTTAAAAACTATATTTTTAAATGTTCCTGTTTTTGGGGAAGATTACA
>NZ_LELA01000134.1 GCF_001677955.1 Chryseobacterium sp. BGARF1
TTTTGTTTTGCAACTCTAAAATGACAATTTTTAGCCAGTTTTTAGCCCATACTCTTTTTTATTATTCATTTTTTAAACAGGCTCTTAGCCTAATAATGAAATTCTGAACAATAATCTTTCAAATAGCGAAGTATAAAAATCCAAAAACCCTGAAAATTTATACAACTTTCAGGGCCTTCAAATAATAAACTATTAAAAAAATAAACTAGGAACTGAGTATTTATATAGAAACTTACGTCTCTACTACTCTATTGTAAAGTTAGCAAAATATGCACCAAAAAAAACAGTTGATTTGTTAAAAATTTCATAATTTTCTAATAATCAGCACATTGAAACTAAACAAACATATTTTATTACTTTTTCTAAAAATAGTATCTTTAGCCAGATTAAAATATAAATTTCATGGATATTGAATTTAACAAAAGAGAAGATCAAAATAAATTAAAATTATCTGAAATCAACCGTTTGCTGACAGAAATAAAAAAAGGCGGTGGTGAAAAAAGACTTCAGAAACTTCGTGACGAAGGGAAAATGACGGCAAGAGAAAGGATAGAATATCTTCTTGATAAAAATTCAGATTCCATAGAAATTGGTGCTTTTGCAGGTTACGAAATGTATGAAGAGCACGGCGGTTGCCCAAGTGGTGGTGTTGTGGTTGTAATGGGGTATGTTTCCGGAAAGCAGTGTTTAGTTGTTGCCAATGATGCTTCGGTAAAAGCTGGAGCTTGGTTTCCAATTACTGGAAAGAAAAACCTGAGAGCTCAGGAAATTGCCATGGAAAACAGGCTTCCAATTATTTATCTGGTAGATTCTGCAGGAGTTTATCTTCCAATGCAGGACGAGATTTTCCCTGATAAAGAAATGTTCGGAAGGATTTTTAGAAATAATGCTAAAATGAGCGCTTCAGGAATTATCCAAATTTCAGCAGTAATGGGAAGCTGTGTTGCGGGTGGCGCTTATCTTCCGATTATGAGTGACGAAGCGATGATTGTTGATAAAACCGGTTCTATTTTCTTAGCTGGAAGTTATTTGGTAAAAGCAGCAATTGGAGAAACTATTGATAACGAAACTTTAGGTGGAGCAACAACGCATTGTGCAATCTCAGGAGTTACCGATTATAAAGCAAAAGATGATAAAGATGCTTTAGACCGTATTAAAAATATTATGAAATCTGTAGGAAGTTATGATAAAGCAGGTTTCGACAGAATAGAAAGCTTCCCTCCTAAAGAAAAAATAGATAATATCTTCGGAATTATGCCCGTTTCCAGAGCAGAGCAATACGATACTTTAGAAATTATAAAATGTATTGTCGATAATTCTGAATTTGAAGAATATAAAGCAGATTACGGTAAAAGTATTATCTGTGCAACAGCAAGAGTTGACGGTTGGTCTGTAGGAATTGTTGCCAACCAAAGAAAATTGGTAAAAAGCGGTAAAGGTGAAATGCAGTTTGGTGGAGTAATTTATTCTGATTCTGCTGACAAAGCAACAAGATTTATTGCAAACTGTAACCAAAGAAAAATACCTTTAATCTTTTTACAAGACGTAACAGGATTTATGGTAGGTTCAAAATCAGAACACGGTGGAATCATTAAAGATGGGGCAAAAATGGTGAATGCAGTTTCTAATTCTGTAGTTCCTAAATTTACAATCATCACCGGAAATTCTTACGGTGCCGGAAACTATGCAATGTGTGGAAAAGCATATGATCCAAGACTAATTGTAGCTTGGCCATGGGCAGATTTAGCCGTAATGGGAGGAACTCAGGCGGCAAAAGTTTTGGCACAAATCCAAGAATCTACTTTGAAAAAGCAAGGAAAAGTAATTACTGAAGAAGAGCACAATGAAATTTTAGACACAATTACGAAAAAATATCAAAAACAAACGGAAGCTACCTACGCAGCTTCAAGATTGTGGACCGACGCTATCATCAATCCTATCGATACCAGAAAATGGATTTCTATGGGTATTGAGGCGGCGAACCATTCTCCGATTACTGAAAAATTCAATTTGGGAGTAATCCAAGTGTGATTTTATTCAATTTTAAAATATTTGGCCTCACTTTAGAAGTGAGGCTTTTTATATTATGTTAAATAATCCTAAAGAATTATAAAGTTTCAAAACGCCATACTACTAAGGTAAGATTTTTGTTATTAGAATATATCTAAAAACTAATAAGCACTACAACCTCTTTTTAATTACTAATCCCAAAAGGAAACCTATGAAAAGATATTTTGCAGTATTTATTGCCTTATATACCGTCGTTTTATTATACATGATGTTTTATGCATCTGGAAGAGAACCTTCTGAGATTTCATATATTCAACATCAGCCTTTTATCACTATACAGCATTTTTTAAATGATAACAATATAGATAATCAGGCTTTTATCGTAAATATATTTGGCAATATATTCTTATTCAGTCCATTCGGTTGGTTGGGATTATGCATTAAGAAATTTAACCGTTTTATCCCCGTTACTTTTTTCTTTTTAGTTGCTATAAGTATTATTGAATCTGCACAATATATTACTGGAAGAGGGGTTGCAGACATCGATGACGTATTTTTGAACACTTTAGGAATGCTGCTCGGATTTATTTTATTCAAATATGCAACGTGGAAAAACATTGCAAATATTAAATTTCATTTCGATTTGTTAGAAAATAAAAAACGCGTTTCATCCGTTTCATATTAACAGATAATTGTTGATTTAATAATTACTGCCATAAATATGATTATCCACACTAATAATTAATTTTTTCAATTCTTTTCTCTAACCCCCGATCTTTGGTTTCCTCATAAACTAAAATATAACCAGGTTTTGAGGGTAAGATACCCATCGGATTTTTACTTGTGAACTTTATTTTATCATTGCTAAATTTCCCTTTAATATATGACACCGTCCCAAAACTGTATTCTCCACTTCGAAGAAGACCTGCGTTTTTATTGACATCTAAATAATAAAATGCAATACCTTTTTTCTTATCAAGTTCATTAGAAAAAATATAATCAAAATATCCATCTCGTTTAATAGAATTTCCCCAAGCTCGATAACTGTTGATAAGCATAGAGTTCACAGGATATTGTGTTGTACTTTTAAAAACTTTTTTGGTCTGTACAAGATTGAAGTTTTCATCAAAATCTAAAAAATAAAAATGAGTAACAATCATTCCCAAACTATTTTTTGAGAAAAATTCTGAGGGCAGAATGATGTGATTAGTAGCATCATCAATGATGTAGGTATGCGGAAAAAAATAACCAGAATTCTTTACGTAGCCATCATTCTCAATGTCTATTTTAGATTTCAAATCTTCCCAAGTCTGATTTTTGCGTTCTAATATATTGCCATTCATATCTGCAGTGATCATAAATAAACCAATATTTTTACCATCAATTTTTTTTCCGGGCAAATACAAATCTCCAAATAATAAAATTTTATTATTTTTAAAACACACATTAACAGGTTCATATCTAAATTCAGAGTTATCTAATAATTGACGATTAATTTCTTTACCATTTTCTTTATTAATCAGTAACAAACCGTACTTTTTATTTAAATCCTGCGCATCGTCAGAAAATGTAGTTCCCAAAATATTACCAGAAAATCCTTTATCATAAAACACAAGATTTACTTTTTTTCCATTCATAGAATTTGTTAAATTGTTTACCCACATTTTTTTATTTTGATGATCTATCGCGTAAAGATCAATTTTACTATTCTTCTTCGGCGGAACGATGTTAAAAATAAAGCCCTTGTCATCAATAGGATCAATAGATAAGATTACATCATTGTCGTTTAAATCTTTTGAGAACCTATATTTCTCAGACAATTTATTTGTTTGAAGGTCATAAATAAAATACGAAAGATTATTCAAAGAACCTTTTAAAATTACTGGAACGCCCAAAATTAAGATAGAACTCTTGTTATAACTCACTAAAAATTTGGACACCGGAGCATCAAATTTTAAAAGTACATCATTCACTTTTTTGAGATTAATATCCTGAATTTCAACTTGAAATTCTTTAGCATTTAAGGGACTTGCATAACCAACAGAAAATCTTTCAGATCCACCTTTTGGATTGATAAATTTAAAATCTAAATATCCAAAAGTATTTTTATCACTATCAATTATTGCCATAACTAACTGCGAATGTGCAGTAGCATTGAAAACAACACACATTAAAAAGATATAAATATTTTTCATAAATAATTAATTATTAATATAATAAGAGGATAATTTTTGTAATTCGGAAACCGAAAGATGATCTAGTATTGCAAGAAACTGATAGTACGATTTTGTTTGATGATTATAATCTACATCGTCTACAAATCTCTTGTAAGTATGATCCTTCCTGGCTTGATACAATTTTTCTAAAAATAAACCTCGCATTATTATAACAAATTCATCATTAGGATATTTTTGCTCCATTTGCAAAGTAAAATAAAGTCCTCTTCCATATTCTTTTAGAACGTAATGTGCATAAAGAGTTTCCTTAATCATTTTATTTTTAAAATTGAGAAAATGTTTATTCTCCTGTGAAGTTTTTTTTTGAAGAGAAATATCAGATTTGTCTTTTAGCAGCCTTATCCTTTCAATAATTTCTGGATGGGTTCGTAAAGAATCAGCATCAAAGCCAAGAGCATTTTGTTTACTCTTAGAATAATTGTAATCTCCATTACCATACAATTCTAGCCAATCTTCATTGAATTTTTGATTAGGAGTACTAAAAAATTTCCTGTAATGATCTTCTTCGAGCTTAATAAGCTCTATTGGATTAATTGAGTCTAACTTCTTTACAGATTCAATTGCATTACTTCGATCTCTCGCTAGAGTTTTAAAGTAAGAAAAACCTAAAGAATCTGCCTGAATTTCTTGAGATCTTGAATTTTTTTTATCATCATATTGATAATGTTGCAAAAATTCTAAGATTGCTCCTATTCCAACTGTTTGAGACTTTTTTTTAGTAGTTTTTAAATTGACTTTATATAATTCAGAATTTTGTAAGTTATCATTCCTTACTAAAGATTTCTCTAAGTGCTTAAGTATTTGATGAGCTAATTCGTGGGACAAAATAAATGTAATTTCATCATCAGAATTTATTTTACAAAACATAGAAATATTAACTATAAAAATTCCACTCCCTAAACTAATAGCATTAGGTTGAGTTTCACGACTTAAAAAAACTTTTGTTGATGGAACGTCGAGATTATTTTTTATTATAATTTCATTCAATAAATTCTGAATATATCTTTCACTTTCTTCATCAATAAAAAGAGTATTCTGTTTTATCATTTCATCAAATATTTTTCTACGTTCTGATAAAAAATTCTTTACTATCTTTTTATTAGAAAGTTTGAGTGATGTAAAATTTAGCAATGACATATTTGCACTTTTTTCAGCAACAAAGTCTTTAATTTGCTTTTGTTGTAGCACAGTGTAAACCGTATCGACAGGGTTGTATTTCTGTGCTGCTGAAAATATGAAAAAATGAATAAATAATAATAAAACGATTTTTTTCATTTTAAATGTAAGACTTATCACAAATGTAATTTTTTTTATATAAATTTTGATATACTATTATATGTTAAATAATTATATATGATAAA
>NZ_LELA01000135.1 GCF_001677955.1 Chryseobacterium sp. BGARF1
TTACCAAACAATAGAAGAATTTAACAATCAAAACAAAATTTATCAAAATGTAGCTTAACTTATACTGGAATTTTTGTTTGCATATCCAGTTTATTCTTGCAAATTAAAAAACAGAATCTAATAGATCTATTTTATAATAATCTGTCTCATTTCTATATTCAGCAGGAATATTTGCGTTGATTGATTAAAATTTTTATGAATAGTTCATTTTATTGTCATCACTAAAGATTATAATTCTTTATTTTTCGGCGTATTCGCTCGCTATTCGTCCCGAAATCAATCCTGCCACAGTCCCTAATCCAGGCCATGTATTATCACCTGTAACCCAAAAGTTTTTAACTCCGATATCCTGAGGAACTGCTTTGAAGTTTGAATTATTTTTAGTTTGCTTAAATCCGCCAACGCTTCCATCTATCCTGTTGGTGAATTTATGATAAGTCAGCGGAGTTCCTATTTCATAAACAATAGGATTTTGTCCCAAATTCGGATAAACTTTTCTTGCCATTTCTATTAAATACGATCCAATGTTTTGTTTTTTAATCTGATATTCCATTTCCGAAAGGTTCTGCCACTCTGCAATTTCACAATGCGTTGAAATCATCACCGAACGAAACCCTTTTGGTGCAGAAATATGGTCATCCTTATCAGAAACAGAAATAAACATATTGTTTCCATTGCCTAATTTAGAATCATAATCGAGTAAAATCTGATGATGACTTAGAATTTGATCGGAAACTTCCTCCTCCGGAACTCCTAAGAAAACAACAATTGCACTACCTTTATTTTTCTCATTTTTTGCTATAAAGGGTTGCAGTTTATTTTTTATTGAATCAGGACAAATCGTTTGTAGTAAATCGATAGGTAAAGAATTGATTACTTTTTTTGCTTTAAAAAATCCTTTGCTCGTCTTGATATTCCAACCGTTGTTTTCCTGTTTAAAATTTAAAACCTTATTCCCTTTTTTTATAGTTCCTCCTATTTTTAAATAATGATTTGATAAATGATTCCAAAAGCTTTTCATTCCTCCTTCTGCTCTCATAAGTCCGGCTCCTCTGATGGTAACTCCCAAAGCTGAGTTAATAAACGGAGCTTTGTCGATAGTGCTGTGAACGGTATCTTCTATTAACATTGACAGTAATCCAACTAAAGGTTTATCATTTTCCAGATTGTATTTTTTTACAATATCCAGCATTGTTGAATTAAGATATTTAACCAAATGAAGGTTTTTAATTCCAATACATTTTACTAGAATATAGATGTCTTTTGGAGTACGAATGGGAAGTTTAATGTTTTTTCTACTTGCTGCCCAAAATACTTTTGTGGCCTCATCCATAAGCTTCCAAAATTCTATGTGATTTTGAGTTGAACCTATTTTATCCAGTCTTTCTTTTTTCCATTTTTCAGCTTCCTGATAAAGCGTAATTTGTCTGTCGGGAAGCCAAGCTATGTAATCGATATATTTGCCTTTTGGTATATCTAACTTAATATCTTTGAAAAAATTCCCTCCGACTCCACCTTCTATAAAATCTACTAAAGTAGTAGCACCCACATCGAATGAAAAGCCTTTCTTGGTAAAGAAACCAGCACATCCTCCCAACTGCCCGTGAGATTTGAAAACAATTGTTTTTAATCCTTTATTTTGTAGTCTTAATGCTGCCGAAAATCCAGAGATTCCTCCACCGAAAATCGCTATATCATACTCTTCTACCATTGAGCTTTCTTTCGTTTGATCGTATTGAATTTTATGGTCATTGCCTGAATGGTATCAAAATTTCCAGGAGATTTAATTTTATAAAGAAGTTTGTTCTTTCGTATTAAAAGCTTATCACTATCTATATATTTTGTAGCATCTTCAATTCCTCCTACAATAATGATAGTATCACCCGATAGTTTATATTCTTTATCAAGTATAACGTAGGAAGAATTATTACCTGCAATGATTTCAATATTAACAGAATCTAATAAATCTACTTTACAATGATTTGTCCCGTTTCTGTATTCCGCAGAAAGAAGTGTATTGTTCCAACGTTTTACATTTTCTGCTACAACTTTTGGATCTTTATGCCCGATAAAATCAATTTGCGTATAAATAAAATATAGAATTCCTAAAATTACACCAATTGAAATGCTCGCAATTAAAACGGTTTTAATAATACTTTTCATAATTACGTTGTTCTGTTAAAGTTTTAAATAATTGAAAAATATATAATTTAGTCAATCTGAATTTTTATGAGTAAACTATTTTATTTTTTTTGACTTAATAAGTAATAATGATAAATTGTTTAAGAGCCTGTTTAAAAAATGAATAATAAAAAAGAGTATGGGCTAAAAACTGGCTAAAAATTGTCATTTTAGAGTTGCAAAAC
>NZ_LELA01000136.1 GCF_001677955.1 Chryseobacterium sp. BGARF1
ATAATTTACTCATATACAATATTTTAAACCGAAATGATGCTTGCGAATTTAGAATAATCAAATTATGTTTGATTATTCTAAATTTAATTTTGTTTTTATTGAATTTATGAAAATTAAAATTGATAAAAATTGTTTTATATTTAAGTAATTCGTTGTTTTACTGATAATTATTTAAAATAAATTAGTTTTGAATTGATAATTTTCTTAACTTTATACTAAACATTAAAACTAATTTATCATGAGTGTTCCTAGTATTCCTACAACTTATACCCATAAGTTACAGCCGACCGCTCCCTTCGATATTGATTTAGACACTAATCTTGGCGGTTCTTTCGAGTCCAAATTGGCCGGTGGATTTGATGTTCAACATTCCGGTTCGCTTGAAACCAACTTGAGTGGCGGCCTCAAGACAGATAACGTACTTCAGCTTAAAGGAGATGCGAAACAACCCGTATTTACTGACAGTAAATTTGAAATTGTAAATCTGCCTCGTTTTACACTTGCAGATATTAAAGATCTAATGAAACAAAGGGTAAGAATTCCCAATTATTCTACAGTATGTTTTAAGGTTTTGGGTCTAGAGGTTTTTAATATATGTATGAGTGGTGAAAGCCAGATTATTACTGAACCTTATATTCCTAATTCTGCTGAAAATTGTCAAGATCAATGCTGCGATGCAGATACTCGACCTTTTCCTGAAGGAAAATAATTTTTTTAATCTTTTAAATTACTTCTCATGCTATTTATTAAAGAAAGCAATGATGCGTTGTTGGATCATGTCTTCATTGAAGGCGAAGAAGAGATCATATTTAATGGAACTCCCAATTCTTTAACCGGTTTTATAAAGATCAGCAATCAACTCAATGATACCGTAAAGATCAGAAGTATTGCACTCACTGAAAAGAATAAAAGTGATGGAGTCAAAAATGAACTGAATGTCAGCTGGAAACTCCTTTCGGGTGAAAAAAAGCAACAACAGGTCAATTTAAGCCTTGATCCCAATACAGCTCCGGGCGAATATCTTCGGTATATTGAGATTGGAGGTGAAAGAAAAAAAGTAAAACTTATTGTACAACCCAATATTGAAGTTGAGATAAACCCTACTCATTTTACATTACAAAATACATCACCCAACACAAAACAATCGGTCGTTTTTACACTTTCAAACACCGGAAATATGGATTTTCAAATCCCTGAAATAAAACATATTGCTGCTTTGGATATGGATTTACTTTGCAGAGCATTTGGATTTGCTTTTCGGGAAAGAAAAGCGGAAGATTTCATGCAAACCCTTAATGTAATTACGGGAAATATAAAACAAAATCTCACCGACTGGGCTTCAATTAAGGTAAAAGAGGCTGGTAGCATTCTTTCGCCAGGGAAAAGCACTCTTGTACATTTAGAATTTATAATTCCCGAAAATTCTGATCAAAAAAATGATTATAGCGGAAACATCAGGTTTTGGGATAAAGATTTGTCTTTTGTTATTAAATCTCATAACATTTAAGAAACGATATCATGAATACAAACAATAATTTTAAGATCAATGACTTCGGAAATTTGTTTGAATCTTATATAAACATGTATAAAAATGTCATTGATTTAGGCTTAAAAAGTGCCTCTAGTTTCAACCCAATTAATTCATCCGAAAACTGTGACAGTTGTCCACCAAAAGAGACTTGCCCACCAAAATATCTTGGAAGAATACACAGACAGGCAATGAAGAATGAAATAATTATATGTATATCCGTAATCATCCATAATTTCGTATATTTGTTTGTTATATAATAAGTTAGATGGATATATTTAGTTTTACGGCTG
>NZ_LELA01000137.1 GCF_001677955.1 Chryseobacterium sp. BGARF1
TATGAACTTCTAATGGAAAGTTCTGAAAACATGGTCAAATTATCTGCCATAAAATTATTACTCAATAAAATTTAAACAGCCTCTTAAAATTTAATAAAAATAAATTGCTACTATAAAAAATCTGATTATAACAATTAGCATTTTTATATTTGCAAAAAAAACATTCACATGATTACAAAAAAAATATTAACATTCTCATTATTAATATTGAGCTTTAATTTTCACTTTACTCAGGAAGTAGAGATTAAAGATGATAAAGTTTTGCTTGATGGAAAACAAATTTTGAAAGCAGAAAAAATCAATATGGTTGAATATTCATTTTATAATTTGAAAAGTGACGATGAAATATTACTTTACAGACAAATGGATAATGAAACATCAAGATATCAGGACGATGATTATTATGTACTGAATTTTCTGACCGAAAAAGTAAAAGTAGAGTCTAATGATTTTTATAAAATTGCAAGCTTTATGAATTCTAAAAAGTCTATGGAAAAATTGATAAAATGGCTTTTGAAAGAAAAAGTACTTACAAATGATGGAGAATTAAATCCTGATCGTCTTGCTATTTTCAAAGAGAAATATGACCAAAACATTACTGAAAGAACAATAAGATAAATGACCAAAATCCTTCTCCTCTCCGATTCTCACTCTTATATTGATGACCGAATTTTAGATTACGCAAAACAGGCTGATGAAATTTGGCATTGCGGAGATTTTGGAAGTTTTGAGATTATTGAGCAACTTGAAAAAATAAAACCTTTAAAAGGTGTTTGGGGAAATATTGACAATGCGAAAATACGAACTGAATTCCCTGAAGTAAATCGTTTTTTTTGTGAGAATGTGGAAGTTTTAATGATTCACATCGGTGGATATCCCGGAAAATATACGCCTTTAGCAAAGAAAGAGATTTCAGAAAAAGCTCCGAAATTATTTATTTCAGGGCATTCTCATATTCTGAAGGCGATGTATGATGATAAAAATAAGTTGCTGCATCTAAATCCCGGAGCTTGTGGAAAACAAGGATGGCATAAAATGAGAACCATGATGCAATTTGTGATTGATGGAGAAGAAATAAAGGATTTGGCAGTCATTGAATTGGGTCCAAAAATTTAATTTAAGGTTCTGAGTTTAAAATTTAAAATTATTAGATGAAAATTGGTGATAAAGTTTCGGTGGTAGATGAAGATTTAAGCGGAGTAATTACTTCTGTGAATGGAAATATCGTAGTTTTTAAAGACGAATACGGTTTCACCTATCAATACCCGAAAGAAAAATTGGTTCCGAAAAATGCTGAAATTTATGAAAATATTAAAATCATAAAAAAAGCAGAACCAAAAAAAATAACTTCTAAAAAGCATGATAAAACTCCTTTAATTTTAGATCTTCATTTTGAAAATCTAGTTAAAAACCCTCATGATTACGATAGTTTCGAAAGATTATTTCTTCAGAAAGAAAAATTAATTCAAACCTTAAATTTTTGTAGAAAAAATCATTTAAAAAGACTTGAAATCGTACACGGAATTGGCGACGGAACATTGCAGCGCATGGTTTTTGACGTTCTTGAAAGCCAGACAGGGTTTGATTTTTACAATAAGGAAATACTTCATCATCAATCGGGTGCGGTAATGGTAGAATTTCACTAAATTTGCAACAATTGTAATATGAACATACTAAATTTACTTTTTACCAAAGACGGACTGATTTACCAAATCACCAAGAACAAAAGTGTTTTGGAGGAAAAGTCTTATTTCGTAGACGAAGAATCACCAAAGAATTTTATCGCAGGAAAACTGGAAGATATTTTAATCAAGAAAAGATACGACCAAGTTTCTGTGGTCTCTGCGCTGAATCATTTTACATTGATGCCAGAAGGTTTTGAAGATCACGATTCGGGATACGACCTGATTGCCTTTAATGCGCCTGTAGATAAAGAAAATGAAGAGCTGATGCTTTCTGTAAACAAAAAGTTTAAACTTCAGTTTTATTATACCTTTCCGAGAGAATTTTATCAAAAAATACAAGATCTTTCAATCCCGATGAAATTTAATTTTTCTGGAGAGAAATTTTTAAACTCAATCAATAACAAAAACAATAAAGAAATTCACATCAATCTTTACCATCATCAATGTGAATTTTTTGCTATTTCAAATAAAAAAATCATCTTATATAATAATCTAGATGTAAATTCGGAAGTAGATTTTCTTTATTTCGTGATGTTTACCTTAAGCAAAATCGGCTTTGGGATTAACGACACTCATTTTTACGTGTATGGCGAAACTACAGAAAACGAAACATTTATTTCAGAACTTCAGAAGTTTGTAAAAAACCTGAAAGTGGTTTTTGATAATATTCCGAATAAAAATTTCATCCTTAATTAGGTTGCAGGAAGCAGATTTTAGGATTTAGTTTCTACTGCTCCCTTTCACCTACCCTCTAAAACCTAACAAACATGTACAGAATAATTTCCGGTAAATGGAAAGCCAAAAAAATAGCCGCTCCCAAAAATTTCGACGTAAGACCGACAACTGATTTTGCTAAAGAAGCACTTTTCAGCATTTTGGAAAATACGTACGATATGCAGTCAATCTCAGTTCTTGATCTTTTCGCAGGAATTGGCTCTATTACTTTTGAATTTGGATCAAGAGGTTGCCAAGATATAACTTCGGTAGAACTAAATCCTAAACATACTTCATTTATTAATTCTGTAGCATCAGAATTAGATATGAGCTTGCAAGTGAGTACTCAACGTGGCGATGTTTTTGACTGGCTAAAAAAATTCAGAAATAACAAATCTTACGAGATCGTTTTTGCGGACGCTCCTTTTGAAACTGAAGAAAAAAAATACCATGACTTGCTTTCTTTAGTTTTAAACAATAAATACCTAAAGCCTAACGGAATTCTTATTGTAGAGCACCAAAGTAAGCTAACACTAGACCATCCGAATTATAAATACACTAGAAAATACGGAAATGTAAGTTTCAGTTTTTACGGTCCTAATGAAGAATCTGAAATTGAAACCGAAATCAACGACGATACAACAGAATAAAAAAAGACTCAAATCGAGTCTTTTTTGTTATAATACTTTAAGTTCTAAGTCTATTGTTTTACCAAAGAATTTCTTTGATATCTTCTCGAAATTCTTGGTAATATCCGAAAGATAAAATTTATAATTCGGTTTGGGATTATTATCATTCAATAGATGATATTTATCTAAAATAATCGTTAAATGATTGGCTACAATATTCGGTGAATCAATCACACGAACACGGTTTCCGTAATATTGTTTAATCTCGTCAATCAAAAGCGGATAATGAGTACAACCCAAGATCAACGTTTCAATATTTTTCAATTTGGTATTACTCAAATAATTGTAAATAATAGAATGCGTAATCGGATGGTTTTTAAAACCTTCTTCAATGGCAGGAACCAAAAGCGGAGTCGCCAACTCATCAACTTTAATAAACTTGTTGTGTTTCCGTATACTTTTCTTGTACAAACCAGAATTTACTGTTGCTTTCGTTGCAATCACCCCTACATTATTATGAAGTTCGTACGCCACTTTTTCAGCAACAGGATTAATTACATCAATAACCGGAACTTTCCCGGCAACCGACAGCATTACTTCCTTCAAAGCATTTGCTGTAGCCGTATTACAGGCAATTACAATCGCTTTACAATTTTGTTCTAACAGGAAGTTAGAAATTTTCGTAGAATATTCTATAATCGCTTCTTTCGATTTTTCACCATACGGAAGATGTTTGGTGTCTCCAAAATAAATAAGGTCTTCATTAGGAAGAAGTCTTTTTATTTCTTTGGCAACCGTAAGCCCCCCCACTCCACTATCAAAAATCCCGATAGGTTGCTTTGGAGAAAGATGCGAATAGTTTTGTTTTTTAGTTTTCAAACGATGTGAAATTTAATACAAAAATACTTAAAGATTTTAGATTTGAGATTCGAGATTCGAGATTTTTAAACCAGAAAAAGATCCGAAGCAATTCCATCTGCCATAAACCAATGTTTTTCAGGAATTTTAAGGTGATTATTTTCAATATTTAAAATACCTTCTTCTATTTTATGTTGAATTTCCTTATTAAAGTGATTCAAAATATTTTCAGAAAATTTTTCGTTTAAACTGTTTAAGTCTACTCCCCAAATCGTTCTTAAACCGATCATAATCATTTCGTTGAACTGGTCTTGTTGAGAAAGAATTTCGGTTTCTTTAGCTAAAATATTTGAATTTAATTTCTTGATGTATTGTTGGTTATTAGCTACATTCCAGCTTCGTACATCTGTTCCGTTGTAAGAATGTGCAGAAGGGCCAATGCCTAGATATTCCTGGTATTTCCAATAGGCAGAATTGTGTCTTGAATAAAATCCCTCTTTGGCAAAATTAGAAACTTCATAATGATCAAAACCATGGTCTTTCAGAAAATCAATCATGTAATAAAACTCACGGTTCTGCTCTTCTTCTTTGGGGTTTGCAACCTTTCCTTTTGAAACCCAGTTTTCTAAAGCAGTTTTCGGCTCAACCGTTAAAGCATAAGACGAAATATGTGGAATTTCAAGCGCAATGGTTTTGTTTAAATTTTGTTTCCAGATTTCCAAATTGGAAGTTGGCGAACCGTAAATTAAATCGATACTCAAATTTTCAAATCCGAAATCCTGCGCTCTTTTAATTGAACCTTCCGCTTCGGATGCATTGTGTGCTCGGTTCATCAATTTCAGGTCTTCATCAAAGAAACTTTGGGTTCCTATAGATAAACGGTTAACCGGAGAATTTGACAAACCTTTTAAAAATTGAGAATTTAAATCATCAGGATTAGCTTCTAAAGTAATTTCGATATCGCTATTAAAATTAAAATGTTTTAAAACTTCATCAATTAAAGATTTTATTTCATCTGCAGAAAGTACAGAAGGAGTTCCACCGCCAAAGTATAATGAGTGTAAATTCTTGTTCTGAAGTTCCTCTTTTCTAAGGAAAATTTCTTTTTTCATCGCATCCAGCATCTCATCTTTAAAATTCAAAGAAGTGGAAAAATGGAAATTACAATAGCTGCATTTTTGTTTGCAGAAAGGGATGTGAATGTAAATCATAAAAAAAGCCCTGAAAAATTTCAGAGCTCAAATTTATTTAAATTAAATTGATTAATATCTAAATCCTCTATGATTAATAAAGTTATCGAAGTTATAACCAAGACCTAGCATGAAGCTATTTCCTCCATATGTCTGAATATCAGACATTCCAAGATTGTAAGTGGCACCAATCATAAATTTGTTGAATCTTACTTTTACAATTGGAGAAACACTTAATTCCTGATTATCAAATCTATTTTGAACCGCTCTGTAGCTTACCCCAAAAGAGAATGCATTGATATCGTTAGAGAATGTAGCCATCAAGTTGAAGTCTGTCATTCTTGTAGAGTTCGTATTTAAGTTTACCAAAACTGAAGGTGTTAATGCAATGTTATCTGCAAGTTTCCAGTCGTATCCTAAGTTTAAGAAAAATTTGATCGGAGAAGGTTCGTAATTGTTTACGATAGATTCGTCATTGCTTAATGCGATATCGTTCACAGAAACACCCCCGAAAATACCTCTATAAGTAGCTGCTAAACCAAAGTTTGCATATGCCATAAAGATATTGCTCTCGTTACCTTGCAATAATGGGTCGTAACCATCTTCAGTATTGATTTTTGAGTAATCAAAATTCATATTGTAGAAGTTAACACTTGTACCAAAAGAAAACTGATCTTTTCTCTCCCCTTCACTACTTAGTGGGATGAAATAAGATGCACCAGCTGTAATACCTCCAGCTGAAATAGGACCGTTGCTATCTCTGAAAACGGAAAGACCCGCTCCTACTCTGTCAAAAATATTAGCGTTGATCCCCACAGACTGCACGTTTGGAGACTCGCTGAATTTTGAAAATTGTTGTTGATAGTTTAGGTTAAGTTGTACGTAGTCTGTTTTACCGTATTGTGCAGGGTTGAACAGGAACTCACCATCCAAAAGATATTGTTGATAGTATGGTAGTGATTCTTGTGCTTTGTATGCATTCGACAAAAGAGCTAAACATACGATAGCATATAGTTTTCTCATAACAAATCTTGATTTCAATTCAACAAATATAAAAAAAATCTCAATATATTTTTAGTTTTCTAAATAATTTCTCCATTTTTTTACAGCATCCGTCATATCTTGAGGCATTGGGCTCTCAAAATACAATTCCTTTTTCGTGGTTGGATGTATAAACCCTAAAGTGTGTGCATGAAGTGCATGTCTAGGTAAAACATCAAATACATTTTTTATAAACTGCTTATACTTAGGAAGATTAACTCCTCTCAAGGCGATATTTCCTTCATATCTTTCGTCATTGAACAATGTATGACCAATATGTTTAAAATGCGCTCTAATTTGATGGGTCCTTCCGGTCTCAAGCTTACATTCTACCCAAGTCATATATTTGAATCGCTCTAAAACTTTATAATGTGTCACGGCATGCTTTCCTTGGCTTCCGTCAACATAAGTGTACATCTGCATCCTGTTTTTAGGATGCCTACCGATGTGCCCCGTAATGGTACCTTCATCGTCCTTCACATTCCCCCAGACAAAAGCCCAATACAAACGTTTGGTTTTTCTTTCGAAAAATTGTTTAGCTAAAAAACTTAAGGCATATTCATTTTTGGCGATCACCAAAAGCCCGGATGTATCTTTATCAATTCTGTGAACCAACCCTACCCTGTCTAGATCTGATTTCTCCCCATTTTTCTGAAAATGAAAAGCTAAAGCATTCACCAAAGTTTTATCCCAGTTTCCAAATCCCGGATGCACAACCATTCCCGGCTCTTTATCTACCACCACCAAATCATCATCTTCATATACTATGTTAATAGGAATATCTTGAGGAATGATCGTATTTTCACGAGGTGGATGGGTTAGCAAAACAGAGATCTGATCTCCCGGTTTTACTCTATAATTTTGTTTTACAGGATTTCCGTTGACTACTACATTTCCGGCACGGCAAGTCTGCGAGATCTTGTTTCTCGAAGAATTTTGTCTGAAATTAAATAAAAATTTATCTATTCTTAAAGGCTCCTGATTACCATCAACCGTAATATTGAGATGCTCATAAAGACCCTTATTTTCATCATCAATATCAATGCTGTTATTGGCATCTAAAAATTCTTCGTCTAAAAAATCCTCGTTATCTTCTGTCATTGCTTTATCTATATAAAAGGCTTCAACATAATTAAAGTTGAAGCCTTATTTTTTATATTAAATTAAAAATTAATTTATAATTACCTTTTTAGCTTTAGGCTTTTCTGTTGCAGGAGTTGTCGCTGGTGCAGCAGATTTTGGTTTATCTCCTGTAGTTGCAGGTTTTGTAGAAGTTCCACTTGGTTTTGCCGTCTCAGTTTTAGGAGCTTCCTTTTTCTGAGGTGCAGGAGCCGGAACAGGATCATTCATTGGTGGTGGGTCCTGAAAATTTGGCACTTCATCATATCTTACCGGAGGCAAAGTAGTATCTACTTTCATACGGTAAGTAGAATTAAGTATTTCTATTTTCCCACGAAGTTCGGCAGGTGTTTTTTTACTTGCCCAAAGATCGATCTGCATTCCCTGATCTCGCGCATCACCTGATGCCGGATCCTGATAATACACAATATCTGAATCATCATTTCCACCATCTTCATGATCTACAAGGCCTACTTCAAAAAGATTTCTTGCGATCAACGCTTTTGCATCTTTTACCGTTAATCCTACAACATTAGGAATAGCAATATTTCGCATAGGACCAGATCCTACTACAACATCAATTACTGAGAATCTTGGGATCTTAGTTCCCGGTTTAATAGAGTTTCCTTTAAATAAAATCCTTAAAACCGCATCTTTCTGAATACTTGGTTCATAAATAGTATCTGCAACCTTAAGACCTACCTGCTCTAATCTCTGGAAAGCCAATCCCGAATATTTGTTGATAACATCAGGAACAGCAACCGGAGCCCAGCTTTTAGGATTTACCATCAACTGAATAGCTCTTCCGTCTTTTACACGTGATCCAGGAGAAGGATACACCTTCAAAACCTGAAGAGGCCTGTATTTAGGGTTATAAGCTGCACTGTCAACTTCATAGTCGAGGCCTGCATCTTCTAATATTTTTACTGCGTCATGAACAGATTTATTAATGACATTAGGAACAGGAATTTCCTGTCCATGATTGGTGTGGTACTCCAACCAACGGAAAGTAAGCCATACCAATCCTACGAAAATACCGATGGCTACTAATAAATTGAGTAAAACTTTCCAGTTGAAAAGTGATTTAAGCATACTTAAAAATACTTTAATAATAACGACAAAGATAATTAATAATTTTATATTGATGTTTTTATTTAACAGAATTCATTTTTGCTTTCAAAAAATTCAAAATTCATTTATTTCAATATATAAAATGTTTAAATTTGCCTTTATTGATAATATGGATATGAGCAAAAAACACGTTGCCGTAGTTATGGGAGGCTATTCTGATGAATATAAAGTTTCTCTGAAAAGTGGCCAGTTAATATATGATTCTTTAGACAGAGACCTTTATCATGTGTATAAAGTGGTTATTCTGAAAGAAGAATGGTATTTTTTGGATGAAAATGAAAATAAAAGGTCTATCAACAAAGGTGATTTTTCAGTTACTTTAGATAATAATGAAGCATTGAAATTTGATGCATGCTTCAATATTATTCACGGAACTCCGGGTGAAAACGGAATTCTTCAGGCGTATTGGGACGCTATCGGACAGAAATATACCGGTTGCGATTTCTATCAAAGCGCATTAACCTTCAATAAAAAAGATACTTTAGCAGTGCTTTCAAAATATGGAATTCCTTCTGCAAAAAGTGTTTATTTAAGAAAAGGAGAAGATATTAATGTTGAAGAAATTATTAATGAATTAGGACTTCCTGTATTTGTAAAACCCAATCAGTCGGGTTCTTCACTGGGAATTTCTAAAGTAAAAGACAAATCTGAACTGATTGCTGCAACCGAAATCGCTTTTAAAGAAGATGATGAAATTTTAATTGAAAGTTTCTTAGACGGAATGGAAGTTTCTGTTGGAGTTATCGATTTTAAAGGTGAAACAATTGTTTTGGGGATTACAGAAATTGTTCCTACAAACGAATTTTTCGATTACGAAGCCAAATACGAAGGTGCTTCAGAAGAAATTACTCCTGCAAGAATTGATGCAGAGACCACAAAAAGAGTGGAAGAAATTGCAAAAAGAGCTTACAATTCTCTTGGAATGAGCGGCTTTTCAAGAAGTGAATTTATTTTGATGGACGGAATTCCTTATATGCTTGAAATGAATACCAACCCAGGATTTTCTCCGGCAAGTATTCTTCCGCAACAGGCAAAAATTTACGGAATTTCCATCAAAGACCTTTGTGGAAACGAAGTTGAAAAAGCTTTACAAAAGAGAAACTAAATATTAGAAGTTAGAGATTAGAGTTAAAATAACTCATAATTGATGACCCATAACTTATAACTTTATTTGCGCATGAAAATTGCTGTTTTTCCGGGTTCTTTTGACCCGATTACTTTAGGACATTACGACATTATTGAAAGAGCGGCAGCACTTTTCGATAAAGTAATTATTGCCATTGGTCAAAATTCTCAGAAAAAATATATGTTTCCCATTGAGAAAAGAATGGAATTCATCCAAAATTCGGTAGCTGAATTTCCCAATGTGGAAGTTGATTATTTTGAAGGCTTAACTGTTGATTACTGTTTTGAAAAAAACGCTCAGTTTATTTTAAGAGGTTTAAGAAATCCTGCCGATTTCGAGTTTGAAAAAGCAATTGCTCATACCAATCGTACGTTAGCTCATAAAAAGCTCGAAACAGTTTTCCTATTGACTTCATCAGGAAAATCATTTATCAGCAGCAGCATCGTAAGAGAGATCATCAATCACGGTGGCGAATATGAACTTTTGGTTCCGGAAGCGGTAAGAGTTGAAAGATAAGTAATAGTTAATTGGCAATGAGTAATTTTAAATACAGTCATAATTTATGGATTTTAATCAAATCTTTAGAGATAGAACGAAAAATTTCTCAATATCAATAATAAAATCACTTTCACCATTACCATATTCAGATGCTGTTTCAATCATTAGAAAACAGATCATAAGATCTGCAACTTCTGTTGCCGCAAATTACAGAGCAGTTTCACGAGCAAGGTCTGATAAAGAACGATTTGCAAAGATCTGTATTGTGGTTGAAGAAATAGACGAAACTCAACTGTGGCTGGAGATTATTGAAGAGCTTGGATATGTAGATTCAGAAAAATTATTAGCTATAAAATCAGAATGTGAAGAATTAGTCAAGGTAATGACAACTTATAAATTTAAATTATCTCAAAATATTTAGCCTGAATCAAATTACTCATTAACAATTACTCATCACCCATAATCCATGCACGAACAGATCAATTTTGCAATAGAGATCCTCGGTACGATATCATTTTCGATGTCGGGAAGTTTTGCAGCAATGCAGAAAAGACTGGATCCGTTCGGAGTTCTGATCATTGCTTTCGTAACATCTGTTGGTGGCGGAACGGTAAGAGATTTACTGCTCGATGTTCCCGTATTTTGGATGCACGATCTCCTGATGTGTGGTGTGATTTTGATAACTTCGATTTTTTCGATGGTCTTTAAATCAATCGAGAAAAACTTTAAAGTGACTTTATTTATTTTTGATAGCTTCGGATTGGGATTATTTACTCTCATTGGTGTTCAGAAGGGGTTAAATGCAGATATCCATCCTTTAATTTGTATCGGACTTGGAACCATTACCGGCTGTTTCGGTGGGATTATCCGGGATATTTTACTCAACAGAATTCCTTTAATTTTTCGAAAAGAAATTTACGCAAGCGCCTGTATTATTGGCGGGGCAACATTTCTATTACTGACCACATTTACCAATCTTTCTTATACAATTATTCAGATTTTCACTATTCTATTGATTGTTGCCATTAGAACATTAGCTGTAAAATACCATTGGCAAATGCCTAAATTTTACGGTTACAATAATGATGCTGAAATGTAAACTTTGTGAAAAAAAATAATCCTTCTATTCGCTTTATCCATCTTATTTTCTTGCAACCGTGAAAGCAAGTTCGATTTAGAAAAAGACCTCTATCAATTTTCTGAAAAAATGGAAAATGGAGACACTTTGGAGGTTAATGTTGACTATTGAGCCTGCATGTTTGCTGGATATGAGAGGTATAATTTTGTAAAAGAAAATGACACCTTATATTTAGAAACCCATTCAGAAATAAGCTCATTTGAAAAGAAGCAACAAACTTTGCCCAAAATCATTTATCCTTTTAAACCCAACAATTCTTTTTCTTTTGAAAATTATTTTAAATATTTAAAAAACGAAAATAAAGCTAAACGCAAATATGGTTCATCCTTGGTAACAGTTTATTATCCTAATAAAGATCAGACACAATATTTCAATGATGACGGTTTAGGTGATAAGTTCACGAAATTGGATAAACTCTCTTTAATTAGAAAAAGACTTTATCCCAATGACAAATTCTTTGAAACGCCAGAACCTCCTCCTCCACCTCCGTCCAAAAAATAAAAAATGCACTAAAATCAATTAGTGCATTTTTTATTATTTTATATGTTATTAAAACTTCCCTCTATTCCTCATATTAGGATTGTGCATATGCTTTTGCATGGTTGGCATTTTCAACTGGTCTTTCAGCATTTTGATCTGATCGGCCATCATCCCTGCAGAGTCTAATTTTTTTGCTTCCTCCAAAAGTTTTTGCCCTTCCTGTCTTCTTCCTTTAGAAATTGCTCCGGCTGCCAAATTAAGCGTCGCCATGGCACGGTCATGTTTCATATTCAAACCATAATCCAAAGCTTTTTTCATCAAAGGTTCCACTTGTGTAGGATGTTCCTGAGCTAAAACCAAACCTTGTAAATAATGGTAATATCCGTATTGGTTTTTATGAAGTTCAGTTTTATAATCTTTAATATTATTTAAAAACTTTGAAGCTTTGATCATGTCTTGTTTTCTCAATTGCCAAAAAGCTAAAAGAATATTTTCATTCTTAAAAAATAAGAAAATTGGCAATGCAGCCAAAAGGAAAATCACAATTCCCCAGCCTAAATTCCTTGTGAAAAACATCATATAAAGACCTCCGATAATCAGAAGTGCTGCAACTATGACTTTTATGTACTTATTCATTATTAAATTTTAGAAGTGCAAAGATAGGAAATTTGATTGTTAGTTTTTAGATGATAGAGGACGGTTTCTAATTAAATTTCCACACATTAAAAAACGATCAGCCAACAACTATTAACCATTAACCTTTTCATACGTCTGAAAGCAGAAATCGTATTGATTTTTCTCGTCTTTTTCATGACAGATTTCTCCAGTTTTTTTCCAAATCTTTTCGTTGATTTTTGGGAAATGGGTATCTGCTTCCAAAGTTGCTTTTACCAAAGTTACTTCAAGGCGGTCTGCAATTTCCATGGTTTGTTCGTAGACATTTCCTCCTCCAATGATGAAAATATTTTCATCAATCTTTTTTGCAAACTTCACCGCTTCTTTAAGACTTCCAACAATTAAAACCCCTTCCTGAAACCAGTTTTTCTTTCTTGAAACAACAATATTAGTACGGTTGGGAAGTGCTTTTCCGATGCTTTCATAAGTTTTTCTTCCCATAATAATCGGGTGTCCCGAAGTTAAGTCTTTGAAATGTTTTAAATCTTTCGGAAGATGCCACAATAACTGATTACCAGAACCAATCTCGTTTTTCTCTCCCATTGCCACCACAATTGTTGTCATTCAATAAATTTTCTGCAAAATTAGCACTTAATTTGTATATTTGGTTAGCACAAAAAATAATAAAAATTAAAACTATGAAATCGCCATTTCAAAATTTTCAAAAATGCATTCATAAAGATGGGCGATTGCATATGACTATTTAAAACATTAAAAATTCACATATGAAAAATAAAGGCTGTCTGAGCGCCGGAACCATCGGCATTGCTCTTCTTATTATCGTTGGAGTACTTTTTTTCTGGGGAAAAAACGGTTACAACAACTTTGTAGCACAGGAACAAAAAGTTGATGCAAAATGGTCTAACGTACAAACGGTATATCAGAAAAGAGCCAACTTAATTCCTAATTTGGAAAGAACGGTAAAATCATATTCAAAATTTGAGCAGGAAACATTAACGAAAGTTGTCGAAGCCCGTTCAAAAGCAACTTCTATTAATATCAATCCTACTAATTTAACGGAAGAAGATATGGCGAAATTCCAGGCTGCACAAGGTGAACTTTCCGGAGCATTGAGCCGATTAATGGCCGTGGTAGAATCTTACCCGAATCTGAAAGCAGATCAGCAATACATCAATTTCCAAAGAGAATATATTGCAATAGAAAACAGCATCAGAACAGAAACAGTATATTACAACGATGCTGCAAGAGATTATAATATTTCGATCAAACAGTTTCCTAATAATATCTTGGCAAACTTTACCAATTTCAAAGAAAAACCTTTATTTAAAGCACAAACCGGGGCTGAAAATGCACCAAGCGTATTTACAGAATAATGAATCGTTTTTTAACAGATAAGCAGATTACTTCTCTTGTAGAAGCCATCCAATCGGCAGAGCAGCATTCTACCGGAGAAATTCGTGTACACATTGATTCTACGTCAAATAATCAGATTGCGGCAACTGCTTTCGAGGTTTTTAAAGAACTTTGTAAAGATAAAACTGCAGAAAAAAATGCGGTGCTTTTTCATGTCAATTTTGAGAAAAAATACTTAACGATTATCGGTGATACAGGAATCCACGAAAAAGTACATCAGTCTTATTGGGATTATCTGCATGATTATATTACGTCAGAATTTTCAAAAGGTCATTTTTATCAGGCTTTAAAAAGTGGAATTCTGGAAACCGGTTTAGAATTAAAAAAACATTTTCCAATAAAAGGAGAAAATCACAACGAATTACCCAATGAGATTACATTCTCTTAAAATATTTTTCACATTCATTTTCATTTGCTGTTATGGTTTTTTATCGGCACAATACACTATTCCCGAAAAACCTGCAGTTTTATATCCTGTTTATGACGAGGCAAATTTACTTACAGCGCAGGAAAAAAATGAACTGAATAATAAACTCATCAAATTCGCAGATTCTACCTCAACGCAGATTGAAATTATTATCATTCCATCCACAAAAGGTGAAGATGTTAATTATTTGGCAACGATGTTTGGGGAAAAATGGGGAATCGGCCAAAAAGATGTAGACAACGGAGTTGTTTTTCTGATTGCTAAAGATGACAGAACGATGTCGATTCAGCAAGGAAGAGCAGTTGAGCAGTATTTAACAGCCTCAGTTGCCGGACAAATTTTAGATTATATCGTTACTCCCAATTTCAGACAGGGAAAATGGTACGAAGGCATTAATGGCGGAACCAATGCCATCATGGAAGCGGTTCAGGGAAAATTTAAACCGATTGCCACCAAGAATAAATCTGGAGATATAAGTGTTACCAAACTACTCATTATTGCTTTCGTTATTTTTATCATCCTCGCTATCTTTTTCGGAAATCGAGGCGGTGGAAACGATGATGACGATGACATTACGATAAGTCGTAGAGGCCGAAGAAATTATCCCGGAGGATTTTTTCCATTCCCTTTTCCAGGAAGTTTTGGCGGCGGATTCGGTGGCGGAAGTTCCCGTGGTGGCGGTGGTTTTGGAGGATTTGGCGGAGGCGGAAGTTTTGGCGGAGGCGGAGCTTCGGGTGGATGGTAAAAATATTTATACAAATATTCATTGTTGATCATTTCATGACTTTCACTTTTATTTATAGTATTTGCTTTCAAAATCAAATAATTAAAATCATTTAATCTTTCTAGCTGTATTTATTTTAATCCTTTGAATAAGTCCTGTATTTATAGAATTTTGGAAATGGTTTGTTTGATTAAAAAAAGCTGATATAGTATGAAACCCTTTTTAAAAATAATATTTAACCTACTCTTTGTTCTCTTCATCTTTTCTTGCACAAAAAATCCTGAAATATTTAAAGAAAATAATGATCTCAAACATGCTGAATCAGAATTAAAAAATGCACTTATTAACAATGAAATTTTACCTGACAAAGTAATTCCAGATTCACAAACTGCAGTTGATGTTGCCGAAAATTTTCTTTTTAATATTTACGGAAAGGAAAATATTATTCAACAAAGACCTTATAACCTCAATTTCATTGATGATTATTACATAATTGAAGGAACGCTTCCAAAAAACACTTTAGGCGGAACATTTCTAATTATTATCAATTCCAAAGACGGAAAAATAATTAAGCTTACTCACGGAAAATAAATTTTAATTTAAAAATCATTAATTTCATTTTTTCTCGATTAAAATTTTATTAAACCTACCAAAACCATTCATATTTTACTCAATTTTCATTATATTTACTGAAAACGGGGTCTATGAAAAAAACGCTGGTGGTTTTTGCCCATCCTTATCTGGAACATTCAAACTCTAATGTAGAGTTGATTAATTTCTATGTTCGTCATCAGCATTTTACCCTTCGTGATCTGTACGAAGAATATCCCGACTTTCATATTGCGGCTTTCAGAGAACGGAAAAGGCTTCAGAATTATGATCGTTTTATTTTTCAGTTCCCTATTATTTGGTTCGGAATTCCACCTTTGTTAAAATTGTGGATCGATGAAGTGTTTGACAGGAACTGGATCAAAGAAGGCGAAAATAATCCACTTGAAAACAAAGAAGTGTATATCGTTGTAACGACCGGCGGAAAAGAAAGATCTTTTTCGAAAGAAGGAACTTATAAATATACCATCGATGAATTGATCAGCGGACTGATTGTTTCTTTAAGCGTTTTTAATGCCAATATCAAAGACATTACCATCGTTTACGAAGCCAATAAACTGTCAAAAAAAGAAATTATCCTACAGAAAAAGAAATTTGTAGAAACCCTAAATCAATAATATGGAATCTAGCTTAGCAATGAACACCTTACTCTTTTTGGGCGTTGCCATTATTATGGTTCCGCTCGCAAGAAAATTCGGTCTAAGCTCAGTGATTGGTTACATTTTAGGTGGAATCATCATCGGACCTTATGTTTTAAAACTAACCGGAAATGATGTTGACGGAATTATGCATGCGAGTGAATTCGGAGTTATCATGCTTCTATTTTTGGTGGGACTAGAATTGGAACCCCGGAAATTCTGGGAAATGCGAAAGAAAATTGTTGGGCTCGGTCTCACACAGATGGTTCTTACTATTTCTATCCTTTTCATTATTTTCTTTTGGGCTGGTTGGAAAGTAGACAAAGCCATTGCCATTGCAATGTGTTTTGCATTATCGTCAACCGCGATTGTACTTCAGACCTTACAGGAAAAAAATAATCTGAAAACCTCAGCTGGAGAAGCATCATTTTCCACGCTTTTATTTCAGGATATTGCTGTCATCCCTATTTTGGCGATCTTGCCAATCATTGCCAATTACAAAGCGAGACATCATGATAATGAGGTTCAGATCTTAATTCAGAAACTTCCGGAATGGCTTCAGGCAGGAACCGTAATTTTTGGGGTTGTTATTTTAATTCTATTGGGGAGATATGTTTTTGTACCCTTTTTGAGATACGTTTCAAAAGCAGGAATGACGGAACTCTTAACAGCCTCTTCCCTATTTTTGGTGATAGGAGTTTCAGAATTAATGGTTGCCATCGGATTATCTCCCGCTTTAGGAGCCTTTTTAGCAGGTGTCATGTTGGCAAACAGCGAATTCCGCCATGAATTGGAGGCACACATTGATCCGTTTAAAGGACTTCTTCTCGCTGTATTTTTTGTAAGTGTAGGTTCCACGATGAATTTTAACATCATTGCTCAGGACCCTGTTTTCATTTTCAGTACTGTTTTTGTTGTTTTAGCCGTGAAGTTTTTTGTACTTTTTGCAATCGGAAAATTCTTCAAAATTGACACTCCGCAAAGTTTATTTTATGCTTTTGCCCTTTCTCAGGTTGGAGAATTTGCTTTTGTATTGATCAATTATGCTTCTGATCTTTATCTTTTCAGTGCAGAAATGAATGCTCAAATGATGGCAATAACCGCCATTACAATGTGTATTACACCAATTCTTTTAATCATTAACGACAGACTGATCACTCCTAAATTCATTAAAGAAATCCCTGAAGTAAAATCAGATTTTGATATTCTTGACGGCAATATTTCTCAGAAAAAAATTATCATTGTAGGTTTTGGTCATTTTGGAAGCACAGTCGGAAGACTTCTCAAAGCCAATAAAATATCGGCAACTGTTCTCGACAGAGATTCTGATAGAGTAAAATTACTAAGAAGCTATGGTTTTAAAGTCTATTACGGAGACGCTACAAGAATTCCCGTTTTGAGAGCCGCAGGAATTGAAGAAGCAGAAATTTTAGTTTTATGTCTTGATGATCCTGATGATAATAGATTTGTTGCAGAACTGGTTCGTGAGCAATATCCTAATGTAAAAATATTTGTTCGTGCTAAAAACAGAATTGATGCATACGAGTATTTAGACAAAGGAATTGATAATATTTATCGTGAAACTTTAGGAACCGCAGTAGAAATGGCAGTAGATGTTTTGCAGGAAACCGGAATGCGAAAGTATGCAGCACGTCGTCTTGGGCAAAGATTTATGGCAATCGACAAAGCCTCAATCCGAAAACTGGCAAAGTCAAAAGATGATGAAGATATACGTCTTTTTACTACAAAAGAACTCCTCCAGCGAGAGGAGGAGTTGTTGGCTTATGATAATTTAAATTTTGAAAATAGAGATTGGGAAACCTCATCAACAGATGAAGACGATGATGAAGAAACCCCGTAATAAATTATTGTACATCTACGCTTCCACCGCTGCTTTCTTCTTTGATTACAATCGTTACATTTCCTTTTTTGATTCCTTTTACACTACCGCCTGAAGATGCATGACCTTCAAATTTTGAAGAAACACCGATCTCTACACTTGCTCCGCTTGAAGCTTCGGCTTTTACATTTTCGGCAACCACTTCTTTTGCAGAAATACCGCTTCCTGAAGATGAAGTAAGATTAGCATTTTTAGTTTTTCCGGAAATTGTAACGTCAGCTGCTGAGGAAGCTTCAACAGTAAGATTTACCGCCCAGATTTGTCCTTTGAAAGTGGCACTGCTACCAGCATCAATATCTAAATCGTTGGCTTCAAGTTTCCCTGAAATATGAGCTGCACTTGAAATCTCGACATCTGTTTTCTCCTGAGTGAACTGATCTCTTACAATAATGATAGCAGCAGAGTTTGCTTCAAGTTTTTTAAAATCTTTAGCGTAAATTTTAGCTTTCACATTATTAGTATTCATCACACGCACTCCGGTTTTATAATGAATATGAAGCTCACCACCCTTATTATCAACCAAAACTTCATCAATAATATTTGCAGGGGCAGAAATTACTACTTTTTCAACATCAGATTTAATGATCTCGGCTTCAATAGCTTGAGAAACTTCGATTTCGTCAAAATCTCCTTTAAATTCTTTTTGTTTTAAAGAACCGTGATCTTTATTGGTAACGTCGGGTAACCAAGTTGATTTACCTTCTTTGTTTTCATTTTTTTTGCAAGAAGTGAAAATCACTAATCCTGAAAGAAGTAAAATTGCTGTATATTTCATAGTTAAATATTTTATTTTTTTTTAAAGAACATCTGCAATCGCGTCATTTTCACCAGTGTTTGAGTATGAAAGATCGTGGCGATTTGATGTTTTAATGTTTAGAAGATTAGTTTTTAATATCTTTATACTTTAATAACAACTAAATTATAAAATCTCTTACAATTGACAATAAAAACAATTTTTAAAATCAAAAGAGATGCTATATGACTTTTAAAATAATAAATATCTGCCCATGAAACACATTTCATCAGCATTGTTAATTTCTGCTTTGGCATTCAATTACTCTTGTACCACAATGAAAACAAACGACGTAAAACAGGAAATCCCAGTACCAGACGCTTCACTTTCTTCAAATCCTTTCATGAAGAAAAGCAAACTTCAGTATGAAGCTCCCGAGTTTGATAAAATTAAAAACGAACATTTCAAACCAGCATTCGAATTTGGATTAAAACAACACGATGCTGAAATTCTTAAAATCGCCAACAATAGCGCAGCGGCAACTTTTGAAAATACCATTGTCGCATTAGAAAAAAGTGGCGAAGTTTTGAAAAGAACTTTAATTACATTTTCAAATCTTACAAGTGCAAATACAAATCCTACTTTACAAGCTTTAGATGAAGAATATGCTCCAATATTTGCAGCTCATTCTGATAAAATGTATTTGAATGAAAACCTGTATAAAAGAATAAAATCGATTACAGAAAACGGTTTAGATTCTGAAAGCAAAAGATTAGTACAGTTTTACAAGCAAAATTTTGAAATCGCAGGAGCTAATCTTTCTTCTGCTGACAAAGAAAAATTAAAGCAGGTAAATCAGGAATTGGCATCCCTTTCCACTCAATATTCCAACAAATTATTGGAAGCGAGAAAGCAAGGTGGCGTTTTCTTTTCTGATGCTAAAGAATTAGATGGACTTTCCGCTGACGAAATTTCTGCAGCTGCAAGCGATGCAAAAACTGCAGGACAGCCAGGAAAATACCTTATCGCTTTACAAAACACAACCCAGCAACCTCTTTTACAAAACCTTACCAATAGAGCAACAAGAGAAAAATTGTTCAAAGCATCTTGGCAAAGAGCTGAAAAAGGTGATGCCAACGATACGAGAGAAACGATTGAAAAATTAGCTAAATTAAGACTTAAAAAAGCTCAAATCTTAGGCAAAAAAAGTTTCGCAGAATGGAAACTGCAGGATCAGATGGCAAAAAATCCTGAAGCTGCGGTAAAGCTGATGAATCAGGTTGCAAATCCGGCAGTAGAAACAGCAAAACGTGAAGCAAAAGATATTCAGGACTTAATCGATCAGCAAAAAGGAGGTTTCAAAGTAGAACCTTGGGACTGGAATTTTTATGCTGAACAAGTAAGAAAAGCGAAATTTGATTTAGATGAAAACCAAATCAAGCCTTATTTTGAAATCACAACTGTTTTAGAAAAAGGGGTTTTCTTCGCTGCAGAAAAATTCTATGGATTAACGTTCAAAAAAAGAACAGATCTTCCGGTTTATCATCCTGATGTGGTAACTTATGAAGTTTTTGATCATGACGGAAAATCTATCGCCATTTATTACTTAGACTTTTATACAAGAGATTCTAAAAGCGGTGGAGCCTGGATGAGCAACTACGTTGAGCAATCGTATCTTTTGGGAACAAAACCGGTGATTGTAAACTGTTATAATTATCAAAAACCAGCTCCCGGAAAACCTTCTTTGATTAGTTATGATGATGTTTCCACAATTTTCCATGAATTTGGTCACTCTATCCACGGAATGTTTGCAAGCCAGAAATACCCTTCACTTTCAGGAACCAATGTACCGAGAGATTTCGTAGAATTCCCTTCTCAAATCAACGAACATTGGGCTTTAGATCCTGTCGTTTTGAAAAACTATGCTATTCACTACGAAACAAAGCAACCTATTCCACAAGCTTTAGTTGATAAGATTAAAAAAGCAGCAACATTCAACCAAGGTTATATGACGACCGAATTGGTTTCTGCAGCGGCTTTGGATATGGATTGGCATTCTGTGACTAATGAAAGTCAATTGCTTCCTGTTTTAGATTTTGAAAAACAATCATTAAATAATCACGGATTTACTTTAGCTACTGTTCCTCCGAGATATCACACGCCTTATTTCGCACACATTTGGGGTGGTGGTTATTCTGCAGGATATTACGCTTATTTATGGTCTGAAACTTTAGATAATGATGCTTGGGAATGGATTAAGAATAACGGTGGTCTTACAAGAGAAAACGGTGACCGTTTCAGAAAATACATTCTTTCTGTAGGAAATTCTGTAGATCTGAATCAAGCATTCAGAGATTTCACAGGACACGATCCGGATATTAAACCTTTATTAAGAAGCAGAGGTTTTATTAAATAAACTTAAAAAGCATCCATGTTGGATGCTTTTTTTGTGGAAATAATTCCTATTAAAGAAATTCATTTAATTTTTTAATGACATTAAAATCTTTGCAATTTCCTGTTGGTTATATTTTTTCAAAAGAACTTTACCCTGAGAGTCTAGCAATAAGAAATTAGGGTTAGAAGAAATTTCGAGCTTTTCTACATAAGAGCGGTCGTTATTTTTACTCTTCACGTTGATCCAGTTTTGTAAACCTTTTTCCTGTACAAAGCTCTGCCATTTTTGGTCATCCGGCGTATTGAGATAAGCAACCGATTGAATATCTGCACCAGAATTGCGAAGACTTGCTATATAAGTTACAATTCCTGGTGTTTCTTCCTGACAATGCACACAATCCGGATCATAAAACATTACAAAAGTATATTTCGATTTCGCATAGATATCAGAAAGACCCACCATTGTTTTATCTAATTTTTGCATCTCGGTATTGGTAATAGTACTTCCTATTGGCACCGCTTCCAAAGCAGAAAGTTTTGCGGCGATACTTTTGTAAAACGTTTCATTTTTATTGACGCATTTCATATCATTCAGATAAGTATTGAATGTATATTTATAAGCATCATTCATCCCTTTTTGACTGTAATATTCAAGATTTTTAAAGATCCATTTCAGATAAAAAAGATAATTTTTAGAATCACAGTTTTGCCCCTTTAGAAGTTTGTCTACTCCTATTTTGTAGTTCTCATTATCAATTGGCAGAATAGTAAAATACTTGTTCAAAAACTGATACGAGTTCGGAAGTATCTGAATTCGTCTTTCATTAACATCAATATCCCCGAGAAAGCTTGCCTGTAGTTTTTTCCTTTCGTCTAAATTTTCAGGAATTTTCACATTCTTTTTTTCTTCTAGTTTTGTATAAAGATTAAGCGTAGGACTCGGATATTTTTTTTGAACAGCTTTTAAAAGTTCTAATTTTTTCTCATTATTCCCCGATTGTCTTTCGTAAGTGAGAAAACCAATATTAGGTTCTTGCTCAGCATTAAGTCCTAAAAGGTTGCTCCCTTCCAGAGTAAAAGATATTTTCTCACCATTGTTGACCAGGATATTTAAGGCAGATTTATTAGATTTTAATTCAAGTTTATAGATCCCTCCTAAAATTTTCTGTTTCTGAACAAATTTCACAACCGACGTTTTGTCACTGATTTTTGCAGAATCTACTGCATACGAGTCTGAAACCGTTCCGTTAAATATTTTAAGATACATTACATCTTTCGCAATTCCTTTGGTTTTGATACTGATTTCATAACCATTTTGTGCGGAAAATAAATTGAAAAATCCAAAAAGTAAAAAGAAGATATTTTTTTTCATCGATAAAGTATTTACACTTGTAAAGTATCACAAAAATATCAATATCTCAGTAAGAACAAAATAAGTTTTATAAAATTTCATCTTATTTTAATTATAATTTAATAATCTTCTTACTTTTTGATGAATTAAATGAAGATTTAATTTTAAATCTTCATTCAAAAACTTTTGCGACTTTTGTACATCAAAAAAATAAAAGAATGAACTGTCCTTGCTGCTCAGAAAAACTATACGAAGAATGTTGCAAACCTTATCACACGGGAGAAAAAAACGCTCCAACTGCTGAAGCTTTGATGCGTTCACGTTTTTCAGCATTTGCCATTCCGAATGGAGAATATTTGATGGAAACAACGTCTCCGGTGAAAAGACAGTTCCACAACAAAAAAGACCTACAGGAATGGGGAGAGATCAATGAATGGACAAAACTTGAGATTGTAGATAAGCCTTCGATGAATAAAGTAGAATTCAAGGCATATTACACCGATGAAGAAGGAGAAAAACAAGTTCACCACGAGTTATCAACATTTAAAATGATACAAAACCGCTGGTATTATGTGACTGGAGAATTTCTAGACTAATTTGTTGGTCAATCGCAAAGACGCAAAAGAATTTACTTTAATTATGTTTTAAGGCGCAAAGATCTTATCAAAAATAAAATTGAAAACGCTAAATTTTGAAAATCTTTGATTTTCAGCTTATATGCTCTAAAATATTTTCAAAGCATTAAAACTAAAGACTTATGTGACTAATGTGTTAAAAAAGCTCAACTTTTAATCAAAAAAATGTCCGATTAAAAAACCGGACATTCATATTTAAATAAAATATTTTTTAGTGAGCTTCATTTCCGTCGATCCCATGAGCGTGACCGTGAGACAACTCCTCTTCCGTTGCAGGACGTGTATTTACGATCTCAACTTGGAAATCTAAAACTTTTCCAGCCATTGGGTGGTTAAGGTCTGCGATAACAACTTCTGGTGTTACTTCAACTACAAAAGCCTGGAAGTTATTCCCATTATTATCAGAAAGAGGTAAAATAGCTCCTACAGGAGGAATTCCTGCTTCTGCGAACATATCGATCGGCAATTGTGCAATTGCGTCTTCTTGTTTTTCACCATATGCTTCTTCTGGCTGAATTACAAAAGCAGCAGTATCACCCGCTTTCAAACCAAGAATATTTTGCTCAAATTTAGGGATCATCATTCCCAAACCATATAAAAATGTAAGCGGATTTTCTGATGTAGTTTCTTCTACAAGAGTTTTAGTTCCATCTTCTTCGATTGTGTGAAGAATATACTTTACAGCTACAACGTGATTGTTTTCGATTGTCATATTTTTTCTTTTTCCGTGAATTTTGCCTCACGATTACCGGCACAAATATACTATTTTTGAGATAATAGTCCGAAATGTAATAATTTAAATTAATCTACAAATTAGAGCGTGTTTAAAACTTATTCAATATTTTTATTATAACCTTTTTCTAAATTTTCTAAATTAAAATAAACTTTGTTTATTCTTGTTTTAACATTAAGAGCCTGTTTAAAAAATGAATAATAAAAAAGAGTATGGGCTAAAAACTGGCTAAAAATTGTCATTTTAGAGTTGCAAAACAA
>NZ_LELA01000138.1 GCF_001677955.1 Chryseobacterium sp. BGARF1
ACCAATTTATGCTTATTTTTGAAGAAAGGCTCAGATTGTAAAATCCAAGCCCTAACTTTTTAACTTACACACTTTGTGGGATAGTGTCTTTAGATGGAAAGAATATTGAAATGAATCTCCGTTTTTAATCCTAGCGCTGAATCCGATAGTCGTTTTGTCATTCTGTAAGAATCTCAATACACTAAAAACAGGGTAGTTTAGATCCCTATGAAATGGTAAACAAGCTGTTACCTATTGACTTTTTAACAATTACGGATATTTTATCCTTATTGTTTATGATCTTATTCTTGTATCGCTTTAGAAGAAGTAAATATTATTTTTGCTTCTTAAATGTAATGGCGGAAATCGTTGCATATTCGGGTGAAGTGGCTCCGTAAAGGCTTTTGACGTATTTTTTTACGTTTTGAGCGATGGAGTAGAGCCCTGTTTCTTCTGCGTATAAGATCTGGTCTCTTTCGATGAGCTTGATGTTGAGCTCGGCTTCGGTTTGGTCTACGAATTGGGTAGCGTTAATCAATGAATCTTTGTAAGTGCTGAGAGTGGTTAATTTCAATTCGTCTTCATCGGGATTGTAATTGGGAATGGTTGCCAATAACTGCAAAATGATCCCGAAATTTTCTGCTTGCTGAGTGAATGACTGTCGGGAGGTAGAAATTGAGTTGTTGGTTGATGGTTGTTCGTCATCAGTTTTTGCAGAAACTGATCTTTTCTTACGACTACCTTGAATAGAGCGGTTTAAGGATTTTGCCTGGTCTAATGTTCCAGTCATTAATCCCAAAATTTCTAAGCGATTGATAATTCGGGTGAGGATAGGCTTTAGGTTTTCGAAAGCGGTCTGGCGCAGTGCGATGGCATTCTTGTTGGCATTTCGTTTGTCTTCGACCTCGACTAATTTTGCATTAGCTGTAGCGTACAATCCCTGAAGATTGGCAACCGTAAGATTGGGTACCGGTGGATTGTAAAGCGTGTAAACGGAAACTTGCTGTGAAAGTTTTTGTAGGTTGGCCACATTGCGGGCGTGTCCTACTTCAGATGTTGAAGGCATAATCATTTGTGTTTAAATTGTTTATTCAAATTTAGAAATTATTTTGAATTGAAATGGTTTTTTTGGGAAATTTTTTGAGGGTGAGGGAATTATGTTGAGTTTAGGGATGAGAAAACCCTAGCGGGAGGCTAGGGTTTTTGGGGTTTGTGAGGAGTGAGGATTTTAAATCCGCGCTATAGGGATTTGTTTACTTCTTAAAAGTTCCTCTATAATGTCTTTTTTAAATTTAGAAAAAGGTCTTTTATGATAATCTTCTTCATTGATTTCTATACCAAATACCATTCTGTATGCTTCTTCTTTTGACATATAGAATTCTCTTGTAAATGTTTTGTTTAATAAAATATCTAAGTAATTGTTAGAATATTTATATCGCAGTTCTAATAAATCTTTAAGTTCTCTAGAGGATTGACTTTCATAAATCTTGTCAATTTTACTAAATTCAATTGATTTTTTAGCTTTGTCACTGCTTGATTTTATGATTATTTTTGGATGATTAATAGAACTGTAAAAATAACTAAAAGAAAATGTAGCTGTTTTATCTTCTAGATATGGATGATTAATATTTGTTAAAGCATTTTCCCAACCGCCATTCGGTGAATTACTGTGCTTAATATGATTACAAGAATGACAACTTGGAATTAAATTGTAAAAACTCAATGCAAGTATTGGATACGATTCTTTTGGAAACCAATGGTCTAATTCTGCTCTTGCTCTATTTTCTACTAATTGAATAGTATAATTTCTATTACAATAGACACAAGTATCGATTCCTAATTTTTCAAGAAATTCTTTACCATAATTTTCCTGAAATTGAGTTTTGTATCCTCTATCTCTAAAACAAATTTTTAAATTTTCAAAATTCTGACTAGTAACTACTAAATCAAATTTTTGGTTGACTTTTAAAAGTAATTCCGGTTTCCCTTTTATAAGAATATTTTTGTATCGTTTTAGAAATTTCCGAGTAGAAACTTCTAAGAGTCTAGCACCTATTCTTTCATCAATTATTTTATCAAAAATTAGTGAAACATTAGTATGATGATAGGCAATTGCTTCTAATGATGGCTTAATTTCTAACATAATTATTCTGTAATAATTCCTAATTCAATAGCTCTTTTACGGATTTCCTCTTTTTCTTTTTCGAGGTCGTATTCTTCGGGGAATTTCTCGAAATACATATCTTCTAATTTATATTTAAGAATAGGTTCATCAATTATGTCAATTATTTGTTTTGCTTCAGCTGTTTCTGTTATTAAACTTTCATTATCATTTAAATATTTTATGACCTCTTCAATTTTGTCTTTTGCAAAATCTCCGATTAGTCCATCTTTTACAAAGAAACTATCGGCGAGAAGGTCAGTTATGTTTGCTCCAAAAGATTTTTTTGGTTTTTGGTTTTCAGATAAAATTTCTGTTGTAAATCCATCTCTTTTTAGATAAACAACATTTTTATTTGGAATATCTGAAAGAGTTAAAGGGTCATGTGTAGCAAAAATAATCTGTATATTTTTAATTTTATCTTTTACAGAATTTAGCAGAATAGGTAGAGTGGTAGTAAGAGCATTAACGTATTTCTTTTTCCAATCTGGATGAAATCCTAAATCGGCTTCATCTAATAAAAAAATACAATTTTCATTATATTGATGGTCTCCAAATCTTTTTAAATAATCATATACAGAAGAGTATAGGTCGATTAAAGCTTTTTCTCCTGTTGATAATTTTTTTGTTGATTTAATTTCCAGTATGTCTTTACTTTTATTTGGAAGAGAATCTGTTAATTTATCTTTTAGAAACTCATAAGTTTCGATAAATTTATTAAAGACTTCTAAGTCTAATTTCTGAATATCTATTTCAATTCCACCTTCAATTTCCGTAGTTGATTCCTCATCTATAAATCGATTTATTTGGTTATAGAAATCTAATATGCTTCTGAAAATAAGTATATGATTTTTTACTGTTCGGTTGATATCCTCTATTTTGAATCCACCGCCAAAAGTTCCACCTTGTAGACCATCTTGTTCTCTTAATTGTTTTAATAAAATTTCAGATTCTTCAATTTTCAAATCATCTTGTCCATTTTTTAAAACGTCATAAAAAAAATTGCTTGTTTGGATAATGTATTTATTAAAAAAATGATGCAATTTGTCTGCAAATTTTTCTGCTTCAAGAATTTTATTAAAATCATAATTTCCATTATTTCCAGTTATTGCAAAAGTATCATTGATAACCAAGAAAGATAAAATATTTACTTCTAAATTTTTAACAAAATCTTTTCCATTGTGAAGAGTAGTCGAAAAGCCGTCAGGGTTTTTATATGTTTCCCAAATCTCTTTTAATTCTTCTTGTACTCCTTTATGCTTATTAAAAAAATCCTCTACTGCTTTTTCGTTTTCAAAACAGAAGGATTGGCGACTTGCTTTCTCCATTAAATCATTTCTGACTCTATAAAAATTGTTACCTATAGTAGTTTGTATATAAACCCTCTCAAAATCATCTTTATAGAGGTTGTTAGCCTTAATTGTTAATTTCTCGTAAAAAGGAAAGTGTTCATATGATTTTTTTAAACTTTCGAGTAGGTCAGTGTTTTTTAAAAAGAATAAATGCCTTTGAATGTTTTGAAGATAGTATGTAGAAATTGATTCACTATGATGATAAATCATACTTATTGGTGAGTTGATATCAATTAAATCATAATCAATAACTGGAGAATAGTATAATGTCTCAACTTCATTTTTTTCAATTTTAGAAATATTTTCAACTTCAAATTTTTCTGAAAAATAGCAATAGCTATCATCCAATAAATTTTCAAAAATAAAAATAGAATCAAATATTTTCTCTTGTCTGTCATAAGGAGAAAATCTTCTGTTTATGTTTCTGAAAAGACTTGTTTTTCCAGCTCCATTTTCTCCTACAATTGCTGATACTAATGATATATTATTTCCCCAAAAATTCTCAATATAATTTATATTTGGAAGTCTAGTAATTTCATATTTATTATCCTCTTTGTGTTTTACATCGTAAATGTATTTCCCTCCAAGATTTAGGAGAGATTCAGGAAATTGAAAATGTTCTTTTGTGTAGATTGCTACAAGTCTCATAGTTTTTTTTATAAATATATAATTTTTTAACAAAAAAAAGATTACGGAAAACCGTAACCTTATTATATTATAATCAAACAATTTAGATTCTTTCAGAATGACAAAGAGGGTGTTTCCAAATTAGAGATTGCTTCGTCACTTTGTTCCTCGCAATGACAATTATTAGTTATTCACAATAACTTACCCATTCCCAATTCTCTGTTTCAAATCATCTGCACCACCGGTTTTTCTTGGTTGTCCGTTTTTGGATGAACCAAAATTGTAAGTGTAAGAAAGTGTTGCAACACGGGTTTCTCTGCGAACCACAAAATTTTCGATGTAATTGGAGTAGACATTTCTTGCTTCAGGATTGCTGGTGAAGAAAATATCGTTAAATGAAAACTTCAACGTGCTGTTGTTTTTAAATTTCTTTTGAGCACCGATATTCAGATACCAGTTTGGTTTCAAATCCATATAAGCATAGACTTCTCTCGCTCTGTAATTTCCTGTAAGCTCTGCTGTAAAGCCGTTTCCAAGCTTAAAAGAATTGATGCTGTTGACATTGAAAGTAAAATTTCCCTGGTTTTTAATGTAGGTATCAGCAATATTTCCGGTGTAGCTTCCGTAGTAGAAATTGGCGCTGTTGTTCATATCCCACCATTTTGTCACTTTTACAGGGGCAATGAGATACAGCCCTAAATAAGATGCCGAACTTAAATTATCATTGGTCTGCACCACCACAATATTACCATTTTCTACGGTCGGTTTCAGAACATCGGTTATATTATCAGACGTTTTGCTGTAGCTGAATGTTGCAAAATATTTGTTTTGTAAGCTGTACGTCAACTCATAATTCATCGTGGTCTGTGGATTCAGATCAGGGTTTCCGGCTTTGTAAGTTGTTGGATCGAGATAGAATTTAAAGGGATTCAACTGATTGTAGCTTGGTCTTGTAATTCTTCGGCTGAAATTCAGTTCAATGTTATTTTTTTCACTCAGATCATAAGAAAAAACTGCACTCGGAAACAATTGGATATAATTCTTTTTGTTGATCTGATCGGTGGTGATCTGATTTCCTGTAACGTTGGTATTTTCTGCTCTTAAGCCAAATATCGCACTGAATTTGTCCCATTTTTTAGAAATATTTCCATATAAAGCATTGATGTTTTCTTCGTAAATGAAATGATTGGTCTTGTTCTGATCAATAATTAAAACTCCCGAAGTGGCGTCGAAAAACTGCATGTCGTTATCTGCTTTTACAAAGCTGGTTTTAATTCCGGTCTCTATTTTCCAGTTCTTTTTTAAGCTTTTAGATAGATCAGATTTTAAGGAATAAATATTCAGAGTTCCGTTGATGTCACCCTTTAAAATATCAAAACTGCTAAGATCTCCGTTGATGGTATAATTTCTCGTATCAAAATTCTGGAGCGAAGTATTCGAATAATTGATATAATCGAAATCGGTGGTCAGTTCAGAACCCAAAGAATCGATTTTATATTTATGATTAAGGTTGAAAGAAACATTTTTCCAGTGATCTTTTGATCTGTTTTGTGAGGTGAAAGTACTTTCAGGAAGCTGATTACTGCCTAAAACCAAACTCGAATTATCACCTCTCGGATCAAACCTGTTACTTACGAAACCAGCTGAAAAACCAATGATATTTTTATCATTCAGATAATAATCCATTCCGGCTTTTGCGATATGATTTCTGAAATTAAATTTCAAATAATTGTCTTGAAGATAAGCTTTTTCAAAGTTTCCACTGTCGTTGTAAAAGTTTCTATCTAACACCAGATGGTTGTAAAATTCTCTGTAGGCAAACCCGTAATTCGCAAAAATGTTCACTTTTTTGTTGCGGTGATTGATGCTAAAATTATTATTGTTTTTAATATATTTTCCGGTTCCCAAAGAAGTGGAAAGACTTCCGTTCGTACCTTTTCGTTGGTCTTTTTTAAGCTTAATATTGATGATTGAAGTTCCTGCAGCGTCGTATTTTGCTGACGGATTGGTTATAAATTCTACTTTTTCTACACTTGAAGACGGAATTCCACGAAGATAATTGGCAAGATCGGTTCCGGTCATCGGTGTATTTTTACCATCAATCTGAATCAGAAGATTTCCTTTTTCACGCAGACTGATGTTGTCACTGCCATCAATATTGACTCCGGGAGCTTTTTCTAACACTTCAAAAGCGGAAGTTCCTGTTGCTGTGATGTTGTTTTCTACGTTCAGAATCATTTTTCCTTCCTGTCGCTCGATGTAAGGTTTTGCTTTGGTAATCGTCACAGCTTCAATCGTTTTTTCGTTTAAATGAATGATGGGAAGGTTGGTGTTTTCTTTTACAGAAATTAGGTCAGACTTATACGCTTCAGAATCATTTTTTTTGATTTGAATAACATAATTTCCGTTTGTTAGATTACTAAATGTGAATTTTCCGGTTTGATCGGCAATCTCGGTTTTTAGCAATTTGTTCTCAGAATCAAACAAATTGATTTCTACCTGATTGATTTTATCAGAATCGATGTTTCCTGAAAGTGAATAGGTTTGTGAAACGGTTTGTGCTGAAATTTTGAGGCTGAAAATAGAAAGCAGCCAGACAAAAATAAATAGGATGAATCGTGCCATGGTGTTTTATTTTTTGAGTTATGTTTTTGAAATATTAAAAAATATATTTTTAGTTTTTTGCTTCTAAGAATTTAACCCATCAACTAAAAACAATCAACTACTTCAATGTATTTTCTGAAATTTTTAATAATGCATTGTACATGATTTGCAGTTCTTCTTGAGAAATACCGTTCAAAGCGATTTTTCTGTTTTGTTCTACTATTTTCTGAACTTCCTTAATGATTTTCAAGCCAGATTCTGTTACTTTAAGATCGGTTTTCCTTCGGTCTTTGCTGTGAACTGTACGGATTATATATTCCGATTTTACCAATAAATCGATAATTCTGGTTACTGACGCATTATCTTTAAAAACCAGATCTCCAAGTTCATTCTGAGTGATTCCGGGGTTTTCGAGAATTGCTTTTATGATCAGCCATTGGTCGACTGTTATGGTAAAACCATGAAGTTTTAGCTGTCTTTGAGCATAATTTCTGTAAGCTCTGATTGCTTTATCGATGTTGTAAAATATAATTGAATCTAATTTTTCCATAATGAATTTTTTTAAAAATGATTTATCAATTATTGATATATCAATTAATTGGTTGCTAGATTTATTTATTTGTTACAACCTGAAAGAAATATTTTATGAATATCCTTTTTTAGTAATTATGTTTCGTTGAGCGCAAAGTCATACAACGGATTTTAAAATTTGATTGTTTTCAAGTTATACAGAGACGTTTTGTAATCTCACCCATCTTAAGTACACTCAAAAGTAGAGCTTTTGGTTAATAATTTCTTGTTGTCGTTGTTAAAATTTTGTTGAAAT
>NZ_LELA01000139.1 GCF_001677955.1 Chryseobacterium sp. BGARF1
TTGCGCCTTAAAAACATAATGCTTGTAAAATTTCTTTGCGCCTTTGCGTAAAACCAAAAATAATAACAATTAAAACTAAATCAAATTATGCAAATAATAGATTCTGGTCCTAACTATTCTTCAGGAACAAAGGCGCAGATCAATATGCTGTACGTTACCGTACTCACATTGGTCGCCACTTTGGGAGGACTTTTGTTTGGATACGACACCGCAGTAATTTCCGGAGCCGAAAAATCGATCCAGGAATATCTGATCATTCCTTTGGGATTGAGTTCATTGGCGCACGGAGCAACCATTTCGAGCGCATTGATCGGATGTATCATCGGTGGTGCAATTTCCGGGATGATCTCCACGAAACTGGGAAGAAAAAAATCATTGATGCTTTCTGCATTTTTGTTTTTCATCAGTGCTTTGGGAGCGGCCTATCCTGAATTTTTATTCTTCAAACACGGCGAACATTCGATGGGTGTTTTGTTGGCTTTTAATTTTTACAGAATCATTGGTGGGATTGGTGTAGGGCTCGCTTCAGCAGTTTGTCCGATGTACATTGGTGAGATTGCACCTGCTGAAATACGCGGAAAATTAGTTTCCTTAAATCAGTTTGCCATTATTTTTGGGATGTTGGTGGTTTATTTTGTGAACTGGGGAATCGCAAACGGACAAACGGTAGAATGGATTAACGAAATTGGATGGCGATATATGTTTTTATCACTGACAATTCCTTCTGCTCTATTTGGAATTTTACTGTTTTTCGTTCCTGAAACTCCGCGTTATCTGACTTTTATTAATAAAGATGCAGAAGCGCTGAAAATTTTAACCAAAATCAACGGAGAAGCCCGTGGAAAAGAAATTTTCTCTGAAATAAAAAGCACCGTCGTTGAGCATAAAAGTGAAATTTTCGCCTTTGGAAAAACCGTAATCGTGATTGGAATTTTGCTTTCTGTTTTCCAACAATTTGTAGGAATTAATGTGGCTTTGTATTACGCACCCAGAATTTTCGAAAGTATGGGTGTTCACAAAGATTCTTCGATGTTGCAAACCGTTGTGATGGGATTGATTAATGTTGTGTTTACGGTTATTGCAATCTTCACGGTAGATAAATGGGGAAGAAAACCATTATTGATCGTAGGTTCAGTTGGGATGGCGATTGGAATGTTTGCAATTGCTATCTTATCTTATTATCAGATTATCGGGATTGCCACTTTGGTGTTTATTATCGTTTACACCGCTTCATTTATGATGTCTTGGGGACCGATTTGTTGGGTTTTAATTTCAGAAATTTTCCCCAATAAAATCAGAGGAAGTGCGATTGCGATTGCCGTTGCAGCACAATGGGCAGCGAATTATTTAATATCATCAACCTATCCTTTCATGATGGAATTTAGTGGAGCATTTACCTACGGATTTTATGGTGTAATGAGTGTTTTATCATTGATCTTTGTCTGGAAATGGGTTCCTGAGACCAAAGGTAAATCTCTTGAGGAAATCGAAAAGATTTGGGAAAAGTAAAATATACTTCAGTTTTATAATTAATTTGTGTGGGCATCGAGTTTTTTCGATGCTCTTTTTTTTAACTTTGAGCAATCAAACGAGTTTATGAATATTTTTAAATCCATTATTAATAATTTAAAAATTATTAAAGCAAATCAAAATATTGAAAAAATTAAAAATGAGTTTGTTGCAAAACAAATTCAAATACACCAACTTCCAAAGGAGTTAAAATTATTTTTAGAAAATAAAACTGAGTTTGATTTTATTGGAATATACTCTAAAGGTGATGATTGTATTTATTTTGCAAAAACCGAAAATGATCTAAACATCGAATACGAAGCTGTTACCGAATCTCAAGTTCCATTTTATCACAAATTAAAATCTTTTGCATTTACAAACAATTTTAAGGTTGAAGAAATAGCAAATGAAGGTGTTCCCTATTTGAAAATAAAAACCAACACTTCAATTGAGGAAACATTTCTTCTGGCTAAAAAAATTCAACAAGATATCTTCGGAAATAATGATGAGACAAAATATGATATTGTTCCGTAATAATTTTTAGTCTTGAAAATTTACGAATAGGTTTTACAATAAATTTGATTAGATATTTAATATCAATTATTACTTTTAAATCATCCTTAACCGTTCTTCTTCAAGATCGATTTGGAATAATTGCTGACGAATTATTTCTTCATTAATTTTCGGATCTTTATTAAGTTCTGAAAGATATTCACGCTGGGTTTCGAGCATTTCTATAAAGATAAGTTTTGTTTTCTCATTCATCCAACTGTCGTCGGCGGCTTTTGCACGTTCTTCCCAATGTCTTAGGAAAATCTCTAAACCTGCATGGTCTTTCAATTCATTTTCATATTTCGTTTTAAGAAAATGATAAACATGTTGTTTCAGGTCTTTTTTTAATTTTTGTTTCGTTAATTCTTCAGATTCTTCTTTGAAAACATCATCAAAAAACCGAGTCCGTTTGATAAAATAAGGAAGCGTAAGCCCCTGAACTAAAAGGGTAAGTAAAATCACGACAAACGTAATAAAGAGAATTAAATTTCTATGCGGAAAAGCTTCACCATTATCTAAAGTCACCGGAATTGCCAATGCTGCAGCCAACGAAACCACGCCCCGCATTCCTGTCCAGCCTAATAAAAGTGGCATCATCCAACGGCGTGTTCTTGAAGATGCATGAGGTTGTACACTTGGACGAAAAATCATCGTAGAAATTAATGCAGCATAAGAGCTAATCATTCTTGCAGCAATCAAAATTCCGGTTACTAAAATACCGTAACCGATAGCTGTTTCCAACGGAATTTGATCTTCCTTAAGTCCATCTACAATTTCCGGAAGTTCTAATCCAATGATGAGGAAAACTACACCATTCAAAATAAATATCAGACTTTCCCAAACACTGTAAGCATGGATCCTGCTCGTGCTGTTTAAGAATTTCAATCGCCTTGCCGACATAAAAAGTCCACCTGCGACAACCGCCAATACTCCTGAACTGTGAAACTGCTCTGCAATCCAATACATCAAATAAGGTTCAATGATCGTCAATGCAATATCAGAAGGCGCATCAGTTGGAAGAAGTTTGTGTGCCTTTACAAAAAGCCATCCCAAAAGCAAACCAATACCAACACCGCCAATGACCATCCAAAAGAAACTCATCGTAGCATCCATCCAAATGAACTGACCCGTTCCAACCGCCACCAAAGCGAATCGAAAAATAATCAATGATGAGGCATCATTCAACAAACTTTCGCCTTCAAGAATGGTAGAAGTAGATTTTGGAATTTTGACAAATTTAGTAATCGCTCCTGTACTCACCGCATCTGGTGGAGAAACGATCCCGCCAAGTAAAAACCCTAATGCAATTGTAAATCCCGGTATAAAATAGTTAGTAATTAAAGCCACGGATAAAGCAGTAAAAAATACGACCAGAAAAGCGAAACTCCCGATAATACGCCACCATTTCATCATTTCTTTAAAGGAAATATTCCAGGCTGCGTCACATAATAACGGTGGAAGAAATATAAAAAAGATAAGATCCGGATCAATTTTTATCACAGGCAAACCAGGAATGAAACTGATAATCAAACCTCCAACAACCAATAAAATAGGGTAAGCAATTTTGAGTTTGGCAGCAAACATGTTTAAAACAACGATGACCGCAACCATTGCTAACAGAAAAGGTAAAAGACTGTGCATGATATTATTTGTGTTTTAAGATGTAAAAATAGCATTTTTTTTAGCTTCATAAATCTAGTCAATACTCACTTTTATTATTCAACAGAAATGCTTCTATATCGATTTGAGTAATAAATCGATAGTATAAAAAATAAATTGTACACTACATTAATCAAATGTCCATAATTGTATCCCTTAGGAAATGATTCAATTCCAAAAGTATGTCCTGAAATACTGATTATGATAGTAATTACCAAGAGTGATACCCAAAAAAATATAAAACTGACCGTATTTCCCTTCAAATTATCTATTACTTTTTTATCTTTTATTGAATAGGAATAGATATAATTGGGAAGCCATGAAGCTAGAGTAAATGCCATAGCAAGATTATATGATATAAAGAATGGAAACAGAGTAAATACTAATAATGCGCAAAAAAAATAAATAGCTACAAACCTGTTTTTACTTTCCTTTTCATTTTCCTTATAGATAAATAAAGGAATATTCATTAAAAGTAAAAAAAACATTACCCAAAAGTTAAAGAATGAAGATTTTTCTTCATTCTTGTTTTCCAGGAACATATACATATTAAAACCAGCCCATAACAAATTGACAACCATCTGCATTAGTGCAGATTTTGTTAAACGCATTGCTTTTTTTTTATTTCCCTGATATTGTTCTCTAACTTTTTTGAGGTCGCTTTCCAGCTTCTTATTTTTATTAAACATGTATTATCTGATGATTTGCAAGCTTTGCGTTCCTTTTGGAATATATAATAACATATCTATAAATGTCTTTCTATTCATCCCAGATTTATCAATATCTTCATATCCCAGTAAAGATTCTCCACGATCAAAGCCTTCTTTAGGTTCTAGCCTTACCATTCTGTTATTACCATAAAATTTCATTACATAATTTTCGATTGGGTAAATATTTTGTGAATAAGTATCAGATTCTGCACGAGTTGTAGAAACAGATTTAGCTTTTCTGCCCTTAGTTGACTGAAACTTTACAATGACATCTTTTGGAAAATATTCTGCCTGATACCATTCATTATCAGCATTTAAAAATAGCGTATTCAGATAATCATAATTTTTTTCTTTAAAAGCTGAAGCCATATTTTTATAAAAATTGACAACCTTTGTTTCTAATTCTTTTTGGTTTAATTTAGAAAGGTCTTCTCCATTCTCCCATCCTGTAAGATCATAAGGAACTGAGGCATTAAAGCTAACCTTTGTCTTGTATTCCGCTAATTTTGAGTAGTCAATCCCCTGATCGTCATTTTTAAACTCAACAACCTCTTCCGGAGTCTGCAATGACCCATCTTTATTCCATCCTGTTTTTTCGACTTTTAGTACAAAATTTTCACCATTTCCAAGATACGGTTTCTGTACTCCGTTATTGTCATATCCCGGATACAATTCAATTTCAATACTTTGTTTCCCGCTCTTTAAAATAGAAGAATTGATATTAACTTTTGCTGCTCCCGGTATTTTATCAAAATTAGAATATACAGGGGTTCCGTTTACCAAGACTCTGAAATTATAAACAGACTGAATATCGAGTTGATAAAGTGGCTCTTTTTCAAATTTTTGAACTTTGCCGGAAAAATATTCTATTCGTTGTTGTGTTGTCATTGTTTTATCTTTTGATTCCTGTGCACAGCTTATGAGGCTTGCTGTCAATAATAATGTGAATATAAACTTTGTCATTATTTTTTATATTATAGGTAATTTCCAACCTGTCTTCCATGTATAAGGGTCTAATACTACTATTTTTCCATCCGCAGTATAGTGTATTCCATCTTTTTCTTTCAGTTCACTGATATTGTCTGTTCCTGCATCGTCTGCAACAAATCCTAAACTAACATTTGCTTCTAGCAATAATCCTTCAAATTTTACTTCAGGTTCCACATAAATACTGTGGGTATCTGCTTTTGTAACAAACTCTAAGGCTATTCCGCTTTTCACTTCTACGCTTGCTTCCAGATAAGCCTTAGATTTCCAGAAAACAAAAACTTTCATACTTCCATTAGCCTGTAAATATCCTTTAATGGCGATTGAAACTTTTCCTCCAAACTTGCATGGGCTTCCATCATCATCTTTCATTAGTCTGTTGGTAAAGTTACTACCAGAAGCTGTATTGATACTTCCTTTTAAAGATCCAAAAATTTCACTGTTAATAATTAAATCTAGATTAATATCAAAATTATCTCCCAATGCTTCGTCTAAAACATCTAAGATAGCAACAACAGCAAGAACAACAGGATGTTTGATCTTATATAATAATTGATACAGATCATATTTTGCTTCGATTCCAAAAAGAGGATTTAAATCAATTGCACCTTCAATTAAAGTTCCCATTTCTGGGCTTTTTAAATCTGCCGCAGCTTCTGCACACCAGCTTACAGAAAGACCAACTTTCGGAGGAGTAAGCTCAAAGCTCCAATTGCTTTTCTTTTCTCCTCCTCTCTTGTTCATCAGTTCCTGCAACTTAGCTTTACGATTTGTAATAGTTGCATTACCTGTCGGAGAGCTTCTTGTAGTTTCTGTATTATTACCTTTTACAATTTTTTCAATAAGCTCTTTTAAGCTTACAATTTTATGAAGAAATTCTTTTGCTTTAACAAATTCTGAACTGAAATTTAATGCAGCATAAGGTCTGTCGAACTCACAAATCAAATTATACTCAGCATCAAGTGTTCCATGTGCTTTTTGCATAAGATTTTTTGCCTGACTTCGAACAGAGTTATTTTTTCGTGCCCTGCTTCTTTCTTGAGAAGCTTGCTGGATCTTCCGTTTGTTTTTTTTCTTTTTACTGCCGGATATATTACCTTGTTGCTGTTCTTTTAGCTGATTGATCCGTTCATCTGCCTCAAGCTCTTTTAACTTCCAGGTTTCGTGATATTCTTCTCTTAGTTCATTGAATTCTTTACCATCATAATTATAAGCAATTTGAAGTGTCCATTTTGTATCCGGATAAACAGCAATATATAACGGTGTACGAAATGCACATGTATTTAAACCAACAGGGTATTTCTGAACCGCAATTCCACTATTAGGCCAAATTGTTCTTATTAAACCACTAAGCGGACTAACTGTATTACCCCAGGTATAATCATAACCTAATTTTAATTTAAGCAATTCATCTGTAGGAGATTGATACTCGAAAGGATAATAATTTTCTAATATTTTAAACCCCGACTGCATCTTTAATTTTTTACCTCCATCAATTAAAGTAATTGCCTGTGTCAGCTTACTTTTATCTTCTTCTTTTTTTGTTTGTGCTTCCCCGCCGCTAAATATTTCAGAACTTTGCGCAAGTCTCCATTGCCTTTTTCTTGTTGTATTATCAGGTATCAGTAATGATTCTATTTTTGATATATCTATTACTTTTCCTGTGTGTCTTAATTTTCCTTCATGCAAACAGTCATTGGAGCGAACATCTTTCAATTCAACAGTTAGTTCTTTTCTCATTTTATCTACTCCTGCAACAATAGGGAAAACTAATTGAGTTGGGCTTGGGTTATCTTTCAAAGGGAATACCTGTATATTTACCTCTTCTTCGTTTTTTTTGTACTTACCATGTATTTCTGAATAACCACAAGGTAAAAAATTGGCATAATTTGTCTGAACCTCTCCTACAATGGCTACTTTATTTCCTTCTGGTTTAAGAAACGACACTTCATTACTAAGCCCTAATAATGTAATACTGTTCTTATTACATAACAGTTCTTTGTTAGAAAAAAATATGGATGCTTTTAGCTTAATTGAATTTTCTTTAAATTTATTATTTTCAGAATTAGCATAGAAACTCCATACAGGATCTACATAAATATTAGCTACACACTTCTGGTAATTAATACCATTTTTTAGTTCAGTATTAATTGTTTGAAAAGCTGGTTTATTTTTAGAAACAAATACACCTACTTCTCTTAATATTCTGGAAAATGAATTGGGAAGTTTATTTTTATCAATTTTCTCAAGTTCCAGACGTTCCTCTTCTTTTTTCCATTTTCCATCTTCTTTCTCATGCATAGGTAGGTCTTCAGCTTTATTTTTATCATCAAAAAGCTGTATTTCTATATCTTCACCGAATAATCCATCGGTATAAATATGAAGCTGAATTGTTTCTCCATATTTTACCTCTCTATTAATGACTGCCCCGTCATTACCAGCATCATATTCTCTCCATTCATATCCAAGAACTTTTGGGGTCGTTTTAATTTGTACAAATACTCCATTTTTAGTGCTATTCGTGGGTTTAGACTTACCATGAATATAAGGTTCAAGCCATCCTATGCCTCCCCAATAGATTTTTGTGAAGCTCAAGCTATGTTCTTTACCTTTTCCTATCCCTAAATCTGGATTGTATGCATTTTCCTGAAAATTTGGTTTATTATTACAAATGCTCCAGACCCAGGCTAAATTTTTTTGTTCTTCTGCTTCCAGTTTGTCCCAATTTTCAATTTCTGCTTTTATGGAAGATTTCCCGTCTTTTGTTGGTTCAACAAGAATGTACCCGGTTCCTACATCATATTTATCTGTTATTTGAGGATAAATTTTTATTTTTGGATTATTCATGACAGTACATTTAAATGAATTTGACTTTCTTCATCAAGGAAATCAACAAAAGGTATCATTTCAACCAAAACTTCCTTATCCGCATTCTTCATATTTTGTGCAGATGCTTCAGCAGTCTGTCCGTGATTAATAATCTCAATACAATCCGGACCTCCTATAGGACAAGTTGCCTTGCTGTCCTCTAACAATGCTTTGCCCTGATTATCCTCCAACATAATTTTTTCATAAAAACCACTCCATTGAGTAACAATCACCTGACAAGGATTGTTATTCATTTTTTTGCAGAATCCGAACGTGTTTTTCTCGAAGGTAGGTCCAATATCTACATGAGTAGCCATAAGCTTTTTGCGTCCATTCTCATTGATGTAACGTTTGCTTTGTGTTTTTACGGTAAGTTTATCAGGAGTTGTACCAAACTTGCATTGGCAGGTCGCTCCATGACAAACTAGATGTTTTTCACTCATAGTATTTTGTATTTCTTTATTTCTCAGATTTACTGTTCGTATAACTGGAAATCAATTTTATATTCGGTATTTTTCTCAAATGTTGAAATATAGCCAGTTATTGAAAATATTTCTCCGGTTTCTTTATTCAATTTATACAGAACATTTACTTCCCCTTTTGTTCTGCTTTTATTGAACAGATCTTCTTCATCATTTCCTGTTATTTTTAATGCTATTTTATTTCCTTTTGTATATTCTCTATTCAATACCAATTCGGTTTCATATCCAATTTCTCGTGATAAACCCGAAAAATAAACCTGTAGAAAATCTTTTTTTGAAAATTGCGGATAGCTCCCGTAAACAGGCAAAAAGAAAAATTTATAAAAAATATTTCTTTCAAACATCTCTTTCTTCAAATTAAGATTTGAATACGCCTTATCCATTTGCGTCAAAATCTGATCTGTAATTTCAGACTGATAATAATCTTTCATTTTTGGAAGACAATCTGTTTTCCAGCGGTTGGCTATTTGTTCATGGTTGATGATATTTTCAAGTCCGCCATCTTTCTTTACCGACATCTTTAACGGATATAAAATCTGTTCTGCTTTTTCAAATAACTGTTCTATAACTTTATCAATTTCCTGATTGTTTACGTAAGTTTTTTCCTTGGTCAGCTCCAAATGAAATGGAGTTCTTTTTATCTTTATTCTGTAGTGGATCTGAAGATTTTTAGGTAAGAATTTAATAACGACCCCGTAAGTTTTCTCACTGGAAACAACAAGAAAATCTAATGTTGTACTTTTCAGTAATTTCTGGTCTCTGGTCTCAAACTTATCAGCAGGAATATAAACGTATTCCACATATTTAGGCAGAGATAACGTCAATAACTCCTGAAAGCTACAGTGTTTATTATGAAAATTCAAAAACTCTTCCGTAGTCATTTCATATTCTGCGGAAAATTCTTTAAGGTTTAAGATCCCTTCTACTTTAACCTTCTTATATTCATTTATCACCGAGTCTTTCATTTCAATTGTTTCCACCAATTTTCGTTATCATTTATATTTATTAGTTTTTATCAGCAGATATTTTTTTTAAATTCATCACAGAATATAATTTTATAATAGGTTGGGAATACTTTCAGTTTCTTTTATCAACGATCATCAAAAAGTTTTTTAATACTTTTCTAAATCAGAAAAACTTAAATCCTGTATTTTAGGCAAGGTCTTGATCGGTTTCAATTTAGTATTTTTTATATTCTTTTTGTTTGGGCCAAAATCTATGTCATATTCACCTTTAGTTCCTTTTATTAAGTCTATTTCTGTATGGGATGTAGTCTCTTTTCCATCCCATATTACTCTTGATATCTTAATTAGTTCAAAATTATTTTTATTCAGTCTAAATTCATAACTGCTTTTTCGGTTATCAATGTCTGTCAGCATTCGCAAGACTCCTTCTTCAATAAAAAAATCCGGAACATTATTCCCACTATATTTTCCATTTTTACGGATAGGATATTGCCCCTCAATAAGTTTCGTAGAAGAAACGACCAGTTGAAGTTTCTTATTGGGTTGGGAGAGGAATATTTGTAACCTCGATGGCTGCGTCTCATCCTCTATATCCATTTCCACCATAATCCTGTCATTGCGTTTATCATTATTCAAATCCCCCACTTCTTCTTGTATCAGAGATGTATAATTACCTTTCACATTTTTTTGAGAATATAAATTAGCATTGATCAAGAGAAGAAATATAACAATGGATGATGATATTTTTTCATATTTTTTTTAATTGATTAATACACTTTGCGGTTAAAATGCTTCTAATAATGATTGTAAAAAAGATTTAGAATCATCTATATGATAGAATACCATATTTACGGTAAGCCCGTAGACTGAAAATAGTAAAAAAATAAACAATATAAAGATTAGAAAAGTGAGTAATAACTTATTTAATATGATTTTCGATAGATAATATATTAGAGAAAATATTATTGCAGGAATAATTGCTCCAATGAGACCAACATTTATAACGACTTTGTAATCTCACCCATCTTAAGTACACTCAAAAGTAGAGCTTTTGGTTAATAATTTCTTGTTGTCGTTGTTAAAATTTTGTTGAAAT
>NZ_LELA01000140.1 GCF_001677955.1 Chryseobacterium sp. BGARF1
ATTTTGCGATGATATAAATTTGACTTAAATCAAGTTTATGAACGATGTGCATCATTTCTTCTTCCTTTTAAAGCTCCTACTTTTGTGAACATAACAAATCTGCATTGATTGATGGAATATTTAGAATCTCTAAGAAATATTGGAATTGTACCCAATAAAGAAGTTTATTGGAATTTATCCGTACCGCAACTAATATCCCAAACCCTAAAAAATGGACAGGGGATTATCACAGAATCGGGAGCGTTGGCTTGTGATACCGGTGAATTCACGGGACGTTCTCCTAAAGATAAATACATCGTGAAGGATGATGAGACCAAAGATTCTATTTGGTGGGGAGAGGTCAATCACCCTTTTACGCCAGAGGATTTTGATAGATTGTATGACCGTGTTTTAGCCCATCTTTCAGAGAGAGATATTTATGTCAGGGATGCCTGCGCTTGTGCAAAGCCTGAGTACAAACTGAACATAAAAGTCATCACTGAGACTCCATGGGCAAATTTGTTTGTGAACAATCTTTTTTTGAGACCTACAGAAAAGGAATTGGAAACCTTTCAACATGAATGGCTTATTCTTAATGCTCCCGAGTTTAAAGCAATTCCTGAAATCCATAAGACCCGTCAGCATAATTTTACGATTATCAATTTCACCAGGAAAATAATTCTTATTGGAGGAAGCGGGTATACCGGAGAAATCAAGAAGGGAATTTTTACGGTATTGAACTATATCTTCCCATTTGAACAAAATATACTCTCCATGCACTGTTCTGCTAATATTGGAGTTAATGGAGATACTTCTGTTTTTTTTGGTCTTTCCGGAACAGGTAAGACTACGCTCTCTGCAGATCCTTCAAGAAAGCTAATCGGTGATGATGAACATGGTTGGGATAATGAAAGTGTTTTTAATTTTGAAGGGGGGTGTTACGCTAAGTGTGTCAACTTAAGCGAGGAAAAAGAACCACAGATATTTTCAGCAATCCGTTCCGGAACTTTGCTTGAAAATGTACGTTTTTTTGAAGGAACAGATAGGGTGGACTATGATAATATTTCAGTAACAGAAAATACGAGAGCAGCTTATCCTATCGATTTTATTGATAATGCAGTGCATCCTTCAATAGGTAAAACACCCAATAATATTTTCTTTTTAACCTGTGATGCTTTTGGAGTTCTTCCTCCGATATCAAAATTATCGGTAGGACAGGCAATGTATCATTTTATTTCAGGTTACACTGCGAAAGTGGCGGGAACCGAAGCTGGGATTACAGAACCTCAGACAACATTTTCAGCATGTTTTGGAAAGCCCTTTTTACCGCTTCATCCCACTCAATATGCAGATCTATTAGGAAAAAAATTAAAAGAAAATAATATAAAGGTATGGCTAATTAATACGGGCTGGTCGGGAGGAACGTATGGTAAAGGAGAACGTATTAAGTTAGCTTTTACCAGATCAATGATTTTGGCGGCACTTGAAAATAAATTTGAAAATGTGGATTTTGTGCATGATGCTGTATTTGGACTGCAGATTCCGGTAGAATGCGAAGATGTACCGTCTGAAATTTTAAATCCTAAAAATACATGGGATGACAAGTCGGCATATGACGAAAAAGCACTGCATCTTGCTGAGCAGTTTGTACAAAACTTTAAGTCCTTTGAGTCTTTTGCGGATGAAGAAATATTGAATGGAGGTCCCATTATTCAAAATAAAATTAAATAAGCATATAAACTTAATAAAAGAACTGCAATAATGAAGATCCCTGAAAACCTCTTGTATACTGAAGATCATGAGTGGGTTAGATT
>NZ_LELA01000141.1 GCF_001677955.1 Chryseobacterium sp. BGARF1
AAGATTCCTCTTGAATTTGCTGCCATAATAAGTAAATTTTAAATCGTTAGTATTTTTGTGATTTCTATAACCCAAAGATAGAGACACCAAAAATATTTTTAAAACTTTTAAACTATTATTTCGAAAATTGTAGTAATTCTACGATTTCTTGTAGTAGAACTACGACAACTGTCTTAGCATAAAAAACAGATTGAGGATGCAATATTTCACCAATAACTTAAAATTATAGCTTCTACGCTATTGGTATCCATAATTTGATTAAATTTACCACCATTCCATAAAGGAATACGAACGGAATATTTAACGTTAGTTCAAAATACTTATGACAAAGAAAAATGCCACTATTTATGATATTTCAAAGAAGCTAAACGTAAGTGTGGCAACGGTTTCCAGGGCATTGAATGACAATCCGAGAATCAGCCAGGCGACGAAAGATTTGGTGATGAAAACGGCAAAGGAAATGAACTATAAGCAGAATAATCTTGCCAAAGCCTTAAAAAGTGGGGAAACTAAAAACGTAGGCATCATCGTTCCGTACATTAATACCAACTTTTTCTCATCAGTAATCCGTGGAATCGAGGAAGAACTTTCTCTTCACGGTTATCATGTGATTATCTGCCAAAGTCATGAAGATGTTTTAACGGAAAAAAAGCATTTAAATACTTTATTAAATGCTCAGGTTGACGGAATTTTTATGTCGGTTTCCCGAACTACTGTTGATACAGAGCACATTCAACAAATTTTAAATACCTCAAATACACCGATTATATTTTTTGACAGAAAGAAAGATATTCCGGGAATTAGCACCGTTACCATTGATGACTACAAAGGAGGTTACATGGCGACCGAACACTTAATTGAGGAAGGTTATAAAAATATCTGTCATTTTGCGGGAGATCTGAATCTTGAGATTTATCAAAATCGTCTAAACGGCTATAAACAAGCTCTACTTGATCACAAATTTCAGGTAAAAGAAGAAAACATTATCTCTACAGGAAGTTCGATTGAGGCAGGAATTGATGCCATCAAAACTTTATGGGGCAGACCATCTATTCCGGATGCAATATTTTCATCGAGTGATTTTGCTGCTCTTGGCGCTTGTCAGGAATTAAAGAAACGTAAAATCAAGATTCCTCAGGAAGTTGCCGTTATCGGTTTTTCAAATGAGCCTTTCACTCAATTTATGGAACTTCCGATGAGCTCTATGGATCAAACCCCTTTGATTATGGGAAATATGGCAGGACAGGTTTTTATTGATCGTATTAAAGATAATTCTTCAGGAGTTTCTATTGAAAAGAAAGTTGTTTTAGCACCACAGATTTGTGTAAGAAAGTCTTCGAAAAGAAAATAATTTTTCTTTTAAAGTAAATAAATTCTCAAAATTGAAACACAGCTTACAAATAAAACCTATCAAAAACAGTCAATTTGTATTTACCGATAGTGATGAGGATTGCGTTAAGAAAATTTTTCTGAGGGAAAAATATTTTGAATTTGTTTGCCTTTTAATTACAGCTTTTTACCAAAAAGAAATTATTGAAAATGATTTTTACAATTATTTCGTAAACTTGTTAAACGACTTGGAAGATGATCAAGATGTATTTTTTATAGAACATCACATACCTCCACATTGGGCGCTATGTATTATACAAAATAAACATACTACTGATACTTATAACAAAAATGATGAAAATAGGCTAAGGGATATTTGGTTAGAATTCACAAAACATAATCGTTTAAAATCATTTATTATCGATTACAATATTTCGAATTAATTTTTTACATAGTATTCTAAATTAGAATTTCTTTTGTCTTAAAACAAAAGAAACAAAAATTCAAGACTTGGAACTGAAAGGTTAAAAATAATCGGTACTCTCTAAAAATTCTAAAACTTGCGCAAATTCAAGATGAGTACTTTGATTGTTAATTTGTGTCGCGCTTCAAACAGAAGAATTTTCTTAACGTTCGCATCGCTTATTTTCTTAACGCTTTCATTTCCTATGTTATTTTTACAATTAACGAAACAGCATCTTTGTCATTCTGACCAAGAGAAGACTTCAACTTTATTTTTTGCTATTACAAAGATTTCATCAATTCAAAGAATTGGAATAAATAAAAAAGTAAAACTAGATATTAAAAATTCCCCTCCTTTGGAGGGGTGGCGAAAAATTTTATATTTTTTGACGGGGTGGTTAATTCGCATAATGTTCAATGATAAAACTTTCCAAATCTCTCATTACAAAATCCAAATTATTCTTCACATCAAAATCACTTACTCTAAAGACTTTTAATCCTAGAGATTCCAGATAATCATGCCAGGTCTTATCATATTCTTTTTTAAAATCATGACTCCATCCATCAATCTCTACCACCAACCCTAATCTTTTAACATAAAAATCGACAACATAATTCCCGATAATTCTTTGTCTGTCAAAATCTATTTTGTGAAATGTATGTGCCCATACTCGTTGCCAAAAAATAACTTCTCCTAATATTTTAGCTTTGCGTTTTCCGCTTAATAAAAGTTTCAAGTCAGGATTGTATGGAAGGATTCCCATAAAGTTTTTACGGATAGGAATTCCGTTGATATGAGATAAAATTTCTTTCATTGTGTTGTGTTTTTGCTTTATATTGAAAAACCTTTCTCGTTTCCGATAAAGATTCTCCCCTTTTCTAAGATGAGTTTTTTTGCAATATAAATAGGTTAAAACAATTAACAATATATTTTTGGGCAGCTATTCCGCCCTCCGTTCTCAATCTTTTTTGCCCTCGTTTTTCCAGCAGCAAAAAAGGATTTCCACTCAGGTCGGGCTGCAATCATATTACGTTTCAAAATGTATGGTGTAATCATTATTAGTACTTAAATACAACGCATTGATTCAAATTTAGAAAATTATGAGAAATAAATCAGGGGCTGTTATATTAAATACTGTATTAACCACCCCGTCTTCTCCCTTTGGTCGAATCCACCCCTCCAAAAGAGGGGAATTTTTTGCGATTCATATTTTGTGATTACAATTAAATTTTGAAATAAAAACCAATACCCTCACATGTTAATTCCTCTCCTCTGGAGGGGAATTTCTGAGATGAATAAAGTGGGTTCCTATTTCAGGCATTCAAAATTTTTCTTTCTGTTTTAAAATTTTTCCTACCTTAGTGATTCCTCAAAATAAAAACACACGATTTTATATACATAGTATTAACCTTTAAAATCAAAAATGATGGGGTTAACAAATTTGAACTCCACCCATTTGAGCAGTGCAAAGATCACTGCCGCACAGGATGCCATCGCGGCATTGGAAACAGCTCTTGCTGAGATTACAATCAACCTTTCACCTGAAGACCGCAGACGGTACGGAAGCATCAACGAGCAAAACAAACTCTTTATAAACAAAGTCTACGATTACAACCAGAGCCAGGCAAACCTGAGTTCTCCCGAAGTCGACTGGGACGAATTCAACAAAGACCACAGCTCCCGAAACAATATGGAAGGGATGATCAGCAGGCTCGAAAGTCTGATTACCAGACTGAACAATGCCAAAACCCTGCATGATTACGATAATTATCAGTCGGCATTGGTAGATTATTTTTATTCAACCTATAAAGCGGGAACAGCTGCACCGGGATTTGAAGACAAATACAAAGATCTGAAACAGTTTTTTGTGAAAAATTCAACCTCTACTGCTCCACCCGAGGAGACCAAGTAAAACTACGATAACTAACCACCCCTTCAATGATTTGGAGGGGTATTTTTATGCTTTTAACTGGTCTTTTAAATATTTTGACAGGTTCTTTAATCATCGAAACACGTTGTTTATTGTTCTCAATACGTTTAACATAGGTTCGGACAGCTTATTTAATCATCCTGAGAGGTTCTATAATGGTCGCTCGGTATACTATACCGCTTCAGATACGTTCATGAAATGTCAGGAGCGGTTGTTTATATATCCAGACCTATCTTTTACCTGCCGGGATAGGTTACATGACTTAGACAGATGGTTATCTTAAGCCATCGGAGATATCAAGAACCCCGCAGGACATTTCATGAACGTATCGGGATAGGTTGTACAACGTATCTAAAGCAATACAAAACGTATCAGGACTTTTTAGCAACCTATTAGAATAGCTTTAGAACGTTTCGGTTGAGGGTTGAAATACGTAGAGATGATTTTTTGTTTTTAATAAGAATTAAAATTTGCTATCGCTATTTATTTCATTATTTTTAACAAAATTATAGTTTGGATTGGCGTAATGCATAAAACCAAATGTTAGCCACAATTTTATGACAGACCAAGAACTTGAACTATTATTGAAAGAAAGAGTTAAGTCGTTTGACTTAAAAAAGACTGCGTTTGATACTCTTGACAAAATTTTTGCTGACAACTCAGACAATGCCGACTTTTTAGGTGGTTTTAAGCAGGAAGAAATTATTTCAAAATTCGATGGATTTATTTATCATATTGACAGACGAAATGGTGCTTCAATTATCAGAACTAAAATAGGCTTGTATGTTGAAAATCAAGATTGGACTGAAAATTTAGAAGGAATTGGCTACTACGAACTTGAAACCGATTTGAAAGGAGAAATATTGGACGACTGGTTTGTAATTGAAAAAGAAAAATACTTGAAAGACATTGGAATTATTTCCCCTTTTCAAAGTATGAATGAGCAATTACCAATTGAGTATCTAAAAAGAAATCATATTCAATACGAGTTTGTATCTTACTTGTCTATGATTGGGACGCTTTTTATCAGTAAACATTTTGAAAGTGCTGGACGATTTATTTTGAGAGCGTACAAAAATTTAGAAATAGTTGACAATACGAAATTTGATGAAGATTATTTAAGACAAGCAAAGAAATTTTTAAAAACCATAAGTTGCTATTTAACGACAAACAACTTAGTAACTGACAATTTGAAACAAGAGCTAACCGAAAATAAAAACTGTGGCTAACAAGGGTAACCGTTGCACAACTCTTTAGTTTTTCCGTTATTCCAAAAAATAAGATAAAAAGCAACCTCTTTTAAAGCGATTTAAAAGAGGTT
>NZ_LELA01000142.1 GCF_001677955.1 Chryseobacterium sp. BGARF1
AAAGTGCTAAACACGGAAGTGAAATTTTTATTAATATAAGAAATAAACCGGTCAAAGGTGTGATTGTGAAAACTCCATTTATTAAAGACTAAATTAAATAACTGTATGCTTATTCCCAAAAACCATTATTATACAGAAAATCATCTGTGGTTAAGAAAAATAGGACTATACGATTTCTGTGTAGGGATTACCGACTTTGCTCAAAAGGAGATAGGAGAAATCCATCTGGTTGAATATATGAGGCAAGAATCTATCATAGGTAAAGAGAACCATTTTGGAGCTATACATGGAATCAATAAGACTTTTTCGCTTGTTGCTCCATGTGAATTTCAAATTGTAGAGATGAATGAAAATGTAGCTGTAAAACCTTCCCATATTAACACAGACCCATATAATTCTTGGTTTTTTATTCTTTCAACTCATATTTCAACAAATGAATTTTTAACATGCGAAGAATATTTACAAATAACAAAATGATTTTTAAACAGCTTAGACATAATATTGATGTAAAGGATGCCGTTTTTAATGAAATTTATCCTCCAAACATAAAGGTCGTTGCAGAAAAACACTGGACTCCTATTGCTGTAGCCAAAATGGCTGCAAAATATTTGGTAGAAAAACCAGGTACGAAAGTACTTGATATTGGTGCGGGTGCAGGTAAGTTTTGTCTGGTCGGTGCTGCTTCTATAGAAGGTTTTTTTTATGGAGTAGAGCAAAGAGCTTCCCTCACTAAAATATCAAAAAAAATAGCAGTGAGGCATAATATTGAGAATGTAGAATTCATCCATTCCAATATCGATAAAATTAGCTTTTCTGATTATGAAGCCTTTTACTTTTTTAATTCTTTTTTTGAGAATATAGATACTTCCAATCCGATTGATGATGTAATACTTCCTGACAGTGATTTATACCATGCTTATTCAGATTATGTAAAACAGCAACTCAATAAAACTCCTGTGGGAACCCGGTTGGTTACTTATTGGAGTAAATGGGACGAAATTCCAACAAACTTTGAATTTGTGGACTCTGCCTGCAATGGGTTTTTAAGTTTCTGGAAAAAGGTATCCTAGCTGAATGTTTTAA
>NZ_LELA01000143.1 GCF_001677955.1 Chryseobacterium sp. BGARF1
CTCTTGCCCAATCTACAATATCAGTGTACCAGTGTTTTGTAATTTTCAGTTCTTCTTTGGCTTGGTCTACCCATTTTTTTATTCCTGCGGTATTGGCAATGCTGGTTTTTACCATTCGGGTTTTTCCTTCGCCTTCTACAAATGCTTTTTCTTCTTTCCGTTAATGTTTGTAATATAAAAAATAAGGTTTTCACTTTTGCTGTTTATCGTTACTCTACGACTTGTTGTTTCAATTTTTTTGAAAGTTTTCAATTCATTTTCTAATTCATTTTTTTTTGTTATAATTAATTGTTTGAAATAGCTTTCCGTCTTCATTATATTTTTTCCATATACCTATAGAATTTTTCTCATTTTCATAAAGAATATAATTATTATATTTCTCAATAGTTTTTAACTTACCATTTTTGTAATAACATTTTTTTTCTATAAAATCTTTCTGAAGCTCATCATTGTTATAATAAATTGTTGAATCTAAATTATTAAGCTTATCATAATAAAACCATGTTTGTATAGATGCTTTAGTATTTAAATCTTTATTAGAAACAATCCCAATCAATCCTTTTTCTCTTATATTACCATTTTCGTAGTAAGAAATGTGTAATTCGTCACTTCCTAAGCTATCTTTTGTAAGAATTACATATTCTAATTTATTATTGAGATATTTTCGTTTTAAAATAGTATCATTTTTTAAATTTTCTTTTGCAGAATTTACATGACTTGATTGCTTTTCGTTATCCTTCTTTTTAGAACAGAACAATAACATGAATGCAGTTAAAATATATAAAAATTTCATTTTAAAAGTTTTTGTTAATATTTATAATCAAACCATCATATAATTGCTTCGCAATTGTATCGATTCCTGAAAACAATGCTTTTGAATCTTTTGGACTTGTTACAAACCCTAATTCTACAAGTATTTTTCTTTTGGTAGTATTTTGTATTTGGCTTAAAACCTGCAAACCTCTAACATCAATTTTAGGGGAATTGCTTTCAACAGGAACAACATTATAAGTAGTAAAAATATCTTTTGCTAATTCTATACATTCTGTATTATCGGAATCAGGATATATAACGTGAGAACCAGTAGATGTATATCCATTTGCTCCATCAGCATGAATTGATATAAAATATTCTGCTTTATTATTTTTTGCTAAATCTATCCTTTTTTTTCTAGTTTCTCCATTATCAGAACCAACAATTGGACCTCTTTCTCTTGTTATAAAAGTTTTATATCCATTATCATCTAACTTTTTCTTAAGTTTTGCGGAAACATCATACACTAAAAATCTCTCTGATCTTTGAGGATCTTCTTTAACAGAGACAATCCATGCTGATGGAGTATCAATTACATACTGAGGAAGTTTAATAACATCAGCCTTGTCTGTTTTTGGTTGTTTTTTTTCATCTAAAACTTCCTTTCCATCTTTTCCTTTTAGTTTATATGTATAAATCCAACTTACAGCTCCTGTATTTCCTTTTGTATATCCATGTCCTGGATCAATTATAATCACAGGACTCTTGCGCCTTAGTTCAAACCATTTCCCATTTTCATCAAGCCAATAATTATGTTTATCTGCTTTTTGAGAAGATTTATCAGATTCTGAATTTTTACCTAAATAATTTACTTTCAAATCAGGATTACGACTATGCGCATCAACCAATATGCAAAGCTTAGCTTTTTTGTCCTTAGTAGCTGCTATTTTATCTCTCCATATTTTAATATCATTTTCATTTTTAGAAGGTTTCATTTCTAATTTAAAAATAGCAAAACCATCATCTCTTACTTTTGTAATAAATTCTCCTTTTTTATCCATGTTATCTTGTAAAACAGCTAATGGGGAATATTCATCTTTTGTAATAACACCATCTCTATCTAAAATATTTATTTCAATATTTTTTCCCGATAGCCCTTGCGTTTTTACAACAATATATATTTCATCTTCAACACCAGCCCAATTTATTTTTTGATATAAATCATTATCTATTTTTGCAAAATAAGCGTCAATTACAGTTGAACCACCAATTGTTGGAGCTTCTTCATTCGTACCATAGGTCACTCCAGAATCAAGCCCATTTTGTGTAAATTGATTTCCAAGGGAAGAGTTTTCAATATTTTTTCCTGCATAGGTTTTGGAAGAACCTCCCGTAGTTTCAATATAGTCTCCTCCTATAAAAGATTCTTTGCCCATAACTAATGGTTTTTTGAAATTTCTGCAGAATTATTCTTAATCTCTTTTTGAGAATGCTGTTCAAAAACGCCCTGACTTTGATTGGTAATCTTACCATTGGCAACTCTCAATCGATCTTTTTCTGTATGCGATTCTTTATTTCCAGTAATAAACTCAGTCATTTTTCCTGTAACGTTGGTAATAAAATCAGTTCCAATGGAGAGCATATTTAATAAACCGACAGTAGAAGTTCTATTCATGCCTGCACTTTCAGAAATATTCATTCCCACAGTATTATTTTGATTCATTCCCACGTTTGTGTTCATACTTTCCGTTACATTGATATTCATATTCTTACAATTCAATGTCATGGTTTCCGGAGCGGTGATATTGATATTACTTCCCGTTGTATCAAGATGAATTTCATTACCCGATTTATCTGTAATAATAATACTTTCATCTTCTGTAAAAACCACTTTATGTCCGCTTCGGGTCATGATAGATTTTACACGATTGTCTGCGAATCCACCCAAAGCCGTTCCCCCATGAAACATTCCACCCATTACAAAAGGTCGGTCGGGATGATGGTGGACAAAGTTTACCATTACTTGATCTCCAACTTCGGGAATGGCAACATAACCTCGGTTTTGGGTAATCTGGTCGGTTCCTCCTGCATCGGGACTCATCATTCTGATAAAATGAGTGGTGTCGTTCGTTTGCCAGTCAAATCTTACCTGAACTCTTCCCTGTCCTTCCGGATCGGTGTTTGAAATGACTGTTGCAATCTGCGGTTCAGCTTTTGGCGTTGTGAATTCTGGTTTGGGTAAAAAACCTGTATCGGATGCGATTCCGGCAAAACTTCCGGTGTAATGACCAATGGTATCAATTTCATGCGTGGTTTCTGTAATCATGATTCTTGTGAAATATGATGTTTCATTCGTATCAGGTTTTCGCATTTCGATATCTACACTGCATCCCGGATGTAAAAAAGGAACGGTTGTAGAACCCGAAAGATTGAAAACATTGACAGCCTCACTTCCAGAAGTGCTTTTTTGTGAATATTCTACATCCAAATGAGTCGTTGCTTTTATTGGAGCAACTCGTAATGATGGTGTTTTGTAAATAGCATCGTTGTGTTGATAAGCTGTTTTTGCCAAATCTCCAACATGCTGGATTGGTGTTGAACCCGATTTCAAAACTTCATTTTTATTGCTATTGTAGCCGTAGAACTGTGGTTTGGTATGAACCGCTTTCAATTCAACTTTTATGTCGTTAGCACTGCTTCCATACGTTAATTTGATGGGTTTATTTTGTGGTGGAAGTTTTCCAAAGTGAAGAACTTCGCCGTCGTAATAGAACTGTTCTCCATACGCTTCTGCCATTCTCGCCAGATAATTGTAATGCGTTTCGTCGTATTGGCTGCTATAAATAATTTGAGAATAATCATTGGTATCGATTCGGATATCAAAACGGCTTTTATCTAAACCCTGTTTTATCACTTCTTCAGCAATAATTCCCATATTAACAGCCTGATTCCCACCAAAACTCTGAATATGAGGCGCTCCATCCAATAAAATTGTTGGACTGTAACCTGACAAAATGATATTTCCCAGACTCATTTTCTCTTGACTGAATCCTACGCCAGTGATAACTCCTACAAAAGTGCGTTCCGGACTGTTTTCGATGTCTTTATAAGAAATGACGGCCGTTAATCTTTTGCCTAAAAATTTATTCGCTTCTTCTAAAGTATGAGTTTGGCGATCACCTAAAGTATCGTGAGCTAAAGTCAGCGTAAATTCGTGATGCTTTTGTGAGCTTTGGGTAAGCTTGAAATGTTTGTAATACTTGATTACCTTACCTTCAATGACCAAGGATAATTTTACCAATCGGTTGATTCCGGTATGATGATTCTCTGAAATTCCTGCCGCATTTTGAGACGGGCGGAAAACGGAACCTCCGTTTTTTTCTGAGGTATTCATATTGTTGTGATTATGTGGTGAATTAAAGATATTAAATTTTATTTATTCATTTAAATTTTAAGTGATAAAATTTATATTCAGGCTTTTAACTATACGTTATTGCCCCGATAAATTGTGTTTTTTACTGAGTTTTTAAAACAGACCTCATCGCAGCCCTGCTTGAACGGAGCTCTTTTTTATTTTTTGGTGATAACCAGAAAATAAAAAAAGCGGGAGTGGAAGAAGGATAAGCTGCCCTAAAAATGATTCAATTTAAACCCTCATGAGTCGAAAAAAGACCGTCTTTTGGGACAGTCTTTATTTGAATCTATATAAACCTTAATGAATTACTGTTATTCACCCGGCCAAACTCCTTCGTAAGCAGAGTTTCCGTAGTTGATTTTTTCAGCACTTACTACAAAGCTGATTAACATTGAGTTTTCGTCTACTGCATCGAAATCTACTTCATGCTGAATAACATAACCGTTTTCCCAGTTTAAAGTAATTAAAGTACCTTCTTCGTGAGATTTGTTGAATGTAATTTCACCTGTTGTAGGTTTGTATTTTCCGTTTAATAATGACTCGAGGATTTCAGATTTTTCTGTTGCCTCAATTGTTAATTTAATTAATGCATTAGATGGGTCTGATGCTACTCTGCCCGAAACATCTGTAGATCTTGAAACGCTATAATTCAGCTTTAATAATTTTTGACCTTCGCTGCCGTTGAATTTTAAGATTCCTCTTGAATTTGCTGCCATAATAAGTAAATTTTAAATCGTTAGTATTTTTGTGATTTCTATAACCCAAA
>NZ_LELA01000144.1 GCF_001677955.1 Chryseobacterium sp. BGARF1
TTTCGGTATCACTATCTAACCTTTTATGTTTAGTAATAGCCATCTTTGGTGTTCCCGAAAAATCAAGTTCAGATTCCGTCTTGGTATAGCCTCCCAAATGATTGATAGAATGACTTCCGATTGCTCTTCCTTTTTGGTCGTACCAGGTATAGTTTTTTGTCCAGTTATCATCTTCGATGTTTTTCACATAAGAAGCTACGGGTAAACTTTGAGTACTGGTATTTGAATTTTGAGCATCCTGTGAAAGAATACCTTGCCCCAAAATCTCGGTAGGGATTGGAGGGGCATCGGAGGGATAGGTATCATAATAATTGACAGATAATACCGTTTCAAGATAGGGAAACATCACATTAGAATAATAAATTCGCATTCCATTTCTGGAAAATCCTCCACCGCGATATTCAGTAATAACCAAATTGTTGATCATGTTTTGCAAAGCTTGTCTGCTGCCTTCTCCTCTTACAATACCGGTATAGATAACTCTTCCAAAATTGTCATATTTAGAAAAAAGCCATTTGTCGGAGGGATGCATTACCGCATCTTGTGTAAAGATTAATCGGTCTGCTTTGTCATACACCATATACTCCCAGCCTTTTCCAGGAAGCCTCTTTTCTACCAAACGATTTCTGCCATCATATTTATATTGGTAGCAAAGATTGTTTAAAGTAGTATTATCAACTGCATTAGCTGAAACCGCCAATGGCGGGATAACATATGCCAATTGATTGTAATCATTATAAACGTAATAAGTATCTACTTTTGTAACATCGTCAAGCATTTTTCTTACCAAGATGGTTTGTCCCTGTCCATTTTTAAACTCAATGGTTTTATTCCCATCTTCATCGGTTACCGTATTTTTGTACAATTGATTAGCTCCATAGCCGACTGATGATAAAACAATTTCAGAAACGAATGTAGAATAATCAAATGTAGCAGTATATTTTTTCACCTCCCCATCTGCATTGGCGT
>NZ_LELA01000145.1 GCF_001677955.1 Chryseobacterium sp. BGARF1
ACCGGATAAAACTAACCAGCGGATGTTCAGGTTTTGGTAATGCAAACATCACATGAAACTCAGATAAAGACCTGAATTTATGTATCTTGTTTTGTTTACTTCTCATTTATTAACATCTTTTTAAATGTTATATCCGACAAAAATAATGAATTAATTACCAAGATACTTCTCCAGTTCCAGCGTTATATTCTTCACTGATGAACCTTCTAGTCGTACCGCCTGCCAAATGTACACACCGATTCTTGTTTGGTACACAAGAAAAATCCGCCTCATTTGTGAGGCGGATGACTAATATTTTTATATTATTAACTTGTCAATTAGGGAGCCCAGAATGACCATCTTGAGCCATTATAGACTGCAAGTCTTTTAGACCCTGCTTTGTTTACATAAACCATCATTCCGGCAGAAGGGCTTGGAATATTATTTACATCACTGACCATTGGCAAAACCATAGCCTTAGTAGCTGATTCCAATACCAGAACCCCATTCGCTGGAGAAGTATCTGAACCGATAATCACTCTAGCACCAGGAATCTCGAATATAGTTGGTTGTGTAGACAAAGCAAAAGTTACATCACCATTCTGTCTGCTTAAATCGATCCAAGAGCTTCCATTATAATATTTTACTCTGGATTGTGCGGGATTAACTGCATCAAGCAGTAATGTACCTTCGGAAGGTAAAGCAGGAAGTGTTCTTACATATGGCAATACAATACCTTTATTACCACTATTGGCAAACTCTAACAATACTGAAGTTTTATTAGCTGCCGTTCCTACTTCATCTCCAATAACAATTTGGGAAAATGCAGAAGTGTAAAATAAGGAAAAACCTACTATTATGAATATATTTATTATTTTCATTTTTTATATTTTTTAATTATGGACAAGCTGGAGTTGAAAAACATTTCCATGCTCCATCTGAGTATATTTTAAGACATTTTACAGTCGTATCAAAAACCAACATCCCTTCTTGTGGATTGACTATATTTCCTAAATTGGCGGTTGAAATTCGCGTGATAACGAACCCTTGATTATTGGATTCTAAGACTGTATGTGCAGATTTTATATTCATTGGCCAATTACCATTTTCTATACCGGCTCTCTTTAGAACAGTAATTCCATGTTTTGTGTCTATTCCCGCTGCTGTATTAGTAACGGTATTGAAACATGCAGACTGCACATTAACATCAGTTGCTGAGTTATTAAGAGTATTGGTATCTGTAATATTGGAAGGAACAGAGACTGTAACAGTATTTGATAAATTTCCAGTATAAGTTATGGGTATTGTCAAAACAACGGTATATGTTATAGTACCTCCTACCGGCAATGAAACGACATCATTAATTGCACCAGTCTGTGAACCCGTAATAGAAGTTGTTGCGTTTCCGGCTACAGCAACAGTATAGGTGATATTGGCTGATGGAATACCAGGTGGTACAGGATCTGATACTGTGGCTCCCTGCACACCAAATGGTCCGTTATTACCCACAACAATAGTATAGGTTGTTGTGGTTTCCGGAATATATATTGATGTTGCATCTGTTTTAGTAACATACAAATCTGTGCTGAATGTAATAGGTGCATTAACACAGTGAGCACCATCATTTGCGTTACTAGCAGGAGATGCCGAAATCAGCGTTCTTTGTCCTGTTGATAAATTAAAGCTGAAGAATTAATTTTTCATAGCGACAGAGGTCTGCAATATGCAAGCAGAAAATTTGCAAATACTTTGGAATTTTTTGCCGTTACAAGAAGTATGAGCCGCAGAGGAAACTGTTGGGATAATGCAATAGCAGAGAGTTTTTTCATCTTTGAAAACGGAACTCATTTATGGCAACAAGCTCATCACAAAAGAAAAAATGGAGCTGGAAATCTTCGAATACATCGAAGTCTGGTACAACAAAAAAAGACGCCACAGCTCCCTGAATTATCAAACAATAGAAGAATTTAACAATAAAAACAAAATTTATAAAAATGCTGCTTAACTAATACTTGAAATTTTATTTGCATATCCAAAATCTGCTTAGCAGTAATGATTAGATAGTATTTGACCGTTTTTACATGAGAATTTCCCAAGATACTAAAGCAAGTTATTTGCTCGTATATATGATAATGCTTCGGTAATATTATTAACTCCTATTTTTTCGAACAATTTACTTCGATGAAATTTTATTGTGTTTGGAGATATAAAAAGTCGTTCTGCGATCTCATCGATTTTTAGCCCCTGAAGATAGAGTCTGATAATTTCAATTTCTCTTGTTTTTAAAATGATCTTGGGTTCTTCATACCATTTATCTATAATATGATTAAATCTCCAACAAATTTGATAATCATTAGATTGCACACAGATATTTCCTGAATTTCGATTTATTGAATATGACACGACGCAAATTACTTTAGCAATATCACCGTTTTCACAAATCTCAACCGGACTCATTTTATGATTTATCAATACATTATTTTTATTGATATCTAACATCTGAAAATCATATGAAATAGTATATGCTTTTTTTTCATCATTTGACAGACACTCGAAAAATTTAAACCCTGAACTATTAACTTTTTTTAATATTTCAAGACCATCCTTTGTAGTATATCTCCTATAGTAATTATAGCCTAACTTTTCAATATCATCACATGCTAAACCAGAAAAAAAAGCTGAGTTTCCTGAAAGTATTTCAATTTTTTCAGTGATGAAATCCATAATATATACACATCCATAAGTCATTCTTGCTAAAGCCTTAAGTTCTTCTAAAAAATTTTTAGCGGTGCTTACTTCTGATTTTGATACTGGAAAAAAATTATCATAATGAAGTGAATTAGAATATTTTTTCATCTATATTTATCATAAATTATTGCGCCTTAAAACTACACAAAAATCTGACAATATTAAATTTTTATTAATTTAATATTAGTATTCGATTAATATAGACGTAAAACAATCTTATAAAATGAGTATTTTAAAATAAATTATCTAAACTTGAAAAAGTTTAAAATCATCTTATTTTAAATTTTAAATTGTTGAAAATTATTCCAAAAAATAAGTTTAATTAAAAAAATTAAGACACTAATAAGAAAGAG
>NZ_LELA01000146.1 GCF_001677955.1 Chryseobacterium sp. BGARF1
AATAATAATAATAATAATAATAATAATAATAATAATAATAATAATAATAGACTAATTGCCAGCTTATTGTTTCTTTTGAAAAATATTCTTTGAGGCTTAATTCCCGCCATTGACAGCCTGTTTTCAATCGTTTTATAATGAGTTTAAAGATTTTTCCTAAATCAAATCTCGTTGAAAATCCTCGTTTGCCTTTGCTTAAATGAGGTAAATCCATTTTTCCAGTTTATCTTTGCTTATGAGTTCCAGATTTTAGTTCTTTTTTTTGCAACTCTAAATTGCTAATTTTCTGGAAACTCTTTTTTTAAATAAGTTTAAACAAGTTCATATTAAAGCGATTGTAGGTATAACAAATATAACAAAGAAATAGTCATTCTTTTCAAGCGCACTATGATCATGATGATCTTTGTGCAGAAACCACATGAAACCATGCATAAGACATTTATGAATAACCCAAGTTGCTCCTTCCATAAGGATAAATGTGACCAATGTGATAATAAAATTCATATCAATTTTTTATAGTACTAAATAACTTTTTTTAAATACCACATCGAAAGCTAAAGATCTATTCTAATTTCTTTTTAACCCAACCACGACATGTTATATTTTCTAAAATATCAAACGGCACTTTATAATCTAACTTCATTACTACATCCTCTTCATTAGGAATACATTCATGAAGGGACGCCAATATGTATAAGGCACTTTCTGCTTAAAACCTGTGAAAATTTTGTTCTGATCCACATGAATGATTTTCGATTTTCATTTTACCGGAATGTATAATAATTGAGAAACCTATAGTACATTATCACTCCTTCGAAAATCGGCTTGTTTTAATATTCTGACAATACCTTAAATTCCATATCGTTACTGTATCACCGGGAGAAGAAAAAAAACAACCAAGTATAGATGTCACATTGCTACTGCTGCTCCTTCTATAATTAATGTCTCATTTGTTATTCATTTAAAAGGAGCTCTATATTCTTTTTAAGAATCTCTGAATCAAATTCACGAAGCCTTTTCTTAATAAAATCAGTATCTTCTTGTACATTTGATTTATAACCTAAGAAAGATGGTGCGTTTTTTTGAACAGAAAGCCTAATGAACCTTAATTCAGTATTATTAGGTTCTTTACGGATCGCTTCTTCGATATTTTCTTTTCCTTTTTTAAACGAATTAAGCTTACTTATCGGGCTGAAAACATGATTTGCCCAAATAGTTTGTACTCCACCCAAATAAGCTAAATGAGTCGCCGAATTAGTCTTTGCGCTCTCTAATTCAGCAATCATTTTTTCACACAATTCTTTATCTGATATCAACTTCGTGTAATTGGTTCTTACCTTATCCAAACTTATGGTATTGAAACTTGTTAAAAAAAAAATAGCAAATATAACCGAACTCGTTATTTTCATTATAAAAAAGTTGTTTTATACCGCAGATAACTTTTTAATGCTACAAATACTTTTTCAAAATTATGAACCCGAACCCTACTACTCAATATATCTTTGGAAGATTTTCTTCTTATTTTTTGAAATAAGCACAAATAATATTTATAGGCTAAATACACTCCAAATATTGAAGAGCTAGGAAGATTCCTAATTCCGATTAAGGCCTCATTAAATTCTTCTTCGATTTCTTTTTCAATCTGTAATTTAACACAATTGTCAAATACCGCTATATCAATATTCGGGAAATAAGACCTGCCTAATATCTGGTAATCATCTTTTAAATCTCTTAGAAAATTAACTTTCTGCAATGCAGAACCTAACTTCATTGCATAGGGTTTTAGTTCTTCATATTTCTCTTTATCACCCTCTGTAAAAACCTGAAGACACATCAGACCAACCACTTCTGCTGAACCAAAAATATATTCTTTATATAATTCGGAATTGTAATCTATTTTTCGTAAATCCATTTCCATACTATGTAAAAACTGACTGATAAGGCTTCTATCAATTTTATATTGACTGACTGTTTGCTGAAAAGAATGTAAAATAGGATTGAGAGAAATGTCCTCCTCTAAAGCATTTTCTGTTTCTTTTTTTAACCTGTTTAATAATTTTTCTTTATTGTAACCATGAAAGCTATCTACAATCTCATCAGCTAACCTTACATATCCATATATCGCATATATTGCAGAACGAATTGAAGGTTTCAAAGCTAAAATACCCAAAGAAAAACTTGTACTATATTTTTCAGTGATGATTTTACTTACCGAATAAGAAAGTTCGTCAAATAGACATTTCATAATAGCTCTTTTTTAAGTTTACATATTTCCTTTGCAGCAATTTTACCTGAAATAATGGATGGAGGAACTCCGGGTCCAGGAACAGTAAGTTGACCACTGTAGAATAAATTTTTTAATTTTTTGTTTCTTATTTTAGGTTTTAAAACCGCAGTTTGCCCAAGTGTATTTGCCAGTCCGTAAGCATTCCCGCCATAAGCGTTATAATCCGAAATAAAATCACTGACACAATAGCTTCTTTTGTATTCAATCTTTGAGAGTAAATCAACCATGCCCGTATGTTTTTCTATTCTTGAAAGCATTTCTATTAAATACTTCTCTCTTATTGCTTCATCATCATGCATTCCGATGGCCAGTGGCATCAATAAAAAAAGGTTCTCTTTACCTACGGGAGCTACAGAATCATCTGTCTTTGATGGACAGCAAACATAAAACAAAGGATTTTCTGGCCATCTTTTATCGCCGTATATACAATCAATATGTTGGTCTAAATCATTTTCAAAGAACAGTGTATGATGCTGCAGGCCGGGAAGAGTCTGATCAATACCTAAGTAATAGATCAAACTTGATGGTGCAAATGTCCTATTTTCCCAATATTCTTCTGAGTAATTCCTTTCGTCTTTGTTTAAGAGTTTTTCAGCATGATGATAATCGCAGGAAGCAATTACTGCATCAAATTCATAAAGTTTATCCTGTATTGTTAAAGAAGTCACCTTATTATTTTTCGTATTTATTTTTTCGATGGTCTTATTAAAATGGAAAATAGCTCCCTGTTTTTCAGCTACTTTTTTCATAGCTAATACCAATTGATGAAAACCTCCTATGGGGTAATGTGTTCCCAAGTTATAACCGCCATAATTCATCAGACTATATAAGGCTGGAATATGTTTTGGAGAAGCACCCAAAAAAATTACAGGGAACTCCATTAAGGTCCTTATTTTTTCATTCTTAAAATATTTTGCTACATAGCTTCTAAAGTTAGTGAGTAAATCCAATTTCAAAACACTTTTAGCTATTTTAGGAGAAATAAACTCTGACCATTTATAACAAGGCTTTATCACAAAATCCTTCATCCCAACTTCATATTTAAATTTTGCCGACTGCATGAATTTTTCTAATTTCACACTCGCCCCTTTTTCAATTTCTTCAAACAGTATTTTTAATTCTTCAAAATTTTCAGGTACTTTAATTTTCTGTTCCAAAAAAATCATTTCAAATTGCGGATTTAATGAAATGAGCTTAAAAAAATCAGAAGATTTATAATCAAAATCAACAAAAAAATTCTCAATAATATCTGGCATCCAGTACCAGCTTGGCCCCATGTCAAAAACATAACCTTGTTTAGTAGTGAATTGTCTTGCTCTTCCACCAGGTTGTTCATGTTTTTCAAAAACGTGAACTTCATTGCCTGATTTCGCCGCATAAGCAGCTGCAGACAAACCGGAAAAACCGGAACCTATAACGGCGATTTTTGTTTCATTACTTGTTAGATTTTAGAACTTCATTTAAAAAATTCTCAGGTTGAATATTTTTATCATAAATCATCAGTCGGTTGATAATTTTCATTCCAACAGGTTTTTCATGTACATTCTTTTTTATTAAATTCATTTTTTTCATGTCCCCAAAGATTTTAAGGTTGATGAGATAAATATAATACTCTTGAGTAGAAAAACCTGAATCAAATATAGCTGATTTTGAGTAACTTTTAGCATATCTATTCAAGTGATTGATTAAAGTATTTATAACACTTTCTGCACTTCATCCATTTTCCTTTCCCTCACAATGTTATTCAATATTTAACCCCTCACTTTTACAATTGGTAGCTATCCATCTCTTAAAGCCGCCGATATCATTACTATAGGTTTTTCTTTTGAAATTTTCTGTCTCAAATTCTTCAAGGAAATTAACTACATTTTTTAAAAGACCATATTTCACAACATAATATTTAATACACAAATATACTTAAAATTATTAATTTAGTATATTTATATACTTTTTAGATATAAACAATTTTCTCAGTAATTAATTTAAGGCAACTAAATCAAAAATAATTACTATCACCATACCAAATGGTTAAACGCGGTATTATAACCATCTCATCATACATTTTCTGAGTCCGCTGTTCTCACTGCGCTGTTTGAAGCAGATGATCTTTTAACCGATCCACCTCTTCCCTGCTCAGGAAATTCTCCCTGTATTCCAAAAGGTCTGAAACTCGTAAAATTCTTGGGTCTCAAATAAACTCAGCTGACCCATGGTAGATTTCTTTAAAAAATGTATCTTTACAACATCCCGTTTCGACGGGATGTTTTTTTTCATCATTTGTGTTTTTAACTTCCCTTCGGGGAAGTTTTTTATGGATTGAACTTAAGAATTCCGTTCTCCAGATTGCTGATACTGCGTCTCGCTTCATCGACCAGATTCTTGAGACGGGTACCCGGAAGGTAGTAGGATTATAATCCTGTGGCAATATCCCCCTCACCTAACGCCATATCTGTACAATATCTTTTGACTGATTATCATATGAATTATAGAATTTATTGTCTGCGGCGACCGTTAAGCTTTTTTTGTTCTTTTTACTGAATGTTTGGAAAGTATAGCCTTCAGTGGTAATGAACATATACTCCTTACCTGATTTAAGGTCATCCAGCTGCTCAACATATTCACCAATCACACATGTACCGTCTGCAAATGACGGCATTGAATCGCCGTCTGCCATAAATCCCCCGAATATACCATGTCCTAAAAAAGAAAGCTATATGCTGGCAAGGCTTTCAATATATTCGGGATTGTAAATCTTCAGCAAAAAGTGGACATTTGATATTAGAAATTTAAGGAGTGTTTTCATAAAAAGAGTAATTTTAATTATGGCAACACCGAAAAAGAA
>NZ_LELA01000147.1 GCF_001677955.1 Chryseobacterium sp. BGARF1
ATAATTAATGTATTATTCATAAATTAGTACATGCAAGGAAAGAAAATAATTACTCCGCAACTCTTCTACCATCAAAGTTTGGATGAGATGGTTCCTGAAGATAATTTTTACCGAAAAGTAAATGAAAATCTGTCGCTTGATTTTCTCTATAAAGCTACTGCAAGCTATTACGGCAAATGCGGACAGGAAAGCATCGATCCCGTTGTGTTTTTTAGAATTCTGATTGTTGGTTATCTCAATAATATGAATAGCGACCGCGCTTTGATTCGTTTTTGTAGCAATTGTCTGGATATCCGCCTTTTTCTGGGCTATGATTTTAATGAAAATTTGCCGTTTCATTCCACGATTTCCAGAACAAGATCTCTTTTTGGGGAAGAACTTTTCTTAGAGTTATTCCGCAGTGTTTTGAGTTTATGCATAGGAAAAGGCATGGTTCGCGGCAAGCGGATGGCGGTAGATTCAGCATTTATTAAAGCCAATGCCAGTATGGATTCTTTGGTGGAAAAAGAAGTTTTGGAAGATGTTTCTGCTTTTGTAAACGAGCTGGAAGAAAACAGCGAATTTAAAACTACTTCCACCAGAAAAAAGCTTGTGGATCGCCATCATTCATGGAAAGAGAAAGAGTACAAAGGCATGCCGGGTAATACTAAAAGCGACAGAAAAGACGAAGATGGCAATGAGATTCGTCCAAAATACTTGAGCAATCACACCCATTACAGTTCCACCGATCCCGATGCGAAAATCTCAGTAAAACCAGGTAAAGCACGACAGTTAAACTACAGTGGACAATTAACGGTCGATGATGCGAACCATGTGATCGTTGGTGCCTGTGCGAGCAGTTCGGGTAGCAAAGATTCGGTGATTTTCCCTGAAATTATGAATCAAACGATTGAAAATTTTAAAGAAAATAAGCTTGAAATTGATGAAGTTTTAGCCGATGCAGGCTACAGCAGTGGTTCGGCTTTGAAATATTGCCAAGAAAAAGGCCTTAATGCTTACATCCCGAACTTCGGACAATATAAATCGGAGCGTGAGGGATTTATTTTTAACAAAGAAGAAGACCGTTACGAATGCCAGAAAGACGGTGGCAATAAAGCTTTTTTGCCTTTTAAACGGATTTTAACCGACAGTAAAGGTTATGACAAGAAAAGCTATCGCAGCAGCGAGAAGAATTGCTCGAACTGTCCGCTCAGAACCGAATGTTGTGGCAAGGTTACGAAATTTAAAAAGATTGAAGACAGCATTCACAAGCCGCTTTACGATGCGATGCACGAAAAACTAAAACGGGATCCCCATTATACCCGCTTTCTTACTAAACGCCGAAGCTCCCGTGTAGAGCCGGTTTTGGGAACTTTGATCAATTATCACAGCATGAAAAAAGTAAATTGCCGTGGAATAAAAAATGCCAACAAACACGTGCTGATGGCGGCTCTCACGTATAATCTGAAGAAATATTTAAAATTCATCACCAAAAAAGTGCATCGAAACATCCAATTGATGAACCTTCCTAAGGGGAAGTTTTGGTTTTTTCCCAGAATTGAAAATACGAACTCTATCGTTGTGAATTAAACTACTCCAAAAATCAAAATATTTTCTTCTTCCAAAAAAGCAACCTCTTTTAAATCGCTTTAAAAGAGGTTGCTTTTTATCTTATTTTTTGGAATAACGGAAAAACTAAAGAGTTGTGCAACGGTTACC
>NZ_LELA01000148.1 GCF_001677955.1 Chryseobacterium sp. BGARF1
TCATACCACAAGGCGAATAATAGTAAACAGGCTGGGATAAGAAGTGTTTTTAATTGAAAATGCTGATAGGTGAGTGCCCCAATAATTCCTCCCGAAAAGAAACAAATGATGATCATTATTTTTAAAAATATACTTTTATTTACTTGTGCTCTCTTTTCTTTTTGCTTTTGAAAAAACAGCAGTGATAGCTCAATTCCCAGATCTGTAAACAGTCCTGTTAAATGAGTTGTTCTTACTACAGATTGCGAAACACGGGTGACGAGAGCATTTTGTAATCCCATGGCAAAAAGTAATACGGAAGAAATCACCAATGGAGCAGAGGAATGATCCGGAAATAATTCAGGTGAGAAACCGATGAGAAGCATGAGAACAATTTCAATAGATAAAGGAATGATATATGAGCTATGGGGTCTGTACTTTGCAGTCCATTCAATGAGCAGTCCTGAAATAAAAGCACCTAATAAAAAAAATAAAATGTATAGCAAATAAATAAATGCCATTTTATAATTTCTTAAAAATAGTTGTTCGGAAAAAAAAGCAAAGTGTCCCGTTACATTTGTGGTAAGATTGTTAACGGATAGAACTCCTGTAATATTCACTAATCCTGCAACACCAGATAAAATAGAAGCCAGTTTCAAATTATGGGAATATGTTCTTCCTTTCCCTTTGTGTCTAA
>NZ_LELA01000149.1 GCF_001677955.1 Chryseobacterium sp. BGARF1
TGATAATTGATAATTGATAATTGATAATTGATAATTGATAATTGATAATTGATAATTACAAAATCGCTTCAATCTTCTGATGAATTTTATTCAACGTGAATTCTTCGCCGGCTTTCATGCCTATTATTTTTTTCGCCATCGGACTTTCGGGAGAAATAGCATAGAATCGGTCGCCTTCAAAGAAAAACTCACCCAAAGAAACAGAAATATAAAACCGGGCTTTATTGGTAATGACCAAAGAACCCAATTTAGCATGCTCAGACTCAGAATTTAAAACTTTTTTCATCTGTTGCTGCATAGTTTTTAAATTCGCCATCTGTTTATCTAAATGGTAAATTTCGTCTTGCATTTCTTCACGAATAGAATCGTATTTTGATGTTTTTTTTACTTCACGGCTTGCTTCCAAGGTAAAATTTAAATAAAACTCTAAGGTTTTTACTTTACCGGAAATCATGTCTCTCACAAAAATCCGCAAATCATTTTTATTGTAAATAGCCTTCTGCATACATCGTAATCTTTAGTTAAAGATAATATTTTTTGAAAATAAATAATACTTTTACTCTTCAAAAATAAAACCATGTTTCAAAACGTATTTTCATCTGCAGGAAGAATCAGAAGAACAGAATTTGCTTTATCCTATGTCATTTATGTAGGAACCGTTTTTTTCACGATATCTTTGGCAGTTGCGACCAAAATTGATTTATTTTATATCCTTACGATGCTCGTTTGGTTTGTCGGAGTAATTTTCAGAGTGATTCAGGGAGCAAAAAGATGTCATGATATCGGAGTGAGTGGCTGGTTTCAGTTTATTCCGTTTTTTATTATTGCAATGGCTTTTGTAGACAGTAATCGTGGCAGTAACAAGTACGGAGATAATCCTAAGGGCATCGGAAATTACTATACAATTGATGAAATTGGCAAAAAAAATTATTAAATAAAAAAACTGCTTTCAAAATTTGAAAGCAGTTTGTAAGAGTTTTAATTCTAAGTTATATTTACTTTTCAACCAATGCTTTTAGGTTGTTAAGCCCTTCTTCGTAAGATTTTCCCATTTGATAATCCATCATCGGTCTCATAATTTTCATCCAGGTTTCCTGTTCGGTATCCATGCTCCAGGTCACTTTTGTAGAATTTCCTTCGGATGTTAAAACAATATCAGAAATTGCCTGCCCTTCGAAAGGTCTTTTGAAAAGCATTTCTGTTTTTTGTTTTTCTCCAGGAATTAGTTCTTTAATCTCCTGACACCCGGCTCCTGCATCATCATTTTTGCTGTCCCAGCAATACTTATCTCCTACTTCACCTGAAGTTCCGCTGTAATTAATGGTCATGTTTTTGTCTAATTTCATCCAAGGATTCCATTGGTTAAAAGATTTCATCGAAGCAATTTGCTGCCACACTTTTTCTTTCGGTGCATTCATCACCATCGATTTTTGGTAATGGTAAACTTTACCAAAAGCCAATACTGCAACGATTGCATACACAATAATCAGGAGGATAATTCCACCAATAATTTTAAAAATTGTTCGCATAGTTTATAAATATTAAAGTTAGTTTTTCTGCATTAAATAAGAAACCAGTTTTTTAATCAGTCCGTTTTTCATTTCAAAAACATCACAAAAATCAGCGTTCAAAATATCTCCGTTTTTAAAACTGGCAACCACATTTCCTTCAGTAATCACTACATCATTTTCTTCCGTCATTCTGAAAACTGTAATTTTAGGTTTTCCGGTAAAGTTTTCGTTCTCTATTTCTTTGTCAAAAGCTTCTTTTCCATGATGAAGATAAACTCCGGGCATTTCCCAGATCACATCTTCGGTGAGGCAACTTAAAATCTTTTCATGATCTGTTTCCTGAAAAGAATCCATGTATTTCTGTACGGTCTTTTTGTTTTGAGACATCGTTTATTATAGTTAAATTAATTGCCTGCTTAAAATTCGTATCCTTAATTTCCTTAACTTAAAGAAACTTTGTTTATTCTTTTTTAAACATTAAGTAATTAAGAAATCTTATCATAAGAATGATTTAAGAAATCAATAAAATTGATTTTAATTAAGGTTTATTAAGCGTAATTTTCAATAAAACTTAACTTCTTAATGTTAAAAATAGTTTTAAAAATATTTAACGAGGCTATAAAACCAAAATTAAACATTTCACAACAACACTCTCTTTTCCTATGACAAGAATATTCTTCATTCAGTATTTTTGTCACAAAATCTAATGAGGGCATCGTTTTTGTGCATCAAAAAACAATAATTAAATTTACATCAATTAAAAATACATCAATGAATATTTTAACAGAAAAATTCAACACACCATATCATTCAGCACCTTTTAATCAAATAAAAAATGAAGATTATCTTCCTGCTTTCAAAGAATTAATTCAGAAATCTGAAGAAGAAATCAACGCAATTGTTAACAATTCTGAAGAACCCACTTTTGAAAATACCATTGAAGCATTGGCTTTTTCGGGTGAACAGCTTGATGTAGCTTCCAATATATTTTTCAATTTGAATTCTGCAGAAACAAGTGATGAGTTACAACAAATCGCTCAGGAAGTTTCACCAATTTTAACTGAATATTCTTCAAAAATCTCTCAGAACGAAGCTCTTTTCAATAAAATCAAAAAAGTTTACGACGAAAAAGAGAAATATGATTTGAATGAAGAGCAACAAATGCTTTTGAATGAAACTTATAAAGGTTTTGTAAGAAGCGGTGCTTTATTAAACGAAGAAGACAAAGAAAAATTAAAGAAAATCAGCATGGATTTATCTTTAAAATCGCTTCAGTTCGGGCAAAACGTGTTGGCTTCAACGAATAATTATTTTAAACACATTACCAACAAAGAAGATTTGGCCGGAATTCCGGAGGCTATTTTAGAACAATATGCAGAAGAAGCAAAAGAAAGAAATTTGGATGGTTATGTTTTGACATTGCAATATCCAAGCTACATTCCGTTGATGACCTATGCTGAAAACCGTGAACTGAGAAGAGAAATTGCCTTGGCAAATGGTAAAAAATCTTTCGACGGCGGTGAATTTGACAACCAGAATTTAATAAAGGAACTTCTCAATTTAAAACAGCAAAAAGCAGAACTTTTAGGCTATGCAACTTATGCTGATTACGTTTTGGAGGAAAGAATGGCAAAATCTCCGACAAAAGTAATCGACTTTCTGAATGAACTTTTAATCAAAGCAAAACCTTACGCAGAGAAAGAGATTGAAGAATTAAAAGTTTTAGCAAAAGCAGATGGAATCGATGAAATACAGGGCTATGACCACGCTTTTTATGCTGAAAAACTTCGTAAAGCAAAATATGATTTTAATGATGAAGAATTAAAACCTTATTTCCCTTTAGAGCAAGTTCAGAAAGCTGTCTTTGGTTTGGCTAATCAACTTTTCGGATTAACTTTTGTGGAAAGAAATGATATTCCGAAATATCATGAAGATGTAAAAGTTTATGAAGTTTTTGAGGCAGGAAGTGGGATGATGGAAGATGGAAGTAACAATCCTGAAAAAAATTTCAAAGCTTTACTTTACGTCGATTATTTCCCGAGAAAAGGCAAAAGAGCGGGAGCGTGGATGACGAGTTATAAAAATCAATATAAAAAAGATGGAGAAAATTCTCGTCCGCATATTTCGATTGTTTGTAATTTTAGCAAACCATCGAAAGATACACCAAGTTTATTAACGTTCCAGGAAGTAACGACATTATTCCATGAATTTGGTCATGCATTGCACGGAATGTTGGCAAATACACAATATCCGAATCTTTCCGGTACTTCTGTGAAATGGGATTTTGTGGAATTGCCCTCTCAGTTTTTGGAGAACTTCTGTTACGAACCGAAATTCTTGAAAACGTTTGCCAAACATTATAAAACCGGAGAAATTCTTCCTGACGAAAAAATCGAAAAAATTGCTCAGTCGAAAAACTTTATGGAAGGTTATCAGACGTTGAGACAAATCGGTTTTGGATTGTTGGATATGAATTACCACACAAAAGTTGAAGAGTTGGAAAATAAAAGTGTGAAAGAGTTTGAGGATAACTATACAAAAGCGACACAGCTTTATCCTGCAAATCCTGAAACAGCGATGAGTCCGAGTTTTTCACATATTTTTCAGGGTGGATATTCTGCGGGATATTATTCTTACAAATGGGCAGAAGTTTTGGATGCGGATGCGTTCCAATATTTTAAAGAAAACGGAATTTTCAATTCAGAAATTGCCGCAAAATATAAAATTCTTCTTTCTTCTGGCGGAACAAAAGACCCAATGGAACTGTATAAGAATTTCAGAGGAAGCGAGCCAAAAGTGGAGAGTTTGCTGAAAAGAGCGTTTGGGTAAAAATAACTTCAAAGTCCTCAAAATTTAAATATCTAGAGGACTTTGAATTTTTTTCATTTTTAAATCCGTAATGTGAGTATATATTTGGGTGGTAACAATACTGTTATGACCTAGAAGTTCCTGAATATATCTGATATCTGTTCCATTTTCTATCAAATGTGTTGCAAAACTATGGCGTAGAATATGAGGAGTGACCAACTTTTGTATATTGGCTTTTATAGCAGATTTCTTTACAATCTGTTGTACGCTTCTTACCGAATATTTTTCATTAAAATCCCCTTCAAAAAGATAAGTTTTCGGTGAATATTTTTTGAAATATTCTCTAAGCAAAGGCAAAGCTGTTTGTGGGAGCATCACATACCTATCTTTCTTTCCTTTAGACTGAATAATTGATATTCTACCTGATTTTGAATCTATATCTATAATTTTCATATTGATTAATTCACTGACTCTAAGACCACAGCCATACAAAAGACTAATTATTGATTTATGTTTTAAATTTTCAGTCAGATTGAGCATTTTTAATATATCTTCTTTGCTAAGATATTTTGGCAGTGTATGCTCTATCCTTTTTGGATAAAGATGCGAAAGCGATAATTTTTTATTAAACATTAGTTCATAAAACAATTTTATACTTCCCAAAATATGCTTTTGAAATGATTGTGAAATATTCTTCTCTTTTATCTCATTATACAAATATTTTTCGATAATAATCTCATCAACATCTTCGACTGCCGTATCGCTTATTGCTCTAAAAAAAGTTGCCAATGTTGAAACATAAGTTTTGATTGTAGATTCGCTGTATCTTGCAATTTCAAGTTTTTGTCTAAAAATTTGAGAATATTTCATCGGATAGTGTATTTATCAAAAATACAAAACATTCGTCAATCCAAAAAACATTTTCAACAAAACATCACATAAACAATTAAAAACCAATATCTCAACTAAAAATAAAGTTCATTTCTAAAATTATCTTTGCGAATGTTATATAAATTGGATTGACGCAATGCGTAAATTTAGAAGTTATGGGCAATGCTACGACAACACCGTCACAATTGACAAAGCACTATGATTACAAAATTTAAGACAATAAATAATCTCGCTGTTTTCCAAAACTTCATTTGGGACACATCAATTCGTGATGACGGAAATAATGTTGTGCTGTTCAAACCTATTAATATTTTTTATGGACGTAACTATTCAGGAAAAACCACTCTTTCTCGAATAGTTAGAGCATTAGAAACAGGTAGTATTTCTGACAAATATGAAAATCCACAGTTTGAAGTAAGCATTAAAGATTTTGCAGACTGTAACACAAACAATTTATCTGCACACGGAAAAAAAATAAGAGTATTTAATGAAGACTTTGTAAAAGACAATATTCGTTTCATCATAAATTCAGATGAAAGCATTACTCCATTCGCAATAATTGGCGGAAATGCAACAATTGAAGCCGAAATACAAAACCTTAAAGATGAATTAGGAAGTAACGAAGATGAAAACGAAAGCGGATTTTATCTCGAACTTAAAAATGCTTCTGCCATTGCAAGTTCTGCATTTCAAATATTTCAAGCGGAAAACAACCAATTAAACAGTCAATTAACCGCAAAAGCATTAGATAGAGATAATGGCATAAAATATAAATCAGAAAGATTTGGCGACCAAAACTATACAACAGCAAAACTTTCCGCAGATATTGAAACGGTTTCAGCAACATCATTTCAACCAATAACAGATGATGAAGTAACAAGAAAATTAAATTTACTAAACGAAAGAGCAAATGCAGATGTTCCGCCTATTTCAAGACCAAATTTGGATTTAAGTCCAATTAACGAAAGAGCAAAAATTCTAATTACAAAATCAATTAGCAGTTCCAACAAAATAGAAGAGCTTTTGAAGGATGCCATTATAAATCGTTGGGTTAAAGAAGGACGACTATTGCACAAAGATAAACTTGAACAATGTTCGTTTTGTGGCAATGATATTTCTCAAGAGCGTTGGAATGAACTTGATAGCCATTTCGACGAACAATCAGAGAAATTAGAAAAAGATATTGATGCGTTGATTTCTGAAATAGAAAATTTAGTGCAGAATGTTGATACACAGTTACAGATAAATAAAAGTGTATTTTACTCAAAATTTCACTCGGATTTAGAAAGATTAATTGTAGCGAAACAAAATATTGCTGACGGTATAAAATCGGAATTAAACAGAGTTAAATTGAGTTTACAAGAACGGAAAAATGATGTTCTAAATTCAAAGACTTTCATTGACTTAACTGATAACAGTAAAAGACTTGAATGGTGTTGGACAATATTTGAAAATTTCCGAACCCAAGCAAATAATTATAGTAATTCATTAGGAACCGAGCAAAACGAAGCCAAAAAATTATTGCGTTTACGTGAAGTAAGCGATTTCGTAAATACTATTCAATACACTACTGTAATCGCAAGAATACAAACCTTAAAAACGACTTCTGATACAGAAGGTCAAAACAAAGCAGTTGTTCAAGTAAAAATCAAAAAACAAATTGAAGAAATTGAAGATAAGGAACGCTTAATGAATGACGAAGAAAAAGGAGCATTGAAAGTGAACGAGTATCTTAATAATTTCTTTGGACACGACTTTCTAACATTACAAGCGTTAGAGGAACAAGATACTTTGGGGGGAAAGAAAATACGCTTTGAAATTGTACGAAATGGAAAGAAAGCCCACCATTTAAGCGAAGGAGAATGCAGTCTGATTGCATTTTGCTATTTTATGGCAAAACTTGAAGACGTTGAAACCAAAGGAAGCAAACCAATTATTTGGATTGATGACCCCATTTCAAGTTTAGACAGCAACCACATTTTTTTCGTGTATAGCCTTATCAACGCTGAGATTATTTCAAAACAAGAATATGAACAAATTTTCATTTCTACTCATAACCTTGATTTTCTAAAATATTTGAAACGCTTACCAAATGCCTTAAATAGAAATCAATGTAGTTACTTTCTTATTTCAAGAGAAAAAGAAAATAGTATAATTAAATTAATGCCAAGATATTTAAAAGATTATGTAACTGAGTTTAATTTTCTTTTTCATCAGATTTATATGTGTTCAATTTCCGATGCTGATGATGAAAGCCAACATAGTTTGTTTTACAATTTTGGAAATAATACACGGAAGTTTTTAGAAGCGTTTCTTTATTATAAATATCCAAATGCTACCGACCAAATTGAAAAATTGACAAAGTTTTTTGGAGACAACAGACAGGCTTCTACAATGACAGACCGTATAAACAATGAATTTTCACATTTGGAAGGACTATTTGAAAGAAGTATGATGCCGATTGACGTACCGGAAATGAAAAAAACATCGAAATTTATATTAGACAAAATAAAAGAAAAAGACAACGAACAATATGATGCACTATTAATGAGCATTGGTGTTGAAATTGAGACAGAATAAGCACTGCCCATAACATCGGTTTGGCAATATGGCGGCTGAAGTGCTAAATTCAAGTTCAGTTCTTCGATTGAACTTTTGTACAAAACTGAACTTTTGTGCTTCGATTTCCGCCACATCGCCAAGCCGTAAACCGTTAGCAATAATTTTAACGACAGGCAAAGTGACGAAACAGAAATTAAATTTTAATTGGTATTTCCTTTTAGCGGGTATTTTAATTTTGTATTTTGGCTTAGCTAATAATCAATCGATTAACCAATCAAGCTTAGAGAAAATAAGAGTGGAACTATACAAAGACATTACTAGAGTAAAAGGTCGAAGAAGTTCTGTAGATTATAAATTTTGGACAAAGGAGTACAAAAACCAATTTAATATTCTTAACGGAAGTATTACCAGAGGAAAACACGAAGCAATTGCAGAATTAAAAGGTGGAGAAGTGGTTGAATTATACATTACAACAGCAGATTTGAAAAAATTATCTGGTGGAAAAGAAGACATTGATATAATAGGCATTGGTCAAAATGGTATTCCCCTAATGACGAAAGACGAATTTTATCACAACCGTAACCTATACGAACTTCGAATAAAAATCTTTTCCGTATTTACAGCATTGATGTTAATATTGAACGGCTTGACCAATATTCCAAAGAAGATTAATTACCTAATTATTGGAGTTTTTATGGGAGCAATAATTATTATGAGAATGTTTGAAATTGTTATTTATTGAAAAAACTACTACCAGTATTAGCTTTGCATCAGGCAGGCTGAAGTACAAAACTCAACAATAGTTTTTCTATTAAACTTTTTAGTAACAAATTCAGCTTTTGTGTTTCGATTTCCCATCCAAACGCAAAGCCCTAAATCATCTGTAATCAAAGAAAAAATTATGCATAAATTTATATTCCTTTTTATTTTTATAAGTTTATTGTCTTGCAATAAAAAAGAAAATAATATGACAGCGTATTGGAAAGAATTTCAAGAAGAGAATGTTGAATACAAAAATACGACACAACCCCAATCATTTTACTTTTGTGATAATAAAAAGGAAGCAGATGAATGTGCCGATTTAGTAGTAAAAAAAATAAAACAAGCCACTTCACCATCGGTTTGGTGGTTTGAAAAAAATAAAGAAGAACTTCCAAAAGTTGGAGACCTTGCCATTGTTACAGATTGGAATGGAAATCCTAAAGCAATAATTCGAACCAAAAAAGTAGAAATTGTAAAATATAAAGATATTACACCTGAATATGCTCAACTGGAAGGCGAAGGTGATAAAACTTTAGAATATTGGAAAAAAGCTCACTGGAACTATTACCAAAATGAAATGAAAGAATTTAATGAATTTCCCACTGAAAATATGGAAATTGTATGTGAACACTTTGAAACTATTTGGTAGAAACTATTTGCTAAGCATCAATAGGTTAAGGCTAAAATTTAAAATTCGTGCTTTCTACTTGGCAAAAAGCCGTCCGATTATCAGATAATTTGTGATAAAGGCTATTCATTTGTTTACTAAAAACTAAAGTAGGAATATGAAAGAAATTGTTTACATATTATTTTTACTTTCCTCTTTTTTGTCGTTTGGTCAGGAATCGAAAAAGGATAAAAAAGCAATTCGAGGTTTTGTTTTTGACAAGCCCTATTTCATAAGTACGCCGCTTTCTGTAGTTGAGACTGATATTACTATAACAGAACTGAAAGAAAAACGACGACTGATGCAGAGAAAGATTCGAAATTGAAGCGGCAGAAGATGAAAAATTACTTATTTCAGGGTTGAGAATTAAAGCCACAAAGATTTTAATTGAATCTAATAATTGTTATAAAGTCATTTTAAATTCAAATATATTTGATGTGTTTGTCCCCAAAAAAATTGCAAGAAAGAATAAACTTCAGGAACGAAAATTGAACGAAAAATAAAAAAAGTTATGATTGTTTAGATTAAAAACAGCACACAATAAGCGGTTTTGTACTATTGCTACTTTAATTACATTTTAAATATGTAGTTTTGAAAAATTGAGCATATTGATTATTATAAAAAACATTAATACATTTTTTTGAAAAATTCCGAATCACTTCCAAAAACCATATTTACTGAAAGATTAATTCTCATTCCTTTTACTAAAGAAATTTGCAATGAAATTTTAAAAAATCAATTTAAAACTATCGAAATTTTAGGCCTAAAAAAAGGAAAAAATTGGCCAGACCCAGACATCTTAGAAACACTACCCAAAATCATTCTTAATCTGTCTAAAGTTTTAGCTCCCACAGGATTTGAATCTTGGATGATAATAAAAAAAGAAACTAATGAAATTGTTGGCGATATTGGATTCAAAGGATTAAATGAAACTAATATGACCTGTGATATTGGATATGGAATTATTGAATTTGAACGTAAAAAAGGATATGCCGAAGAAGCTTCAAAATCATTAATTAATTATACTTTAAATATTAATTCTTCAATTAATATAACCGCTTCAACACTTATTGAAAATAGTCCATCTATAAAACTATTGCAAAAATTAAATTTTATAGAAATTAATCGAAATGAAACTTTTATTTATTGGAAGTTATCAAAATAAAGCTGCACATAGCAACTTTATTTTCAATTGCAAATTGCAACAATAATTCTTCGATTGAACTTTTGTGCAAAAAATACCTGCCTTTAGCAATAGTTAAATCGTTAAATTTGATTTTTCCATCAATAAATTTTGAAATAGCAGTAAAGAAAAGACTCTAAATTAAAAATGAAATACCTACTCACAAACCAACAAACTGAGCGCCTTCACTTTCGAATATTAGAACAATCAGATTTTGAAAATTGGCTTAAACTATTCGAAGATGAGCAAACCGCAAGAATGCTTGGAATGGATAATTTTAAAACACCAAAAGAACGCTGTGAAAAATGGTTTGAATGGACATTCCATCGATATGAAAATAATCTTGGCGGGCAAAATGTGTTGATTTCAAAAGAAAACAATCAGCTTGTTGGTCAATGTGGTTTATTAGTTCGTGAAGTTGAAAATGAGTTTGAATTAGAAATCGCCTACTCTATTTTGCCAGAGTTTCGTGGAAAAGGTTTTGCGATTGAAGCAGCAAAAAAATGCAGAGATTTTGCTTTTGAAAATAAATTTCATGAAAGATTGATTTCAATTATAAATCCAGAAAATGATAATTCTAAAAATGTGGCATTTAAAAACGGAATGAGTTTTAAAAAGCAAATCGATTATTCCGGAAAGAAAATGGATTTATTTCAGATTACTAAACAGGACTGGGAAAATTTGGATTAATTAAAACCCAGGCAAAAAGATAGAAAATACATATCAATAGCGTCCATTAAAAGAGTTTTAACATCTACATATTTCATCACAATTTTTAAACTTCCATAAGCTCAAAAACACCATGAACAAAACAAAAATCAACCAAAATCTAATAATACTTTTATTGATAACCAGCATAAATTTAGTTTTTGCACAAAAGAAAGAATTTCGAGATACGGAAGTTGATACGCTTACCTTTTTGAACAATAGAAAATTATTAAATAGCTTAAATACAGATAAATTTCAAAAGAAAATATTTGTAGAAAATGACATTCAAATTCCGTACAGATTTTTAACACCGAAAAATAATTTAGTTAATCAAAAATACCCGTTGGTTATCACCTTTCATAATTCTACAAGGATTGGAAATGACAATGAACATCAACTTGAACCCTTCGCAAAAATATGGTTACGAGACGAGATTTATGAAAAATACCCTTGCTATGTTGTAGCACCTCAATTTAATAAACGCTCCACGAACTATGAGATGAATGAACAAGGTATTCAAATTTCAAAGCCATCCAACGAGGTTTTTGCTTTATTGAAATTGATTAAAAATCTTGAAAAACAATATCCTAACATTGATAAAAACAGGATTTATCTGATCGGCTATTCAATGGGAGGCTCTACCGCTCAAAACCTTATGAATTTAAATCCTAATACATTTGCAGCAGTTGTTTCTGTTGCCGCTGTTCCTGATCTGTCCAACCTTAATAAGATCAAAGACAAGAATATATGGCTAATTCATGGCAAACAAGATGATGAAAACCCATATATTGGAAGCGTTGAACTCTATAATAAACTTTCCACCAATAAAAATTTAATTTTTACAACTTTCACCCATCTTCATCATAACAATATTGTGATTCCGTTTTTAGTAACAAATGAAATTCCCAAGTGGTTATTTGAAAAACGCCGGAAATAGGAAATAAGTATTGTTAATTCCGTAATTTTACAACATGAATACTATAACCCAAAGATTAGAAAACGTAAAAAAGCTTCAGGCAAAAAGATGGGAAAATGAAGATTATTGGGACGACATCAATGATCTCTTGATTAAAGAACTTGAAGATATTTTGACCATTGAAGCTCAAAATATGTCTGCATTGATCAATCTTGGGGCTATTTTATGTGATTCGGGTGAATATGAAACAGCTCTTGCTGTTTTAAAAATCGCATTAGATTTAGGCTCAGAAGATAAAAATCTGTACACCAATATTGCCATCGTGATGGTTGATATGGGTATGAATGCCGAAGAATATCATGAATATTTGGAAATAGCGGAAAATATGAGCGAAAACTCACTCACTTTCAAGGCGTATTTTGACCCACATTCACATTAAAAATCACTTAATTTAAAAACTTCAAACCATGTTACTCGCCATTTTACTTCCATTTTTATCCTTCATTGTGAGAGGAAAGATCATCACGGGAATTATATGTTTTATTTTGCAAATTACCATTTTGGGTTGGATTCCTGCAGCAATTTGGGCAGCTTTATCGTTACAAAATGAGAGAGCTGAAAAGAGAAAAGAGAAATTGATCCGTGCAATGCAGGAAAATAAAAATTTTTAATTAAATGAAATTAGATATCAAAACATTACTGATATTCTTTTTGTTTTTTATTTCCTGTCAAAAAAGCAGCGATATAAAAGGAGTCTGGAAAAATTGCGGAGACGATTCTGAATTTTCTGATATTTTAGTTTTTGATGACTTATATAATTTTGTAAGAAATGATACTGTTTTCTCTAAAAAAGATTCAGCGATCGCAACTATACAAAAGATTAGCTTTGAATACGGAGAAAAAAAACTATATCTAAAAAGTATCAATAATCATAAGATTTATCGATTTTGTAAAAAATAATTGGCTGCAAATATTTCAATCAGATTTGAGTTTTACAATTTTTCGTTTTTCCGTAAGTTAGCATTTCAAAAATACAATAATGATAAAAACAATACTTTACTTTTTTTTATTTTTAGCTTCAACGTATCATTTTGCTCAAAAATTTGATCCCACAATTGAGATTGAAAAAAGATTTGCTAATAATAACAAACATGGTTTTGGGAGTGTTTATTACAAAAATGGAAGTGAAGTCAAAAAATATAAAGACACTCTTTTAGAAAAAGCACTTCAAGATTATTCTTTTTATATTTTTCCACTACAGCAAAAAGGTTGCTATGCATATTCAACTAACAAAGCGATTGCCGTTTTTAAATCTGATAAATTCTTCCAAATTCAATATGGTTTATCTTTTTTAGCAAATGATTTAGGCTTAAACCAAAAGTTTATAGACATTTTCACTCAATTAAAATTCAAAGATCAAAATGACTTAGAAGCTTTCGCTAATCACTTGGCTAAAATGTTATTCCAAACTAATCATTACACAGATTATCATATGACATCCAGTAATTTATCAAAGTTAGTTTTTGAATCTGAAAATAATATTATTAGTTTTAAAATCAAAGATTTCACCATCTACACAATTGATTTTATGTTGAAACTTTAATTTATTCTTTTCAGTTTTAATTATGCTTTAAACACATTAATATTAAAAAATATTTTATGTTAAAACATTTTCTCTTCTTCTCATTCGTTTTTATTTCAAACTTTGTTTCTTCTCAAACAAAAGAATACGAAGCTCCCGATTACAAAATCATTCAGAAAAATATTGAGAATAAAGATTCAGAATTTTATTATCCGAAATTGTTGGATAAGCTAAAAGCCAATGATACCCTTATTACCAATGATCAATACAGACATTTGTATTTTGGTTATACTTTTCTGAAAGAGTATCATCCGTATAAGATCTCTGAAAATGATAAAAAGCTTATCCCCTATTTTCAAAGTAAGGATTTAAAAAAATCAGATTACGCAGAAATTATAAAAATATCGAATGCTTCACTTAAAGAGTTTCCTCTCAATCTACGGGTGATGAATTTTCTTGGCTACATTTATCATCTAGATGGAAATGAAGCGATGGCAAACAAAGTTTCTCATAATTTTTATGGTTTATTCGGCGCTATTTATAGTTCAGGAGACGGAAAAGATTGTAAAACAGGATTTCATGTAATTTCTGTAAGTCACGAATACGTTGTGATGAATATGTTGGAGTTAGAAATTGCTTCTCAAGGTTTATCAGGTGATTGTGATTATCTAAGTTTACCCAAAGACAAGTATAAATTACCGGGAGTTTATTTTAATATTACAAAACTCAAGGAAAAAGGGTTTGATTTTTAAGATTAATTTAAAAACCATCACAAATAATGAAAAAGCTATTTACTCTTTTTTCCATCCTATTATCCTCGGTCATATATTCTCAAAATATACAGACTGAATTTTTTGTAAATGAAAATCAAATTGAAGGATCATTTAAATCAAACTCAAGGATAGAAAAACTATTTACACAAAACAGTAAAGATTCTATTTTGGTAGTTACTGAGATCAAAAATGACTCTTTATTTTCTATATATGTGAAAAACAATGGGCAAAAAGATGTACTACTTATTCCTCAAGATAATAAACTAACTCTTATTCAGGAAGCTCTCAATCAAGATAAAAAATGGAAACCGATCGAGTTTTGGGTTAACTCTGATTGTGGAATGTCTTATCTAAAAAAGATCAATGTAAGATCTGGAGAAATTATTGGTGTAAGGTCAAAAAAATATAAAGGAAACTTTAAAACTAAAATAAGGTTTAAACTATTGATCGACAAAAAAGTTTATTATTCAAACTCTATCACAGCATCGATCAACAAATCAAAATTTGAAAAATCAGCTTGGTATAATCGATTTAAAGAGATGTACTATCCTGATAAAAGTGACAAAGAAGTTGAAAATATTTTTTTCTTAAATGAATAATTTAATTCTGAGTGAAGTGAATATTTTTTTATTCAACTTAAAAAATATATTTTCGCACCTCGAAAATTAATTTAAAAAATGAAAAGAATTTCATCACTTGTTTTAGGTTTAAGCATTGTACTTTCTACAACCTCATGTGCAAGTATTTTTACAGGAACCAAAGACTCTATTGCATTTACCTCAACACCCGAAGGTGCAAAAGTGATCCACAAAGGAAAAGAAAAATGTACAACACCTTGTAGTGCAGAGATCCCTAGAGGTTTGGGTAAACAGATGGTGATGTTTGAGAAAGAAGGTTTTCAGACTAAAGAAGTGAAGCTTACAAAAACTTTTAATCCGGTAAGCTTATTAAATATTCTTCTTGGCGGTGCGATCGGTGTAGGAATTGATGCTGCAACCGGCTCACTTACAAAATACAGCCCTAAAAGTTATACTGTAGAATTAGAGTCTAAATAGGACTTTTTAGGTTAAAATATTATAAGAAGATCAGAATTAAAGCTTTAATTCTGATCTTCTTTTTTATATAATTGCTGAATGAAAAAAGAAAGCTCAACCAATTCTGCCAATGATACCATTTTACAGAATTACTGTAATGCTCACAAAATTTTATCTAAAATTAGCGGAAGATGGAAAGTTTCAATCCTGTTTGCTTTAAATGAAAATATATTGAGCTATTCTGATTTTAAAACGGTACTTCCCTCTTCGATCACAGACCGGATCTTAGCAAAACAACTTAAGGAATTACAGGAGGCTGAACTTATCGAAAATAATAAAGACAAAACAAAATCTGAATATTTTTTGACGGAAACCGGTAAAAAAGTTTTGAGCTTACTTCAATTTATTAATGAATTAGATTTTAATTAAATCAAAATTTAACTTTCTCTAAAAACTCAATCACTTCGCCATTCGGGCTGTAAACAAGACTATTTCTTACCTCAACAGATTTTTTTTCGTTCGCTAAACTGATTTCAAAAACGCCTTCACTCAAATCTATGGCACCAATCTTCAAGGCTTCTTCTCTTGCTTTTTCAGCATTTTCTACAGCAAAACAGATATGTAAAATAGAGTTTTCTATAAATTCATCATCTTTATTTCTTTTTCTTCCCTGAGTCGGAATTTCAGCATCTTTATCGAATAACTCAATATGACAGTTGATTTTTTCGTTGTAAAGCATCATTCCTTTTTTTAGATTAAATGACGGCAATTCCCAAGAATGAACCTCATTAAATCCTAATGCTTTATAAAACTTCAAGGTCACATCAAAATCGGTCACTTTCAAAGAGTAGTGATGAAAAGCTAGAATATTTTCGGCTAAATTCATTTGTAAATATTTTTCACAAAGATATTTTTTGTTTTAGCAGAAAGGAAGAACTTACAAAATTGTGAGTGGATAGAGTTTTAAAATGACTTGAGAAAAAATGTTAGATATTAAAATTTTAATTATCAAAAAAGTTATTTTCTAAGCTGATTAAGTGAATCCACCAGTAAACTACTGATTTTTAAAAAGAAAAATACTCTTAGTTATTTGTTTTGAAAGAGAATAAATAAAATCAATTTACTTATTAGACGTATTTTCCAATGAATCTAAAATCTGGAGATTTTTTTTGCTTTTTTGATTTCCGAGCTTATCCGATTCATTAAGAAAGATTCTTGCTTTATTATAATCTTTATCATTTGTATAGGCAATACCAAGCAGATTGGTAATCTGTGATTGTTGTTCTGAACTGTAATTTTTATTTTTATAGGCTATTTCTAAATATTTTATGGCGTTGTAGGGTTCTCCAATCTCCAAATATGAATCTGCCAATGGAAAAATGATATCTGGATTTTTATTTAAATCCACAGCCACAAATTGAACTACAGCATTGCTATAATCTTTTTTTTCATAAGCACTCCAGCCTTTATCAATCCTCTCTGTATCTCCGAAAGAAAAGAGATAATTATTTTTAATAATAGCAATTATTACGAGTAAGGCAATAAGTCCTAAACCTATCAATAAGTATTTTTTCATAGTTCTATACAATAAAATTAATAAGTAAACATATCGTGAAAGAATCGTAGATAGTAGACAAATCATCTTAATCCATTTTTTCAGTCAACTGGAGTCTTAGCAACAAGCTTGCTACCATTAGGTTCTGCTGCTAAATCTGCTGCCATTCCTTGGGCTAAATCTACTCTTGCTTCTTCGGAAAAAATAGTTCCTATAAATGGAATTAAAAAAAGCACCCCTTGAACAGAATTTGAGGTAAGACTTTTTAAACTATTTCTGGAATTGGATGCAGCAACGGTCCTTCCGTCATCTACCATACTGGGGTTCATTCTTCCACTATTGTAATGAGTGGCTGCATTTCTCCATTCAGGATATCTTCCGCTGTTTAAATCATTAAGTAGTTGTCTTGCTAAAGGATTTGTTCGTAATTGTTGGCGATTAAGACCATCTAAACCTTCCAATTGACGCTGAAGATTTACATTATTTACATGCACTCTTCGTGACTCAACAATATTTGTAATTTTACCGGCAACAGTACCTTTTTTATAAGATGTTATCTTATACCATGGTCCGCTTTCTTTCTTAATTTGAATAATATCTTCCGAATCCTGTACAAAATCATCCGGTTTTGACGGAGCTCCCAATAAGCTGTTTTGATCAATATCCCTCTGTTCAACCTTTCCTGTCTGGGGATTTACAAAATCTTCAGAATGGTTGTTCATTTGATCGTATGTGGTATTGTCGCTTACATCACCAAAGGTTTCGTGCCCCCATCTCATTCCGCCTCGAAATGCATAATTGATCCCGCTAAAAACAGCAAATCCGGCGATAAATCTTCCGCCAGCTAACCATACTTTTCCGGCAACAGTAGCAGTTCCGAATCCGGTGAATGCACTAGGAAGGAAAAAGCCGGCTCCGAATGATGCTACGACATTAATTCCTAATTCCCATCGATTCTTGTTGGCAATGGAACTCGCTGCAGCCTTTGCAGAAGCTTCATCAAAAAACGGCGTAAGAACTCCACTGTTTCCACATTTTAAAATAGATGATCTTGTAATAGCTGAAACTTTGTTAATTTTCACAGAATTATGGGCTAAGAACCAATTTCCACCGTTAAGTGGATCTGTACATTTATGGGTAATAATTGCAATGGCTACACCTACAACTACAACTGCAACGGCAGCTGCAATTACCCAACCAATTGGTCCTGTAGCAAATAATAATAAACCTGCACCAAATGCCAATAGAGAGCCTATCATATTTGCGGGAGATTTACATTTAAATTCTACCATTACATTTTTATCCTCCACAGTAAGAACTGGTTGTTTTTTATTCTCATAATAAACATTAAAAGTACTTCTGCTATGAGAAAACTTTTGAGGTGCAGAGCTTAGCTGAAATGTGCATACGGCAAACACCTTACCTTCTGGAATATATGAAACTGCCATAATATTAATATTTATGAATAAACAATACGAATACGATACTGATAACAAAATAGGCAACACACATTATTATTGGAAATACCAATGCAGTATAATCTTTCGTATTTTTCTTTTTTGTAAAATCATTAAAAAAAACTTCAACTTCAGGCTTCAAATTCATATCTGGAGATAATAGAAATTTTGTTTCTTTTCCATCTGAAACTCTTAACATAAAAGCTTTTCTCGAATTGTAATTATAAATGTTATAATTTATATCATTTGATAATATGAATGTCTCACCGTTTTTATATTTTATAAAATGTCTGTTGCCTTCTTTTATAATATCTATTTTTTGCATGGTACTTTTCATTACAATAATTAAAAAGCCAAATATTATGCAAAGGCAAAAAATAATTAATTGGGTTTGATTGGTTGTATATTTTAGATCTAAAAATTTAATCAATAATATAACTGCAGGCAATAGAAACAAAATCGTTATTATTGAAACCAAAAAACTATATTTTGTATTAAAAACAGATATTGTGATTGTATTTTTATTCATACTTTTTGAATAATTCCTAATTAAGGAAATTATTATTTATTTAAATTGAATATGCATACTTACCTTGCTATTAGAAATATAAATACTACAAATTAATTATATAAATACACCCAAAGATAAAAATCACCAATGCTATAAAAAGCATAATAAATGGAAATTTGTTAGCAAAAAATATAATTATATGGTCTGTAGAAGTTTTCACATTTTTATCAGGTAATTTGATTTGGAGTTGTTGCAGAAGATTTTCTTTATTTGTAAGATCATCTTTATTTTCCTGATTAAAACTAATGCCTCCTAACCAAAAATACATATTTTTATTATTTAGTTTGATTCTCAAAATATCCAACATTCCTTTGTAGGTAATATTGAGATTATAATTAATAATAGTACTTTTTGGTAATATCAATTTTGTATTTTCTTTGGTATTGCTAATTATTATAACATCATCTTTAATCAATATTGAAATTATCTTAGAAAAATATAAATTGATTCCAATTATAATAAATACCAAAGCAGATAAACCAAAAATTAAGGTATACGTTTGCTGTGTGGTACTGCTAAACATTCTATAAATAGAATCTGTGGTAATAAAAATTATTAACCCGATAAAAAACACCGACAAGGTAATACCCCAAACTAAAATACTAAATTGTCTAAATTCATATTTCTTTTCCATCAATACTTTTTATAGTTCAACCTTCTTTATATTATATTCAGTAATCACTTCAAAATTATTCTTTATTTTTTCAGCAATAGAAGCCTTTCCCTCCTGTAAAAGTCCTGTCTCTTTATCAATCGTATAGTTAATTCTATAAATAAAATCGAAAGCTGTATAATTAAATTTTAAACTTGATTTATAAATGCTGTCATACATATTTTTCAATATTTCGTCAGACAGATTTTCTCTGTTCAAAGTTCCTACAAGTCTGTAAGTTGCCAAATTTTCATCTTCCCGAACGATAGATCTTGCCACATCCGTTTTAAGATTTACATTAGGGAAAATCTGAGAGAACTGCTGAAGTTGATAATTTTTAAGCTGATCTCCTAAAAAAGACTTTGTAAAAAGATGAAAAAATAGATTTTTATCCATCATATTACTTAAATTATTTTGATTAAGAAATTCTTTATTTCCTGTTATGATAATATCCTCTGCTTGTTTTGGAGATTGGGCGTTGAGCTGTTGATAAATTTCGGCATTTTGTAATTCATTATCACGAAAATTCTTCCATCGATGTTCTATTTCCTTATGGTTAAAAATCTCTTTTACAACTCCATCATCAGATATATTAAAAGTAATCGGTAACTTCAGTTTATCTAATTTTTGTGCAAATTTGAGTCCAGGCTCATAAACTGCAGGCTCTACAGAGAATTCTGAATCTGTGAGTTCCACATCAAAAATATTTGTGTCTTTAGCTTTTTTTACCAAAAATTCATAGATCGTATTAGCAGACAACGTTATAATTTCATTATTTATTCTGCTAATGTTTAGTTGCTCACATCTGTATCTGATGGCATTTTCAAAATTTAAACTTTCCATATTCCCACTCTTAATGATTGCTTCTTCAAATATTTTCTGTTCGATATAAATTGTATCAAGATGAAGAGGCAGATTATCGGTAAGTATCATATTTGAAAATCCTGATCTTGAATTGTGAAATTTTTTTAGTGATTCTGTATCTGTATTAAATTTCGCTGCAATAAACCTTAAATTTTCTCCACTCCCGATTTTATACTGTATAATTTTCATTTACTAATTAATATCTACTTGGTTAGGATTATTAATTGAAATAATTGACGGAGATATATTAATGCCTGACGCAGAACAGGAAGTATCTGAAGAATTATCTGCAGTAACTGATCCCGAACCATTAATTTTTATTACTGAACCTGCAATTGTAATATTGATTCCTTTAATATCAATCGTTCCATCCTCCTTCATCGTAATAGAGCTACTTCCCGTCTCCAATTTTATTTCGGTATTGCTTTTTATGCTTATTTTTCCTCCATTATCCATCGTCAAAACACTCTGCTCTTTTCCAACATTAATTGTAGTCTTAGTTGCCACATTCGTAGTATGATTATTCCCAATGTCTTCATTATTGTCATTGCTCACAAAAGTGGTCACATCACCCGTTCCGCTTAGCGTTACATGGTTTCCGTTTCTGTCTTTAATTTCAATTCCTGCGCCATCATTTAAACAAATAATATTTCCGCTTTTGCTGGATAAACTTTTAACATTATTTCCGGCTCCGCCACCGCCACCAACTCCACCATGAAACATTCCGCCCATTACAAAAGGTCGGTCAGGATGTTGATGAACAAAATTAATAATGACCTGATCGCCAACTTCCGGAATGGCCATAAATCCACGGTTTTTATTTACTTTATCACTGCTTCCTGCATCCGGAGTCATTACTCTGATAAATTCTGATGTATCTTGTCCACTTTGCCAATCAAACTGAACCTTTACTCTTCCCTGATTTAATGGATCTGCATTGGCAGTAACTTTTGCAAACTGAGCTTCAGCTCTGGGACTTTCAA
>NZ_LELA01000150.1 GCF_001677955.1 Chryseobacterium sp. BGARF1
ATCCACAATAGCAGTTTCTTTCTTTTTATTTTAGATAAATTTGCAGTACTATCCCTTTTATTCATGTCAATTATTACCCTCACTTCAGATTTCGGACGTTTAGATTACAGAGTTTCAGCGATGAAAGGAAAAATCTTATCTCTTAACCCCGAAGTAAACACCGTTGACATCACTCATGATATCCAGGCGTATAATTTAATTCAAGCGTCTTATATTGTAAGAAATGCCTACAAATATTTTCCAACAGGTACAATTCATATTGTTTCTGTTGACAGTTTTTTTCATAAATCAAGAAAAAATATTTTATATAAATCAGACGGACATTATTTTTTAGCCGCAGATAACGGGCTTTTAAGTCTCATTTTTTTTGACATTAAACCTGAAGCGGTTTACGAAATTACGCTCAACAACCGATTTGATGACATCGTAAGCTTCACTTCCACCGATGTTTTTGTGCCTGTTGCTGTACATTTAGCCAATGGCGGGCTCCCGGAAGTAATCGGCAGAAAAATAGAATCTACTAAACAGCTTTTATTTCCAAAACCGGTATATAATGAGTCTGAAAAAATGATTATTGGCGATGTAATGTATATTGATAATTTCGGAAATATAATCTCAAATATTAGCAAAGATTTTTTTGAAACTTTGGCTAAAGGTTTCGCAAGTTTCACTATCAAATTCAGGAACTTAAGTCTTTCAAAAATATATTCTAGTCATACAGAACTTGTTGTAGATTGGGAAAGAGAAACCGAGTATCACGGGCAATCTGCAGCCATCTTTAATGACAGCGACCAACTTGAATTAACCATCTACAAAGGCAGCAAAAAAAATGGTGCAAAAACGCTTTTTGGGCTTAATGTGGGAGAAAATATTTACATAGAATTTTTCTAAAATTATCTATTTCATAAAAAAACCGATTTTTTTTATATATTTGTCAAAATCTAAAATTTAAAAATGGCAGAATACAAATTATTGCTTCCTTCTATGGGTGAAGGCGTGATGGAAGCTACAGTTATCACTTGGTTATTCAATGAAGGCGACCAGGTAAAGGAGGATGATTCAGTAGTGGAAATTGCAACAGATAAGGTAGATTCAGACGTTCCGACACCAGTTTCGGGGAAAATTGTAAAAATCCTTAAACAGAAAGACGAAGTTGCAAAAGTAGGTGAAGCCATCGCTATTTTAGAAATCGAAGGAGAAGGCGGAAACACAGCTTCTGAAGAAGTAAAAACTGACACTTCAGCTCCGGATGCAGCAACAATTCAAGCAATTGAAGAGCCTTTAACGGCAACAGCGACTTCTCATGTAGAGTTTTCGGGAGATTTATATCTTTCTCCGCTTGTAAAATCTATCGCTCAACAAGAAAATATTTCTGAATCTGAACTACAGACCATCAAAGGAAGTGGTTTAGAAGGAAGAATTACCAAAGAAGATATTTTAGCACATGTTGCTAATAGGGGAAACCAGCCAGCTCCACAAGCTGCGGCAGTGCAGGCTACTTCTACTCCAGCGGTAAAAGCGGTATCAACTCCGGCTGCTACCATCAGTACAGCTGCAGGTGACGAAATCATTCCTATGGACAGAATGAGAAAAATCATCGCTGAAAACATGGTGAAGGCAAAACATATTGCTCCTCACGTGACTTCTTTCATCGAAACCGACGTAACCAATGTTGTAAAATGGAGAGCTAAAAACAAAGATATGTTCGAAAAACGTGAAGGTGAAAAACTTACTTTCATGCCTATTTTTGTAAAAGCGATTGTAAAAGCAATTCAGGATTTTCCTATGATCAATGTTTCTATCAATGGTGACAACATCATCAAAAAGAAAAACATCAATATCGGTATGGCAACTGCTTTACCAGACGGAAACCTTATTGTTCCTGTAATTAAAAACGCTGATCAGTTATCGCTTTCAGGTTTAGCAAAAGCAATTAACGACTTGGCTTACAGAGCAAGAAACAAAAAATTAAGACCAGAAGATACTCAAGGGGCAACTTACACGATTTCTAACGTAGGAAGCTTTGGAAACTTAATGGGAACTCCTATTATTCCTCAACCTCAAGTTGCTATTATGGCAATCGGAGCTATCGTTAAAAAACCGGCAGTTCTTGAAACTAAAGATGGTGATGTAATCGCGATTCGTCAGTTGATGTTCATGTCTCACTCTTACGATCACAGAGTGGTAGACGGTTCTCTTGGTGGAATGATGCTAAAACATGTTCACGATTACCTACAAAACTGGGATTTGAACACGGAAATATAAGTAATGAATAATTGGCAATGAATAATTTTTGCTGATTTGAAAATATAAAAACCTTCGAATTTTTTCGGAGGTTTTTTGCTATCTAATATTCAAATTAAATCTAAAAAGTTTTTCAAAATTAAGTTCTCAAAATCAAGTTTAAAATTTTTATATCCGTAAAAATTAGTTTAGATTTGAAATATGCGTAGAATATTGGTCTACATCCGAAAAGGGTTAAAAAAATCTTTCGACAACATCCGAAACGAACAACTGAAACATAATTTGCTTCAGGCAATTCCTTTTTGGATAGGTTCGGTGATTACAGGTTTTTTCGCCGTCATGTATGCTAAGATATTTGCTTGGGGTGAAAATCTGCTTCATTTCATCTTAGATTGGCACGACTGGATGATTTTTATTATCGCACCGATTGGATTTGTATTATCATGGTGGTTGGTGAAAGAATTTGCTCCGAATGCCAAAGGAAGTGGAATCCCGCAAGTGATGGCGGCAGTAGAATTAGCAAATCCTAAAGAACACAGAAAAATAAGAAGTCTTTTAAGCATAAAAATCATTGTATTTAAAATTATTTCATCTGTTATTTTAGTTATAGGAGGTGGTGCAGTTGGACGAGAAGGCCCTACCATTCAGATTGCAGGTTCAATTTTTCGAAAAGTCAATGAATATCTTCCTGAATGGTGGCCAAAAATTTCAAAAAAAAATATGATTATGACTGGAGCTGCAGCCGGACTTGCAGCCGCTTTTAACACTCCTCTTGGCGGAATTGTATTTGCCGTTGAAGAACTCTCAAAAACACATATCAATTACTTTAAAACCGCACTTTTTACCGCTGTTATTATTGCAGGTTTAACCGCTCAGACTTTGGCTGGCTCTTATTTATATCTGGGTTATCCCAAAACGAATGATGTTTCATTAATGGTGATGTTCCCCATAATTTTGGTAGGTGGTGTTGCAGGAATTTTGGCAAGCCAGCTTTCAGTAACCATGCTTAAAATAAGCGACTGGAAAAAAAGAAAGCTTAAAACTGATAAATCAAATGTATTATTTCTTGTAGGTTGCGCCTTAATCATTGCTTTCATTTCGTTTTTTATAAGCCAGGAAGTTTTAGGCTCAGGAAAAGAAATTATGGAGCGGGTTCTTTTCACTTCAGATAAGCATGAAGATTGGTATGTTCCGATATTAAGAATGCTTGGTCCTGCCCTATCTTTCACTTCCGGCGGTGCAGGTGGAATTTTTGCTCCAGCTTTAACGGCAGGTGCAAGTATTGGTTCTGTAATCTCGGGTATTATTCATTTAACTCCAAACGAAACCAACGTTGTCATTCTCGCAGGAATGGTCGCTTTTCTTACCGGAATAACGAGAGCTCCGTTTACATCAGCAATTATTGTTTTAGAAATGACAGACAGACATTCTTTGATTTTTCATTTGATGTTGGCGGGAATGGTTTCTTCATTATTTTCAATTTTAGTAAGCAGACATTCTCTTTACGATGTTTTGAAAATGAATTTTCTGGTCGAAATTAGAAAAAACGAACCGTGATTTCATCAAATTTGAAGTTATATTAATCGAAACTTAAAAACAAAGCTATTATATTTACAAAATAATAGTATAATCATGACATTGCTTTTCTTTTTTAGTGCTTTAGGGGCTTTCAATGGATTTTTACTTTCGTTGTATTTTGCCATCAATGCTAAAAAGAAAAATTTCACCAATTATTTTTTATCACTTTTACTTTTGGTTTTAAGTATCAGAATAATAAAATCTGTTTTCTTTTATTTTACACCTCATATTTCCAATATTTTTATTCAAATTGGTCTTTCAGCTTGTATCATGATTGGCCCACTACTCTATTTATATTTAAATTCTTACTCAGAGAAAAAAGCTAATTGGAAAATTCATGTGATCCCTTATTTGGTTTTGATGACGGCTTTGGGAATATTTTATCCATATGTAGAACATCAGGCAATCTGGAGCCGATGGATTGTCTGTGGAATTTATCTTCAGTGGTTTATGTACATTATTCTGTCTTTCAAATACATTTTTCCGATTATTCAAAAGTTTAAAAAGAAAGAAAATTTAAAGAATTTAGACGTTTGGTTTCTTAGCATTTATCTTGGGGTTTTATTTATTTGGCTGGCTTATACGATTGCTGCTTACACTTCTTATATTGTGGGAGCATTGTCATTTACATTTGTTTTATATCTAATTGTTCTCTTATTGATTTTTAGAAACAGTAATGAATCCACTACTTTTTTTGAGGAAAAAGAAAAATATAAGAATAGGGAAATCGATAAAAAAACCCTTCAACTGATCGAACAAAAATTTTCATTGATTCTCGATAAAGAATTATTTCTTAATCCTAATTTCACACTCGAAAATGCCGCCAAAGAACTGAAGATTACCAAACATATTTTGTCGCAATACGTTAATGAAATTTTAGGCAAATCTTTCTCCAGTCTCATCAAAGAGTACAGGGTTGAAAAAGCAAAACAATTACTGGAAACAGAAACCAATTATACGATAGAAAGTTTAGGTTACGATAGTGGTTTCAATTCAAAATCGACCTTTTTCACAGCTTTTAAAAAAATCACGGGATTAACGCCCGCTGAATATCAAAAATCACAATCAAAATGAGTTCGGATTTATCAATTCAAACTTCATTTTTATGAATGAAAACCTTTAAAACACACGCATCAAAGATATTTGCACTCATAAACAACAATTCAAATTGTAAACATGAGACCCATATTTTTATTAATGATTTTTTTCTTCAGCAATGTCATTTCAGCACAAATTAGAATTAATGGAACGGTTATCACATCACAAAACCGACCTTTAGAATTTGCAGAAATTACGCTTTTTTCAGAAGATGCTAAACCACTTTTAAATCAATTGACCAATGAAAAAGGTGAGTTTATTTTAAACTATAAAAAAGGAAATTACACCTTACAGATTCATCAATCGGATGAAATTCTACATACTCAAAACATTGAACTGAATTCCGATTTTGATGCTGGAATAATTACTGTAGATCCATCCAAAACCATACAAGGAATTGTTCTTACCAAAAGAAAAAAACTCGTAGAAAGAAAAATCGACCGATTGGTTTTCAACATAGAAAATAAGATCAACGCAACAGGTGGCGACGCATTAGATGCGCTCAAAATGACACCTGGAGTATTGATTAGAAATGAAAACATCAGCATTATCGGAAAGCAAACAATCAGAGTTTTGATTGATGATAAGATGCTGGAACTTGGAGAAGCCGATTTGGCAAATTTCCTCAGGTCAATACCGTCTGACAATATCAAAAGTATTGAAGTTATCACCACGCCACCTGCAAAATATGATGCTGCCGGTGGAAGTGGTCTAATCAACATTCAACTAAAAAAAACAAAAAAAGATTCATGGAGCCTCTCTTTGGGAAGAAGCTATCTGCGTCGTGAAGAACACGGTGAAGGAGCTGTTACAAGTAATTTTCTATACAATAAAAATAATTTAAGCCTTTCTGCATCATTAAATTACAGAGATGGTGGCGAATATCACGATTATCAGGATTACAATAGTTTTCCTAATAATTTTTGGAATACCAGGCAGGCTTTCAAAAGACAGTACAAAAGGCTGAATAGTGTTCTCGGAATGCAATATTCTGCAACCCCGAATTGGATTTTTGGGTTTCAATATATTGCGAATATCAACAATGCGAAAGCGAATCGGATAACCAAATCATCTGTTTTTCATTATAATAGCGACACCGTTTTTAATGAAATTTTATCCGAAATCAATGCCGCTCAGAAGCCAAAATTCAATTCACTGAATTTATTTAATGAAATAAAAATCGATTCTTTAGGCAAGAAAATCATTCTTAATCTGGATTATTTTAATTATTCAAACTTTGATACAAGACCTTACCAAGGAACTTCGGTGATGAATAATCCGTACAACCCTCAGTATTTTAAAGGCATTAATAACAATCAACAAAGAACAAATAATTTCTCAGGAAAGATAGATATTGAACTTCCTACTACTTGGGCGAATTGGAGCACAGGCGGGAAAATCTCCGTTTCCAAAACAGAAAACGACATTTCGGCTTTCAACAGTGGATTAGTCCAAAATCAGAATCCAGAAATGCCACAAATTAATAATCAGTATAATTACGACGAGAATGTTCAGGCATTGTATTTCTCTGGAAATAAAAAGCTTAGCAACAAGTTTGAGGTGCAAATCGGTTTGAGAATAGAAGCCACACAAACCAAATCTTATGACGAAAACAGTAGCACTTCGATAGACAATAATTACACAAAACTGTTTCCATCATTAAATGTATTGTATTCAGCTAATGGAAACTCAACTTATAGATTGAGTTACAGTAAACGAATTGCTCGCCCCAATTTCGCAGAGCTAAATCCCAATGTTACATACGTCACACCTTTTCTCAGCGTCGAAGGCAATCAGGTTTTGAGACCTTATTTTGTAAATAATTTTGACTTTTTTTATACTTTTAAAAATCTCGAAACAAAATTATATTACAGCATAGAAAACGATGTTTTCAACCAAGTTGGGTTGCCTAACCTTGATAACGACAACATTCGACTGGTTTACAAGAACATTTTCAACATCAAAAGATACGGTATTTCAGAAACTTTTACCTTCGATAAACTAAGCTGGTGGAACAGCATCAACACCCTCAACATCAACTATTCCACTGCCAAAACCATAGATTTAGTGGCAACGGAAGCTAATGGATTAACTTCATTTTTCACCACTAATAATGATTTTAATTTAAATAAAAACAAAACCTTATTATTCAATGTAAGTTTCGAGTATTATATGTTTGGGAACTATGGAATTGATAAAATCAAACCATTCACATCCACCTCTTTCGCGCTTCAATATCATTTATTGGATAAAGATTTAAAGATTACACTGAAGGCCAATGATATTTTCAAAACAGACCGGTTCAGGTTTTCTTCAACCGTAAATGGAGTCCATCGCAATTCCGATTATTATTTTGACACAAGGTCATTCCAATTGGCTATTAATTATAAATTCGGAAGCAAAAAAGTAAGCGTTAAAAAAAGACAGACCGGTAACGAGGATGAAAGAGCCAGAACCGGGAATTAAGATGTATGGTTATAAATAAAAATTCATCTCAGAAAATTTATCAAACTCCCGAATCTGATATTTTAAATATCGACTCAGATTCGTAAATAAAACAATTTATTCTAAAATAATTTGAAGACCTGTTTTTGCGAGTCTTTTTTTATTCCAATAAAAAACCTGCTTCATATTGTATATTACAAATAGATTTCATAATTTTGCACCTCGAAATAATTAACAAATTCATTTAACATTATGAACAATTACGAAACTGTTTTCATTTTAACTCCCGTTCTATCTGAAGCTCAGGTGGAGGAAGCAGTGAACAAGTATGTAGATCTTTTGAAAGAAAAGAACTGTGAGATTGTCACTAGAGAAAATTGGGGATTAAAAAAATTAGCTTATCCAATTCAATTAAAAAAGAATGGATTCTACACTTTAATCGAGTTTAAAGGTGAAGGTACTGTAGTTGCTGATTTAGAATTAGCATTCAAACGTGACGAAAGAGTAATTCGTTACCTTACTACAAAACTAGACAAGCACGCTGTAGAGTATGCTGTAACTAGAAGAACTAAACTTAAAGCTTCAAGAGCTTAATTATTTATTAACCCAAAATTTAAAAAAGACAAGACATGGCAATAGATGATATGGCTAAACAAGCCTCAGCTGGAGGAGAATCTGAAGTAAAATTCCTTACACCACTTGATATCAACACTAAAACTGATAAAAAGTACTGTAGATTCAAAAAATTCGGAATTAAGCACGTTGATTACAAAGATGCTGATTTCTTATTACAATTTGTAAACGAGCAAGGTAAAATTTTACCTAGAAGATACACTGGAACTTCTTTGAAATACCAAAGAAAAGTTTCTTCGGCTATCAAAAGAGCAAGACACCTTGCAATGATGCCTTACGTAGCTGACTTATTGAAATAAGCTAAAAAAATTAATAAAAGAAGAGAGAAATCTCTTCTTTTGTTGCTGAATAAATATTAATTCTAACTTGATTTTAGATTTCAGACTACAGATTTCAGATAACAGACAATGTCTGCATCTAACTTCTAACCTCTAATTTCTAATATCTAAAAAAGGACAACAACAATGAACATTATTCTTAAAAAAGACGTAGAAAACTTAGGTCTTGAATTCGACACAGTAAATGTAAAGCCAGGTTATGCAAGAAACTTCTTGTTGCCTCAAGGTTTTGCTCTTTTAGCTACTCCTAAAAACATTGCAGCTCTTGAAGCTACTTTGGAAGCTAGAAAAGAAGAAGAAGCTAAATTAATCGCTGCTGCAACTGCTGTAGTTGATCAATTAAAGAAAACTTCTATTATTATCCCTGCAAAAGTAGGTTCTGGTGATAAATTATTTGGATCTATCAACAATGCAGATCTTTCTGCTGCTCTTGCTAAAGCTGGAGTTTCTGTTGAGAAGAAATACATCAAAATCCCAGGAAACACTATTAAGAGAACTGGTAAAGTAACTGCTAACGTAAGATTACACAGAAATGTAGAATACAACTTTGAATTCGACATCGTATCTGACGCACCGGTAGAAGCTCCAAAACCAGCTGCTCCTAAGAAAGTTGCTGTAGAAGAAACTCCTTCTGAAGAAGCTTAAGAATTCAAGAGATCTTTCTCTAAAATATAAACCACTTCGTTTGAAGTGGTTTTTTTGTTTTTATTATGTTTTTTAGAAGCTATTTCCCGCTATCCACTCATACTCCTCACGCCAACCCAATCCCACACCAAAAACCCTCAAACTTCCCCATTCCTTGTTGCGGGGTAACCGTTTTTATCGGGGCTAGGAGATCTGTGTTTTACTCAATATTTGTTATTGTAAACAGATTAAGGATTTATAAATATATTTCTGAAGCGACGAAGCAATCTTTAACCTCATAAACCACCGTCAAAAATTCTTTCGAATTTTCACCACCTCTCCAAAGAGGGGAATTCTTGCGTTAGAAGTTTTGTCATGGCGAGGAACATAGCGTCGAAGTAATCTCGATATAAAATTAAAATCTACATCCACTTTGTCATTCCGTAGGAAACTAAACTCTTTTTGTAGAGACTGATTTGTAAAAACCATTACCTAGATCCTTTCAGGATAACAAACTTTGCGAAAATCTTTATTAATAATTCTTTTAAAGAGATTGCTTCGTTCCTTTACTTCTCAAAATGACACAAAACTTCGCGCTAAAAACTCTAAAACCCTAAATCCTAACATTCTAAAACACTCTCACCCTAAAACTCTCCCACTTACTCACGCCCTTTCAATTTATGCAGATATTCCGTCGGAGGAATTCCAATTACTTTTTTGAAGATATTACTGAAAGAAGAAAGACTGTTGTATCCTACCATCATGGCAATCTCATACATATTATATTTTTCTTCGATCATTAATTCCAGAGAGCGGGTAATCCTCAATGCACGCAGAAAACGGACGTAATTCATGCCTAAAATCTCTTTAAATTTTCTCGAAAGAGTTCTTGTACTCATTCCGAATTCTTTTGCGGTAGATTCAATAGTTAACGGCTTTTCAAGATTAGCATGAATGTATTGCGCAATCTTTAATAATGTTTCATCATTAGGAAAAGGATGCTGAATTGGAAATGCCAACTTTTTGTCTCGCTTGTCAGGTAAAATACCTTTTAAAGCTTTGAGGAAATAATAATTACTACCATCATTCTTTGTGATTTTCCCATCCCATTCTTTTGTATATAAAATCATCTCTCTCAATAAATGACTGACCGAATAAATA
>NZ_LELA01000151.1 GCF_001677955.1 Chryseobacterium sp. BGARF1
GGGAAAAGAATTTTGGAGGTAAAGGTGATGATCATTTGAGAACCATGGCTTTTACGTCTTCAGGATATATTATTGGTGGAGAATCAAGATCTGAAAAGTCAGGAAATAAAACAGTTGGAATTGAAGAAGGAACTGATGTCTGGCTGATCTCTTTAAATACAAAAGGTGAAGAGCAATGGCAGAGATCGTACAATTTCAAAAACCGTGATGTTCTGATGGGAATGAATGTGATCAGCACAGGTGATGGTAGAAATTCTAAAGGAGTTTTATTGGGCGGCTACACTCAGGCGGAAGGAAGAATTGAAGTAGATGATGAGACCTTCTGGATGCTTTATATTGACAACGACGGAAACGAACAATGGCGAAAACATGTAAAAGGCGAATCGAGAAAGAAAGAGGAAAGGCTTTCTGATCTGAAAATGAATAAAGATGGTTCGATTGTTTTAGCAGGAACGAGTGCTGAAGAATTAGGAAAAGAGAACTGGAAAATTGTGAAACTTGGTGACAGCCAAATTGACCAATTGATAGAAAAACAGAATATTAAGATCTACCCTAATCCTGTATCGGATTACTGTTATGTGGAGATTGGGTTTGAGGATGGAAGCTGGAAGCTGGGTGATGGGAAGTCTGAAGCCGAGATTACCCTGTATGATATGGGTGGAAGACAGCTCCAGACGTTAAAAACGAAGAACAAAATCACCAAAATCAATACCCAAAACCTGATTCAAGGGGCATATCTAGTCGTTGTGAAAACAGATACTGAGAAAACTGCGAATGCGAAATTGATTAAAAAATAAAACTAATTTCATGAAGAAAAATACAATAGCTATCATTTTATTATTAGCTTCTTTAAATCATATTTTAATTGCCCAGACAACAGGTGATGATTTTAATAAAAATGTTGATGATATCAATAAAATGTTTCCTGCAGCTCCTACTTCAAACAACCTCATGAAATTTGAAGAAGTGCCTGTGAGTTATTATACAGGAATTCCTGATATCAGTATCCCTCTTTTCAATATTCCTACAAACAACCCAAATGTAAATTTGAATGTTCAGTTAA
>NZ_LELA01000152.1 GCF_001677955.1 Chryseobacterium sp. BGARF1
TAAGTTAAGCTACATTTTGATAAATTTTGTTTTGATTGTTAAATTCTTCTATTGTTTGGTAATTTAGAGTACTGTGCCTTCTTTTTTTGTTGTACCAGATTTCAATGTATTCAAAAATTTCCAGCTCCATTTTTTCTTTTGTAATGAGTTTGTTTCCATAAATGAGCTCCGTTTTTAATGATTTGAAAAAACTTTGACTTCGTCGAACTACTCCGTTAGGTTTCAGCCACTGCATTATCCCAACAATTCCCTCTGCGGCTCATACTTCTTGTAACACCATAAAATTTCAAAGTATTTGCAAATTTTCTGCTTGCATATTGAACGCCTCTGTCGCTATGAAAAATTAATCCTTCCCCTATTTTCCTGTTTTTGACAGCCATTTTCCAAGCAGCAAGACTTGTCTCTTCGGTGCTCATTTCGTTGCTTAAACTCCATCCAATAATTTTTCTATCATACAAATCAATCACTGTTGTTAAGTGCAAAAATCCTTCTTTGGTCTGAATATAAGTAATATCAGAAACCCAAGTTTGCGCAGGCTTCTCGGCAATAAAATTCCTGTCCAACACATTTTCTACTACCAAATAAGTGTGTTTAGAGTTTGTGGTTACTTTAAATTTCTTGCTCAGTTTACTTCTTAAACCCAGCTCTTTCATATATTTTGCAACAGTTATTCTGGAGATTTTGTAGCCTAAAGAATTCAATTCAAAAGTAATCCTAGGGCTTCCATAGCGTTGTTTGGATGAGAAATAAATCGAAGTTATCTGCTCTTCTATTTTTTTCTTCAAAAACAATTTCTTGCTAAAGGATCTGCTTTTCCATTTAAAATAGCCGCTGGAACTTAATTTAAAAACAGTACACATCTTTTCAATCGGGAAAATAGATTCATTATTTTTTATGAATTTATATTTCATCGACCGCTCTTGGAAATGCTACAGCATTCATGAATACCTTAATAAGAAAATAATAGAAAATGAACTAAAAGATGCCGATTGCTTTTTTTAAGATATCATGTTCTAACTCTGCATCCTTGAGCTTTTTTTCAAGTTCATGAATCTTTTCCTGCTCGGGTGTTAGTTTAAGATTTCCATTGCCAGGAAAGCTTCCTTCCCCGAATTCTTCAAATTCTTTACGCCATTTATAAAGCAGCGTGACTGCGATTCACAGTTCCCTTGCGAGTTCTGAGGCATTAGTTCGTTCTTTGCTAAGCTGAATTTTAAAAGCAGGATCGTAGATTTTTCTCTCTCGTTTCATAAGGTTAAAATTAAGGTTTTATGCTTAACTTTAACTGGACGCTAAATTAGTACATCCACAGGCTTATATTTTTCAAAATTTGATACAATTTTCCAAATAGTCTGTAAAGAATTTGATACGCTTAAGCCTCAAAATATTCCTTCGGTGATTTGCCATATTTCTCTTTAAATGCTGTGGCAAAAAATTCAGGACTTCCGAAACCTAATTTTGAAGAAATTTCTTTAATCATTTGGTTTTTAAACTGAGAATCTGTTTTCAGTTTTTCATCCAAATATTCAAATCTTAAGTCTGTAAGATATGCATTAAAAGTTTTTCCCAAATTTACTTTAATAACTTTGCTTAAATATTTTTCGTTGGTGTTGAATTTCTGTGCTAATGCTGTTAATTTGAGATCCTGTTCTAAAAATCCCAAAGATGTTTCGAAAGTTTTCATTGAACCGAGAATCTGGTCAACTGTAAGTTTGTTAATCGGTCGGTACAAACTGTAATCTATTCCAGTATCTAATGAAATTTCATTTTGTTTTTCTTCTTCTGTTTTTTGTTGCTCATGAAAGTTAGTCGAAATAGTTGGAGCTTCCGAAACCTCCACTTTTTCATTCTGAGTTTTGGTTTTTACTTTTTTATACACAAAGTAAGCCACCGCAATTGAACTGAGTGAAATAATTGCAATGCTGAGCCAATTGCCAAATCTTTGTTCGTCTTCGGTAAGAAACTCCTCTTCAGTTTTGTGTTTTTCATCAAAATCTTTCAGCTTTAACTGAACGTAGCTTTTAACGTCTTTCTCATATTTGTCAAACTCCAACAAGTCATTAAGTGAAGCTAATTGTTGTTCTGTTGTCCCGTTTTTTTTATAATATTCAGTAAAAAAATCAAATGTGGGACGAAATTCTAAAGATGTTTTCTTGGTTTTAAGAAAGTTCTTTTTAATATTTTCAAATATAGGAAAGGCTTTGTCTATATTTCCCATTTTCCAATAGCACATGGCGATGTAAAAATCGATATTGTCCAGATTTTGGCTGTCAACAAGGTCTATTGCTTTTCTCGCATTTTCCAGCTTTACTAATGCAGAATTATAGTTCCCTAAAGAAAAATCATTTCGTCCGTCTGCCAATAAGATGTGAAATTTAAAGAAACTATACTTTTTATTTTGGTCAAAAAACGTATAAACTTCTCTAATCAAAGTTTCATTCTCTTTATATTTTTTTAGTTTTGAGTTTATATAAATTATATAAACTTTGGCAAAGTTGAAAGAAAACTTATGATCGGGAGTAATTTGATTACTTTTAAAGTAATTATAGTGTTCTAAAAAAAGATTTGAAGCCGCATTATCTTCGCCAATTAGCGATTTAAGTCTACCAATCGACAGCAAATTAGTTTTTTCCCAATAAGTATTTTTTTGTGATAGATAGTAATCGTAAGAAATTGCAAAGTATTCTGCAGCTTTTTTGTAATCGAAAACCCTCATACTTCTTCCTGCAATTGAAAAATACGAAGCTCCAATAGCGGTTTGATCTTTTAATTTGATAGCAATATTTAAAATGCTGTCACAATATTTTGTAGCTAAACTATCCGGAGCAATACCGGAAGTAATAACGTATGCTTGAAGTAAATCTTTATCTTCTCCATCTCTCTTTGTTTCTGCTATAAGTGTTTTCGAGAGATTATATGATTCATTCCTACTTTGATTATTTTTAATTTGAGCTACTAATTTTTCAAATTTAGGAGAAATTTTAGATTGGGTATCATCTTGTCCCTTTACCCAGTTCAAAATAAAAAGCAATACTAAAAATAAAACCCGATGAAATTTGGTCATTGAAGATGTGAATTATCTGTCAAATAACGGAAATTTCCAGATTAAATGCAAGTTTGTTTCAATGTGTTGAAAATCAGCAATAAGGTTTTGAGATTTTTCTTTTTAGAAAGGCTGTTTTCCTTTTAAAGAAGATTTTTTTCCTGCTTTCAAATAGGAATTTTCATTTCATTCAGATGTCCAATTTTTAAAATTTGGAAAATGGATTTTTGCCACAATATATTTGCCTCAGAAATCAAGAACGATTTGAAAATTTAAAAATCAAAACTATCATGAATCAAAAAAACAATTGGGTGCAAAACCCGACCAAAACACAGCTTATCATAAGTTTAATGGTCTACTTAAATAGCGTTGTCATTATGTTTACCGCAATGACCAATTTTTTCCAAGAACCAATACATCTAAAAGTCAATATGGTGTTATTGTTCCTCAATATTGCTGTGACTTTCACGATGATAAAAGTGGTTAGAAATTATTTTAAAAACTTAAAAAAACCGTAAACAATGAAAATATTAGTACCCATTTTTATTACAGCAGTATGCATTGTACTTTTTCTTACTTCGAAATATTTCTTTGTTGATGACGATTCTATGATCATAATTCTTTTACAGGGCTTTTTAATTGGAGCTGTATTTTCTATGGTATTCGCCTTTTTTAATAAAAAAAATAAAAGTAATTCGGGAAGCTAATTTTTTTAACCTGCAAAACGTAATCAAAAAAAATAAACAATGAAAACAAACAAACTACTCATCGGAACTTTAATCTTAATGATTCTTCTTTTTTGCACTAACTACTTTTTGTTTAATGGAGAACATGAAATTTCTTTAGCACGAGCAACATTCCAAAGCGTATTCTCTGGGCTTATATTTTTTGTCATCATGTATTTGACATCTAAAAATAACAAATAATGAAAGTGATTTTTGCTCTGGTCTTAAGCGGATCAGTATCAAAAGTTGGGGACTAAGCAAAAAGTGGATCAGTATCAAAAGTTGAGGATTAAGCAAAAATCTTGGATAATCTGAATAGAAAGAAAGATTTATCCTTCACGCCTCTGAGTTGCATTCTGAAATTTTTGATTTTCGCATTGAAAGATTCTGCTGAAGCATTCGTGCTGCGTGTGTTAAAGTAATTTAGAATATCATTATAATGATGTGTAATGGTATTTTTGAGGATAGAAAACGACTTGAAACCCGACCCTTCCACTTCTTTAAACCAATGCACCAGCCCTCGAAGCGGAAAGTCATCTACTGCTATTTCTTCATGAAAGCCTTTGGATTGGAGTTGGAGTGAAGAGAATTCTTTTGGCGTAGTGTTTTTTTCTTC
>NZ_LELA01000153.1 GCF_001677955.1 Chryseobacterium sp. BGARF1
CCTTTCAGTCGATGAATGCTATTTCGACGTAGTCAAAATTAAGATAAAGGCAATAGAAAAATATTTAATAAAAATTTAAACACGCTCTTAAAATTTAGAAGTTTAATTCTGAATGTCTATAAATAATAAAAATTTAGTTCTAACGATGTATTTGTCATTCCGCAGGAATCTAAACAGACGGAAAATAAAGCAATTTAAATTTGCCTTTGCGTTAAATTATAGATTATTGACCTGAGTTTGATTAATAATTTATTTTAAAATTGATGATTATAAATTGTTTAAGTTCAAATCAATAGAGTCGGGCTTTAGCCCGGCTAAAAAGTAACAAGAAAAACTGGCTTTAGCCAAAATATATCATAATTTTGGCTAAAGCCAATAATGAAACTTAATTGTATAAATGGGCTAAAGCCCATTCCTATTGATATTTTGTTAAAATATAAGAATCGAGCTCAGGTTTTATTAATAAAAACGGATAAACATAATTGTTAATTAAAATAATCAACTTCTAATGACAAAAATGCTTTAAATATTCACAAACAAAAAATCCTTTCAAAAAAATTGAAAGGATTTCCTTTGATAAATATGAATTAAACTAAGTGTGCTCTATTTTACTGAACAATAATTTTAAAATTGCTATTCAATTCCTCTCCTGAAACGTTCAGTATATAATTTCCAGATACTTTTTTCCCGGCAATATTTAAATTAAATATTCCGTTTCCATTAGCATTTAATTTCTCTTTAACGATCACTTTTCCTGTCATATCTAAAATGGTAGCAGTTAAACTAGATCTTTTATATTCAGGAAGCTTAATGAAGATCTGGTCTTTTACAGGATTCGGATATACCGTTCCCACATTTTTACTGATACTGAATTCCGCATTTCTCAACACCGCCTGACTGTACAAAGCAGATATTTCTGTTGGAGATAATGCATAATTGTACATTTTAAGCTCATCAAATGCACCTTTGTAAGGAGCTGGAGCGTTAGCGGTTGATAAAAACTCAAGTTCACCAATATTCCCGATGATCAGATCACTTGCTTCACCAATTCCTGTAACTGCGGTTTCATCACCTTCAGCACTTAAAACCCCATTGGTATAAATTCTCATTTTATGTGCTGTAATATCTCTCTGTATTACAACATGCACCCAATTATTGGTAAAATAATTGGCAATCGGAGAAGTGATTTCTTTCTTCGTAACATCATCATCAATTGCATATCGCAACTGACCGCCTTTTATTTCTACATTAAAACGTTTTCCGGTGGCTCCTGTTGCTGTATTTTTGGTAAACGAACCTTTACACAAAACATAAAGACTGGTTGCCGAAGACGATGGGATCATGCTTGTCGGAGCTTTCATCCAATAAGAAACCGTGAAAGAATTCGTATTAAATAAGATCTGATCCTGATGCGGAATACTTGCTATGTACGGCGTATTGGGTGAAGTTGCCAGATCTAGTGCATAATTTTCTTTTCCGAGAACTCTCACATTCGCATTATCATACGCTACATTTAATGTACCATGATTCGCATAAGAAGTAAGATCAGAAATCTGCTCACCAGACAACGGTGTTTCTGAAAATGGCCAGTTTCCGACAAGGCTAGGCGTCAATGCACGGAAACTCCACACGTCACCCGTTACAGAGCCCAATGCATTAGACGAATCAATTCTCCAATAGTAATTGGTTGCCGTATTTAAATTACCTAACTGATACGATGGCGCAGCAGAATAAGGAACTGTGGCTACATTATTTAAATTTTGTGGATCTGTTCCAAAATAAACAGTGTATGTAGTGGTGTTGGTGCTTCCTGTCCATTTTAAAAGTAAATTCCCATTGGTCAACTGTACGTCATTAAAACTATTGGCAGGATTAGGATTAGCTGCTTTTGTAGGTGCGGAAGGAACCGGAGGTGTAGTGACAGAAGTGTTTGAAGTATACACAGAAGATTCTGTAGCATTCACCGCTTTCACTCTGTAATAATATTGAGTGTTGGGTGTTAAACCCGTTTCATTATAAGTCGTTGTATTCGCAGGTAATGTTGCAATCACTGTAAAAGCAGTCCCGTTAGTAGAACGTTCCAATACATAATTGGTTTCATTGGTTGCGTTATCGTTCCAATTAACCGTTAATGAGCTTGTAGCCGGAGTTCCCGTAGTCACTGGATTAGTAAAATTTAAATTGGATGGCGGAATAATAAAATCCGGAGCAGCGGTGTTGTGTAAACCGTTAATATAAACTTCAATATTCAGATACGGAGCGTGTGTTGTGCTTACTGCCAAAGCATCAAAAACATTTGGATTCAGTCCGTTTGCAGTTTCCCACGCATCCGGCATTCCGTCATTATCGGTGTCTAAAGGAGCCGGAGCGCCATAAACGTGCCCTGCTCCACCATTGGTAAAACCAAACTGAGTGGTTAGATCGCTTTGCACATAAACATAAGTTGCGGTTGTACCTTTCGACATCAAATCTGAAATCATCAACTGATCTACCTGATCACGTCTCGGATAAGAAGCTCCTACTTTTGAAACAATATTATCAAAAGCCCCTTGTGCAGTCAAGGTCGGATTCTTCATCGGATAATCATACGAAGTTGTCTGAATAGCGTTGATATCTCCAACAGGATATCCAGTTAAATTCTGAGGAACTAAAGTCCCGTCTAGAACTCCATTTTTATTATTATCAAAATAATTTCCGGAACCATATAGATTGAAGTTGGCATTTCCTACGCTGAAAGGTGTAGAAACGGTAGAGCTTGTATTGGGGCCTCCGATAAAATAATTGTTGATGATGTTTGCGTAAGAAGCTCCCGCAGAATCTCCGCCCATAATATAGGCTTCTCCGGATTGAGTGTGTCCGTAAGTATTTCCATAATTACCCCAATTGTAAACTACATTATTAACAAATTCATTGATGCCTTTTATTTTATTATTTCGGGTTTTATTACAGATATATAAATTCCCGATCAAGCTGATCTTTCCACCTGGAGGAGGCTGCATTAAACCACCTGCAGAATGATTATGACGATGTAATCCCTGTCCGATAATAGAATTTTGAATGGTTATATTATCGGGAGCAGTACCGTTATTATCCCAGTTAACAGAAAAAACCTCATCGGTACCCCATGTAAAGGTCATGTGATCTAAAATAATATTGGCTCCATTCGCAATTCCTGATGCATCCTGATTTTGGGAAGTTCCTCCATAGCGAACCCTAAAGTATCGGGCAATCGTATTATTCGACCCTGAAAATGAAACTCTCGGTCCTAAAAATAGAATTCCTTCTCCGGGAGCAGTCTGTCCGGCAATCGTCGTGTTACTTGCGACAGCTACAACTGATTGTAGATTAACAATTCCACCTACTTTAAAGATGACAAAACGACCCGGCTGACTTACCGCATCACGGAATGAGCCCGCTCCGCTATCATTTAAATTGGTCACTAAATAAATTTGAGGATTGGCTGCTCCTCTTGCTCCGGTGGTAAATCTACCAAAACCGGTAGCTTCAGGAAACGCTAAAGTCTGGGCATCTAAATCTGCTGCAGAAAAAATCAACCCAGACAAAATCAAAGATTTTAGAGCGTGTTTAATGAGTAAAGTTTTTTTGTTCATTTAATATTAATTTTGTGTTAACCAATCTACCCAGAAACAGAAATATGAGCATCCTGCCCCATCCTGCTGATGTATTACAAATCAATTAATTACAAAAAAACATGCTTGAGTATTTAAAATTCAAGCCATTTTTTAAACAAAATTTTTTTTAATCGAAAAATTATCTATCCAATTTTATCAAAATTTGTTTTTCAATAAAATTAAATTATTATAAACAAAACCCTAATAATCTTCATTCAGATCATTCAGATCATTAAAATCACTTTAATTATTCAAAACAATGGGATATAAATTGTTTTGAAATGATTTTTATTTTACTTTTGCCCCTTAAAATTTCAATTAATTAAATCCATGAAAAAAACAATTTTACTTTTTAGTTTTTTATTATCACTTATCATGCATGCTCAGGATTCAGAAGAATTAAATTTTGATGAAAAGTATAAAAAAGAATATCAGGGAAAGGCAAAAATTGAGATCGATGAAGTAAAAGAACTGCTTCACATTATGGTTGCCATCACCGAAGTAGGTTTAGAAAATGATGATATGGTAGAACAGAAAGGGAAATATTACCAAGATGTTCTTCAACATTTTAAAGAATTCAAACATGAAAAAATCATTACTAAATTTGATTCTTTAATGAAGAAAAATCCTATCAATTATATATTTCTAACGGGAAATGCGATAAGCTATGACTTTAAAAATAATGAGCTTATTCCTAATAAAAACTTCATATTTCCAATGAAAAGTGTTTCTTCACACACTAAAATAACAGTTAACCCAATCACTACTTATAAAAAAGAAATTGAAGACTTTGCTTTAAAATCAAACTTCCGAAAATTCTATAAAGAACATCTATCTTTTTATAAAGAATTAATAGAGAACTATAATCAACAAGCTAATCTTAATGAACAATGGCAATGGCTTGAGAAAAATTTTGATACAAAGATGAATAGTTATCTTATCTTTTGTTCGCCACTAATTAATGGTCTTAATTATACTACGACCTATAAGAACAACAACTTTAAGCAAATTGTTATGGTACTTCCACCAATCGGGCAGGAAAAAGCTCTTACTCCGAAACAAAATATTGTCTTTAACACGAGAACAATGTTTACCGAGATAGACCACAATTATGTAGGAACACCTACCAAAAAATATGCAAAAGATCTTGAGAATGCTTTAAAAGATAGAGAAAAATGGGTAAATACCAAACAGGAAGGCACACAATACTATCCCAATCCTGAAAAAGTTTTCGATGAATATATGACATACTCCACTTATTATCTTTTCTGCGCCGATAAATTTAAAGACGATCAAAACACATTACAATACGCATATAATGACCTCAACGAATTGATGAAGCAAAGAGGTTTTCCAAAATTGAAAGAATTTAATGATGCTTTGTTAGCTCTTAGAAAAAAATATCCTAATAAAAAAGTTGATGATCTATATCCTGAATTTGTTCAATGGTGCAGTCAGCAATAAAATAATAAATCCCTCTCATCTCTGAAAGGGATTTATTATATCTAAAAAACTTCTAATTACATATAAGCTTCAATTGGCTCACAAGTACAAACTAAGTTTCTGTCTCCATAAGCTTCATCAACTCTAGAAACAGAAGCAAAGAATTTATGGTCTCTTACCCACTCTAGCGGATAAGCAGCTTTCTCTCTGCTGTATGGTTTGTCCCAAGAATCAGAAATCACCAATTGCTCAGTGTGAGGAGCATTTTTCAATACGTTATTTGCTTGGTCAGCTTCTCCGTTTGCGATCTCATCAATTTCTTGTTTAATTGAAATTAATGCTTCTGCAAAACGATCAATTTCAGACTTGCTTTCAGATTCTGTAGGCTCGATCATCAATGTTCCTGCAACCGGGAAAGAAACTGTTGGAGCATGGAAACCATAATCCATCAATCTTTTCGCAACATCAGCCACTTCAATTCCTAAAGATTTGAACTGACGGAAATCTACGATACATTCGTGTGCTACTCTACCTTCAGTATTTGAATATAAAATTGGGAAATGTTCAGCTAAGATCTCTTTTAAATAGTTTGCATTTAAAATTGCATGCTCAGTTGCTTTTTTCAAACCTGAAGTTCCCAACATTTTGATGTAAGCGTAAGAAATATTCAGAATCAATCCTGAACCATAAGGTGCAGCAGAAATTCCTGCAATTGCTTCATTAGAACCTACATTGATGTTTGCATTGGTAGGCAAGAACGGAACTAAATGTTTAGCCACACAGATCGGGCCAACTCCAGGACCTCCACCTCCGTGAGGAATAGCGAAAGTTTTGTGAAGATTAAGGTGACAAACGTCTGCTCCGATGTTTCCTGGACTTGTATATCCTACCTGAGCATTCATATTGGCACCATCCATATAAACTTGTCCACCATGATCGTGAACTAATTTTGTAATCTCTTTAATGTTGGCATCAAAGAATCCGTAAGTTGACGGATACGTGATCATCACACAAGAAAGATTTTCAGAATGTTGTTCTGTTTTAGCTTTGAAATCTTCGAAATCAATTTCTCCGCTTTCAAGATTTTTAACAACAACAATTTTCATTCCTGCCATTGCTGCAGAAGCCGGGTTTGTTCCGTGTGCAGACTGAGGGATCAACACCACGTTTCTGTGACCTTCACCTCTTGAGATATGATATTCTCTAATCACCATCAATCCTGCATATTCTCCTTGAGCTCCAGAATTTGGCTGAAGAGAAGTTCCTGCAAAACCAGTGATTTCAGAAAGATCTTTCTCTAATTCTTTAATCATTTCCTGATAACCTCCTGCCTGATTTACCGGTACAAACGGGTGAACACTTCCCCAATCTGCCCACGAAAGTGGCAACATTTGAGTTGCAGCATTCAGCTTCATTGTACAAGAACCAAGAGAGATCATTGAATGAGTTAATGATAGATCTTTTCTTTCAAGACGCTTGATGTAACGCATCAATTCTGTCTCTGTATGGTATTTGTTAAATACAGACTCTGTTAAGATCTCATCTTTTCTAAGATTTTCTTCAGGAATACTGTATCCTTCTTTTATTTCTAATTTGAAAGTCTGCTTATCTTTAAACTGAGCAAAAGAAGCCATCAAATAATTTAATTTCTCTAATGTTGTGCTTTCGTTGATTGCAATACTTACAACACCTTCAGTGAAATAGTTAAGGTTTAAATTATGATCAAGCATCAATCTGTTTAATCTCGCTTTCTCATCTTCCGCCATTAAAATTTTCACGGTGTCAAAGATTGGTTCCTCAGCAATTTCATATCCTAAAGCTTTCAATCCACCTTTTAATGCATTAGCTTTAAAGTGAATCTGATCAGCGATATAGTTTAATCCTTTAGGACCGTGATATACAGCGTACATTCCAGCCATTACAGCCAAAAGAACCTGAGCTGTACAAATGTTTGAAGTTGCTCTTTCTCTTTTAATATGTTGCTCTCTTGTTTGTAAAGCCATTCTCAATGCACGTTTTCCGTACATATCCTGAGAAACACCAATAATTCTTCCCGGAATGTCTCTTTTGTAATCTTCTCTACAAGAGAAAAATGCTGCGTGAGGACCACCGTAGCCTAATGGAATACCAAATCTCTGCGAAGTACCAACCGCACAGTCAGCGCCCATAGATGCAGGAGATTTCAATTTAACCAAAGCCATAGGATCACAAGCTAAAACAACCTGTAAATCTAATTTTTTGTACTCAACGATATCTTCTGTATAGTCTAAAACGATTCCGTTTTTACCTGGATATTGTAGTAAAACCCCGTAATAAGAACCGTCAAACTCATGCGTTTTGTGGTCACCAATTACGATCTCAATTTCTAAACCTTCAGCTTTTGTTTTAAGAACAGAAACGGTTTGAGGCAATACTAAATCTGAAATAAAGAACTTATTTGCTCCTGCTTTTTTCTGATCTTTTGTTCTGTTGTTGAAGAACATGTGCATTGCTTCTGCAGCTGCTGTAGACTCATCCAACAAAGATGCGTTTGCCAAAGCAAAACCTGTCAAATCGCAAACTACAGTTTGATAATTAAGCAAAGCTTCTAATCTTCCTTGTGCAATCTCTGCCTGATAAGGCGTGTACGCAGTATACCAACTTGGGTTTTCAAAGATATTTCTCTGGATAGCCGATGGCAACAATGTATTGTGGTATCCAAAACCGATATAACTTGTATAATCAGTGTTCTTCGATGCCAATTCTTTCGAATGATTCAGCATTTGATACTCTGAAAGTGCCTCTGAGATGTTCAAATCGTTTTCTAAACGGATTGACGATGGAATGGTTTGAGAAATTAACTCTTCGATACTTGAAACGCCAACTTTTTCCAACATTGCCTGTTTATCGGCTTCGTTTAAGGAGATGTGACGGCTCACAAACTGTTCTGTATTCATTTTTATAATTAGATTTTGTTTGTAAAAAAAGATTCGTAAAATTACGATTTTTTAGCCGATTGCGCAACCCATATTAAGCCGATGTTAAACTTGATATTAAATCTTTCAACGAGTAATTTTGGGGAAACATTTTAAAGTAAAAATGCTGATTTTTTGGTTTTAAATATCCTCAAACTACTTGCTAGTCAGCAAATACAGATTTATCAAAATATATTAATTATATTTATTCTAAATTAATATATTTGCAGCATGAATAGTATCACACCTTTTAAAGTTCCGCCATTGAGTCCTGTATTTTCTTTTAAGAACGAAGAAATGTTCTGCGGTGACAAAAAATCGTGTTGCAAAAAATTTAAGAAAGGGAAACGTTGCAAAAAATGTCCTGGAAATAAGAAACTGGCTTAGTTAGTTAAACTACTGATTAAAAAGTAAATTGCTAAAGCTAAGATTAACAACCCAAAGATTAATCTGAAAATTTTTGGTTGTCCTTTCGGATTCGTAGCTGTTCTTGGCTGTGACTTGAAAAGCTCTTCTGCCCTGTCTCTGAACTTCTCACCATCAGATTCAAAAACTTCAGTTATTGTAATTCCCTGAACCACGGTTTTATGCAAAAGCGAGTTTGTCGCATGCAGCAACAGTTGAAATTTTCCGTTTTTAAATTCTGTGATCTTAAAAATTCTTTCTCCATACGCTTTCTCCAATCCAAACGGTAAAACTTTTACCACATCAGCATTTTGAGTTTGCCAGGTAATGATAATCTCCTCTCCTTTTTTCGCATGAATTTTATTAGCCGTAAAAGTTTTAATAGAAGGCGGAACAGTATATCTAAAGCTTTTCTGCTGACTTTCTAAATTCTGGTCGTACGTAATTCTTCTTCCTTTATCGCTCAAAGTCTCATACGCTTCCTGAATTTCTTTGAAACGGTCTGCAAAGAAATCATCGTCTTGATTTTTATCGGGATGGTATTTTAATGAAAGTTTTCTGTAGGATCTTTTGATGTCTTCATCTGAAGCATCGTGAGGAATCCCAAGAAAATAATAGTAGTCTTTCATGAAAGTGAATACAAAAATAAGGATTTTGTCGGTTCGGACAAAAATAAAGAAGCCACGAATGCACGAATTTTGTCATCGCTATCAAAGCGAAGCAATCTCTTTTTTAGCGCTAAGGTCGCTAAGATTCTTTTTAATTATTGAAAATATTTTTCGTCCGCAAAGGCGTTTCACTCAGCAAAGAGGATATTGAATTTTATTATCCATCAAGTTTGTCATTCCGCAAGAATCTCTGTAACGAATCTAGAAATAGCTTAGATTCCTTCGGAATGACAAACTTTGTATTATTAGAATAAATCATCTGTGAAAATTCGTGAAATCTGCGGGAGCTTTTTCATAATAATATTCGTGCATTCGCAGTAAAAACTCACTCATTTAAAAAAAATTCAGGCGCGGGAAGCAAAACTTCCCGCGCCTGAATAAGACAATTTTAATTTAGTTAGCTAAAAACTTACGCTTCGCAAGTGTTATCTTTTTTGCAACATCTTGATGCAAATTCTTTTTTGAACTTTCCTTTCAGTTCCTGATATTGCTCTTCATCCATTTCTCTGATTTTATCAGCCAATCCGAATGGAGATTTTTCTTTGATTCCGTATTCATTAAAAATACCTCTTACAAATCTTTTTCTTTCGATTACTTTTTTGGCAATTACGGCAACTCCTGCAACTGCAACAGCTCCTAAAATGCCTTTTAATACTGAATTTTTCATTTCTTTAAATTTTAAATTTTACTACTTCTGTTTTTTTATAGAGACGAATTCGTTCTTATTTTTACTTTACTACTTCTAAAAATTTTTAAACTATTCGTTATTTCTGTTGAAAAATCCGGTTGAGCATTTCTGTCTCCAGATTTCTTTGAATTTTTCTTTTTCCTCATCAGACATTCCTTCCATTTTATGTCTCAGGTGTTTTTCTTTCATATCTCTCATTCCCTGTCCGAATTTTCCATGAAAACCTCCGAAAAGAATTTTACTTAAAATCAAAATTCCCATTGCCTGCCAATAATTAATGGTTTTTACGCCAATAATTTCGGGAAGAATGCAATTCCACAATGACATTACAATCAGTGCAACGACAAAGAAAATCAAGGGTGGACATAAAATTAAAAGAGCCCAACTTTTCTTATATTTATTATTCATTTTATTTATTTCTAATTATTTAAATCTTCATACAATTGTTTCAATCTATTTCTCAAATGCTTTACTGCATAATTTTTTCGGCTGATGATGGTCTTAATATTTTCACCCTGTTCATCGGCGATTTGCTGTAAAGTTTTATCGTTGAGTTCGTTTTCCATGTAGACCAATTTCTGTTTTTCGGGAAGTTCTTCTAAAGCTGCAAACAGTTTTTTCCAAATTTCGTCCTGAAACATTTTTACTTCCGGTCCTGCACTGTCATCCAGAAGCAGAATATCTTTTATAGAAAACGTTCCGTCTTCATCTTCGTAGACAAAATCTTCAAGATTTTCGGTTTTCTTTTTACGGTATTTATCAGTGATTTTATTTGCCGTTACTCGGTACAACCATCCGCCAACATTTACAATTTCAGAAAGATTGGTCAAACTGCTGAACTGGTACCAAACTTCCTGCAGAATATCTTCCGCATCTTCGGTATTTTTCACTTTCGGACGAATGAAAGACATCAGTTTTCCGCCGTAACTCGATACGGTTTGAGAAATAATGTTTTCCTTTTCCTTCTGTGGCATTGGTAATTTTTCGGCAATCTCCATATTGCTATGACGACTGTATATTTTGTTTTACTTTAATAAATTTAAAATATTTTTTCGGATTTTCAATTTTTCGTTTATTAATCGTGTTTTTTATCGTAATATTTTTTTTCCAGAAGCTTATCCGGCTATCCACTATTACTCCTCGCTCCTTCGCTTTGTCCATCATTTGCTGTGGGGTAACCGTTTCTATCCGGGCTAAAGACCACCCCGTCTCAATTTTCTTTGAAAATTGATCCACCCTTCCAAAGGAGGGGAATTCAGTACGTCTAAATATTGAGGAATATACATTTTTGTCTCACTCTTAAATAAAAAAACGGAAAGCAGAATACTTCCCGTTTAATGAATTATAAAATTGTCTTCTTTTATTTATTAAAATTCTCAGCAAAGAAACCTAACATTGATTTATAAAATTCAATTCTGTTTGGTTCTTTTCCAAAACCGTGTCCTTCATCATATTTTACCATATAAGGAACTTCAAATCCTTTGCTTCTTAAAGCTTTAACGATTTGGTCAGATTCATTGATGTTGACTCTCGGGTCATTCGCGCCCTGAACCACAAATAACGGCTTTTTAATTTTATCAATCTGGAAAACCGGCGAAACTTCTTTTGCTATTTTTGCTTCTTCAGGATTATCCAAATCATACCAGATTTGCTTTACCATTTCTTTATAGGGTTTCCAGTATTCCGGGAAAGAATCGAAGAACGTGAAAATATTGGAAACTCCTACATAATCAACTCCACAAGAGTACAAATCAGGAGTTTTAATCAATCCCATCAATGTAGCGTAACCACCGTGACTTCCGCCGTAGATTGCTACTTTATTTTTATCAATCCAACCTTGCTCAATCGCATATTTTACACCGTCTTCTACATCATCCATCGCTTTACGGCCGATTTGTTTGTATCCGGATGTTTGAAACTCTTTTCCGTAACCGCCAGAAATTCTGAAATTAACCTGCAAAGTAGCGTATCCTCTGCTTGCAAACAATTGTGTTTCAGGATTAAAACCCCAATCATCTCTTATTCCTTGCGGTCCGCCATGAGGATTGACAATCAAAGGAACCTTTTCACCGTTCAAAGCTGCTTTTGGGAGTGTAATATATCCGTGAATGGTAAGTCCGTCTCTGCTTTTAAACTGAATTGGGCGCATTTCTGCCATATCTTCTTCTTTCAGCTGAGGCATCAAATCAAAAAGAAGTTTGGTTGTTTTGGTTTTTGTATCGTATTCATAATACTTTCCATACAGTTTATCACTATCTACAACAACCAATAATTTTTCGTTTTTATCATCTGAAGAAGCAATTCCAAACTGTTTATCGCCAAATTCAGAAGTCAGTTTATCATGAATTTCTTTGTAAAATTTACTTACAGGAATCGTTTCGTTTTTAATTCCATTATAGCTGATGTAATCTAATTCGTAATTTCGGCTTTTTCCAGCCTGCGCTATTGAAGAAACATCAAAAGTAGGATTCGAATAAACCTCTTTAATGATTGCATTTTTCTTTAAATCATATAATACAATTCTAGATTTATCACTTCCAAGATTGGTTACCAAATAAACCTCATCTTTGTTTTTAGAATTATCATTAAAACTAATTACGCTAAAAGTATCTTTCCAATCGGTCGCTTTAACGAGATTAAACTTACCTGTCTGCAAATCTTTATAAAACAATTTTGTAGTCAAACCATTTTCAAGAATAGTATAGCCTCTCAGATTCCCTTGTCTGTCGAAAAGATAATCATCAATCGGACTTTTTACATCTTTATTTTCATACAACTGCGTAATTTCGCCGGTATTAAAATTGATTTTATAAGGTTCGAAAATCTGTTTATTGTTCTTATTCATGCTCACAATAACAAACTCGGTATCTTTAATCAATCTTACAGAATTTAACGTGATTCCTTCAAAAGGAGTCAAATCTTTCAGGTTTTTGCCATCAATATCGGCAGCGTACAAATGGATATTTTCGTTTCCACCTTTATCTTGGGTGTAGAATAGTCGTTTTTTATCGAGCCAGCCATAACTTCTTATCAAGTCATCTTTTTCAACCAATGCTTTTGTAATTTTTCCAGATTTTAAATCTTTTACATAAACATGATTTTTACTGTCCTTATCTTTTTCTTTGTAAGATAAATAAAGCCCGTCTGGAGAAATTTTAAATTGTGAAGCTTTTGGTCTTGCAAAATAGTCTTCTACTTTGTATTTAAAATTTCCTTTGTCATAGGAAATAAGCTTTTCTATGGTAGCTTTTGATGAAACCAATGTCGGGTCGCCCGGCAATTTACTCTCTTTAGTTTGTGCATTTATCATGAGACTTGTGATTACCACTTGTGTAATACCTAAAATTTTGGAATTTAAATTCATATTTCATGGATTTGGTTAAACGATATAATATAAGACGCTTCAAATACTTAAAACGTTACATTATTTATCGCTAATTTGTGAAATTAACTGTGTACTTTTTAGTATATGAGATTTTTTAACCGCAAAAGAATCAAAAGATTTCGTACAAAAATAAGTTATTCAAAAGCCAGCAAAACTGATAATAAACTAAAATTTTATATTTTGTAAACTTTTGAATTACTCTTTCCTCAATCATTTCTTTTGATTCTTTTGCGGTAAAATAAGGTTTAAAGTTTTTTTATTTTAAATTATTCCGTGATAAAATTTGACAACAGTTTTTCTAAAAACAATGTGTTTTGGAGTTTCATTATGTTTTAGTCTAAATTTGTCGCTTCGTTTTAAAACAAAGCTGAGAAATGGGAACCATGAAGAAACTGGAAATCAAAAAAAACATCCAAAAACTTGAAGATAAAAATCTTTCATTCCGCGTTTTTGATTTGAATGAGGAAAATTTAAACCAATATTTTAAACCTCACAAAAAAGACCATTTCTTTATTGTTGTTATAGAAAATGGAAAACTTCAGGTTCATATTGAAGATAAAATTCATTCTCTAAAAGCAGGAAAAATTTCTGTAGTATTTCCTGAGCAGGTTCATTTTATTTCAGATATAAGTGACGATCTAAAAGGAAAGATCATTCTGTTCGAAGAGATATTATTCTGTTCAGATATTTTGAAAAACGAGTTGAGTACTTATAATGTCAACCTTTCAACCCAGCTTAACTGTACTATTTTATCTCAAGAAGATCTTGAACAAAGTTTAAATGCTATCAAAATCATCAAAGGAATTTATGAAGATCCGAGTTTGATAAAAAAAGAACAAGCGAGATTTCAAATTAAAATTTTCCTTTTAGGTTTAATTGAATCTGTTCACGGTCTGCATCCCATTTTAAACAATGATTCGGCCGATAAACCAGTTTACGTTCGATTTAAAAAATTATTGAACGAACATTATAAACAGTACAGAACCGTTCAATATTATGCTGAAGAGTTGGCAATTACAACAAAAAAATTAAATTCAATCACTAAAAAACATTGTGGGGAAACGGCAATTCAGGCCATTCACAACCGAATTTTAATGGAAATAAAACGCCAACTGATGTTTTCTGATCTTTCTCATAAAGAAATTGCTTTTGACCTTGGTTTTAATTCTCCTTCCGCACTCAACAAGTTTGTAAAAGCAAAACTCAAAGAAACTCCGACCGAACTTCAACAAGAACTGGCGCAAATGTATAACGCATAGTCTTGTTTGTATAACATCACTCGTTTTGGCTTGCCTAATTTTGTTCTATTAAAATTAAATAAGAAAAATGAGCAAATTATTTATTGCAGGAGAAGTTTTCCATGGTGCTGGAAGTCTTTCTGAATTGGCAAATATTAAAGGTAAAAAAGCGGTAATCGTAACCGGAGGAAGCTCAATGAGAAAAAGCGGAACGCTGGATAAAGCGATTGCTTATCTTACTGAAGCAGGAATTGAAACTCAGATTTTTGAAGGTGTAGAAGAAGATCCATCATCTGCCACTTGCCTAAAAGGCGCTGAAGTTATCAATGCTTTTCAACCAGACTGGATCATCGGTTTAGGAGGTTGTTCTGCGATCGATGCAGCAAAGATCATGTGGGTGTTTTATGAATATCCTGATGTGGAATTTGATGCCTTGATCAAACCTTTTACAGTACCAGTTCTTAGAAATAAAGCAAAATTTATCGCGATTCCTTCTACAAGCGGAACAGGAACTGAAACGACTGGTCTTGCCGTAATTACCGACAGAGAAAAAGGAGTAAAATATCCTGTAGTTTCTTATGAATTGACTCCGGATGTTGCTATTATTGACGGTGAAATTTGTGCTTCAATGCCGGCTCACGTCACTTCAAATACTGGTCTTGATGCTTTGACGCATTGTGTAGAAGCTTATGTTTCAAATATCGATAACAATATTGCTGATGCACTTTCAAAAGGTGGTTTAGAGATTGTTTTTGATAACTTGAAAGAAGCTGTAGAAAACCCTAACAATATTGTAGCTCGTCAAAATATGCATGATGCATCATTTATGGCAGGGTTGGCGTTCAATAATGCTTGGTTAGGAATTGTACACTCTTTGTCTCACCAAGTTGGCGCATTGTACGGAATTCCTCACGGTGCTTCTAATGCGATTTTCCTTCCGAATGTGATTCGTTATAATTCAGCTGCTACAAACCGTTTTCCAGATTTAGCACGAGTAATTGGTAAAGAAACTACTGAAGAGTTGGCGCAAGCAATTGAAACTTTACGTTCTGAAGTTAACAACCAATCAGCAATTAAAGAATTTGGAATTTCAAGAGAAGATTGGGATAAAAATCTTGATTACATCGCCAACAATGCTTTGGTAGATCCTTGTACAGGTTTCAACCCAAGAGTTCCTACTTTGGATGAGTTGAAAGCGATTTACAATGCTTGTTATGAAGGTGTAGTTTATGCTGAAGAAGTTGTTGCAGGATAATTTAGTTTTCTTGTAATCAAACCTAACAGGTTTTGAAAACCTATTAGGTTTATTGGTAAAATGTCGTTTCTATCCGGAAAAAGCTACAAATTTTAAAGATAAATATAAAAGCAGGAAACCGTTTTGGCTTCCTGCTTTTGTTTTATTGATAAATTACTACATCATCTTTTTTAATTTGATATCCTTTTTTCTTGTACGGAACCAAAACATAGCTTTCTTTGATGTGACTTCCACTTTTCCAGATCTTTCCATTTCCTTCTCTTTCAAGAATAATACTTTTTGCGCTTTGATGTGGAATAAAAACCTCAGCTTTCTTCATGTTTTTACTGAAAATGACTGCCGTCATAGAAGTTGAACTTCCTTCTGGGTTTACTTCTTTAAGTTTTATTTTCTGATTAAAAACTTTTACGCAATTATTTCTGAGTTGAGAATAAGTATAACCTGCAGAAGGTATACAACCATGAACGTCTCTGTCGCCCCCTACAATCGGAGCTTTTTGAGCAAAAACTAATGCACCAAGGAACATTGCACTGAATAAAATTGTTTTTTTCATATTTAAATTTTTAATGTTTTCGATTTGGTAAAAAGTATGCCAAAAATACGGTATCGGCATATTTAGTTCTAAGATACAAAAAAGCCACACATTTTGAGCGTGTTATAAAAAAATTATTTCAGCTATCTAAAAATTCCTAAATAGTTTCTGTGCTTTGATTAGAATGCAAGTTAAATTTTTAAAATTCATAAGCTTTTCAAATTATTTTAATACATCAAAAGGTGATTAAAATAATATTTCTATCTTTAGAGACAAAATTAATATGCCATCAAAATCCGATAATTTTATATATATGAAATCAAAAATCTATTCTCTTTTATTTTTGACAAGCTTTAGTCTCGTTTTATCACAAAATATTAATTTTGCTGATGCTAATTTTAAGAATGCCTTACTGCCTTTTCAAGATGTAAATGGTGATGGACAAATCTCTTTGAGTGAAGCTCAAAACGCTACTTATATTAATATTGATACCAATAATAATATTACAAATCTGGGTGGAATTGAGCATTATCCTAATCTAACCATTCTTATGATTAAGAACAATCCCATTAGTGCCCCTCTTAATCTCAGTCAAAACACTCAGCTTCAAAACTTAAGATTGGGATTTGGTACAGCGGTGACATCAGTTGACTTGACCGGATTAGCACAACTTAAATACCTGAGTATCGGTGTGGCATCAAATACACTTATTAATGTTTTAAATAAACCACTCTTAGAAGAAATCATAATTGAAGGAACTCTTTCAGGAGGTCTTTCGTCTATTGATGTCTCACAAAATCCTTTATTAAAAAAATTATGGATCAACAATAATAATTTGACCAGCATAGATGTTACACAAAATCCTGTTTTAGAAGAATTGGTATTGCAAAAAGACCCTAATTTACCTAACAGTATCAGTTCAATAAATGTCACTCAGAATCCTCTGCTTACAATAATAGCCGTTCCTGGGCATTCTTTACTTCCTTCTATTGATGTAACCATGAATCCTCTTTTACAACACTTAAACATAGGAGCAACTTCAATTACCAGCTTAAATCTGACCAACAACCCTTTGCTTAAAACCTTAGCTATTGATCATAATAACTTTTCTAATGGTATTAATCTTTCTCAAGTTCCACTTTTGGAGCAATTTAATGGTTTCCAGTCACAATTATCAAACTTAAGCTTCAGCAACAATCCTAATCTACAAGCTATTTCTGTTGGGAACAATTATCTTACTACCTTAAATCTTAGCAATTTACAGCAATTAATTAACTTCAGCGCAGTAAATAATCTATTTACCTCTTTAGATCTCACTAATAATATCAGCTTACAATATGTAAGTTTTACCTCTAATCAATTGATGAAATACATCAATATTAAAAATGGATACAATCAAAATATTGTGTGGTTGCATATTTCAGATTATCAATTTATGCCACAATTAACCGGAATTTGTGTAGATGATTCTAATTCGTCTTATGCTTCTAAAGTAAAAGTTGCAGTTGGTAATAATGTATTGGTCACCTCAAACTGTTCTTTGCTTTCAACTCAGGAAGCCGCACAGAAAAATTTATCATTAAAAGTTTTTCCTAATCCTACTGATGATATTTTGTATGTAGAAACTAAGGAAAAGTTAATTGATTATTCTATTTTCTCAATGTCTGGACAAAAAATTTCTGCAGATATTTTTAGAAATAATGAAAAAAATGTGAACGTAAAAAACCTTTTGCACGGAAACTATATTATTCAGATCAAAACGAATCGCCAAACCTACACCAACAAAATCGTAAAAAAATAGCTCTACTAAATACTTATAAAAAAGCCTTGCCACAATTGTGACAAGGTTTTTTTGTATTGAAATAATAAACCTAAAAAAGTTTATTTCGTCCAGTTAATTTTTGAATGTTTCACCTCTTCAGAGTTTGTACCAATCATGATATCAAATTCTCCGGCTTCCCAATCGTATTTTAAATCTCCGTTGTAGAATTTCAAGCTTTCTGGGCTGATGTCGAAAGTAATCTTTTTAGATTCTCCTTTTTTCAACATTACTTTTTGGAATCCTTTTAATTCTTTTACCGGTCTAGTAATCGTTCCTACCATATCTCTGATGTATAACTGCACCACTTCTGCTCCATCATAGTTTCCTGAATTCGTCAAAGTAATCGAAGCTTGAATGGTTTGATTTCCTTTTGGATTTGCGTTAGAAACCGTCACATCAGAATAGTTGAATTTAGAATAACTCAATCCATATCCAAACGGATACAATGGTGTATTGCACTCATCCATATAGTTTGAACGGAATCTTTGGTATTCACATTTATCTGTCAATTCCTGACTTAATGGTCGACCTGTATTTTTAGCATTATAATAAATCGGAACCTGTCCTAAGCTTCTTGGGAACGTCATCGGTAGTTTTCCTGAAGGGTTTACCTTGCCGAAAAGTACATCAGCAATGGCATTACCCGCTTCTGAACCTGCAAACCAAGCATTCAAAATAGCATCAGGAGCATCTTTTACATTGGTTAATGCCAAAGGACGACCCGTAAAAAGTACCATTGCGATTGGTTTTCCTGTTTTTTTCAATTCATTCAACAAATCAACCTGAGATTGAGGAATTGTAATTTCAGTTCTTGAAGAAGATTCACCACTCATTTCTGCAGACTCTCCTATTGCCAAAACAATAACGTCAGCTTTATTCGCAATATCAACTGCTTCTTTTAATAACGCCTCTTTTGAACGATTGTCTCTGTCGGTTTTCTTACCGTGAGCTGCATAAATATCTTCTAATTTAACATCGTAATCAATGTTGGCGCCTTTTGCAGAAAGAAATTTAACGTCTTTTCCGTAATTAGCCTGAAGACCTTGCATTAAATTAACAGAAACAGCATGTTTTGTAGCCACACTCCAAGTTCCTGCCATATTCATTGAGTTGTTCACCAATGGACCAATCACTGCAACAGTTCCTGATTTTTTCAAAGGTAAAACCTGGTTTTCATTTTTCATTAAAACCATAGACTGCGCTGCTGCACTTCTTGCGATATTACGGTTTTCTAAATTGTAAACTTCTTTAGCCGCTAGTTTTGCATCACCATGTTTGTAAGGATTGTCGAATAAGCCTAAATCATATTTAGACTCCAAAACTCTTCTTGCAGCCATATCAATTTCCGCCTGCGTTACTTTTCCTTCAGTTAAAGATTTTTTTAAAGTAGTTAAAAATCCTTCACCCACCATATCCATGTCAACTCCGGCTTTTAAAGCTAAGGCAGAAACCTGTTGAAGGTCTCCCATTCCGTGGTCAACCATTTCGTTAATCCCCGTATAATCAGTTACTACAAAACCTTTGAATTTCCATTGATTTCTTAAAACTTCAGTTTGTAACCATCTGCTTCCTGTTGCAGGAACTCCATCCACTTCATTAAAAGAAGCCATTACAGAAGCTACACCTGCATCAACCGCCGCTTTATAAGGAGGAAAATATTCGTTGAACATTCTCACATGACTCATATCAACTGTATTGTAATCTCTACCCGCTTCACCCGCTCCGTATAATGCAAAATGTTTTACACAAGCCAAAATATTGGTTCCGTTTGCCAAGTCTTTTCCTTGGTAACCATAGACCATATTTTTAGCAATTTCGCTTCCTAAATACGGATCTTCACCAGAACCTTCAGAAACTCTTCCCCATCTTGGTTCACGCGAAATATCGACCATTGGCGAGAACGTCCAGTTGATTCCGTCTGCTGCTGCTTCTTTTGCTGCAACTCTTGCTGACTGCTGTACCAAATTCATATCCCATGAAGCTGCTAAGCCTAATGGAATTGGAAAAGTAGTTTCATAACCGTGAATGACGTCCATCCCAAAAATCAATGGAATTTTCAGACGGCTGTTTTCAACGGCAACTTTTTGTACAGCTTTAATTTTTTCAGCCCCTTTTATATTGAACAATCCACCGACTAGTCCTTGCTCAACTTTCTTTCCAATGTCTGAACTTTTAGCCAAACCAGTTGTAAAATCTCCTGAACTTGGTAAATTCAGCTGTCCGATTTTTTCATCTAAGGTCATTTTAGCTAAAAGAGCATCAACAAAAGCCTTTTTCTTCGACTGATATTGAACAGTCTGGTAAGACTGAACCGGCTTTGTTACCATTTCCTGTGCCGAAAACACAGGAGCTAATGCTAAAGTCGCAATTACAATTAACTTTTTCATATATCTTACTTCTTAAATTATATTTCTTTTTGTTTTATCAATGATTCTATTTAAAGCAAAGAAAAACTAAATAGTTAATTTTTCAAAGATTTTTATCATTTAATTCAATTATTTTTCTTTTCTCTTAGACAACATCCATTCATACAATGCTGGATTTGAATAAGTAGAATCCCAAGAATTGTGGTTATCATTCGGGAAAATTGTCAATTCTGCAGATGGGTTTACCGGATGAAGTGCTTGGTAAAAATTAAAAGCATTTTCTGGCAATACGACATCATCCATTCCGCCATGAAAGATTTTCATGTTTAAATTTTTGTATTGATGAATGTTCGCATACATCACACGATCTGTAGGTGCACAAACAGAAACCACAGAAGCAAACATTTCAGGATGTTCCATTGCCAGTTTCAGCGTTCCCCAACCTCCCATTGAAAGCCCTGTAAGGTAAATTCTAGAAGCATCAATTTTATATTTACTCTGAATTTCTTTAATCAAATTGTAAACGCTTACCGTGTCCCACCAAGTATTTTCAGGACATTGAGGAGCTAAAATTGCCACAGGTTCTTTAATCAGATTTTTGTACGTAAAAGGACTGTGTGCTTTCACCAATTCTAAATTGTTACCTCTTTCTCCTGAACCATGAAGAAAGACAATCAAAGGAACATTGCCTTTTGCTTTTTGAGGATAATCTAAAATATATGAGATTTTTTCTACTCTTTTAACTTCTTTATTCAGTTCTGCTTTGATTTCCTGAGCTTGTAAACTCAATGAAAAAGGCAAAAGCAAAAAGGGTAAGTGTTTTAATTTTAAATTCATATTTCTTTAGGTTTTGGCTAAAGCCGTTTGATTTTATTCTTAGGTTAAAACGGGCTAAAGCCCATTTCTATTGATTATTTTGTGAGCCTTGTCAAGGTTTTAAACCTTGACAAGGCTTGGTTGTTATTGCTAGCCCCGATTGCAGCATTTGTTTGAGCTCATTTTGTGGGTTTCGGCGGCAGCTTTGCTGCTGCCGAAACCCACAAAATAGCGAGTGCGGAAAGCGGGATTAAGCTCCTAAAATAGCAATTGGCTGATGGCTAATGGCTGGTGGCTTTTTGTAGCTATAAGTGGCTATTTAATATTGTATTTTTCTGATTTAAAATCTAATTTTTTTAATCCTTTCTGGATTTCAGGAGCATTCATGAATAATTTCCATAAAAATCCTGTTCTGTAATTTTCAATCATCGGAGCGATGGTTCCCTGGTCGATGGCTAAATATCTTGGTGTCGTCCAATTGTTATAGTGAATTGAAGTAGCATCATAAGGGCCTGCAGAACCGATAAATTCAGGTTTTGAATAAATAAACCTTAAGAAATCCATAGATTCTTTGGGCGTGTAAGGAAAACTGCTCAAAGCCGCTGTTGAAGTAATTACGCCATGGTCGTTTTGAGGAAAATGGGCATCATAGCCAACGCTTCCATCTTTATTTCTTGAATAACCAGCTGTTAATCCCCAATAATTGGGTCCGTAACCTTTCCATTGTTTTGGGTTTTCGACACAGTATTTGTAATCGATAAGAACTTGATTTTTATTTAAATCGAAGTAATTTTTGATTAATTTATCTGACAAATTGGTAGGATCCAGACCGATGTAAGAATACTGAGTCCAAAATAATGGTCCGCCATACTCTTCGGCTCCGTTGTGTTTTACATACATCGGAAGACCGTATTTTTCTTTGTCTGAAAGGTAAGTTCCGTTTCTCGTCCAGCCTTTCTCATATGTTTCCGCATCAATAGAATAGGTTGGTGATGAAGCTGCTAAAATGTAGGTAATTAAACACTCATTATAACCTTCTAAAGGAAAATTCATTTCCCATTGATATTCCGGTGACCAGTGCCAATAGAGTACTTTTTCACCGCCTTTCGTGTACCAGTTCCACTGGATACCTTTCCAAAGTTCGTCACATTTTTTGGCAAGCGCTTTTTCTTCAGCGTTTCCGTTTTTGAAATATTCTCTCACCTGAATAATTCCAGTGGTAAGAAATGCAGTTTCTACTAAATCTCCACCATTGTCTTTTTTTCCGAAAGGAACAGTTTTTCCTGTTTCTCCGTTGATCCAGTGTGACCACGCCCCTTTATGACGGTCTGCTTTTGCAAGAAAATCCATGGCGGTCGTCAATCTTTTCACCGCATCTTTTCTAGAAATAAACCCTCTCTCAACACCCACTAAAATAGTTGCTAAACCAAAACCTGAACCTCCTGTTGTGATGACATGTTTGTCATTATCCGGATAGATATTGTCTTCGTGATATCTTTCTCTTCCCAACATAGAATTGGGTTCTGCATAATCCCAGAAATATTTCAGGGCATCTTTCTGAACCTTATCCATCAACTGCTGGTCTGTAATATTTGATTTTACAACTGATTTTTGAGGAGATTCCTGTTTTGAAATTTGAGAATTTTTGCACGAGACAATAAGTGATGATGTCGCTGCGATTGAGAGTATTATCCTTTTCATTATATCATTTTTTAAACTTGAATACTAAAAGAAGAGGAGAACTTTCATTCTCCTCTAAATATTTGATTATGATTAATAACCGGGGTTTTGAACGAAAAGCCCGTTGCTTTGATTAATCGCATCCATAGGAATTGGGAAAAGTTCATTTTTCCCTGCTTTAAATCCTTTAGCAGCTAAAACTGTAGCAGCTTGTCCAGTTCTTACAAGATCTGGGAATCTGTCCATTTCCATTGCTAATTCCACCCTTCTTTCCTGCCAGATAGCAGCTTTAAGAGCAGCCTGTGTAGTAGCTGTAGTATTTCCAAGGTTTGCTCTGAATCTTACCTTATTAATATTTAAAATAGCTGTAGCAGTATTTCCTAATTCGTTAGCAGCTTCTGCATTAATTAAAAGAATATCTGCAAATCTTAGGATTCTAACATTTTGAATAGAACCATATCCACAAGAGCTATTATTTAAAGATCTAGGAACATACACTTTTTGGTTCCACATATCTCCTGCATTAGGATCTCCTTTCTTGATTAAATCGCCCTCAAGAGTTGTTTCACCTTCTCTTAAAATAGATAACTCCTTTCTGATATCACCTGTTTCAAATGCATTTTCTAAAGCTGTTGTTGGGGTAAAGAATCCCCATCCGAATTGGTTTCTTACTCCCTGAACTTCTGCATATTGACTACCTGCATCCTTACCTAAAGAAGGATCACAACCACAATTTACTTCGAATACTGACTCAGTTCCAAATTCACCAGCAGGTCTGAATAGATGATTAAAGTCTGGATCTAAAGAATATCCCATTGCAATAACCAGATTCGATGTATCATAAGCCTTTTGATAATCTTTCATATAAAGATAAACCTTAGAAAGTAATCCTAACGCACTACCTTTTGTTACCCTTCCTAACTCTGAAGCTGGATAAGTTTGAGGTAACACTGCGGCAGCTTCTGTTAAATCTTTTACGATAAAGGCATAAACTTCTGCAGCAGAATTCCTTGGCTTAGTGTAAATTCCATCAGCAGGTAAACCATCAAAAATAGGAACTCCTCCGTAGATTCTTACTAAATTGAAATAAAAGTATGCTCTCAACATTTTAGTTTCAGCGATCAATCTGTTCTTTAGCGTAGCATCCATTTCTATTTTAGGCACGTTGGTAATTACCTGATTGGCTCTGTTAACTGCCTGCCACTGCCCGATCCAATATCCTCTAACCCCATCATCACTACTTGTAAACGTAAAGTTGTCATATGCATTGATAAATGACGCATCTCCAGGATTAGAACCTTTTTCTACATCATCACCTGTTACTCCAAACACAAATTGTGCAGGAAAACCTGTATTTTCCCAGCTTCTTAAAAAACTGTACACAGCATTAGTTGCACGCATTGCATCATCTTGTGTTGTGAAGAAGTTTTCCACATCAATTTCTCCTTCATCTCTGATGTCTACAAAATCATTGTTGCAACTAACCATTAATGTCAACAGAGATAGTGTTAAAAATATTTTTTTCATGATCTTTTAATTAAAATGTTAAGTTCATACCCATTGTATAAATTGCTGAAATTGGATAGATATTATTATCAATTCCCATTTGTACTCTGTCTGTATTGTTAATTTCGGGAGAGAATCCGTTATATTTGAAACTTGTCCAAGGGTTCTGTGCACTTAGATACAATCTTAGTTTTGTTACAGATAAAGCACTTGCTAAAGATTTAGGCAAATTATAACCCACCTGAATATTTCTAATTCTGATATAGCTACCATCTTCTACATAGAAGCTGTTTGGTGCAATAATTAATTGGTTAGATGTGATCATCGAATTGGTGTTAGAAGTACCTGCACCTTGCCATCTGTTTTCATACATATCTAAATCCCAAGTTTCGTTTCCAAAACGTCTTTCACGATTGTAGTTATAGATCTTATTACCAAATACACCTTGGAAATCAACAGCGATATCAAAAGCGTAGATATTAAAGTTAACTCCAAAACCGTAAGTTCCTTTAGGAATAGGACTTCCTAAGAATGTTTTATCTCTTGAATCAATAACCCCATTACCATCTTGGTCTGTAAATTTAAACCATCCAGCCTTTGCTCCTGCTTGTCCTGAAGCAGCTGCTTCTGCATCAGTTTGGAAAACACCAGCAACATCATATCCATAGTATGCCCCTACAGACTGACCATTCTGCAATCGTACGATTCTATTTCCGAATAAACTAGCACCAGTTTCTAAATATGAATCGCCATAAACTGATGTGATTTTATTTTTAAGAGAAGTGAAATTACCATACACTCCAAAACTAACATTCTCACTTAACTTAGTATTATAATTAACTGAAACCTCAAAACCTCTGTTATTAAAAGAATAAGCATTCGTTTTAAATCTATCCCAGTTACCTGCTCCAGATACTGTTCCTTGCACAACATCATAAACAATATTTTTAGAATCTTTATCAAAATAAGCCGCATCAATTTTAAGCTTATTATTAAATAATGCCATTTCTAAACCAATATCTTTCCCTACAGTAGTTTCCCAACCAATGTTTGTGTCTACAAATTGGTCAATAGTTGCTGCAGGATAACCCGAATTACCAAAATATGCACCACCACCGATAATTGATATATTCTCATTGAATCCTCTACCAACATTAGGATTTCCTAGCTCACCATAACTTGCTCTTAATTTTAAAAGATTAAAAACATTTTGCTGACTCATAAAATCTTCTTTAGATATTACCCAACCAGCACTTATTGCAGGAAAAACCCTTGCTCTATCAACATTAATTTGTGAGCTTGCATCTCTACGAATGGAAGCATTTACCAAATACTTTCCTTTATAATCATAATTTAATCTTCCAAAAAATGATTCGATTCTTTGTTGATCTTGATCTACAGCTAAATCATCTCTATCTATACCACTTACATATAATTGCCCTGTTCCATTTGCAACATTTAAAGACCCGTTAGTTCCATCATACTGCACTCCTCTTGAAGACCAATAATCTTGGGATATTGTAGTTCTTGTTCTTGAAAAACCAGCTAACACATCAAAATTATGATTACCAAAACTTTTTTTCCAATTGATAGTATTATCCCAAACATAATTTCTGTTTCTATAGTTTCTAGTCACCAATGTTGATTGCTCTTGGCTTGCTACAGGAGCATATGTAAGAGTTGGTGTATATTCGTATTGACTTGGGCTATAATTATCTGTAGAATAGCTAATTCTGAAATTAAAATCTTTCAAAAACTTCAATTCTCCATATATATTATTTAGCAATCTTTCCTGTCTTACTTGTGAGCGATACATATCTAATTTAGCTCTAGGATTCGGTATCGAATACCCGTTGAAAAATTGATAATCTCCAGTACCAGGATTCATAACAGAAAATATTGGAGGGGCATTATATGCATCCAATAAAGGATTCTGCGCTACATCAGTACGCATTTTAGAGAAACTAAAATTATTTCCGATTGTAATGTTATCCGTTATTTTATAACTAAGATTTAACTTAGTATTAAATCTATTAAAACCGCTGCCTGAATTGATTCCTTGTCCAGCATCTAGATTACCCTGATCCTGAAGATAACCAACACTACCATAATAATTAAGTTTTCCTAAACTTCCGGTTGCTGAAAAATCATTAGCATTGATGATGCTTGTACGGAAAATTTCTTTAAACCAATCTGTATCTGTCGGAAAATCGGCTCTAGAAATAGAACCAGCACTAGAGCCATTGTCATTAATCAACTTTTCGTTATATAACTCGATATATTGATCAGTATTTACCATCTTAGGAATGTTAGTTACCTTTTTAATTCCAATCTTAATAATTACAGCACCATTGGCAGCCTGAGCTCCAAAAATAGCTAAACTCGATGGATCTTTCAAAACACTCATCGATTCAATATCTTGAGGATTTAGATAAGAAATATCTGTAGTAATCATTCCATCTACAATAAATACAGTATTTCCAGTTAAAGAACCTACTCCTCTAATGTCTACTCTTGGAGAACCTCCCGGAGTACCAATATTGGTAATATTTACCCCAGCCAATTTACCTTGAACAGAACTAAGTGGGTTTGCATTGGGTTTATCTGCTAAATCTTTAGCGGTAACCAAACCAATACTTCCTGTAATGTTTTCTTTTTTTTGTGTACCATATCCTATGAGTACAACCTCCTCTATTTTCTGTTCTTTCGCAACAGTGTCTTTAGGAGCAACCTGCCCGTTGACGTTCATCCCAAAATAGAGAACGGCAATAAGACAAGAGTACTTTAAATTAGTTTGTTTCATATAGTTTAATTTTATCTTGTATAATCAAATAAGAAAAATCAGCTTTTAGCAGATTCTATTTTCTCAAAAGTAGACTTTGGTCAAAAATATAAAAAATATCAACTGATGTTAAATTTAGTTAAATAATTTATTAAAAGATAGTTAAATTACGAAATATGCTAAATAAATCTAAATTTTAATAAATTTCACAATTAAAAAATTTGATATAAATGAATATTTCACATTGAAGCAAAGCCCTTTTTTGGATGAAATTCTCCCAAAAACGACTATTAATGTCTCAAATCTAAGCAATCAGGATTTTTGCATTAAATAACCTCATAATTCTCTGCATAAAGACTATTCTTTTCTGAAACAAATAATTTTTGTTAAACACACAATTGTCTTTACCTTTGGTGCGTTATTTGAAAATGATATAAAAATTGACAATGAAAAAATATATTATAGCTGCTGCATTCATCTTCGGAACAGGTGTAGTGATTACAACCAGCTTAAATTCATGCTCCACGCTTGCTACTACCGATTTGGGATTAGCAGTCATTAAAAAAGTCTTATTAGGCGGAATCAACAAAGGAGCCAATATTTACGGTAATAAAGAAGCTTTTCTTCAAAACAATTTAGTTGACAAAGCTTTACCAAAAGAGCTTAGAGACATCAACAGTACTTTAGAAAAAATCGCCCCTTCTATTGTTGCAAAAGAAAGAGAATACATTGCGGAAGCTGCAGTTTACACGGTAGGCATTTCTAAACCTATTTTAGAAACTGCTGTTAACAGCTTAAACGCACAAGATGTAACCAGAATTATTCAGGGCGAAAAAGGAACAGCTACTTTAATTTTGAAAGAAAAAACCCAGACGCAGCTTGTTGCAGCAATTGCTCCACGAGTTGAGCAGGAACTTAATAAATATGGCATTGTAAAAACCATCAATACTGCAATATCGGGAACCAATCTTTTAGGAAGTCTTTTAGGTGGAAATAAAACCAATGTCAACGCAGGTGGATTGAGCATGTTGGCTTCAGAACAAATCGTAAACGGTCTTTTTAATATCATCGAAGACCACGAAAAGCAAAATTCAGCGTCATTACTTGCTCCATTTGGAAAGTAACTGAATTTTCGTTAAATTTATATATAATTAAGCAAGAAAATGGAAATATTACAAGGAAGTGAAAATAAAAATCCTGAAGAATTTTATAAATCATTAAAGGAAAAACTAGAGAATAATCATGATTTTCCGGAAGATTATCTGTTTAAATTTATTATTCCGACAGATGAGGCCAAGCTTACGGAAATTTATAAAGTTTTCGACGGTATAAAGTTTACACTAGGCAACCGCGAGAGTAAAAACGGAAAATATACGGCATGCAATATCAATGCTTTTGTTTTAGATGCAGACCAGGTGGTTCGTATTTATCAGGAAGTTGCAATAATAGAGAATGTAATTTTATTGTAAAATCAGGATTGAAAATAAAAAAGGTTAGTTTTAAAACTAACCTTTCTGTTTTTTATATAAGTCGTCTTTAAATTCAGATTTATTTTTCTATAAAAAATTTTACATTTTCAAGAGGTCTTCCCAACATGGCGACTGAGCCTTTAATTAGAATGGGTCTTTGTATTAGAGATGGGTTTTCAGATAAAATCTGAAGCCATTCTTCTTCCGAATAATCTTTCCCTGCGTAATTTTCAAGATATAACTTCTCTTCTTTTCTGATGATATGAAAAACACTTTGATTTAGCTTTTTCAAAACTGTTTTCAGCTCTAAAACGCTTAACGGGTCTTCTACAATATTAATGATTTCAAACTGTACTCCATTCTCGTCTAAATACTCTAAAACGGCATTTGATTTTGAGCAGTTCCCGTTGTGTAAGACCTTGATTATCATAATAAAAATTTAAGCTAATTTATTTAAAACAAACCGTTAAGTTCGGCATCTATTTTTTCTAAAACAAATCCAAAATCTTCCGGTTTTTCTACAAAATCAAGATTATCGACATCGATAATCAGTAATTTACCTTCTGTATAATTTGAAATCCATTTTTCGTATTTCTGATTCAGCTTAGAAAGATATTCTATACTGATTGAGGCTTCATATTCTCTTCCTCTTTTATAGATTTTTTTTACCAAATTAGGCACATCAGACTTAAGGTAAATAAGCAAATCGGGTGCCGAAACAAAAGTTTTCATCAGATCAAAAAGCGACGCATAGTTTTTGAAATCTCTATCTGACAAAAGCTTCATATCATTAAGGTTTTCTGCAAAAATATGAGCATCTTCATAGATTGTACGGTCTTGAATAATATTTTTTCCACTTTCTCTGATTTCTTTTACCTGGCGAAATCTGCTTCCCAAAAAATAAATCTGCAGAGCAAAACTCCACTTGCTCATGTCGGCGTAAAAATCTTCCAGATAAGGATTGTGATCCACATCCTCAAACTGTGCATCCCAACCATAATGTTTGGCAAGCATCGTCGTTAAAGTAGTTTTTCCTGCTCCAATGTTTCCTGTAACTGCAATATGCATATTAATCTCTTTATTTTGAAATGTTTAAATCTAAAAGCCCAAATCCTGAATTTCATCCATCACCTTAAGAATATCTGATTTTTCAGATTTTTCTTTCTCCAATTTTTCGATGGATCTTTGAAGTTCTATTTTCTGTTTTTCTGCTTCCTTAAGCTTTTTAATATCAGCGATATCTTCAAGGGTGTAAAGATAGAGTTTGTTCCCTTTTATTTCAAAATATGATAGCGAATTTTTATCAACAATTTGCGCATCAGGATCATCAAAAATTTTGGTTAAACCTTTCTCAGGATTGTATTTGAATATGGTATTTTTAGCAATAATTAAGATCACTTCATTTTCTCTGCGGAAACGTTTTGCATTTTCTACCGGAGCTTCAAAGAGTTTTTCGAACTTCAAATTATATACTCTGAACTGATCTTTAGATAAAATATAAACCTTATTTTCAAAAACCAAAAGATCGATCAAATCATCAAAACTCGCATCAAATGTGAAAGAATTGATGGTTGTTTCATTTCTGAAATTATACTGAAGAAGACGTTTCGTACTTTCATCCAACAGCCAAATCTGTTGCAAATCTTCTGCATAAGCGTGTTTTATAAAACTGAATTTCTGTTTAAAATCCAACCTTTGGATATCATTAAGATTCTGATCTACGAATCTCATTTCCTGAGCATTTTCAGAAAAAAGGGTCACACTCAAAGGATTTTGTATCTCCTGAACTTTAAACGGAACAGTAAACATTAATTTTCCTAACTGTTTTCCCAAAGAATCGTATTTGGTAAAACTAAAATCTTTGTTTCGGTATAGATAGAGATTTCCGTAATCGTCTGTAAACATATCTTTCGTTTCCTTGAGCTTTAACGTATCAAAAGGAAGTACTTTCTGCGCAGAAACCGAGCAGAAAACAAATACCAGAAAAAGAGATATTAATTTCAAAAAAACTTTTTTACAAAGATAGCGCTCCAAAAGGAACGCTACCAATTTACATACTTTATTTTATTCGATCTGAACTTGCTTTCAATTTTAACTATTTGATAGCAACTTCATAAATCTTAGACCATTTTTTTCCTGTAACCAACATATTATCACCTTTGAAAGCGATTCCGTTTAATACATTTTCGCTGTCAGCTTTAGTAAATGGATCAGCAATTTTTGTAAAATCAAATTTACCTACCACTTCTCCGTTTGCAGGATTTATTTTTAAAATAATAGGTTTGTGCCAAACATTTGCATAGATAAATCCTTTGTAATATTCCAGTTCGTTTAATTGGTCATACACTGAAGTATTTCCTGCTACAGAAATATATCTAACCATTTTCGAAGGATCATTTTTATCTAAAAAGTAAAGGTTTTTGGTTCCGTCTGAAGCAATAAGATCTTTTCCGTCATATGTTAAACCCCAACCTTTTACCATCATATCGGGATAAGCAAATTCTGAAACCAGACTTAAAGTACTTTTGTCATAAACAAATCCTTTTTTGTTTTCCCAAGTCAACTGATATACTTTATCTCCTGCAATGGTACTTCCTTCAGAAAAAACATCATCAGGTTGTTTGGTCTCTTTTATCGGAGTATTTTCTCCAAGTTTGTAGGTAATTAATCTTGACGAACCGTATTGTCCTTCACTTTCATATACTGTATTACCATCAAGCTGAAAACCTTGTGTAAAGTTATTCGGGTCGTGAGGATACTCAGCAACTACCTCATAGTTTAAATTTTGCTCAGGGCTTTTGCTGTAAACATTAATTGTAGCATCCTGATATAAAGTCTCGCCACCTTTCGTTTTAATATTAAAAGTTACCGCATTATCACCTAATGTAAAATATTTTGGGTCAACGGTAAGGCTTGTAGATTCTTTTTCGCCAAAACTAATGGTAATGCTTTCTGCATTTTCTAAAACATCTTTGGGAAGATCTAGCTTGTCGCCAAAATGATAACCTGTAGTTTCCATTGATGCGTTATAATCAGCCAGAGAAGTCAATATTTTTTCGTCGTCTTTACAAGACATTACCATAAGTAAAGCTGCAAAACCTACAATTATCTTATTTTTCATTTTTTATTTCTAAAATTTCACCAAAAATAGCAAATTTTATTCCGCTCTGCTAATTTCTGACGCAGGTTGAGCAAATTGCAGAATATATCTGTTGTACTAAAACTCTAGAATATGAAAATAAAAATTGATAGTTTCATCTAAATTTTCAGTCCATAAAATTGGGTGCAGAGATTTGAATTTCATTTTAATAAAATATTTTAAGCTTTAATAATCTAAACGCTATACATATAATTCTCGCTGATTGTGCAGATTAAAAATTTAATTTAAACTACTATAACTAATTATTAATACATATTTTTTTGCCACGAATGCACAAATATAATTAGTAAAAAAAATTCGTGCATTCGTGGCTTATAAGTACTAATAATAATTAAACCATACATTTTGAAAAGTAATATGATTGCAGCCCGACCTGAGTGGAAATCCTTTTTTGCTGCTGAAAAAACG
>NZ_LELA01000154.1 GCF_001677955.1 Chryseobacterium sp. BGARF1
CTCTATAGAATTCTGTAACAGGTTCTCCTCCTTCACCAATTCCCGCATTTGGGCATTGGGCACCACTAGTACTTATACAAGATTGCCAGCTCATTCCAAATGTAGTTACAGGAGCTGAAAATACATTCGGGCTAATTTGTTTGTAAATATTAAATTCCCAATTAGAGTAAACCAAATTTCCGAGATCTAGGTGTAATTTAACGGTCTGCGGAGAAAGTATCGTAAAAAATTCTTTCTTAATATTAGGATTAAATGAATTAACCCCCTCTAATTCAAAATCATTATTATGCTTTATCCACTCTCCAGTTACTGCCTCGATAGGTTGTGAGAATCCAGCAAAATGACTATAAATATTTTCACCAAAGTCAAACATCACTTTTCCTTTAGTAGGATAAGTAATAGAGCTGATAACATCTTGAGTGATATCTACAGGCTCATAAAAATCATTACCTCTGTAATATCCCCAACTGTCTTTTTTAAATATTTTATTTTGGTTGGTATAGCTGATGTCATATTCATTTAGATTATTAGTATCGCCTGATTTAGTTATTTTTTTTAATAAAAGTTTTTTGAGATTAAGCGAGGGGTCAGGAAATGTCAAGAAAGATGTACTGGTATAATCATAATCAAAGGTATATTTATCTACAAATTGGTTAGTACTTTGTCCGATAACATTACTTTGTATAGATTTTAATTTATACAATTCTGATGAATTAAAATAATTCGAATCATTTCGCCCTTTTTCATAAGTGAAATTAATA
>NZ_LELA01000155.1 GCF_001677955.1 Chryseobacterium sp. BGARF1
CCAAGACAGGTAAAGAATCTAATTTTTTTGCCCTACCTGCTCGCATCAGTACTTGATTGGTCAATTTATTCTCTCTTAAAAACATACGGTAAACATCTCCAGAATTAGAAGTTAGTAATCTTGCACGCTCATATATTTCTTTGGGTAAACCATCACCTTCATGCACTGCCTTACTGAGTGTTTTATTATAAATACCTACCAGACCTAAGTCTGCAAGTACAGATCCTACTTTTAGAAGTTTTGCCTGTCCTTTTGGAACCAATTCTTTTTGAGCCAATCGCTTCCATTGTTCTGGGTGACTAGAATCTATGAAAACGATTCCTGCCACTTCGTTTGGATAAAGATCTCTGAATATTCTGCTGTAAGGTCCACCCATTGAGTGACCTACTAAAATATAAGGTGGTTTTTCGCCTGTTTTTTCTAATAATTCATGAAGCTGATGTGCGTAAAATTCGGGAGATTTCTGATCATCATTACTTG
>NZ_LELA01000156.1 GCF_001677955.1 Chryseobacterium sp. BGARF1
TTAGATCATTGTCTGAATCTTTAATTTCTTTTCTTCTGTATTTATTTGGTTCCACTTCAACAAGGGCTAAATCAGCTTTATTATACACTGAAACTATGGAGGATTTCGTCTTAAAAATAAAATAGTAATTGGAAGTTTCTCCTATAAATTTATTTTCTCCGTCCCCTGTGTAAATGCTATTAATCCTGCCCCAAATACATGGAACAGTCTAAAGTAGAGAAATTTGTTTTTTCTGACTGTTATTGATGAATTCATTTTGTGTTAAACTTCCTAGCGAACTATCAGGTCTGTCGCTGTTGTAATCTTCTCTCCAGACATCCAACTTTTGCTGAGCATCTTCTAAGAGAGAAATCAATTAACATTAAGACGCTCATCTCGTAATGATCCGTTAAAACTCCCAATAAATACATTGTCAGTCTTGTCACCAAGACGGGATTACTTATTTTTTTTAATTTCCAAAATTCTTTCCAAATCTTCAATCAAATGTTTCGATATTTCTTCGGTTATGAGTACAAGAACGGAAAGAATTGATAATTCACTTTATTTCCATCTTTTTCTTAGCATAAACCAATGTTAATTTATAAGATACTCAAAAAAAGTAAACGTTTCGATGCATCTATTTTTCGAAATCGGTCTGCCCAGAAATAAATTTTCTGTACAAAGTCAATATTTACTGATTCTTTATTTCTGTGCTTTCGCTCGTCCCACTCTTCTTACATATTTGTAGATCTCAAACCATAGAACAGAAACCGTTGCAATGAGAACGGTCATCCCCAATTCGCTTATATTAAGTGCTGTTACTTTAAAAAATAGAGAAATTGGTTTTACATATAATATTGCAAAAAGCAACCCCAGAACTAAGGCAGAAATGCCAATAAGTAAAGGATTACGGTTTCTGAAACTTTCCAACACACTATAAAAGAATGACCGATTGACAAAACTCAGTAATATATTGGCAAAAATCAAAGTACTGAATACCATTGCCCTGGTTTTCTCTTCATCACCTCCGTTTTGAACAGCAAACTGATAGGCAAACAAAACTCCGAGAGTGATTACCACGCCCTGAATAATACTGATTCCCAACTCCTTTAGACTTAAAAAAGTATCTCCCATAGCTCTTGGTGGCTGTTTCATTGTATTTTTTTCCATAGGTTCATTTTCATAAACAATAGAACAGGTCGGTCCCATAACCAGCTCGAGGAAAATAACGTGAACCGGGGTAAATATGTGCGGGAATACCCATCCAAAAAACAGAGGCAAGGAAACCGTCAGAATTATAGGAATATGAATGGAAATAATATACTGGATGGCTTTTTTAATATTGGTATAAATTCTTCTTCCTGCCGCAATTCCGACAATTAGTTTTTCTAAATCATCATTCGTAATGACCAGCGCAGCAGCTGATTTGGCAATTTCGGTCCCTTTATTTCCCATAGCTACACCAATATGGGCAGCTTTTAATGCTGGACCGTCGTTTACGCCATCTCCAAGCATCGCTACCACTTCACCTTTCTTTTTAAGGGCATTTACTACCGCAAGCTTGGCATCGGGAAACATTCTGGTAAATAGAACGGTACGCTCCGAGATTTGCATCACCTCTTCCTCAGGACGTCCTATAACATCACTTCCATTGATTGCGGGAGAAGTATTGATAATTCCTGACTGAAGCGCGATAGCATTCGTTGTATCTGCATTATCACCGGTAATGACTTTCACTTTGATCCCTGCATCATAAATACTTTGAAATACCTCTTTTATTCCTTTTTTGGGAGGGTCATAAAAAACAGTCAGCCCTAAAAATTCAAAATCAAAATCCTGCTGGTTTTTTGGAAAGTCGTTTGCTTCAAAATGAGACTTCGCAACTCCCAAAACACGGTAGCCCTGCTGTCCAAACGTTTTTATAATAACTCTTATCTTTTCTTTTTCAGTCTCTGAAAACCTGGAAACACTAAGAATCGCTTCGGGAGCACCTTTTGCTGCAATAATCCTTTTTTTACTGGTGTTTTCAAAAAGGTGGGTCATCATTGGCGGTTTCCCTTCAAGCGGATATTCGTGAAACATCTGATATTCTTTTCGTAAATCATTCTGTTGAGTCTGCTCATACGTTTTGTGCAGAGTTATTTCCATAGGGTCAAAAGGGACTGGCTCACTGCTCCACATTGCATAATCAATCAGTTCACTTAAATCATCATTTTTAAATTCCTTTTCTTCATAAATCCTGTCGGAAAGGTAATTGTATAGATGTTGAAGTTTCATTGAATTTTCAGTAATGGTGCCGGTTTTATCGGTACAGATGACCGTAGTGCTTCCCAATGTTTCCACAATACTGCTACGTTTGATGATAATTCCCTGACGCATCAGTTTCCAGGCACCCAAAGCCATAAAGGTTGTAAATGCCACAGGAATTTCTTCGGGAAGTACAGACATTGCCAGTGTTAATCCGCTAAGAAGGCTCATTACCAGATCTCCGGTTTTGATATAGCTGAAGATACAGACCATTAGAAAAATAACGATACCAATAACGGCCATCCATTTTACAAACTTCCGGATCTGGATCTGCAATGGCGAAATTTCTTCTTTTATATTCAGTACGGATTCTCCAATTTTACCGACACGCGTTTCTTTGCCTATTTTATTGACTTTAAAAACAGCTAACCCCGAAACCGTCACTGTTCCGCCGTAAACCATATGATCTTCAGATCTGCTATCCTTAAAAACTGAAAAACTTTCCCCGGTAAGTGAAGATTCATTCACGGAAAAATCATTGCTGTGAACAATGATCCCATCAGCATTAATAATCCGTCCTTCCTCAGTGATGCATAGATCACCTACGACAATGTCATGGGTCGGAATTTCTGTTGCCTTCGAGTTTCTGATAACCGTGCTTAAAGGCTCATTAAGTTTTTCAAGTTCCTCTAACGCTTTTTTACTTCGATTATCCTGATAAAAAGAAATCGCCGTCACCGCAACAATTGCTACAAACATAAACGCAGCCTCTCCATAATCCCCCACGATGACATAAATGATCGAGATAATAATAAGCAGGATCAGCATCGGCTCTTTTAAAATACCGATAAGCAGATCAAACCACGTGTTCTTTTGGATACCCTCTAACCGGTTATATCCATATTGTTGTCTGGAAGCAATCACTTCATCGCTGTTGAGACCAGTAAGTCCTTCGGGTATATTGTAAGACATGTCAAATAAATAGGTTATTTAAAAGTAAGCAATTATTATGTAGGAATTGAATTTCCCTACCTGAACCATATCAATTAATCATCTGTATTGATATTGATATTGCTGTTGGCTACTATTTGGAGTTTTATTCTAATGATACTACATCATTATAAATTCAAAACCAGACCCAGCACGACAGACTTCGATTGAATGACCGGATAGATGAAAGTGACGCCTTTCGATTCGTTATTTTTGAAGATCTTATTGACAATGGGGAATATCCAATAGGCAATCTCGGTGCTCAAGACACCGAATCCAGAACCTGCAACCACATCGCCTACCCAGTGTTTATCATTTAGTGTCCTGTAAACACCTGTAAAAAGGGCAATGGGATATCCTGAAAGGGCAATCCAAATATTCTCATCCTTATATTCTCTGAAGAGAAAATGTGCGGAAGAAAAAGCAGTCGCTGTATGACCGGAAGGAAAAGAAAGATGATTGGTCCCATCTGGACGTTCCTCTTTTACCAGATGCTTTAAAGGCAAAACAAATGCAGCAGAAATCAACTGAGAGGTTCCGTAGATAATAGTTCGCTCCTTAAGATCATGCTTTCCTTTTATGCCTGCAAGATTATAACCGTAGACTATTGCTGCAGGCAAATATTGGGTGTAGTTATCAAGCGTGATATGCTTGGGTTGATGTTCTCCGATCTCATACTTTGTGGAACTGTTTAGATTTTTGAGCGCATCAGAACTTAGGCTGACCACTCCGAAGCCAATAAACACTGTTGAAATAATGAGTTTTTTGTAGCTTGGTTTGTACACTGAATCACCGTAATTCTCTACATCGGATTTTTTCAGTCCGGCGGAATCAGATTTAACCTGTCCAAAACAAATGTTTGAACAGGTAAAAACAATGATTGTCAATAATTTCATGGTCAGTTATTTAAACATTAAGTTTAAAGAAATAATATAAGATTTCAAGGATCTGATGTGACGATTGATTAAGAATGATTTGAAACTAAATCTGATCATCTACTTGATCCCCTTTTTTGTTTCAGAGACCCATTTTTCTATTTCAGCCCGATCAGAAGCAGATAATTTTGCATCCTGATGAATAACCGTGTAAGAAGCAAGCGGCATTTCGCCTTCTTTGACGGTTTCTACGATCTCATCCAGTTTTTCAAGCTTTTTTTCACGGCTGTAAGAATTGAATTCATCAAAGTTCAAATGTCTTTTACCCGCATTGACGTGATCAGCCAACCACCATTTCACAGGCTGTATCTTGCTATATGAAGGATAAATAGTGTTGTTGGAATGACAGTCGTAGCAACTGGTTTTCAAAATAGATTGCACCTTTGGAGGTACATTATAATGATTTCCAATAGCATTGGCAGATTGATCCTGGCTGATATTCTTTTTAACATCAATAAACTGAATGCCGATAAACATCAACAACAATACTGTTAAAATATTTTTTATGGTAAAAAAGGACTTATTCATAATTTTTAATTTTTTTGGATTAATATTTATTGAAGCGGAATTATTCCTCTTCACTTGCCGTATTTTTTAGCTTCATCAAAAGCGTGTACGCATTCTTGGTAACGATTTTTCTGTTCTTAAAATCTTCAACATTTTTGATTTGAATGAAACTGTTTTCAGCTTCTCCTAACGTTACCGGAATCATTTTATAAGTTTGCTTTTTCTCCTCAACAAAAACATAATCTTTACCTTCAAAATTGACAATGCTTTCCTCTGGTAGCGCAGTGGAAAAGGATGTTTCAGTTTCGATTTCAGCGTTCATATACATCCCTGGAGTCAGGTTTTGGTCATACTGCTCAAAATGGCAATGCACATCTGCCGTTCCATCTGCATTGATATCTTTGCTGATCAGGATAATTTCGCCACCGTATTTTTTATCCGGCCGCATATTGGTATTGGCGGTAAATCTTTGTCCTATTTTCAGCATTTGCAGGTCTTTTTCATACACTTTAAGATTCAGATGAATGTCATTAGGATTGATGAGTTCAAACAAAACATCAGACGGATTCACAAACTTTCCGATATTCACATTCACTTTGCTCACAAAACCGTTGATCGTGCTGTAAACCGGAACACTTTTCCTGATATTTCCCGAAGTGAGACTGCCCGCACTGATTTTCACGAGCTGAAGCTGTTCCGCCAAAGTATTCATCATAATTCTCTGGCTGTTCATCTCAGACTGCGCCATCTGCATTACTTTATCACTGCTTGCCTGGCTTTGATTCAGCTTTTTTTGTCTGTTATAATCCAGTTCTGCAAAATGAAGTTTCGATTTTGCCATCAGATAATCCTGCTGAAGCTGTATAAACTGTGGATTTTCTATCACGGCAATCACCTGTCCTTTGTTTACTCGCATTCCAGGAAGGAGATTGGTGCTTTTCAGATAACCGCCCAAAGGCACACTTACGGAAACCAGATTCTGTGGCGGAACATCTATTTTTCCATTGATCTTGAGCACCGTAGAAATATTTTTCTCAGACAATGGCATTGTTTCGATAGCCGTATTTTTAAGCTGAGCATCGGTCAATGTAACCGTAGTTTCGTCTTTAGGAGTTGATGGCTTTATAACAACTTCTTCTTTTTGATTACACTGAACCGAAAAAAAGACGGCAAGTATTAATAAAACCGAATATTTATTTTGAATTGATTTTGACATAATTTATTGATTTAAAGTGATATATTCCAGCTCAACAGTACTTTTATTGAGATTCCACACGGCATCTGTATAATTATTTTTGATGCTGATCGCCTGATTGGTAAGCATTACAAATTCCAAGTAATTAATTTCTCCGTTGATGAACTGTTTTTGAGCGGTTTCCAGAATCGTATCGGCATTTTTCAGTTCATATTTCTCGTACTGGGAAACAATTTCCAGATTCTTCTGCTGAATCTCTGCTAGTTTTTTATATTGATTTTTTAAGGTAAACTCCGCATTCTGAAAATCATTTTCACTTACAGATTCTGCAATTTTTGAAGCTTCAATCCTCGCTTTTTGTCCGCCAGAAAATATAGGAACCGAAACGCCAACCTGAACCGAATGAAATTGTGGTGAAGCATTGTACACCTTATCATCTGCGCCCATTCCACGGAAACTGTTCAGATTATAAGCCAATTGTAAACCGGGCAGTAATTTGGATTTTTCCAAAGCTGTTTGTTCTGATACAATGTTTTTTTGCTGCTCCAATATTTTTAGCGAAGGATTACTGGAAACATCATTTTGAAGATGAGAAAGAGAAAAAATACGGTCTCCATCAGGAATTACTTCTGTTTCTGAATTCAGCAGCCATTGCAATTGCAACTGCAAAGTTCTGAGTTCCTGTTTCACATGTTTGATCTGGATTTCAATAGCTGATTTCTGATTGGCAGCAGTCGCTTTTTCCAGAATATTGCTCTCGCCGCTTTTTAATCTTAAAGTTGCCTTATCCAGAAATTGAGAATAAAAATCTAAAGATTCATTCAGAATTTTTTCCTTTTCCTGCCAATACAGAATGTTGTAGAAGGTTAGTGTCACGTCTTTTTTCAGCTGATATTCTTTCAATGAAATATTCAACTTGCTTTTTTTCCATTCTTCTGTGTACAGATTTTTCTGTCTTTTGTAAACAGTGGGAAATGCAATATTCTGGGAAACCCCGAATTTCATATCACTGTAAGCGCTGTTGATTTGCCCGTAGTCCGCAGAAATGCCTGTCTGAGGAATGTCAGAAGACGTCTTGATGAGTGCTTTTGCATATTCTGATTTTAATTTCTCATTCTTAAGACCTCTGTTGTTTTTCAAAGCGATGGCAACCGCTTCATTTAAAGTGATCTTGGTTTGAGAATTCATCATATTTCCCGTTAAAACAAAGAAAATAATGAGAACAGGCGTTATTATATTTTTGCGATTATTTTTCATTTTAAATCCTTTTTCAATGGTTACATAAAGCAGCGGAAGCACAAAAAGTGTGAGTAATGTGGCAATCAAAAGTCCGCCGATGACAACAGTTGCCAATGGTCTTTGAACTTCAGCTCCAGCTCCGTTACTCACTGCCATCGGAATAAATCCTAATGAAGCCACAAAAGCGGTCATCAACACAGGTCTTAATCTGGCTTCTCCGCCGTCTACCACAATTCTTACAATATTTTTAATTCCACCTTTGTACAGTCTGTTGAATTCTGAAATCAGAACAATCCCATTAAGGACAGCCACACCGAAAAGCGCGATGAATCCAACACCAGCACTGATGCTGAAGGGCATTCCCCTTGCAGCCAGTAACAGCACACCTCCAATAATGGAAAGCGGAATCGCCGTATAAATCAAAAGACTTTCTTTCACCGAATTAAACGCCAGAAACAACAGTACAAAAATCAAAACCAGAGCAATCGGCACTGCGATCATCAGTCTGTTTTTGGCATTTTTAAGGTTTTCAAATGAACCTCCATACGTGACGTAATATCCTGTAGGAAGCTTCAATTGTTTGTCAACTTTAGTCTGAAGTTCTTCTACAATTCCCTGGACATCTCGGTTTTTGATATTAAAACCTACCACAATTCTCCGCTGTCCGTTTTCACGCTGGATCTGGTTCGGACCATCTTTAATCTCAACATTGGCCAGCTGAGAAAGCGGAATCTGATTACCGGACGGGGTAGGAACCAGTAAATTTCTGACATCATCCAAATTCTTACGGTCATTGCTAGTTAATCTGACGACCATGTCAAAGCGTTTTTCACCCTCGAAAACCAGACCTGTACTTTGTCCTGCAAAAGCGGTGTTGATCACTCTGTTGATATCTCCAATCGATAAATGATATTGTGCAATCACCGGTCTGTTGTACTGGATGATTACCTGCGGAAGACCAGAAACAGGTTCTATATAGAGGTTTTGAGTTCCCTTTACGGTATTGATTATTTTCCCGAGCTGACTGGCATTTTTCGCCAATATTTCCAGATTTTCACCGAATATTTTCAAGACAACATCCTGTCTTGCGCCGGTCATCAATTCATTAAAACGCATCTGAACGGGATACTGAAAACCAACGGTAATTCCTGGAACATCTTCCAACACTTTGCTCATTTTATCTGAAAGCTCCGGAAAAGTTTTGGCGGAAGTCCATTCGCTTTTATCTTTCAGAATCACCATCATATCAGAAGCGTCCATTGGCATCGGATCTGTGGGGACTTCTCCGCTTCCTATTTTGGTAACCACTTTCTGTACTTCCGGAAAGCGGGTTTTCAGAATATGGGCAGCTTTCTGCGTACTTTCAATTGTGGTTTTGAGGTTACTTCCTGGCAAAACTCTGGTGTCCACAGCAAAATCTCCTTCTTCCAGTGACGGGATAAATTCGCCTCCCATTCTGCTTAGAACCGCCACGGAAAGGACAAAAAGCACAATCACAATACTGAAAATGGTTTTCGGTATTCTTAAAACTTTTAATAAGGTTTTGCGATACAAATTTTCAGCTTTTGCCATTAACCGGTCTGAGAAGTTCATTTTGTGGCTTATTTTTTTGCTTAAAATAATAGAACTCATCATCGGAATATAAGTCAGAGATAGCAGAAACGCGCCCAATAAAGCGAAGGCAACGGTTTGTGCCATTGGTTTAAACATTTTACCTTCAATCCCTTGCAGTGTTAAAATAGGCAGATACACAATGAGGATGATGATCTGCCCGAAAACCGCACTGTTCATCATCTTTCCTGCGGAATCTATGACAATGGTATCCATTTCCTGTTTTGAAACCGACAGCGCTTTCCTGAATTTTGAATTGTGGGTAAACTGATGCATCACCGATTCTACAATAATCACGGCACCGTCTATAATCAGCCCGAAATCGAGCGCGCCCAGGCTCATCAGATTTCCGCTGACGCCAAAGAGATTCATCATACATACCGCAAAAAGCATTGCCAAAGGAATAACGGACGCAACCAACAAACCTGCACGGAAATTCCCTAAAAATAAAACCAGTACAAAAACGACAATCAATGCGCCTTCCATCAAGTTTTTTTCAACAGTACCAATGGCGTTGTTGACCATTTTGGTTCTGTCTAAAAATGGTTCTATTACGATACCTTCCGGCAAGGTTTTTCGGATTTGCTCGATTTTGGCTTTTACATTTTTGATCACCTCGCTGCTGTTTTCACCTTTCAGCATCATCACAATCGCACCCGAAACTTCGCCGGTGTCATTGTAGGTCATTGCCCCAAATCTTGTTGCATAACCGTAACGCACCTCTGCAATATCCCTTATAAACAGAGGAACATCATTGTTTTTGGTAGCAATCGCAATGTTTTTAATATCATCCAGATTTCCGACCAATCCTTCGCTTCGTATGTATAGAACAGTAGGTCCTTTTTCGATATAAGAACCACCTGTATTCTGGTTATTGGTTTTCAAAGCATCGAAAACATCGGTAATGGTAATTCCGTAAGCATTCAGTTTATCCGGATTGACGGAAATTTCATATTGTTTCAGTTTTCCGCCAAAACTGCTGACTTCCGCAACGCCTTTTACACCAAGCAATTGTCTTCTGACAATCCAGTCCTGAAGCGTTCTGAGTTCTGTAATATCATATTTGCTTTCGTATCCTTTTTTCGGACGGACAACATATTGATAAATTTCACCCAATCCTGTTGAAATAGGTCCTAAAGCGGGTATTCCTACATCCTGTGGAATCTGATTCTGTACCTGCTGCAGTCTCTCTGCAACCTGTTGTCTAGCCCAATAAATATCAACATCGTCATCGAAAACGATGGTCACCAGTGAAAGCCCGAATCTTGAGAAACTTCTGATCTCTTTTAATCCCGAAATATTACTGTTCGCCTGTTCTATTGGGAAAGTAACGAGTCTTTCTATATCTGTCGCCCCAAATGATGGCGCAGTGGTTATCACCTGAACCTGATTATTGGTAATATCAGGGACTGCATCTATTGGTAATTGGGTCACCTGATAAGCGCCTACGCCTATCAACCCGAATACCAATAATGCTATAATGAGTTTATTCTTTACAGAAAACTCAATGATTTTTGTTAGCATAAATAATTCTGTTAAATTTTTTTGAAATTGAATACGTTTTTAGCTGACAAGAAAATAGTCAGCACGATCAGATCGTGAAATTCGGTCGATAATCTTAGTTTTGAATATCACTAAGCATATCATCAACATAAATGTTCACAATAAGATTGACGTCATAAAAACGTAAAGTAAAAACGAAAAGATTTTAACAGTTTTTTGGCGGCTGCCAGATAGAATTTGAAGCATCTTTATCATAGAAAAGATTACCAAAGGAAAAAATTTTCTTATGATGATCTGTTATGATTGGTTTTTTGACTTCAACAGTCAAATTAGGATTTACAGTGAAAACAAGCACAAGATGAGACGAATGGGTTACGAAAGGTAACTTCTGATCTGTCTGATAGTCAGCATCTTTCACAGGATGATCATAATGCATTTTAAGAAAAGAAATCAGTGTCATCTCAGGATTATCTCCACTATGCTCAATAAAGTGCTCTATCAGTGTCGGGATTTTCAATAGCTGATACACTTCAGTTGTCGAAACCAAATAAAAGGAAATTAACAGTATGGAAATCCATTTTTTCACATATCAAAATTATAAAATGTTTCGTTAAGAATGATTATAAATATAGATGCATACTTCTAAATACTAACTGTCCATACTTAGTCTTTCCAATACTGTCCTTATAGGCGATCTTGTGAAAATCCAAAACCAAATAGTCAGGCAATGTTTCCTCCTGCATTTTCATATTCTCCAACCGGATAAAACTAACCAGCGGATGTTCAGGTTTTGGTAATGCAAACATCACATGAAACTCAGATAAAGA
>NZ_LELA01000157.1 GCF_001677955.1 Chryseobacterium sp. BGARF1
TGCAACTCAGAGGCGTACGAGATAAATCTTTTTTTCTATTCAGATTATCAAAACTTTTTGCTTAGTCCCCAACTTTTGAGACTGAGCCGTTTTATTTTACAATAAAATAATTACTTTTATACAAGAGAAATGTATGTATACATGAATGCAAACAATCTATATAATAATCTTATAATTTTTCTCACCATATTGATGAGTTTATTTTAGTATTGAATTTTTTAAAATATGGAAAGTTTATAAAACAAAAAAGACTGTTAATCAATGATTAACAGTCTTTCTATGTACCCCAGACGGGACTTGAACCCGTACACCCGAAGGCACAGGATTTTAAGTCCTGCGTGTCTACCAATTCCACCACCAGGGCGTGATGTGAGCGAAAAACGGGACTCGAACCCGCGACCCCAACCTTGGCAAGGTTGTGCTCTACCAGCTGAGCTATTTTCGCAATAAAGTAGTGCGGATGAAGGGACTCGAACCCCCACGCCTCACGGCACCAGATCCTAAGTCTGGCATGGCTACCAATTACACCACATCCGCATTATTATTGAGTTATTTTAAAGAACTTGTTTCGTTTTTCTGAGTGCAAATATAGGACATTTTTCTTTACCTCCAAACCTTTTTTGAAAAAAAATTAAATTTTTGTGAAATTTATTTGAAACCCTTCTTTTTAAATTTCATTTTATTACTTTTACACCGTTAATATTTACGATATGGAATTACAAGGAACGGTAAAGAAAATCACTGAGGTTCAAACATTTGCAAGTGGTTTTCAAAAAAGAGAAATGGTTATTCTTACACAAGAGCAGTATCCGCAGCCCATCAACATCGAATTTTTACAAGATAAAATAAATTTGTTGGACACATTGAAAGAAGGAGAAAATGTGAAAGTAGGAATCAACATCAGAGGTAGAGAATGGGTTTCACCACAAGGAGAAACTAAATATTTCAACTCTATTACAGGATGGAGAGTAGAAAAAGTTTTAGATAATGGCTCAGAACCTACACAAGCTTCTCCGTCTCACTCTGCAGCTCCGGTTTCAAATGACAACCCTTTTGCAAGTGACGATGACGACGATTTACCTTTTTAATAAGAAATAAAATCAAATACTAATCCCGCTTTTTGAAAAGTGGGATTTTTTTTCATCATAATGGTACGATTAGACGAAAACGCAATATCATTTCCAGACCCCGCACACTATGACGGTCACGAAGGCATCATTGCTTTCGGCGGCGATTTATCTGTAGAAAGAGTTTGGTTTGCTTATCAAAACGGAATTTTTCCTTGGTTTAACCCAGGCGAGGAAATTCTTTGGTGGTGTCCCGACCCTAGATTTGTGCTTTTTCCTGAGGAGTTGAAGGTTTCAAAGTCGATGAGAAAAATTTTAGATAAAAAAGTTTTTACTATTACTGAAAACCAAAACTTCCAAGAAGTGATAAAAAACTGTCGGGAAATCAATCGTAAAGGACAGGAAGGAACCTGGCTTTCTGATGAACTGATGGAAACTTTTAACACGCTTCACCGTTATGGGCTTGCCCGAAGTGTAGAAGTCTGGCAAAATAATGAACTCGTTGGTGGACTTTATGGGATACAGATCGGAAAAGTTTTTTGTGGTGAAAGTATGTTTGCAAAGGTGAGTAACGCTTCCAAAGCGGGGTTTATTCATTTCGTAGAAACCCATAAAAATGATTTTGAGCTAATTGATTGCCAATCTCACACCGACCATTTGGAAAGTTTGGGTGCGAGAATGATTCCTAAAAAAGATTTTTTGAAAATTTTACACCAAAACAATGAACGCAGATAAAGAAAAATGGCTTCTTCTGATTATACTAAGTGTTATCTGGGGCTCTTCATTTATTTTAATTAAAAAATCCTTAGAACATTTTAGCCCATATCAGGTGGGAGCTTTAAGAGGCTGTTTAAATTTTATTGAGTAATAATTTTATGGCAGATAATTTGACCATGTTTTCAGAACTTTCCATTAGAAGTTCATA
>NZ_LELA01000158.1 GCF_001677955.1 Chryseobacterium sp. BGARF1
CCATACATTTTGAAAAGTAATATGATTGCAGCCCGACCTGAGTGGAAATCCTTTTTTGCTGCTGAAAAAACGAGGGCAAAAAAGATTGAGAACGGAGGGCGGAATAGCTGCCCAAAAATATATTGTTAATTGTTTTAACCTACTTAAAATATTTTAAGAATAAATAAACTCTAAATTTAATGCGCAAATCCTGTAATCTTAGCTTCATCAAAATCGAGCTGCATTTCGATGGTTCTCATCACATGGTCGTCGAATATTTTTTCACGTTTCATACGGTGAAGTTCGTTTCTCTGTGCCTGAATGACTTGTCTTAAAACATCTTTATTTTCATTCATTGCGGTTGCATAATCTACAGCAGACCCCATACATTGCGTTTTATCTGCAATTAATTTCATTTCATTTTCCAGTTTATAAATCTGATGCTTTACGAGACTGTTGCTTTCAGACAATTCAGAGAAATCTGAAGTGAGTTTTTGAAGTGCCGTTTCTTTTAATTTTTTCATTAAAATAGCTTCCTGCTTTTCTTCCGGAAGCTCACTTCCTGCATCTTCAATTTTTAGGAATTTTAAAATCGGCGCAAGTAACAAACCTTGTCCGACCAAAGTAATCAGAATAATCACAAAAGTTACGAACAGAATAATATTTCTGTGCGGAAAAGCTTCTCCCGGACTGATATAAACCGGAATTGAAAGTGCAGCCGCCAAAGAAACCACTCCTCTCATCGCTGCAAAACTGATGATAAAAGGTTCTTTCCAATCGGGTTTTGGATTTTCCTGCCGAACTTTTTTAGACAACAATCTTGGAACATAAACAATTGCATAGCTGTAAGCCAAACGAGTGAAAATGATAGCGCCTCCAATCACTATACTGTAAAAAATACCTTCTGAAATTGTATAGTCTTTCATTGCTGCAACTACAATTGGTAATTCAAGTCCAATTAAAATAAAAATAATGGTATTCATTAAGAAAATAACGACGCTCCAAACGTTTCCAGTCTGAATTCTCGAAGTGTGGCTTAAATAACAATGCGAATTATAAGACATCAATAATCCTCCTGCAACAACCGCCAAAACTCCGGAAAAATGAAAATGTTCTGCTGCAACGTACATTACGTAAGGAACAATCAGAGTAATTACAGTATCAATATTAGAATTGGAAGGAATTAATCTTAAAAATTTTCCAAAAACCAAACCTGCTCCGATCCCTACTGCAACACCGCCAATCGCCATTGTAAAGAAATCCGTAACTGCTTCACGGAAAATAAATTGTCCTGAAATTACCGCAGCCAAAGCAAATTTAAATACAATTAAACTCGACGCGTCATTAATTAAACTTTCGCCTTCTAAAATGGTGGTAATTTTTTTAGGGATCTTCATGTTTTTTAAAACAGAAGTTGCTGCCACCGCATCTGGAGGAGAATTCACACCACCCAAAAGAAATCCCATTGCAACGGTCAATCCCGGAATAATTGATGAAGAAAGGTAGGCAACAACAATCGATGTTAAGAAAACCAGTCCGAATGCCATCGAGAAAATTTGTTTTCTCCATTTATGAAAATCCTGCCACGAAGTAAACCAGGCCGCTTCAAATAAAATAGGAGGAAGAAATATGAGAAACACCAAATCGGGCTCAATTTCTATTTGCGGCATTCCCGGAATAAAGCTTACGAGTAAACCTGCAATCACAAGAAAAATCGGATAAGCTACTTTGAGCTTCTGCCCTACCATCACCAAAATCATCACCGATAAAAGTACAGCGATGGAAATAATTACATAATCGTGAATCATGGTCTGTGATTATTTAGTTGTTATAAAAAAAGTATTTTAGTTTTTCTGAGTTTTGAAAACTCTTTAAAGATTCTGTTTTTAAAGACCGAATCAAAGTCTTTTTTACTTTAGTTTTTTGAGACATAAATTTCAACCGCAAAAGAAACAAAAGAAATGATTGAAGAAAGAGGGTCTCAAAGGTTGCAAAAGGTAATATTTTACTTCATTTACAATTTTGAAAACTTTTGAACAACGTAAGATTCATAAAATCTTTTGTTTCTTTTGTGGTTTAAAAATAATTAATTTTTTGTAAACGGAATATTGTTGTAAAAACCGATTTGTATCTGTCCACGGTTTTTATTTTCCTGAAGCTGATTCATATATCCCGCTTCAATTCTCATATTTTTATTAATGATAAATCCTAAAGCTCCATAAACTCGATTTCTGTCGAAAACAGGACTATCTAAATTAAGAAAAATCTCATTATACGCTGAAACATAAAGAGTTTTCGGCAACATTTCTTTGTTGTTGATCGGAATATTCAATCCTAATAAATAACGGAACCTCATTCTGAAATCATCCTGTAAAAAACGTTCTTCCAAACGATAACGGTGCTGCAGATTAAATCTTCCGAACTTCTGCTTTGTAATAAACTGCTGGAAAATACGGTGCTCAATATTTTCTGATTTTTCACCTTTTACATAAGGCTGGCTCAAAATAAAACCATAACCCAGCAAAATATTATTGTTATTTTCTGTCAAATCATAACCAATTCCGGTACGAATTAATAATTGTTCCAAATCACCAATTCCATCAAAATTACGGTATTGAATCTCATTATGGAAATTCAGCTTTTTGCTGATTTTATTATTCCCAAAATACATATACCAAGCTCCCAAATCACTTTCCTGAGCAAATGACAGAACACTTCCAAAACACAAAACAGAAACAGCTAACTTTTTAAAAAACTTCATAATTTTATTGTTACTTTTTCTTTTGTCTTGAAACAAAAGAAACAAAAATTCAAGACTTGAAATTCTTCGCTAAAAATAAAGGCTGTTCACTAAAAATTCTAAACTCGTGCGTATTTAAGATTGTTGTTTTATTTCTTATTTTATCCCGCACTCAAACAATAGAATTTTCTTAACGTTCACATCCTTAATTTTCTTAACGCTCCGATTTTCTAAGTCAAAATAAATACTCAAAATGATAGAATGATTATTTTATTCATCTATCATATTTAACAAAATTAATATTAAAAATCTATAATAGCAAAAATTCTTTAAAAGATAAGTTTAGTCTTGATATTTACGGATTACCTTATTATTTTCATCTATTGAAAAAGCATAATAGGTAAAAAGCGAATTGTAAAATGATACTTTAGTTTCACCGTTTTGACTTATTCTCTTCGGCTCTCCCCATTCACTTTTTAAATCTCTCTCGGAAATCTTTAAAGGTGTATTTTTAAATCTTGAAGAAGATCTTCTTTCATAAACGATTATTCCAGTAATAAACGCAACAAGTACTACAAAACACAAAGAAAAAAATGCAGCAACTTTGTTTTTTATACTCATAATATTTAGAGGCTGTTTAAATTTTATTGAGTAATAATTTTATGGCAGATAATTTGACCATGTTTTCAGAACTTTCCATTAGAAGTTCA
>NZ_LELA01000159.1 GCF_001677955.1 Chryseobacterium sp. BGARF1
AAATCAGCCGTAAAACTAAATATATCCATCTAACTTATTATATAACAAACAAATATACGAAATTATGGATGATTACGGATATACATAAATTTTTTTCATCCTCTTCTGAAATCAACGCTCAGGAATCAATTTTTTTTGATTTTGACTAGGTAGATTATTACTCGACAGATATTAGTTCTCAAGGTATTTCTAATATAGAATATCAGAGAAAGAAAAACTCATACAAGTATAAAAAAATAAGTAAGAAAGATGCTTTGTTTCTATCAATATTAAGAAATAATTATCCTGAAAAAATAGAAGAAGATTTTCCCAAAAAACTTATAAAATATGGTTTTAAGAAAAATAATCTCGATAAAAAACTATACCCTGAAATAAATGATATTTTCAGCGAAAAGAACTGTAGTGACAATTTGGAAAGTTTATGCATCCCTATATTTAGAGATATTTTAATTTTCAGCAAAAAAAATAAAATTATCGGCATCGCCAAGATTTGCTATAGTTGCCATCTTGCAACAATAATCGGAACAGAAAAAAGCATCAGGAATTTTGGAAGTTGCGGAGATTTTATCAAGCTGAAAAAAATAATGGGAAAATAGATATGGCTCTGCCATAATTGAGGACTTTAGAATTTTTAAATAGATTAAATTAAATAAAATGAATATAAAAGCAATCAACACTGTCGTTTTACGTGTATTAATTGCACTTTGTATTTTGACTCTTATTGGGCTCTTAAACTTTGGTCATGGACTTGGAAATATAATCTATTTTTCTCCAATTATTTTGGCAACACTCATTCATTTTCTAATCACGAGACGACTCATTAAGAAAAACAACGATAAATACTGGCTCCCCATCATTATCATAAGTTCATTGATTTGTCTGAGCATTATTTATAGTACAACCTTGGGACGAGGTGGAGAATTTGCATGGGATGGAAGAATATTTTTTATAAAATAAAGATCTCTTTTCAGATCACAACAACGGAAAGAATAGTAAGAAAAATAAAACTTACAAAGCATACAAGAATTAATTTTAGAGGCTGTTTAAATTTTATTGAGTAATAATTTTATGGCAGATAATTTGACCATGTTTTCAGAACTTTCCATTAGAAGTTCATAA
>NZ_LELA01000160.1 GCF_001677955.1 Chryseobacterium sp. BGARF1
CTGCAATGTTACCGTTGTATTTAGGCTTTACCTGAAGAGTTGAAAAATCATTATTAGGAGTCTGTTCACCTTCTACCTGATTATATTTTATTTTATAACCAAACAGATCACTTCCTAAATTTGCAGGATCATTGATCTGTGTCATCCATCCTCGAATATTATACAGATAATCCACCTGCTGCAAAGGTGTGTTTGAACTTGTTCCACCCACTTTTTTGCTTTCTAGCTGTGAAAGCTCATTGTATTTATTCTGAGCAAGATATTCCACAGGATTGTTATCAACCTGATGGATATGGGTCAATAATCTGTTTTGGTGATCATAAGTAAAGTTTTCGGTAATTACTCTTTCGGTATCACTATCTAACCTTTTATGTTTAGTAATAGCCATCTTTGGTGTTCCCGAAAAATCAAGTTCAGATT
>NZ_LELA01000161.1 GCF_001677955.1 Chryseobacterium sp. BGARF1
ACTCCAACACTCCAACACTCCAACACTCCAACACTCCAACACTCCAACACTCCAACACTCCAACACTCCAACACTCCAACACTCCAACGCTCCAACGCTCCGTAGGAGCTACACCTTTGTAGAAAACAATCTGCTTTAGATAAAAAGCTCCGTAGGAGCGACACCTAATCCTTAATCCCCTTATTTTTATTCATGAACAGGCCTTCCAACACAATAAAAGTCACTTTTTATTATCCCCAACACTCACTTCTGCTAATGTGGATAACTATATTTAAACTTTTAAAATGTTGTATAATAGTGTTTTAAATTACTATGTTTCCCACAATTAGCCTTTTTATCTTTCCTTCATTTGTTTTGTGTATTAATAAAGTACTACTTTTGCCCCACTGAAAACGAGAGTATTTTAGTAGCGCAGAAGAGCTTTTAGATAAGCAAAAATTGA
>NZ_LELA01000162.1 GCF_001677955.1 Chryseobacterium sp. BGARF1
GCGTATGGTCCCAGTAAATCCATTGAGATTATCTGTAGCTGTAATGAGGATATCTTCTACGCCGCGGGCTTTGAGATCGGTTAAAACACCCATCCAGAAACTCGAACTTTCATTCTTGCCAAGCCACATCCCGAGAACTTCTTTCTTTCCTTCCCGATTTAAACCTACTGCTAAATAGATGGTTTTGTTGATAACTTTAGAGTTCTCACGAACTTTGAAAACAATCCCATCCATCCAAACAATGAGATATAAATCTTCCAAAGGACGGTTTTGCCAGCTAACGACCTCGGTTGCAATAGCATTGGTAATTCTGGAAATAGCGGAAGTTGATATTTCAAAATCGTACAATTCTTTTATCTGTTCTTCGATATCGCTCACACTCATACCTTTAGCGTATAATGAGATAATAATATTTTCCAGGCCTTCGATAATATTGTGCCTTTTTGGTACCAAAGCAGGCTCAAAACT
>NZ_LELA01000163.1 GCF_001677955.1 Chryseobacterium sp. BGARF1
CTACCTCGAATACGGCTATGATGGCTTGGAAACTACGAAAAGGGCAAACACAAGACAATGGAACAGCATTCCTGAAAGACAGAAAGATTTGGTGGTAGAAATCGCTTTGGAACACACCGAATTGTCTGCAAGGGAACTGGCCTACAAAATTACCGATGAGCAAGGTATTTTTATTTCAGAATCTAGTGTTTACCGGATTTTGAAGCAAAGAGACTTAATCCCGGCACCGAATCATTTTCTTCTTTCGGCAGCAAA
>NZ_LELA01000164.1 GCF_001677955.1 Chryseobacterium sp. BGARF1
TCTGCTCATCTTTATGTTTTTTATAAAGATAAAACTTTTGAGAGAGAGTTTGTAAAATAAAAAGCCACACGATACAATCGTGCGGCAGCGGGGGGGGTAAGTTCTCCACTTAAAGATAACATTTCTATTAATCCTCATTTCACAAGAAAACCACCCGAAGGTGGTTAAATTAGATTTTAATTAAGGATATCTCCCTGCTTCATATTCTTGAATATAATCATCCATTCCTCTTGAAGTTCCAAACTCAATTATCTTACCATCTTTATTTTCTACCAAAAATGGTGCATTACCTAAAAGCTTATACTCCCAATTTTTGGTTTCATAATATTTCTTTGAATGATATATAAAATAAATTCCATATTTTTTTTTAATCATTAAGTTTTCAGGT
>NZ_LELA01000165.1 GCF_001677955.1 Chryseobacterium sp. BGARF1
TACTTCCTTTTCTACCTTTTGCTGTTTTGGAAGTGAGAACAGTGTAAAGTTCTCCATCAGAAAGGGCAACTTCATCCAAAGAAAGCTGTCTGGAGATATTTTTTGGGTAGAGTATCCAATCTTCTGCGTGTGCTTTTTGTTCCCAATCTTTAAAATTACTGATGCTTTGTTTGTACTGTCTTTGGAATTTTCTACCATCCACGCCATACATCTCACCAATG
>NZ_LELA01000166.1 GCF_001677955.1 Chryseobacterium sp. BGARF1
TTAAAACATTCAGCTAGGATACCTTTTTCCAGAAACTTAAAAACCCATTGCAGGCAGAGTCCACAAATTCAAAGTTTGTTGGAATTTCATCCCATTTACTCCAATAAGTAACCAACCGGGTTCCTACAGGAGTTTTATTGAGTTGCTCTTTTACATAATCTGAATAAGCGTGGTATAAATCGCTGTCAGGAAGTATTGTATCATCAATCGGATCTGAAGTATCTATATTTTCAAAAAAAGAATTAAAAAAGTAAAAGGCTTCATAATCAGAAAAGCTAATTTTATCAATATTGGAATGCAAGAATTCTACATTCGTAATATTATGCCTCACTGCTATTTTTTTTGATATTTTAGTGAGGGAAGCTCTTTGCTCTATTCCATAAAAAAAACCTTCTGTAGAAGCAGCACCAACCAGACAGAACTTGCCTGCACCCGCACCAATATCAAGTACTTTCGTACCTGGTTTTTCAACCAAATATTTTGCAGCCATTTTGGCTACAGCAACAGGTGTCCAGTGTTTTTCTGCAACGACCTTTATGTTTGGAGGATATATTTCATTAAAGACGATATCTTTTACATCAATATTTTGACTAATTTGTTGAAAAATCATTTTATTATTTTTAAATATTCTTTGTATGTTAAAAATTCATCAGTTGAGATATGAGTTGAAAGAATAAAAACCCAAGAATTATACGGGTCTGTATTAATATGGGAAGGTTTTATAGTTACATTTTCATTCACCTCTACAATTTGAAAGTCACATGGAGCAACAAGCGAAAAAGTCTTATTGATTCCATGTATAGCTCCAAAATGGTTCTCTTTACCTATGATAGATTCTTGCATGATATATTCAACCAGATGGATTTCTCCTATCTCCTTTTGAGCAAAGTCGGTAATCCCTACACAGAAATCATATAATCCTATTTTTCTTAACCACAGATGATTTTCTGTATAATAATGGTTTTTGGGAACAAGCATACAGTTATTTAATCTAATCTTTAATAAATGGAGTTTTCACAATCACACCTTTGACCGGTTTATTTCTTATATTAATAAAAATTTCACTTCCGTGTTTAGCACTTT
>NZ_LELA01000167.1 GCF_001677955.1 Chryseobacterium sp. BGARF1
GAAGAAAAAAACACTACGCCAAAAGAATTCTCTTCACTCCAACTCCAATCCAAAGGCTTTCATGAAGAAATAGCAGTAGATGACTTTCTGCTTCGAGGGCTAGCGCATTGGTTTAAAGAAGTGGAAGAGTCGGGTTTCAAGTCGTTTTCTATCCTCAAAAATACCATTACACATCATTATAATGATATTCTAAATTATTTTGATGGAAGAAGTACGAATGCATCCGCGGAATCTTTCAATGCGAAAATCAAAAACTTTAGAATGCAACTCAGAGGAGTAAAGGATAAATCTTTCTTTCTATTTAGATTATCAAAACTTTTTGCTTAGTCCCCAACTTTTGAGACTGAGCC
>NZ_LELA01000168.1 GCF_001677955.1 Chryseobacterium sp. BGARF1
CCCCAAATCAGTATATTATCTGTCAATTCCAAAATAATTGAAGAAATTAATTTCTGTGTATTTTTCCAAATTTAGAAGAATACCTTTTTATAACCACTATTTCTAAGTTTTATATTTTTTTTGATTTTTTTCAGAATTAATTAAATAAATTTAATAAGAAATTGCTAAGGCAATATTTCTTCAGATATAATATTTTCACTAAAAAAAATAATTTTAATAACTCTACATGAAATTAGCTTTGATTCACGATTGGTTTGACAAATATGGAGGTGCAGAGAGAGTCATAAATTCTATAGATAAATGCATGTCCTTTGATTATTATTTTGCTTATGCAGATATAATGAAGAAAAAGGATAAGCTAATAATGTTTAATGGGAAGAATCCAGAAATAAACACAAGTTATTTGTTGAAATTTTTGGGAAATAAATTTAGATTTGCGTTGCCTTTTTTTCCTTTAGTTACTAAAAATTTTAATTCGCAAAATCGTAAAAAATATTCTGTAGATTTAGTAATCAGTTCATCATGGTGTTTATCCAAAGGCTTTAGAATTGGAAATGAAACGCATATATGTTATATACAAGCACGAAATTTTAAATACGTGTGGGATGAATATGATAATTATTTTCCAGGTATATTAGGCCTGATATTTTTGCCATTTAGAAAATATCTTCAAAGATTTGATAAAAAAATGGCTAAAAATCCCGATTACATCATAGCAAATTCTATATATGTTCAAAATTGGATTGAAAAAAACTACAAAGTCAAATCGTCTGTTATTTATCCCCCAGTTTCAATAGAGAATTTTAATTTGCGCACAATAAATATTTCCGATTCAGAATATTATGTAACCGTTGGACGACTTGTGAAATATAAAAGATTTGATTTGTTGGTAAAGGCATTTATAAAATTGAATAAAAAATTAATTGTAATTGGTGATGGTCCAGAAAAATCAAAATTAGAACAATCAGCAAAAAACTCAGATAAAATAATTTTTACTGGGTATCTATCATCTACTGAAATTAATAATTATATAACTAACGCAAAAGCATTTGTGTTTTCATCATTAGAGGATTTTGGAATTGCACCAGTAGAAGCTCAGGCATGTGGAACCCCAGTAATAGCTTATGGCAAGGGAGGTGTTTTAGAAACCATAATTGAAGGGAAAACGGGTGTCTTTTTTTATAAACAACAAGTTGAGAACATAATTGAGGCTGTAGAAAACTTTGAAAAAAATATAAAGGATTTTAATCCTATCGTTATTCGTGAAAATTCGAAAAAATTTAGTGAAGAAGTTTTTATAAAAAAGCTGAACTTATTTGTTGAAGAAAACATATCCTAAATAAAAATCTTTCTTGTTTTTTTATTTAGGATATGTTTTGAGTTTTTGCGATTTATTCTTATTTTTGTAATAACTAAGATAAAAGTTATGAAAACACAAAAGGTTGGAATTCCTTTCTCATCATTTGATTTGCTAAATGGGGGTCATATAAAAATGCTATAAGAAGCCAAAACTGCTTGTGATTATTTAATAGTCGAACTACAGCTAGACTCTACATTAGATTGTCTGAACAAAAACAAACCTTCCCAAACTATTGTTGAGCGTTATACAGCTAAAAGTTTCTAAAGATGTGGACGAGATAATTCCTTATAATACAGAACAAGATTTGATGGATATTTTACAATCTTTTGTAATAAATGTACCTATAATCAGAAGCGATTACAAAGATAACAACTTCACTGGAAAAGACTATTACGATGAGAAGGGAATAGAGAAATTCTATAATAAAAGAGATCATAGGTTCTTCTAGCTCAGCCTTAAAAAAAGAAGTTTTCGAACAAGAACAAAAAAAATCGATTCCACATTAGGAAAGCAAGTCGTATGAAAATAAAAGAAACTCCACTAAAAGACTGTTATATTATTGAACCTACTGTTTTCGAGGATGACAGAGGTTATTTTTACGAAAAATATAATGAGCAAAAATTTGAACAATTGACAGGATTGAATGGTCATTTCGTTCAAGACAATATTTCAAAATCCAGCTATGGCGTTCTCAGAGGTTTACATCTGCAAAAAGGAGAAAGATCTCAGGCAAAATTAGTGTCATGTTTAGAAGGAAAAGTTCTAGATGTAGCGGTTGATTTACGCGAAGATTCTCCCACTTTTGGAAAATGGTTTTCTATTGAATTAACAGCCGAAAATAAATTACAATTGTATGTTCCCAGAGGTTTCGGACACGGGTTCTCTGTTCTTAGCGAAACTGCTGTGTTTTCATATAAATGTGACAATTTTTATGATAAAGAATCAGAAGGAGGTGTTCTTTGGAATGATTCTGATCTCAATATAGATTGGAAACTTCCGCTCGCAGATATTATTTTATCTGATAAAGATCAAGTTTTACCAACATTTGCTTTGAGAAATTTTTAATATATTAGAGTTTTTTTAAGCTTAAAAATAAGAATGTTTAATTTTTAGCTTTTAATTAAAGTAAGTATCATCACAAATGATTGAATTATTGTATGTTAGTTTATTTTTTTAAACACCTTCCTAAAATATTTTTGATAATAGATTATATCATTATCAATTTCTTATTTATTTTTGGCAAGCTCTATTTTTTTGAATTCGATCAAAAAAATTTTTCTCAAGAATATAAAGTTCAGCTTTTTCTTCTCAATATATCTTGGTTTGTAATAACAATAATTACCAAACCCTATAAAAGTTTGAAAGTTAAAGAATCATCATTGCATTTTAATGCTTTAACCAAATCTTTTTCTTTACTAATTTTTACTTCTATCATTTTCTTACTTCTGATTTTTTCTGTGAAAATCAACTATGCTAATATTATCGTATATTTTCTGTCGGTTAGTTTTTTTATGTCTTTTACTAGATTTTTACTTTTTTTATATAGAAAGAAAAATAGAGTAAAATTAGGCAGAAAACTTTATTCTTTTAATACAGTATTGGTTGGTGAGAACAAACTATCTGCCACATTGCTATCCAATAATGATTTAAGAAGAGCGCTCGGAATAAGAGGAACGTATACGATTGTAAGTACAGAAACAAAAAATAAATATCTTGGTAGAATTGATAAACTAATTCAGGATTTAGAAACAACAAAAATAAATAGCATCATTTTCTGTGATAATGATATAGATGTTGAGCTTTATAAACAAATTGTTGAAATTGCTGAACATAAAATGATAAGAATCTATATGGTATCCGATTTCAAATATGCCAACTTAGGACCTAATTATTTTGATGTAATCCACGAAATTCCATTTCTTAAACTTATAAGAGAACCCCTTTCAAATCCTAAGAAGCAGTTGTTAAAAAGAACATTTGATATTGGTTTTTCATTTTTTGTAATGGTATTTTTATTATCTTGGTTAATACCTATTGTTGCATTAATTATAAAACTAGAAAGTAATGAATCTGTATTTTTCATACAAAAAAGATCAGGCCTAAATAATGAACCGTTCAATTGTATGAAATTCAGAAGCATGACGAGCAATAGAAATGCTGATCTGCAAACCGCAACTAAAAATGATAATAGAATTACCAAGTTCGGGGCTTTTATACGAAAAACAAGTATTGATGAATTACCACAGTTTATAAATGTTTTTTTTGGCGAAATGTCAATTGTAGGTCCTAGACCTCATATGTTATCTCAAACAGAAATGTATTCAAAAATTACAAAGAAATACATGACCCGACATATTGTAAAACCGGGAATTACAGGTTGGGCACAAGTAATGGGAGCAAGAGGTGAAATATTTTCTCATAAAGATATGGAACGAAGAATAGAAAAAGATGTTTGGTATATTCAGAACTGGTCTTTCTTTTTAGACATGAAAATAATATTTTTAACGCTATATAATATAGTAAAAGGCGATGAACAAGCATATTAATGTTATTTTATATAATATTGTTTATAATCAATATAAATAGAGAACCGAATCATCGGTTCTTTTTTTTATTCTTAAATTTGCACCCACAAAAATTACTGATTACTAATTACTTATTATTCAATATAAAATGCGCACAAAATCTGTAGGTAAGAAAAAGATAAATATCGTCACGTTGGGATGCTCCAAAAACGTGTACGATTCTGAAGTGTTGATGAGCCAGCTGAAAGCCAACGGAAAAGAAGTTGTGCACGAAGATAAAGGTGATATCGTTGTAATAAACACTTGTGGTTTTATTGATAATGCAAAAGAAGAATCAATCAATACGATTCTAGATTTTGTTGAAGCTAAAAGCAGAGGTGAAGTTGAAAAGGTCTTCGTTACAGGATGTCTTTCAGAAAGATATAAACCAGATCTAATTAAAGAAATTCCTGATGTTGACCAATATTTTGGTACGAGAGATCTTCCAATTTTATTGAAGCATTTAGGAGCAGACTATAAACATGAATTGGTTGGCGAAAGATTAATAACCACACCAAAACATTACGCTTACCTTAAGATCTCTGAAGGGTGCGATAGACCTTGTTCGTTTTGTGCAATTCCTTTGATGAGAGGTGGCCACGTTTCTACACCAATTGAGAAATTGGTGAAAGAAGCTCAGAAATTAGCGAAAGTAGGAGTAAAAGAATTAATTTTGATTGCTCAGGATCTAACGTATTACGGTTTAGATATTTACAAAAAGAGAGCTCTAGGCGAACTTTTAAAAGAATTGGTGAAAGTAGAAGGGATCGAGTGGATCCGTCTTCATTATGCTTTTCCAAGTGGTTTCCCGGAAGATGTTTTAGATATTATCCGTGAAGAACCGAAAGTTTGTAATTATATAGATATACCGCTTCAGCATATTAATTCAGATTTGTTGAAATCGATGAAACGTGGAACTACTCATGAGAAAACAAATGCCTTATTAGATAAATTCAGAGAGAAAGTGCCAGATATGGCAATCAGAACAACTCTAATTGTAGGATATCCTGGGGAAACGGAAGAAAGATTCCAGGAATTGAAAGAGTGGGTAAGAGAGCAGAAATTCGATAGATTAGGATGCTTCACTTATTCACATGAAGAAAATACAGGAGCGTACGTTTTAGAAGATGATATTCCACAGGAAGTAAAAGAGGCGAGAGTAGAAGAAATTATGGAATTGCAATCGCAAATCTCTTGGGATAAAAACCAAAAGAGAATCGGTGAGGTTTATAAATGTGTTTTCGACAGAAAAGAAGGGAACTATTTCGTAGGTCGTACAGAATACGATTCTCCGGACGTAGACAATACCGTTTTGGTATCTGCAGAAAATACTTACATTTCAATTGGTGAATTTGCCAATGTAAAAATTACTTCAGCTGAAGAATTTGATTTGTACGGAGAGCTTGTTTAAGCTAAAATATAAAAGCAAAAACCAATGATTCGTCATTGGTTTTTTTATTTTAGTTAAAATGCAGTTTATCTTTTAGTTAAATCTTTGGTAAAGATACTGCCCAAATTCTTTTCCTGCGGAAAATATTCCTATCAAAATCACCGCTAAAACGAGAATAAGCAGTATTTTGTTGTTTTTTAGCTTTTCCATAATATTTTATGATTTACTAATAAGTAGTGTGTTTTTTTAATTCGTTACAGCGATTTTTTTCAATTTTTAATTTTGATTAATTTGTTGATTTTAAGTATGTTATGTTTTTGTTGAATACTGAATTATGCACCATTTAGTTAATTATGTTAACATTTTGGCTGTTTTTTTAACACTTTTTAACTTAGTAGTCTAAATCCCCTATTAATAGGTACTTACAAACTTAATTAAGTTTTATTTAAGTTTTATTTAACATTTGTTAACTTTTAGAATAGGCAGGTAAAAAGTTTAAGTATAGTTTTGCCTCGTCAAACAAGTAAAAGTTCAAAATGATGAAAAGATTCATTCTCGTAATCATAATGATGATTTCAACACTAGGTATTTATTCATTTACGAATAATGCTGTAGATGCGAAGAAAACAAGTTATGCATCGTACTACCACGATAAATTTAACGGTAGAAAAACTGCAAGCGGAGAAGTTTTTGATAATTCAAAACTTACCGCAGCGCACAGAACGCTTCCTTTTGGTACCGAAATTAGGGTTACCAATCTGAACAATGGTAAAGAAGTAATCGTATCGATTAATGATAGAGGACCTTTCCATTCGTCAAGAGCATTAGATATGTCTAAAGCCGCGTTCGATGAAATCGGAAATACCGATCACGGTACGATTCCGGTGGAATATGAAATTGTCGATTAATTTATGATTTAAATTAGAAAGCCAGCTAAATTTTAGCTGGCTTTTATGTTTTCTTACACTTGCTCATTAATATCAGTTGCGTTGAGAATTTTCATGGATCAGTCTCAAAAGTTGGGGACTAAGCAAAAAGTTTTGATAATCTGAATAGAAAAAAAGACTTATCTCGTACGCCTCTAAGTTGTAATCTGAAGTTTTTTATTTTCGCATTGAAAGATTCTGCTG
>NZ_LELA01000169.1 GCF_001677955.1 Chryseobacterium sp. BGARF1
TAGTCTCGGGCAGGCTCGAACTGCCGACCTCTACATTATCAGTGTAGCGCTCTAACCAGCTGAGCTACGAGACTTTGTTATGAGTAATGGGCGATGAGCAATAAGTAATATTTGCATATCTCTTTTTCCTCTTCTTCATACTCAATCTCTCTTCCCTGTTACTAATTTCTAGTGGGTTTTGTATTTTTATATATATATCAACCAAATAAAAACTAAAGCTTCACTTTAAGTAAGTGCATCGTGTCTTGCGACACTTATTTGTTTATCGTCTTAAGACGCTCTAAAATGAGATGTTCCAGCCGCACCTTCCGGTACGGCTACCTTGTTACGACTTAGCCCTAGTTACTTGTTTTACCCTA
>NZ_LELA01000170.1 GCF_001677955.1 Chryseobacterium sp. BGARF1
GCAAGAGCAGCTTGAGTATTTCTTCTGTTTTCATTAAATACAAAAATAGAATTTTATCTAGTTTATCCCCAGGTTTTGTTGTTGATCCCTCAAAACGGCTCAGTCTCAAAACTTGGGGAGCAAAATAGTAAATGATATTTTTGTAGTATGTTAAATGATTCGGAACTACTTAAATTATTTTTACCAGAACTCTTGATTGACTATTTTGAGATTCTGAAATTTGAAGAAGAAGAAAACAAAATTCTACACATTTACTTTGAAGAGAAAAATACAGATCCAAAAGAATTCTCATCACTCATCTTGCAGTCAAAAGGTTTCGTTCCTGAGATTATGGTAGATGATTTTCCTCTCCGCGGAAAAACA
>NZ_LELA01000171.1 GCF_001677955.1 Chryseobacterium sp. BGARF1
AAAAAATCTTTTTTAAGTTTTCATTAATAAAAGCTTGTGAGAGATAAAAAGATTCTTATCTTTGCAGTCCGGTAAAACGGGAGCGCAGGAGTAGAGATTAAATGAAAAGCTAAAGATTTAGGGTCATCAAAAAACTTTAAAATTTCTTTTAGAAACATTTGGTCAGTTAGTAAAAAAGTTTTACTTTTGCACACGCAAATCGGTACTGAAAACGACAGAAAATGTAGGTATCGTAAAA
>NZ_LELA01000172.1 GCF_001677955.1 Chryseobacterium sp. BGARF1
GAACGAAAAGTGATATCGTTATAAAACATCTTTCAAAAATAAGTAGCAAACTTCGGAAAAAAGCAAAAGAAATCACTCTGGATATGGCTGGTTCTATGAAGCTCATCGCCAAAAGATGTTTCCCCAATGCAATACAGGTTATCGACCGTTTCCATGTTCAGAAGTTAGCCATAGAAGCGTTGCAGGAAATCAGAATAAACCATCGTTGGGAAGCTATTGAACAAGAAAATAATCTTTTGGTGGAAGCAAAACAAAAGA
>NZ_LELA01000173.1 GCF_001677955.1 Chryseobacterium sp. BGARF1
ACGCCAATGCAGATGGGGAGGTGAAAAAATATACTGCTACATTTGATTATTCTACATTCGTTTCTGAAATTGTTTTATCATCAGTCGGTTATGGAGCTAATCAGTTGTACAAAAATACGGTAACCGATGAAGATGGTAATAAAACCATAGAGTTTAAAAACGGACAGGGACAAACCATCTTGGTAAGAAAAATGCTTGACGATGTTACAAAAGCAGATACTTATTATATTTACAATGATTATAATCAACTGGCTTTTGTCATTCCGCCTTTAGCAGTAGATGCGGTTAAAAATTTAACTACCGGCGCATTTCCTGATATCACATTAAATAACCTTTGCTACCAATATAAATATGACAGCAGAAACCGTTTGGTAGAAAAAAAGCTTCCGGGGAAAGGTTGGGAATACATGGTGTATGATAAAGCCGACCGACTGATCTTTACACAGGATGCTGTAATGCACCCAACAGGAAAGTGGCTTTTTACGAAATATGATAAGTTCGGAAGGGTCATTCTTACGGGGATTGTAGGAGGAACAGACAGAGCTGATATGCAAAATATGATAAGTAATAATTTAATCATTGAAAATCGATCTCGATCAGGTTTTACGAAAAATGGAATGCAGGTTTACTATTCTAATGATCATTTCCCGTATTTAGAAACCGTGTTATCTGTAAATTATTATGATACATATCCTCCAAATACACCCTCATTTACTCCTACAGTCACTAATTTACCTTTATTGACAGATGATCTAACTTTAAATATCAATACTAAAAGTCTACCGTTGGTTTCTTATGTAAAAAACATTGAAGATGATAACTGGACAAAAAATTATACTTGGTACGATACCAAAGGAAGAGCCATCGGAAGTCATTCTATTAATCATTTGGGAGGATATACCAAGACGGAATCTGAACTTGATTTTTCGGGAACACCAAAGATGGCTATTACTAAACATAAAAGGTTAGATAGTGATACCGAAA
>NZ_LELA01000174.1 GCF_001677955.1 Chryseobacterium sp. BGARF1
TATTAATTTCACTTATGAAAAAGGGCGAAATGATTCGAATTATTTTAATTCATCAGAATTGTATAAATTAAAATCTATACAAAGTAATATTATCGGACAAAGTACTAACCAATTTGTAGATCAATATACCTTTGATTATGATTATACCAGTACATCTTTCTTGACATTTCCTGACCCCTCGCTTAATCTCAAAAAACTTTTATTAAAAAAAATAACTAAATCAGGCGATACTAATAATCTAAATGAATATGAAATCAGCTATACCAACCAAAATAAAATATTTAAAAAAGACAGTTGGGGATATTACAGAGGTAATGATTTTTATGAACCTGTAGATATCACTCAAGATGTTATCAGCTCTATTACTTATCCTACTAAAGGAAAAGTGATGTTTGACTTTGGTGAAAATATTTATAGTCATTTTGCTGGATTCTCACAACCTATCGAGGCAGTAACTGGAGAGTGGATAGAGCATAATAATGATTTTGAATTAGAGGGGGTTAATTCATTTAATCCTAATATTAAGAAAGATTTTTTTACGATACTTTCTCCGCAGACCGTTAAATTACACCTAGATCTCGGAAATTTGGTTTACTCTAATTGGGAATTTAATATTTACAAACAAATTAGCCCGAATGTATTTTCAGCTCCGGTAACTACATTTGGAATGAGTTGGCAATCTTGTATAAGTACTAGTGGTGCCCAATGCCCAAATGCGGGAATTGGTGAAGGAGGAGAACCTGTTACAGAATTCTATAGAG
>NZ_LELA01000175.1 GCF_001677955.1 Chryseobacterium sp. BGARF1
TGTAAATTTGAATGTTCAGTTAAAATATCATCCATTAAGTGCTAAACCAGATGATAAAGCAGGAGAGACAGGCCTTGGGTGGAATTTGTTAGCAGGTGGAACAATTACAAGGACTGTAAGAGGTGGCACAGATGAAAGAATATCGTCAACATTGATGTCTAATCATCCCACATTAAAATATGGAATATATATGCATGATAGAAATCCAACATATAAGTTATTTAATAATATCCCAGGATTTG
>NZ_LELA01000176.1 GCF_001677955.1 Chryseobacterium sp. BGARF1
TATTAGGAACTAACAATGTTCATGCTCAAAATACAACTGCAACCACAACCGTAAACATTACCCTGAATGATGTAATCTCTATCGACGCCGGGAGTACTGCAATTGGTAATACCGTTGACTTCAACTATGCTACTGCAGCAGATTATAACTCTGATCAAACCATTACTAAAGCCAATTCTTTAAAAGTTACTTCAACGAAGAACTTTAATGTTAAAGTTAAAGCTGGGGGACCTAATTTCATGAATGGAACCAACTTAATCCCTGTAAATG
>NZ_LELA01000177.1 GCF_001677955.1 Chryseobacterium sp. BGARF1
CAAATCCTGGGATATTATTAAATAACTTATATGTTGGATTTCTATCATGCATATATATTCCATATTTTAATGTGGGATGATTAGACATTAATGTTGACGATATTCTTTCATCTGTGCCACCTCTTACAGTCCTTGTAATTGTTCCACCTGCTAGCAAATTCCACCCAAGGCCTGTCTCTCCTGCTTTATCATCTGGTTTAGCACTTAATGGATGATATTTTAACTGAACATTCAAATTTACA
>NZ_LELA01000178.1 GCF_001677955.1 Chryseobacterium sp. BGARF1
ACATTTCAACAAAATTTTAACAACGACAACAAGAAATTATTAACCAAAAGCTCTACTTTTGAGTGTACTTAAGATGGGTGAGATTACAGTTCCGGTACAGGTTTTTGGATGGGTTAAGGAACTCGAAGAAATCAAATGGCAGTTTTTGGATAAGGTAGTCAAGGTTCTTTACTTTAGGGTCAGCGTGCTGGCACAGCTTCCAGAGGATGCGGATGTTGATTTGATTGGGATGATACCTGATGCAGTCAATCCTCAGAATGGCAATTTTAATGAATATCTGACCTATGATCTAAATGGAAATATCCTCAGCTTGAAGAGAAATGCTCCACAGGTATTTTCTCCTACAGCAACAATGGTGGATGATTTAGATTATCAATACATAGGAAACCGTTTAAATAGAGTGATTGAAAATGCATTGAATGACACAGGCTACGAGGGTGGGAACAATTTTATAGCTTATGATGTCAATGGAAATATGACCAATATGCTGGATAAAGGGATTCAAAGAATTACCTATAACTACCTGAATCTACCAGATAACATAAGCATTAATCAAAATAGCCCATTTGGAGTGCAAATTAGCTTTGGATTAGAATATCTTTATCGGGCAGATGGTACAAAGCTAAGAAAAAAGCATTCTACTGGCGGGGGAAAAGGTCAATCGACAACCAATAATATAACAGATTATTTAGATGGTTTTCAATATAGCTTGTCAGAGACCATAGCTCCTTGTGAATGGTGTCGTACTGAGGTTGCTTTTGAAGAGCAGGCATTCAAAAAAGATATTATAATAGGACCGATTGGCCCCTTAGATCCACCTCTATTATCTGGACTTTGGAATCTGGATTTTGTACCGACAGCAGAAGGTTTTTACAGTTTTGCAGAAAATCGTTATATTTACCAATACAGAGATCACTTGGGAAATGCCAGATTAAGCTTTGCAAAGAAGGTAGATGGATCATTGGAAGTTACGGATAAAAATGACTACTATCCATTTGGGCTTAATCATATTGGAGGATCAAAAAGTTTGTTAGGAGGTTATAAGAATTACAAGTACAATGGCAAGGAGCTCCAAGAGACCGGGATGTATGATTATGGAGCGAGATTCTATATGCCGGATATCGGAAGATGGGGTGTGGTAGATCCTTTGGCTGAGAAATATACAAGAATGTCACCTTACACATATGCAGGAAATAATCCTGCAATGTTTGTTGATTATGATGGTAGAGATTATGGAGTGTATGTTGATTTGAAAGCTGGAACAGTTACTGTAAAGGCTACTTATCATGCTGTTGCTAACGATATGGCCTCACTAAATGGAGCAATCAAAACCTGGAATGACAGTAGTGGCAAATATAATTACATCTATAAAGGAGCAGATGGAAAAGATATATCTTTAAAAGTTAATTTTGAGCTATCTTCTTCAACAGTCACCCAAAATGAAAATGAGTCAAGATATGATGCATTAAATAGAGTTTTAAATTCTGATCAATCGGGTGAAGGAAACACTTATAGAGTTAATAATGATAGTGATTTTGAAGAAAACGAAAAGGGTTACACAGAAGAAGGAAAAAGTATAGCTGTTAAAAAATCTGAATCAGATTCAAAAAAAGGAACAGGAGCACATGAGATAGGCCATACCTTAAATATTTTAGATGGAGGTGGCGTTATGGGTTCGAGTAATTCTTCGTCAATTAATTCACAACATGTGAAAGAAATATTAAGTGCTATAGGAGGAACTCCTCAAAATCCTACAAAATCTACACCTCGCCCTAATCATAGTGCCACTATTCATTTAGAAAATAATAATTTAAAAACTAATGATGATTACAAAAAACTTAGAAATGGAAAAGTTAAAAGTGCTGAGTAGTTTTGCAATGATTCTTTTTTCGATATGTTTATTCAGTCAGGAAAAAAAAGATTTTTATTTGGTATCTGATACTATTAAATTAAATGATCCAATCCTAATTAGAGAACATAATAAAACAGGATTATATATTACTGAAAAGGAATATTTTAAAACATATCCTAATATTAAGAAATTGCTAAAAACAGGAAAAGCTTTTTTATATAGTGATACAGGATTTTCCCTTATTACATCTAAAGATAGAGAAGAGAAAGGAATTAGTCTTGGAGAATGTAATAAAATAAATAAACAAAATCCAAAGAAAGAAATTACAATATGGGAATTCCAAAAAAATAATCACACATTTTACTTAGGTTTTATTACAGGTTCAAAATATAATAAAGTTAGTGTCAGAGAACATGACAAAAGCAAAATAGTAGATAATACAAATAACTACTATCCTATCCTATTTTCAATTTGTAAAGAAGAATGAGCCCTCGTATGGAAGATAATAAGACCCCCTCGTAATTGCGAGGGGTAACTATCAATATAAGTACAACGGAAAGGAGTTGCAAGAGACAGGAATGTATGACTATGGCGCAAGGATGTATATGCCTGACTTGGGTAGATGGGGTATTGTGGATCCGCTGGCGGAGAAGTATCGCAGATGGTCGCCGTATAATTATGTAATGAATAATCCTCTAAGATTTATTGACCCTGATGGAAGGGAAATCGTAATACCTACAACTCTAAAGTCGTCAGACAGAAACAAAATATTAAGAGATCTGAGAGGGTTAACAAATGATAAAATTTCTTACGATAAAAAAACAGGAGCTGTGTTAATATCTAGTGAGCGATCAGGGGAAAAAGCAAGAGGGACAGATTTAATTAGGAAGTTGGTAAGCAACGAGCATACTGTTACAATAGAAACTAGAAAAAAAGGAGCTATGACATACCCAGAGGAGAATGGTAAACAATATGTAAATGAGAACGGAGATCCTGGCGTAGGAACAGGTTCTCTTATTAAAATTAATCCAGATACTAATATGGAAAATGCAGTTGATATTAATGGAAAAAAAGGTGGAGTGCCTTCAAAAATTAGTCTTGGACATGAACTTTTACATGCCGAACAAAATGCAAATGGAACAGTAAATGAGAATCCACGGGTTAAGGATCCTGATAATAGCAATTATACAATGCCTAATGATGAGTTAAAGGTAAGGATAGAAGAAAATAAACTGAGAGAGGAAAACAAGGTTACTCCTAGAAAGCTACCTAAAACAGAGTAAAAATCGCCATCAATTATATGAAGTATTTACTTATTTTTCTATTCACAATATCGTGCTCTTCACAACAAAAAAGAATTAATAATGAAGAGCCAATCTTTACAACAAATGATTGGAAAAGATTAGTTGTTAATGAACTTGAACAAAGTTTAAAATTAAATACCAACTCGAAAAGAGAACAATCAAAAATATTAGAAGATATTACTTTTATCAAATCTAAAAAAAGTGACTTTTTAGAAAAGCAGTTTTTAGGTTTAGGTTTTGAGAATAAAAAGATTAATAATGAAGATAGTTTTTATTTAATCAATAATTTTAGCAGGAGAGAAGATCATGATGAATACACCTACATTCTAGAAAACAAAAACAAATGTCATTCTTATTTTTATGGAGAGGATGGATTTGGTCATAATACAATTTTAAAGAAAAGAATTTCAAAAAAAAGAAAAAAATGTGAACAAAAAATAAATACGATAAATTACTTGGAAAATAATTCTTCTAAAGTTTTTCAAAGAGATGCTCTATTAATATTGTGGATTTTTAGTAATGGAGAAAAAAAGATTAGTGTTATTCGTAATGTAACATCATCCCAAGATGATTTGATGGAAAACATTTTTTATGATACTCATTACCCTCCCCAAGCTGGGGCGAGCGTCTCGATCGTTCCTTTGTAGATGACAAAAGCGTAACCTTTGGGTTACGCTTTTGCTTTTGTGTTTAAGGAGTGTTCTTATCCTTTTGATGATACTCGAACTCGCCGAACAGGGGGTTCTTCATCCGCAAGAAGATATTCTTGTCACTCTTTAACAATCGTGGTAGGATAAGCACACCAAATCCTACGAGCATTGCCAGCACTGGCAATAAAACATAAAATGTTTCCATAATAATGGGGTTTAAAAAATTATAAATTGTATTTATATTGAAATCCGTTACTTCCATATCTGTATTTTTTTTAATATTCTATACTATCCGTTTTTATGCGTTTTTATAAGATGAAATCTTTTGTTCAATCTTATGATGATGTTCTTTTTCCTTTTTCAATTGAAATACAAAAGACCAAAAAGTGTTTTTCATACGAAAGGACACATTTTGTAAAGTCTTTATCCATCGTATTTTGTGCAATTTTACACCGACTTCCGGAAAAGATGTGTTACACCAAAACTGAAAATCAAAAAAACAACTGGGTCAAAAATAATATCACTTTGGAGCAAAGGACGTTTTGCTTAACTTCTCCCGAAAGGACATCTTTTTGCAATCTTAGAAATACTGCTCAGATAAAAGTGTGACACAAAACTTCACAAGATACATCGTGAAATGAGCGAAGCACTTTTTGCTTAATTTATGTTAGAGGAGTTGCTCCTTGCTAAAACCTGGATTTTTGAAAAAAGCTATTTATAACAACTTTAAAAGCGGTTTTTCTGAAAAAAGTGATTGGATTTATTATAAGGGTTTAAGACGTCCAAAAGCGCCAGCTGATATAAAAAGGAAATTTTAGGCACAAAAAAACCGTCTGTTTTGGGCGGTTTAATTTTTTGTTATGGAAAGAGATTATATTTTACGGATAAAGGAAAGTATCTCTTCTTTTTTCTTTTCATCAGCAATAGAATCCAATCTGATAGGATTTTGATATTTATACTGATATGGATAAAAAGTGCGTGCCTTATACTCGTAAAGTTTATCAGTCGTAACGGAGTCTTTTTTCTTTTCCTGAGCAGAAGCAAGAACACCAATAGATAAGCAGAAGAAAAATAATAGCTTTTTCATTTACAAAGCGGCTACATTTTTATTAAAGAAGTCTTTAAATTTTTTGGTAGTAAGCATTATAAATTAAATATAACAATCCTGTCTATACCAGCTTAACAACAGGGAAATTCAATAGTGATATTGCTGAAGTAGATTGGATCTACCCAAAAAATGATACTTTAAAAAGATACGGCTATGTCTACGACGGTTTAAACAGATTGTTAGCGGGTTTTTATCAAAACGAAATTAATCCTACGGCCAAAGAATATTTTGAAAAAATAGACTATGACCTAAACGGAAACATTACAGTTCCGCAGAGTTCATGACAGGAAATACTGCAGCGTTTAAGATTGACAATCTCAGATACGATCATACCGGAAACAGGCTTACAAAAGTTACTGAAGAGGAAATTGGAAAGAGTGAGGGCTATCCTTATCTGGCAAGTCACAATACGATTGAGTATGATAATAATCTGGCTAACGGAAATGGCAATATGACCAAACATTTAGATAAAGGTATTTCTTCAATTCAGTATAATTTTCTAAATT
>NZ_LELA01000179.1 GCF_001677955.1 Chryseobacterium sp. BGARF1
CTAATATTGCATGTAACGGAGGTTCAACAGGAGCTATCAATTTAACACCTACTGGTGGAACAGCACCATATACTTTCAACTGGGGAGGAGGAATCACCACAGAAGACCGTACCGGATTAGCAGCTGGAACGTATACAGTAACGATTACTGATGCTAATGGATGTACAAGAACAGTAAGTGCTACAGTAACTCAGCCAACAGCGATGAGTGCTACTACTTCTCAGACTAATATCTCATGTAATGGCGGAACTAACGGAACAGCAAGTATTGTTGTAACAGGAGGAACAGCACCTTACACGTATTCATGGTCACCAAGCGGTGGAACAGCAGCGA
>NZ_LELA01000180.1 GCF_001677955.1 Chryseobacterium sp. BGARF1
TTGAGCGAAAGACGAGGGTCGAACTCGCGACATTCAGCTTGGAAGGCTGACGCTCTACCAACTGAGCTACTTTCGCAATTTTGTTTCCAAAATTATTGGTTAACGGTGTGCAAACTTAAAGAAAATCTTTAAAACTTGCAAGACTTTTTTTAATATAAAATGTGGGGAGAGCAGGATTCGAACCTGCGAAGCCGAAGCAACTGAGTTACAGTCAGTCCCATTTAGCCACTCTGGAATCTCCCCAGATATTTTATATTAAATTGAGCCTCCAGAGGGACTCGAACCCACGACCTGCTGATTACAAATCAGCTGCTCTAGCCA
>NZ_LELA01000181.1 GCF_001677955.1 Chryseobacterium sp. BGARF1
TAGGATAAATAACTGTCCCCGAAATATTTTTAAGACCGTCTTTTACCAACTCAATGGCCATAAATACATTTGAAGGAACGTCAAAAGGTGCTTTGATATTCCATTTTTCAGCAGGTTCAAATCCAAATTTTGGATAATAATGCTCATGTCCTAAAACAATTACTGATTGATAGCCTAATTTTTTGGCAGTGTCAAGGGCATGTTTAATTAACCGTTCGCCAATTCCATTTTTTTGAAACTCGGGTAACACAGCCATTGGTGCAAGCCCTAAGCTTTCATGAAGATTTTCTTTTTTGTCTTTTATAGTGATCCTGGTCAACAGAATATGCCCAATAATCTTGTTTTTTTCTGTGGCAATAATAGAAAGTTCCGGAATAAAAACATTTGGATTATCTCTTAATGCATTTACTAATTTGGCTTCATTATCTTGCCCGAAAGCTTTATTATTAAGCTCAAATACTTCTGAAAAATCATCCTGTGTTTCTTGTCTATAAATTACTTCTTCTGTCATATTGTTTTTCTTTCTGTTAATTTGTTTAAGTTAAATTTATAACAAAAAACTGAGTTTTATATTTTGAGTAGCTTGCTAAAAAAACTAGCGTAAATTAATTTTTTATCAAAAGGTTTAAAAATTATTATTTTCATTTAATTGACCCATTGTGTATTTTGTAAATACTTTTAGATGATTGACATTTAAATGATTGTATTTTTTTTCTAAATGAAATGCCTTTGTTTGTCATAAAGAAAGAATTCATTGTAAAAACTTTGTCTGTCTTGGCGGATAAAAACACAAGGGTATACAAAGAATTTAATAAAAAAACTGAAATAAAGCTAAACAAAGCCGTTTCACTTATTTTCGAAAGACAAAGATTCAAAATGCACAACGAGTTTTAAATATTAAACTGTTTCCAACCTTTTTACTCAACACAGCATCTTTAATTAAAAAGAGACCATGAAAATTATTTTACCAAAACCATGTCAGGAAAACTGGGAAACAATGACTCCTCAAGAAAAAGGAAGATTCTGCGCGGTTTGTTCAAAGACTGTCAGAGATTTTACAGAGGATTCTGATGATGAAATTTTAGATTTTTTTTCTGATAGCTCATCCCAAAATGTCTGCGGAAACTTTTACGAATCACAGCTTAACCGAAATATGCAATATTCATGGGTTAATTCACTTTTCTCAAAGTTTGCCATTGGTTTTGTCTTAACAGCAGGTGGAATTATTTCTACAAATGCTCAGGAAAATGACTCTGTGAAAAAATCGGTTCTTTCAAGTCTTCAGGGACAGATTATTTGTCTTTCGGCTGCTCCGGAGAATACTATTCTTAGACCTTCAACCAGAGGTATGCCTTCTTCAATTCAAGGAAATAATGAACCTTTATGGGTTGTAGACGGAATAATTGTGGACGCTAAAACGGTAAAAGACCTTAATCCTAAAAAAATTAAGAATCTTGAGATCATTAAAGGAAATTCTGCTGTTGCTATTTATGGAAGAGATGGAAATAATGGAGTTATCGTTGTTACCACCAAAAAAGGTTTTAGAAAGAAAAATTAATAATCATTAAGTTGCCGGAAAGTAAATAGAAGATAATTAGTATTCATGTATTTTTATTGAATATTAGGTTTTTATAAGTTTTAAAATAAATAATTCGTACCTTCAATACGATTTTTTTAAGTTCATCTTATTTATTTTTTAACCTATGAAACACTTAAGATACATCTTACTTTTCCTTTGCAGCTGTTGGCTTTTATCCTGTATTCAATCAGAACTTCCCAATGCGGAAGCCGATATTCTATCTTGCGACATAGATCCTGCTATCTTGCGAAAAGATCCGATTATACAAAACAACCGTATTCAAATTTTAGTAAAACCGTCCACAGATATTACTAAACAGGCGCCTGTCTTTACATTAACTCCCGGAGCTACTATCTTTCCGGAAAGTGGAACTGTATTGAACTTCAGCCAACCCCAAATCTATACAGTTACCTCAGAAGACCGTCAGCATCAGAAGAAATACGAGGTTTCTTATATTATTTCTACGGTAAGTTCTATGTACAGTTTTGAGAACGTACGTCTTGAAAATGGTAAGTTTGATGTTTTTTTTGAAACCGATGCAAACGGTCAAAATATTATGGATTGGGCAAGTGGAAATTCGGGTTTCGGTCTTACAGGTGCCTCTTCTACGCCCGAAGGTTATCCTACAACACGTTGGGCAGAAGGAAAAATAGGGCAGGGAGTAAAATTGACCACACGATCTACTGGAAATCTTGGGGCTGTAATGGGGAAACCTATAGCTGCAGGAAACCTATTTATGGGAGAATTTGATCTGGCTGCTTCTATTACCAATCCTTTAAAAAGCTTACATCTTGGAGTGCCAGTAGATTTTGTTCCAGATGGGATGAAAGGTTTTTTCAAATATAAAGCGGGGTCTGTATATAAAGAGAATGGAGTAGTACAGCCAAACAAAAAAGACACTTGGGATATCTATGCTGTTTTTTTTGAAACAGATAACAAGCTGAAATACCTTGATGGAACAAATAAATTTACCCATCCTAATATTTATTCTATTGCCAAGGTCACAGATGCACAACGAATTGAAGCTTCAAACTGGACGGAATTTTACATTCCTTTTAATGTATTGAATAATAAAACAATCGACCAGCAGAAATTGAAAGATGGAAAATATAGTCTTACCTTAGTGTTTACGTCAAGTATTGACGGAGATACTTTTGCAGGTGCCGTAGAAAGTACTCTTTTAATTGATGAGGTCGAATTAATACATTAAAAATGAAATACAAACGATACCTTATTTTAATCCATTTATTCGTGTTTCTTTTTATAGGAAGCTCATTAATTTTTGCACAAGACTTAGATTCTGAAAAAAAAGAAACAGGAATTATTGAGTATCAATTACGAGCTGGAGTCAATATTGGAGGATTTACTCCCATTCCAATTCCTGCAGAAATTAGAGAATTGAGCAATTTTAATCCTATGCTGAATATCAGTCTTGAAGGAAACATTACTTATTTGTTCAAACAAACCCCTAATTCCTGGGGAATTAGGACCGGTGTTAAATTAGAAAATAAAGGTATGAAAGCCAATTCTAGAGTGAAAAACTATAGAATGGAAATTATAGGCGGAGGTGGTGAGAAAGTAGCAGGAAATTGGACAGGCGGAGTTTCAACCCATATTGCTAATTCGTACGTTACCATCCCTACCTTGGCTGTCTTTAAAGTAAATGACCGTTGGTCTTTTTCAGGCGGTGCTTTTTGGTCTTTTCTGATGGATAAAAATTTTTCAGGGTATGTTTTTGATGGCTATCTTAGAGAAGGTGATCCTACAGGGGTAAAGGTTATTTTCGAAGATGATAAAACGGCTTCTTATGATTTTTCAAATGACTTGAGGCATTTTTCTTACGGTCTTCAGTTGGGCAGTACTTGGCAGTTCTCTAAACATCTCAATGTTTTTGGTGATTTGAGTTTTGGCTTAAATAATATGTTTAAACCAGATTTTAAAACCATAACTTTTAAGATGAGACCTGTTTATCTGAATTTGGGAGCTGGCTATAGTTTTTAGAATAAAATACAACTCATTAATTATTTATAAACCTAATCAAAACAATTTTATTATGAACGAAACTTACTCTAAACCTTACAAATATTGGTTTTTACCAATTATTACCGGGATTATTTTTATCATTAGTGGGATTTATATTTTCCGGACACCATTATCCTCTTATTTAGCACTCACAATGCTTTTTGCTTCAATTTTCTTTATCAGCGGGATCTTTGAAATCATCAATGCACTTAGCAACAGGCATTTCAGAAATTGGGGTTGGGCATTGGTTGGCGGGATCATCGATTTGCTCTTCGGTATTATTTTAATGGCTTCACCGATGTTAACAGCAACTTTTCTCCCGATATACGTTGGGTTTATCATTATGTTTCGTTCTATTACAGGAATTGGGCATGCAATTGCTCTTAAAGAAATGAACGTCTCTGCATGGGCAATACCATTAATATTTGGAATTTTGGGAATTTTACTTTCTTTATTAATGATCTTCAATCCTTATATTGGTGGTTTAACGATTGTATATTACACGGCTTTCTCCATCGTTATGTTTGGTGTTTTACAGATAATTTTCGGGATTACTTTGAAAAAATTAAAACAGCTGTAATGTTCTGATAAATTCTAAAAAAGCAGTACAATTTTCCACAGTGGTACTGCGTTTTTGTAAAATATTATATAAAATAAAACCGCAATGAAAATATTGCGGTTTTCTGATTCATTGAAATCAGCTATAAAATTTAAAAAAGAGTTTTATTTGTTGATGAGAAACCTTGTTAAGATTTCATTTAAATGATCTACGTGTGTAATGTTTAACCCGTGTGGAGCACCTTCAATAATGACAAAATCATTATCAGCAATTCCTGCGGCAGCTTGTTTTCCTGCAGTTTCTATAGGAACAATCTGGTCGTCGTCACCATGCACAATTAAAGTTTTTACATTAACGTTGCCTAATTCTGGTCGGAAATCTGTATTTGCCCAACTTTCAGCGCATTTTATCGTTGCAATTGGAGAGGCCTGAGAGGCAATAGACCAATCATAATCTAATTGTTTTTGACTCACTTTTTGAGAAAGTAATCCGTAATTGTAAAAGTTTTTGTGGAAGCTTTCAAGGAAAGTGATTCTGTCTGTTTTTAAACTGGTTAAGATTCCATATAATTCTTCTTCAGAAACTCCATGCGGATTATCGTCTTTCTGTTTTACCAAAGGAATAATAGAAGAAATTAGGGCTACTTTATCTACGTTTTCAGAACCGTAATTGGTTAAATAACGTACCACTTCACCACCGCCCATTGAGAATCCGAAAAGAATGACGTTTTTTAATTCTAAATGAGCAATAAGTTCGTGTAAATCTGTAGTCAATCCGTCATAATCATAACCCTCTAAAGTAGGAGATGATTTTCCGAAACCTTTTCTGTCGTAAGTGATGACTCTGTATCCTAAATCTAAAAGTACAGGAACTTGTAGCTCCCAAGATTTTCCGCTCAATGGCCATCCGTGAATTAAAATAATCGGTTGTCCGGAACCGAAATCTTCGTAATAAAGTTGAAAATTTTTGCTGTCTTGTTTTGTAAGGTAAGGCATATTTAGATTTTTTTGGTGTGATTGATAAAACACAAATTTTAAGCCACGAATAAAGTGAAATGAAGATGTGGTATATGTTTGTGATGATTTTAATATTTTTAACAGATGCAAGATGTTTCAATATTTAATTCATCTTACGTGTATTTTCACAAGCTTGTCAAGGTTAATATTTATTATGAAAATAACTTTGACAAGGTTATCCAGTAAAAGATTATTGAGCAGTTATTAAAGAAAAAATAAAAAAGATTGTAACATTTATTTCAAACAACTACTAACTCTACAGAGCGTAAAGAAACCATGACCTCACAACAAGAATTTATTACCAAAATCGAAAAGCATAAAGGAATCATTTTTAAGATTTCTAAAATGTATATGGATGATAAAGACGACCGCGATGATCTTTTCCAGGAGATTACGTATCAGGTCTGGAAAGCATATCCAAAATTTAAAAGGGAAAGTGAATTTTCAACCTGGCTGTACAGAATTGCACTCAACACCGCAATTATTTTCTTAAAATCGGAAAAGAAAAGAAGTTTTATAGCCAATGAAGATTTTTCGAATTATAAAATTATTGAGGATGACTACGACCATGAAAAAGAAGAGAAGCTTGCCGAAATGTATAAAGCCATTAATCAGCTAAATCCTATCGATAAAGCATTTATTTTCTACTACCTAGAAGATTTTTCGGGAAAACAAATTGCTGATCAAATGGGAATTTCTGAAGGAAATGTAAGAGTGAAAATGAATCGCGCCAAAAATAAACTGAAAGATATTTTAAATAATAAATAAGCTGGAAGCCGGAAGTTTAAAGCTGGAAGACTTCCAACATCCATCTCCCAACTTCCAGCCAAGAATTAAAACAAACATTATGAATATAGATGATCTAAAAAATGCATGGAATGACGATGTTTCTGATGAAACACCCGAAATCAGTATTGAACAGAAAAATAAAATTAATCTTCCGCTAGAAAAGATTAGAAAAAATATGCGAATGGAATTTTGGTCTACCGTAGGAATATTACTTTTCGGATTTGCTGTGGTCTGGATTCCGGTTCCTGAAGCTCCGTTCAAATTTAAATTTTATTTGACAGTTTTACTTTTCTCAATGGTAATTGTGGTGTCATTTTTCTTCAGCAAGTTCTTTAAATTATACAATAATATAAGCAACCCAATGATGAATACTTACGATTCTTTGAAAGATCTAATGTACCAGTTTGACCTTAATAAGCAGTATTACCTTTCATTTATGCTTTCATTTGTACCATTTTTGGTCTGTGAGCTCATTATTGTTGTCGAGTTTATCCCACATCCTAAGCCGTTGAGTGATTTTAAGGTAGCTACTACAATTCTTTCTACACTTGCAATTGGTCTTTTTGGTCTTTTCTTGCTTGGAAAATATTGGTATAGAATGTTTTATGGGAAATATGTTCAGCAGATAGAAAATATTTTGATTGAATTTGAAAAAAAGTAAATTGATACGAAGGTGCGATTTTTATTATGTCGATTATTAGTCGTATCTTCGTAACAATTAAATTTAATGACAACAAAGTACTTTTTTCCGGTAAAGTATACCTCGATTTCGCTTTCGTTGTCTTTATCATATCTTCATGATGATAAATTTTTAAAAAATTCTAAAGAGTTTATTTAATATCCCTGTCGAGACTCAGGACAGGGCATTGTTAAGTGTTTTTACTCAAATTCATTTTTTTTCTGAATGTGCATTCTGCATAGCTTCTCACAAATTTTTGTGCACGAGGGTTATGTCTGAGTCAATATTCTGCATTCAGAAATTTCAATTTTTTAAAAATAAAATTATGTCAGAACAGATTATTTTAACTACAGGAGTATATGATTTAATAAAAGACCATTTAAGAAGAAAAAAAACAACTGCTGAAGAAGAAAAAATACTTCTCGCACAATTAAGAAATGCAAAGCAGGTCTTACGTCGTGATTTACCAAAAGATGTTGTAACCATCAACTGTGAAGTTAAAATAAAAGATTCTTCACACCCTCAAGAGCAAAAATTTGTGATCGTTTCTGAGGATAAGGCTAAAGTGAAAAAAGGAAAATATTCTGTATTGTCTAATATTGTATTAGCAATTGTAGGAAATAAAGAAGGTGAAATTATCGATTGGCCTTTTGAAAATGGTGATAGGAAAATTGAAATTCTTAGTGTAGAACATATCAATTAATTGAAAATAATGATATTGAAAGCTCCCAAATTGGGAGCTTTTTTGAATTTTTGCCAACTTTTTTCGGGTCGATAATTTAGAAATAAAATCAATCTTTCTTTAAAATGCTTTTCGCAGAATCTGATGCAATCACCAAACCTGCACCGAGCATAATAATATCTTTTATAACCAATCTTCCGGCACCTGATAAATAGGGGAAACCATGCTGACTTCCGCCCAAATCGGGAACCCACGTTTCTGGTGTTGTAATAAGAAAAGAAAGAGTAACTACTGACATTCCGGCTGTTAAAATTCCACTTAAAACTCCAATTTTAGGATAAAAAATTCCTAGTAACACTAATATTCCGATGATGCAGATCACGGTTCCTAAAGCATAAGAAAAAATATAAGTACCATTGCTTTTGTGCCATTGAATATTTTCAGTAACCACTTCGCCTTCTTTGTTTTTATGAAGCTTGTAATTATCGGTATCGGAAACCTTTTTTTGAAGAAAAAAACTCATAAAAGGTGAATTTGCAACAAAAGGAATAATACCTTCCGCTTCATATTGAAAAGCTTTAAGACCTCCGATCCAGGCCATAACAATAAAAACACTTATTCTTAAAATATGGATGAAGTTTTTCTGAGAATTGGCTAAGAGTTCTAACATAATTTAAATTTTTAACAAAGTTATGTCGAATCAAAAGCTAATGAAATGGATGATTGTGGAACTTACTTGTACAAATCTGCCACAATAGAAATTCCTGTCTCTTTTCTAAATTGGGAAGGCGAAATTCCAACGTATTTTTTGAAATATTTACTGAAATGAAATTCATCATTAAAATTGAGTTCTACAGCGATTTCTTTGATCGATTTTCGGGTAAGATGAATCTCCTTTTTAGCTTCCAGAATTACCCGTTCCTGAATAATCTGAGAAGGAGTTTTATTAAATTTAGACTTTATTTTCTTGCTTAATGTATTAGATGTTATATTCAATAAATCAGCATAAAAAGACAGGTTTTTTTCTACTATAAAATGCTCTTCCACAAGATTCTGAAAAGATTTCAGCTCTTTAAAATCATCCTTTATTATTTCTTTATCCGGAAGTAATTTGTTCTTTTCCATGCTGGAAATTGCCAGTATTAACTGAAGATAAGACTGTAAAACCGAACTTGAAAAATCTTCTTTATGATTTACCTCCTGAATTTTAGAAAAATAATCTGAAATCTCCTGATAAACTTCATCCGTTAACGAAAAATGAGGGAAAAGATAAATGTTATTAAAAAGCAAACCATTACATGCCACTTCTTTTTTGTGATATTCTATACAGTAAAAATCACCGTGAAAATTTAAAACTTCAATTTCAATTTGATCTTCGCTTAAAATCTGAATATTCTGAAACGGCGAAGAGAAAAATACCGTTTTTCCTGTAAAATGATATTCGATAAAATCTACGATGATTTTTCCGCTTCCATTAAATAAAAAAATGTGATACATTGAATCACTGAATATATCTTTAAAATACTCTGAACTCTTTTTCTGAACCGAGAAAAATGTACTTTTCATATGATAAAACTACATAATTTTATTAAGCTTATTTAAATTTCAAATTAGTTATCACAGACTTATTGTATAATTTTTAGATAGTAATGAAAGTCTGCTAAAAAATTTACTGAGTATAATATGCAGGAAATTCTCTTAAAATTGAATACGAATCACGCCACTCAAAATATTTCGGACTTGCGCTTGAAACATTTTCAAATCCTCGATTTTCAAATAATTTCTTCGTTCGGGTTACATGAAAATACTGAGAAACTATGATGATACTTTTAAACTTATATTTTTCCTGGAATTTTAAAGTATTTTCAACGGTTAATCTGGTATTATTACCATAATTATCTACTAAAACGACAGAGTCTGGAATTGAATTTTTTACTAAAAATTCTTTCATTTTATCGCCTTCATAAAAACCTTCCTTACCTAAACCACCACTTACCAGAATTTTTTTGATACGATGATTTTTATAGAGTTCAATTCCGGTTTCCAAACGTTTTTCAAGCCTTTTCGACAAAGTTCCGTCTTCGTTCACTTTATTTCCTAGAATGATGGCAATATCTGCTTTTTCGCCCTTATCAGACAATCCATCAGTAATAATGTAAGTTGTATGAATGAAAAACCAGGAAATAATCAGAATGGCAATTAATTTAAAAAATTTCATTAATTTCTTCATCAATCTGTGGTTTTTAAGCTTTTCTCTTTTTCTATTTCAGCTTTCACCCAATCTAATTGTATATCATTTTTATCGATAATATCCTGAACGCTTTGAGAAATTTCAACATCTGGAACGACCCCTTTTTTTGTATTTGTAAAGTCAATATTGGGCTGTACCAAAAGTAATCCGATAGGTAGATCTATTTTAGAATTAGGAAGTATTTGATAAGAATAAAATCCTGCAACTGTTCCGTCATTGGCACCGCCGGTTTCTTCTCCTACTAATGTTACGCGCTTATCAAATTTTAATTTAGATGAAATAATAGACGATGCTGAAAAACTTCCGCCATTGATCAAAACATATACTTTTCCTTTGAAAGCATTTTCTTTAGGCTTTGTAGGCTTATTTTCTTTCATTTTATAATAGGCGATGCCATCTTTTCCTTTATATACATTCAAGGTTTGATAAAAGAAATATCCGGGATAAGCCAAACTTTTAAGAGTGTATTGCAGCGGATTTGATTTTCTGAAATAGTTGGTTTTAAGCGGAGTTACTCTCGATGTCAACTGAGAAGGTTTTATCAGAACAAAAGGTTCGGGAGCAAGATAAGAATAGAGCTGATTAATTTCGTAGAGTGAACCGCCATAATTTTCACGAATATCAATGATAAGGTAAGAAGATCCTGCATTTTTGATCTTGGCAAAAGATTCTTTATAAAATTTATCTGAAAATGTTCTTGAGAAGCTTTTGATCTTCATGTAAGCCATGGTACTGTCTTTGTCTAAAAATTTGAAGTTTCTGTTGTAAGAGCTTGTGGATGCTACATAATCGTTCAGTTTTTTTTCGGCAGTTCTCTTTTTATCGATTTTCTCTTTTTCAATTTCTGTTTTGTTTTTGCTTTCCCTTTTTAAAACCAGAGTTTGTTTTTTATCTTCATAAAGAGTTTCAATTTTTACACTGTCTAAAATTCCTTTTTCAGCAATAAAGAAATTAAAGAAAACATCTTTTAAATAATAAGGATAGAAAGTAGAATTGTAACCGTCACTGCTTATGAGTTCGCGATATTTTTTCAGATAATCAGTAATCGAAACCCCATTAATACTTAAAAGCTCTGTTCCGGGTTTAATATTCTCGATAGAATCTTTATTTTCAATGAAATACAAATGGTCATCTACTATATGATATTCAAATCTTCCAAAGAGCCCTTTTTTGTTTTTTAAAGCTTTAATTTCTTTTTTTGAAAACCTTTTTGCCGGAATTTTCAAAGATAAATGTCCTTCACGGATTTGGGCGATAACGGGTTGTAATTTAAAATAAAACTGAGCGGGAGTTAAAGGTTTATTAATAGTCATCTTTAAACTATCAAATTTAAAGTCGAGTTCTTTTTTTGAAATATACCAGTTTAAATTCGGATGCATCTCCTCAAGTTTTTGGTAGGCAAAATCTACATCCTGACGCAGTTTTTCAGGAGAAATCATGCATAATCTTTGCTCATTATACTTTTTTACAGAAGTACACGAAGCAAAAATTAGTATCATTAAAGTGAAAATGAAATATTTCAAAATAGATTTTTTTTGTAAACGAATTTAAAAATTTTTATAGATAAGTAGGTTAAAACAATTAACAATATATTTTTGGGCAGCTATTCCGCCCTCCGTTCCCAATCTTTTTTGCCCTCGTTTTTCCAGCA
>NZ_LELA01000182.1 GCF_001677955.1 Chryseobacterium sp. BGARF1
ACTTACAAATTAAATATTACGTATAAAAATTATTGCAGTAAAATTTTTAATAAAATCAAATGATTTAACAATCATACTGAATTAGGTAGCCTTTCCGAAACCGATATTTCCTGTTTTATTGGAAAGATTTCTTTTAAAATTGATCATGCTTAAAGCCGTAACTGCTGCTTCAACACCTTTATTTCCTAAATCTCCACCGCTTCTTGCGATTGACTGTTCTTTGGTGTCATCTGTCAACACGCAGAAAATAGTTGGAGTGTCTGTTAAAATATTACAGTCTTTAATTCCCTGTGCAACGGCGTCACAAACGAAATCAAAATGTGGAGTTTCTCCTCTGATGACACACCCGATTGCTATCACCGCATCAAACTTTCGTTCTTTACAAAGTTGCATGCTTGCATAATTTAATTCAAAAGCTCCGGGAACGGAAAACTGCTTTATATTTTCAGCTTTTACGCCTTCTTTTTCCAGAATTTCTAAAGCTGCATCACGTAGATTGTAAGTTACAAAGTCATTCCACTCAGAAAAAACAATGCCGATAGAAAAATCCTCGGCATTGGTAATATGAAGTGGCTTGTAATCTGAAAGATTAACTGTTGCCATGTTTTAATTTAAATATTTAGTCATTTCGATATAAGAATCAGACATTCCGTTGTCGTAGTCCTGATATTTTTCGTCGATCGTTGCAAAGTATTTTTTAGCTTCTGCATTTTTCTTCATTCCTAAAGCAACAATACCTGCTTTTCTAGTAAAATAATAAGAAGTATAAGGATCATCAGATGCTGAAGCAGCTTTGTCTAATAACGCTAAAGCCTCGTCATTTTTATTAAGACCAGATTTTGCATCTGCCATTGCGCCAAACTTCATTGCCATCAATGTTTTGTTATCAGACGAAAACTTGTCTAAAAGATCATGAGCTTCCTGAAACTTTCCTTCTTTTAATTTTAATAAACCTGCATTGTAAGCAGAAAGTTTACCCACTTTTGTAGAAGAATATTCGTTATAAGTTCCTAAAAATCCAGGATTAGCCGCAGATTTACCACCTAAAGCTTCTTTATCTTTACCTTCTGTAAGGTTTTTTTGTGCTGCTAAATAAGTTTTTATAGCTTCAGCATTCTTTGGAGCTACCACAAATTGCTGGTATCCGAAAAAGCCTAAAACTCCCAAAACAACAACCCCAAAAGCAATGCTTAGTGGTTTCTGATATTTTTCTAGGAATCTTTCTGTGTTTAAAGCCTCTCTGTCAAGGTCTTTAAAGAATTCCACTGTTTCTTTACCTTCTTGCTCATTTGGAGCATTTTTTCCCAATTTTGCCATAAATTCTTAAAAAATTGAATTGCAAATTTAATTGTTTCTGAGTGATTTACAAAATACTTTTGACGTATTGTTGAGAAAAATAAAAAATAGCTTCTGCAAATGATTAATAATACTAAACTTAGTTGTTTTTTTCGATTGTAAGAAATTTTGAAACAGGTTTCTTAGTAATGTTTTTGTAAAAAATAATATATTTAGAGGCTGTTTAAATTTTATTGAGTAATAATTTTATGGCAGATAATTTGACCATGTTTTCAGAACTTTCCATTAGAAGTTCA
>NZ_LELA01000183.1 GCF_001677955.1 Chryseobacterium sp. BGARF1
TCATACCTTTAGCGTATAATGAGATAATAATATTTTCCAGGCCTTCGATAATATTGTGCCTTTTTGGTACCAAAGCAGGCTCAAAACTGCCGGATCTGTCTCTGGGAACTTTTATTTCGCTATCACCAAATGAGGATTTAATTTTCTTGGTTCCGTGTCCGTTTCGATAATTACCATCTTTGGTTTTTTCGTGTTTTTCATTGTCCAGATGAGCATCTAGTTCCGCTTCCAGCATGTGTTCAACAGCTCGTTTGTGCATTTGCTTGAAAAAAGAGGTTAAATCTTCTCCGCTCTTAAAGGATTTATAGAAATCCTTGTTGTTTAATAATTCTTCTTTGTCAATCATAACTATATAAGGTTAAAAATAA
>NZ_LELA01000184.1 GCF_001677955.1 Chryseobacterium sp. BGARF1
TTGATGTTCATCAAAACGTTTGTACACATTTTCGGTGACTCCAGTGTAGTAGGTTTTATCAGAACAAAGTAATATATAGACGAATGATATTTGCATGATCAATTGTATTAATAAGATTTGATTCAACGAGCGTCACTTCGAGTAACGAAGCGAAGCGGAGAGTATCGAGAAGTTTTTGATTGGAAGACAGATTTTGTACTTCGGTTCACTGGTTCTCGATACATTTTCCTGCGCTACGCTACGAAAAACACTCGAACTGACGAAACTGTTTTCGTATCGTGTAAACAAGACGTCACTTCGAGTAGATTTTTGAAGAAAATCATATCGAGAAGTTTTTGATGGGAAGACAACATTTGTGCTTCGGTTCACTGGTTCTCTATACATTTTTCTGCGCTGTGCTACGAAAAACACTCGAACTGGCGCTGCGACTGACGTAAGTTAATTGATAAGATAAATAAATTACTTACCAAACTTCTTTTTCGCAAGATTAGGCAGGTCTTCATATCTTCCTTCAATCAATGCTAATTTTTTTGCCTGTGACCATTTCTTAATCTTTTTCTCAAATGCAATCGCTTGTTCGATATCCATAAACTGACAAAAATATACTAATTGTAAAGGACGTCTTGAGAAAGTATAAGAGCCAAAATATTTACCGTCTTGATGTTCATCAAAACGTTTGTACACATTTTCGGTGACTCCAGTGTAGTAGGTTTTATCAGAACAAA
>NZ_LELA01000185.1 GCF_001677955.1 Chryseobacterium sp. BGARF1
GGAAACAAAATTGCGAAAGTAGCTCAGTTGGTAGAGCGTCAGCCTTCCAAGCTGAATGTCGCGAGTTCGACCCTCGTCTTTCGCTCAATTTTCACACCGCATTAGGCGTGATTTTTTTAACAGCTGTCACAGCGCAGAGTAGAGTTTCTCTGAAAGCGTACAGTTTTAGTTTTAAATTGCCTCCGTAGCTCAGCTGGCTAGAGCAGCTGATTTGTAATCAGCAGGTCGTGGGTTCGAGTCCCTCTGGAGGCTCAATTTAATATAAAATATCTGGGGAGATTC
>NZ_LELA01000186.1 GCF_001677955.1 Chryseobacterium sp. BGARF1
CAAGTAATGATGATCAGAAATCTCCCGAATTTTACGCACATCAGCTTCATGAATTATTAGAAAAAACAGGCGAAAAACCACCTTATATATTGGTAGGTCACTCAATGGGAGGACCTTACATCAGAATATTCAGAGATCTTTATCCTCAAGAAGTGGCAGGAATCGTCTTCATAGATTCTAGTCACCCTGAACAATGGAAGAGATTGGCTCAAAAAGAATTGGTTCCAAAAGGACAGGCAAAACTTCTAAAAGTAGGATCTGTACTTGCAGACTTAGGTCTGGTAGGCATTTATAATAAAACACTCAGTAAGGCAGTGCATGAAGGTGATGGTTTACCCAAAGAAATACATGAGCGTGCACGATTACTAACTTCTAATTCTGGAGATGTTTATCGTATGTTTTTAAGAGAGAATAAATTGACCAATCAAGTACTGATGCGAGCAGGTAGGGCAAAAAAATTAGATTCTTTACCTGTCTTGG
>NZ_LELA01000187.1 GCF_001677955.1 Chryseobacterium sp. BGARF1
ATTTCTTTCTTAAAGAAGGTGCAAAGGCTTCCAATATAAATCAATATCAATTTTGGAGACATGATAATAAACCTATTGAGTTGTGGAGCAATCATGTAATCAATCAAAAAATAAATTATGTACACCAAAATCCGGTTGAGGCAGGTTTGGTTTTTCGATCAGAGGATTATAGATACAGCAGCGCAATAGATTATTCTGATGAGAAAGGACTTTTGGATGATATTGTGGTTTTTAGAATGTTTGATTTATAGGATCACTGACCAC
>NZ_LELA01000188.1 GCF_001677955.1 Chryseobacterium sp. BGARF1
AAAGGACTTTTGGATGATATTGTGGTTTTTAGAATGTTTGATTTATAGGATCACTGACCACACGAAAGGATTCGTGCGGCAGCGAGGGGGACTACAAAAACTTCTTGCAATTAAGATTACTCCAGAAAATGCTATGAAATATCTTGATCAAGCCTTAATTTATTTTAATCATCATGTAGTAAATGGAATAGTTGTACAGATTGCTGATAGGAACTGTGTAAATGTTGTGCAAGCTGTAGAAGATTTCTTAAGAACAGGTAAAATAATAGCGGCTAAATCATCAGAAGCGCAAGAACTTATTGTTTTGAGCAATAAATATGGAGGTACTTTTTTAACTGTAAAAATAGACTCAATTAAAAATCCTAATTATTTTAAAGTTGGAGAGAGAGGAATTTTATATTGTGAAAGAGGAGCTGATGATTATGATCATGTATTATCTGTTTTTATGACAAAAGAAGGATTGATCTTTAAAGATGCTCAATCTGAATTACAAGAGTTTGCTGTAGAAGAGTATTTAAAAAAAGAATATAAGAATTTTAAACTATTAAAAACAAAGAAAAATTAATAATATGA
>NZ_LELA01000189.1 GCF_001677955.1 Chryseobacterium sp. BGARF1
CATAACAAAGTCTCGTAGCTCAGCTGGTTAGAGCGCTACACTGATAATGTAGAGGTCGGCAGTTCGAGCCTGCCCGAGACTACTAATTAAGGAGTTAGGTTATAGGTATTAGGAGTTAGGAAAAGCGCAAGCCAAATACTAACAACCAAACACCAACAACTAACAACTACTAGAGGGGGAATTAGCTCAGCTGGCTAGAGCGCCTGCCTTGCACGCAGGAGGTCAAGGGTTCGACTCCCTTATTCTCCACAGTTTTGTGAGTCTGATTTAAAAGTACGATGAATAGAGCCAAAACAAATATTCATTTATCAGACGAGCAGAAAGACATAAGATCATTGACATTAACGGTAAAAATATCACAAAGAGAAAACCGAGCGCAATTAAGCGTTTGAGTTTACAAAATAATTTAACAGCAATGTTAAGCAAAAATACTGAACTAATTAATAATTAGGAAAGAAATCGTTAAGGGCGTATGGCGGATGCCTAGGCTTTCAGAGGCGACGAAGGACGTG
>NZ_LELA01000190.1 GCF_001677955.1 Chryseobacterium sp. BGARF1
CTTTTGCTTTTTTGGAAGTGAGAACAGTGTAAAGTTCTCCATCAGAAAGGGCAACTTCATCCAAAGAAAGCTGCCTGGAGAGGTTTTTGGGGTAAAGTATCCAGTCTTCTGAGTGCGATTTTTGTTCCCAATCTTTAAAATTGCTAATGCTTTGTTTGTACTGTCTTTGGAATTTTCTACCATCCACGCCATACATCTCACCAATGGTTTTGCAAGGCAGCGCTTTAGTATCGGCTGATTTTTTTTAAGAACTCGGCAAAATCTTGTGTCATGCGAGTT
>NZ_LELA01000191.1 GCF_001677955.1 Chryseobacterium sp. BGARF1
AATTATGGGAATATGTTCTTCCTTTCCCTTTGTGTCTAAACATGAGCAATTCTTTTAAGTGAAATTTTTAAAAAGGTAAATTTTTTGAATACAAATTTTTACAGACAGCTCCTTGAAATGTGTAAAGACAATTATTACCTTTAGATATTCGCAATACGGGTAAGGCGTTCCAAATCTATTAATAGAATTTTTCTTCCTTCCATAACGATAAGATGATCTTCCCGGAAATCATGGAGAATACGGGCTAACGTTTCATTGGCAGTTCCTACCATATTGGCAAGATCTGTTCTGGATAATGTAATATAAGTTTTATCCTCTGTTATATTTGATTGATATTTTCTATGTAGAATTAATAAACTTAATGCTACACGTTCCCTGACCGTTCGTTGTGACAGAACGGTCATTAGATTAGCCATCACACTAAATTCATGACTAAGACTTTTGAGAAGTAATTTTGAGAAAAAGTCTGAGTGATCAAGAATCCTCAAGAAATTTTCTTTTGAAATAAAAGCAATAACAGAGTTTTCTATCGCTAGTGTAGTATCTCCATATGTATCATTACTTAATATTGCTGAATATCCAAAAAATTCTCCGGCATTATAGATATAGATGATCTGCTCTCTTCCATCATTATCCACCTTATACTTTTTAACCTTACCATTTTTTAAAAAAAATATACCGTTAGGAATGGTTCCCTCAGTAAATATGGCTTCATTTTTACGGTAAT
>NZ_LELA01000192.1 GCF_001677955.1 Chryseobacterium sp. BGARF1
TTTCGTAGTTTCCAAGCCATCATAGCCGTATTCGAGGTAGCTTTGATACCATTTGTAAAAACTACTTCTAGCGATTCCAAAACTTTCCAAGGTTCGCTTCACACCGATTTCACTCCTGGTCACCGTTTGAATGATTTCGTATTTCTCGGCTGCTGATAATCTCATATATTTCCTGTATTTATCGATTAATCCAGCCTGTCTAAACTTTTTTTTACAATATCATAGCGAACGACTAGGTCAGCTACGATCTCTTTCAAACGAGCGTTTTCCTTCTTCAGGTCTGATACGTCATCACTCGTAGCCTCGCGAGCGACATCTCCATTCAGACGCTTCTTTCCTGCCTCCATAAACTCCTTGTTCCAGGCATAAAACTGCGACTGTGCAATATTATGGTTCCTGCAAAGTTCGGCTACGGAAGTCTCAGCTCGAAGACCTTCCATCACGATTAGAATCTTTTGCTCTGCGGTAAATATTCTGCGGGTGTTTTGCCGAATATCTTTTACAA
>NZ_LELA01000193.1 GCF_001677955.1 Chryseobacterium sp. BGARF1
ATTCTCCACCAATAATATATCCTGAAGACGTAAAAGCCATGGTTCTCAAATGATCATCACCTTTACCTCCAAAATTCTTTTCCCATTCTACTTTGTTGTCTTTGCTGAGCTTAATGACCCAATAATCGCCCTCTCCGAAATTGGGGCTGGATTTGGAGTTTCGTGATACGGGATTCGAGGCTTCGTTACCGGAACCCGAACCACGCGACTCGGAACCCGTATCACGAAACTCGGAACTCCTCGAGTAAATTCCCAACAACGCTCCTCCATCTGGAGTAGGAATCATCTTTTCTACTTCATCCAAACCTCTTCCGCCTAAGATTAATTCTGAGAGAACTTTTCCGTTTTTATCAAGTCTTGTTACGGTTACATCTTTTGAGCCGAATCCGTAGGCTGCATTCTGAACATTTCCGGCGACCATAAATCCAAAATCAGCAGTCTGAATGACAGATCTTGCTTCTTCATCCTGCGCCGTTCCTAATGTTTTTTGCCACAGTTCGTCTCCGAATTCATTGATTCTGATCAGCCAGATGTCGGATCCTCCTTTCGAAGCGTCTTTTTTGTCTAGACCCATCCCGGAATGCGACGTTCCTGCCAAAAGAAATCCTCCCTCCTGTGTAGCAACCGTCGCCGATAAAAAGTCATGGTTTTGCCCTGAGAAATACTTTTCCCAGACTTCTTCTCCTTGCTGATTCAATTTAACTAGATGGAAATCGTAGCCGTTGTTTTGTTTGTTTTCGGAAGTTATTTTTTTAGATAGAATCGAGCTTCCTGTAATAAGATACTGTTGGTCTATGGTTGTGGTGACTTGTGAAAGAAAATCCTGAGTAGAGGATTTAATATCTTTCTGCCATACCACATCCTGAGAATAGAATAGGGTATGAGTACATATCAATAATGCACTCATGGAGAGCTTTTTCATTATTTGAGTTTTTAATGGTTATTATTTTTGCGAATTTAACTTTTTTTAATACATGTCACAACTGTTTGATACAAGTCTGATTTATTTAACAAAAGTAAATCAGTGACACGACAGAACGTGACGCTTTATTATAAGGATTTCAAAAAAAGATATTTTATAAAAGATGAATTTATTATTCATGTAGGAATTATATAAAAAGAATAATAATTGGATATAGTAAAAATGATGGGAAAACTTGCTTTTATTATATACAAGAATTTTGAGCACCTAATTCATATTTTTCCTATAGTGATATTTTTTTATTTTGTACAAATTAAATTTAAATAAAAAGAATTTTAGAATAATGCGGATACAATATGAAGTGGAAATGAGTTGATCTTTTATCGCTATGATTTCTACATACGAAACCGGTTTCTCTGATTGGATGATCTTTCCTGTGATACTTTGTGAGAAGAAAGCCAGGAAAGGGGTTGTTAAAATAACTGAAAGCAATGTCTTCTTCATGATTCTGTGAATAGTTCATTATAGTGACAATCCTGGCTATTTCTTTTTACATGCCATAACCTTTTATTTGATGTAATGGGCTGTTGCGTTATTTTTGAAAAAGGGAACTGCTAATTGCATTTTTTAACGATGAGAGATCCAGCGGGATGTTGATTGAAAAAATCACATAGAATGTAGATCTTTAGGTAGTAAAGGGGGGCAACTAGATGCCAAGCTTTGATTTTCAAGTTTTAGACTTGTTGTATTCTCTCTCAAATTCTTCCTGTTGCCTTTCGTTTTCTGTGGTGTCTTGAAATAATTATGACTTAACTTGTTCAAATATCAAGTGGTTGACATCCATTTTGCAATCAATTTTAGATACCATAACAATTTGTATCGGTATGTTCATCATTGAAGCTACCGAAGCAAAGATTGTGTGAAATTTGGAATGCTTAGATAATATCTTTTAGTGCTTAGGAAACATCATTTAAAGTTTAAAACTTCTCACATCATTCTTTTTTTTAATCAATTATAAGCGGATCATATTTCAATTACTATCATTCCAATTCCATATGAGGCTTACTTGATTTTCTATAGCAAATATATTCCGTTGTCCCTGCGGAAAAAAATCTTTTTGGGTATCCGTCATCGGAGATTACAGAACCTCCGCAAAAAGATTTCAGGCTTTCATCAATGTTCTTCTTATTGTTTTCAAGGAATTGATTGCAGTTTTCCTTGTGCCTGCCTGAATGGTTATGTGCATAGAAAAAGTCAGAAACCTCACAAGATGCAATTGCAGTTCATTGAAATTTTGATCCTTATTATTCTCTTGGAATAAATCATCTCATCAGATGATAGTAAAAATCATTTTAGAAGATGTGATCATAAGCATTTCATCAAATGATTTATTCAAGTAAAAGATAAGAAAAGTCAAAGTTTCCTTCAATCTGCAATTTACAGAATCTAAAGGTTTTTTTAATGTAAGTGCGGGAAAAACAGGTCTCCGCCGTACTCGGAGCAGGAAATATGAAATTCAATATTGTGAATGAAATTAAATTGAGCTACTCAAGAAAGGGAAATTGTGAACGGTCTATATCATCATCGGTTGATGCAGTGGATGTTTTCAGGGCGCATTTTGATGCGGGTGAAATGGACTACAGGGAATCTTTTTTTGCGCTGTATCTGGATCAGGCGAACGAGGTTTTGGGAATTAAGAAAATATCCGAATGCGGGATTTCTTCGACATTGGTGGATGTGAGAATTATTATGCAGGCAGCTCTTCTTTGCAATGCTTCAGGAATCATTGTTGCCCATAATCATCCCTCGGGAAATTTAAAACCTTCTGGTTGTGATATTAAGATGACCGCACAGATCAAAGAGGCGGCGAAAATTCTGAGTATGACTTTACTGGATCATGTGATCCTGACCTCGGATTCGCATTATTCTTTTGCGGATGATGGGATGATCTGAGTAGTTAAATAATAGGCAATCGAAAAATAATAGAATCAAATAATATCTAAAATCAAGATCATGAGCAAAATAGGAAATCATACAGCAATTTCAGAGTTGAGTACTTTATTGGTACTTCGTCACAGTAATAATTCTGTCGGAATTGTAAAGGGCATCGAACACAACGGAAATCTCATAGATGTTCAGCCGAACCATACCAATATTCATTCCGTCATGAGAATCGATTCGGTGGAGGACTCTTTTACGGACTTCTATTCAGATTTTTATCATCAGCTCAAAGACCCTTCTGAATATTCATTTTTTAAGGTGAGGGAATTTGAGGCACGCGATACAGCTATAGAATTACAGCACTATATTAATTGTTTATCGGAGGTAGAAAGACAAGATCTGAAAGCGGTTGAAGTGTCTATTGAAGCGGTCAATGCGATCAGAAATAAGAAAACCAATGAAAAGGAGACTTCTGTTTTGAAGAAGGGTTTCAGTAACGGTTCAGTTACTAGTAATAGCAGTTCTCAATACCGCTATCAGATCGAGGATGTTCCGTGGGACAAGATCGCTGAAATGGGTATTGACAGGGAAACGTTGGAAGAAATTGGTGCGTTGGAATCTCTGTTGAGAGGATATAAGACACCGATGTTGATTCCGACACTTTTTAATGATGGGGAAGCGGTAAGTCAGATTGATGCACGGTTGCAGTTGCGGATTGACGATGATGGAGAATTGATTGTTAAGGTGCATAGGGTTTGTAAGAAAGTGGATTTCAGAAAGAAGTTTCAGGGTCACAAGTTTACAAAAGAGGATAGGGTCAATCTTTTGACTTCTGGGAATATGGGAAGAGTCGTGGATCTTATAGGTGCGGTTACACGAGAGAAAATTCCTTCATTGATAAGTTTGGACAGGCTGACCAATGAGCTGATCTCTTTGAGGATGGAATTTGTGAGGATTCCTGATGTGCTTTGCGGTGTGAGATTGGATTTTGAGCAGAAACAGGTGCTTCGTGATGGAAAGCCTTTGTTTGTTGAAAATATGTTGTCGAAGAAAGGAACACTGTTTTCTGCGATGGTGCAATTCAGTGCTGACAGGCAATGGGTGGAGTTTATGTTTGAGAATAAGTTTAGAAGTTCTAGTTTTAGCGAAGTACATCATTCTGAAAGGGAAGTACCTTCACATTTCAGAGGTGTTAAGCTTCGCCAATGGCAGATGGATAAGTTGAAGGCAGGGGAGACCGCTTATATGAAGGGACTGGAGAGCAGAAAAGGAAAGACCTATCAGGGGTATATTAGCTTTGATAAGAAGGTAGGGAGAATAGTTTTTTCGTTTAAGAATCCGAAGAAAAAATAGGAGAATCGTGAAGATGTTTTGGACTCTGGAAGAAGAGAGTAAGTAAATTGATGTAATTTTTTATAACCTGCAAGGTCGATTGACTTTGCAGGTTTCTTTGTTTGGGTTTTAAAAAGTGAATGAATGGTGAAAATCGGGCGGCAAAAATGCAATTCCTTCCTATGGTCGGAAACGCATTTTTGCGGAATTTTGAGCAACCATATTTCTAAAACATTTCTGGGTAGGGCTTTTCTATGTTTTTGAAAAAAGGTTACTGAGATTTAGAATATCAATATTTTAATAGTCAATATATACAAGATTTATAGTGTAAATGAAATAGTAACGACATTAGTTTTATCCTGATGATTTGATTAGTATGCATTATAAAAATTCCACTTACTGTTCCATTTCATCTCCTTCTTAAAATTGGTAAGTTTTTCCATAATTCCTTTTTTGTGATCAGTTCCACAAATTAAAATTGCATTATTATAAGGGTATTTAATACTGTAGTTGTAAATATTATTTAAAATTTCTGTTTCTCGTAAATCATGAATAAATGTTTCCTGTTGATATTTCTCTAAAAGAATTTTTGGAGCATTTTCTTTCAGTACTTTAAGTTCTAATGACTTTAATTCTGAGATCAGTTCAGTACATGCAGGACTATTTAAAAAATTAAATCCAAAATCTGACACAGATTTTATAAGCTTTTCGAATACTTTATTATATGATTCACTTAGCTCAACAATAAAATCGTACTCCGAAAATAATTCATGTAAATCAAACTCATATGTATCCACAGGGAAATGTTTAACGCCATAATTTCTAATGTAAACACTTATAGCTCTTGACTCAACCGTTTGCGGTGGTCTTTTACCAGAATAGATTGAATGAAATATATGGGCAGGTAGTTCCTCAAAAATGACGTCTGGTTTTATATCCTCAAGAATTTTGTATAACTCATGAGGATTGCATTTTCCTACTTCCATATGAAAAGAAGATAGGAGTGTGATGTTAGAAGTAAAGTTCATTTTTTTAGTATTAATAAATATTACTGACAAAAAATTAAAATTTTAACATTGTAAAATTATATTAAAAGCTTGTAACATTTAGAAAAACACTATAAAGCTTTAACTTATTGATGCAGATGCTATAATAACTTCAAAATATGTAAATAACAATATCGATAGTTTTGATGTAATGATTATCAAAATTAAAGATTGATATGCAGATATCAAGAATCAGATAACAAGACCTCAAATATCTTCTTTTAATGATCGTATTTTCGCAAACTCTCAAAATATCACACAGTTCCTTATTCCTTAAAGACTTGCCAAACTCCAGAAAGGAAGAAAATATTTTTTACATCATTCTGATGCAAATTTTCAGATGGAGTCATTTACATATTTTCTATGCTATTAATAGTTTATCACTTTTAAAGCATTTGCTAAAAATTTAATCAAATGTAAAACCTTCAGGATATACGATTCCAATAAATTCTGCGTGCTCATAGAAATCCATAAATATTGTGAATAAACCTTGTGCCGCAAAGTATTTGTATCTGAATACTTCGGGATTATTATATTCACCCTTTTTAAGAAGTACAGGATGCAGGTCTTCCTTTAAAAAATCAACTGCAGCAATGGTGTTGAAACCTTCATAAACAATTCTCTTTGAAACACTGTGAATAATTCCTTTTGCAGGTTTCTCGTGATGGTAGAAGTAAATGCCGCGGACAATCTTTTCAATAAACATTTCTGCTTCATTTTCTTTTAATGAAAGAAAGAAATGTGATTTGCCATAGATCGTGCCAGATCTGGAATTTTTTTCAAGATCTTGTATGAAACTTTGTTTTTCTTTCCTTTGTAAACCTCTCAAAACTCTATCTTCAAGGTCCTTTTTTGCTACACTGTTGGTCTTGAGAGCTTTAATAAAGAATTGGAATTTCTCATCGAGTTCTGAAAAACTGTTGTTATGTTTTTCACAAGCTGGTACTGTCATCAGATTATTTCTGTGACCTTTAGGGAAAAATGCGAATGGAGGCACGTGCTCCTTACTTGCCAGCTCTTCTGTCAAAGGACATCCGCACCAATAGCATATTTTAGGAAGTTTATTTTTCAATTAACTTTTAATATTTAAGTTTTATATCAGATTATGCTTTTTTTGATCCCCTATCAGCGCCCGCCACTCTTCAGGTAAAATTTCATTTTTGAAATAGCTGTGTGCCAGATACCTTACGCATGAGAGTCCTAAAGCATCCGTTTCGTATAATTTCAAAGCTTCTTTTTTGTTTATAACTGATTTTTTGGACTGTGTAAAGTCAGCTTCAGCTTTCAAGAGTGTGAGACCGTCTTCAACCCTTTCGATGCATTCGACATAATACTCGTTTTGCAGATGCTTATCAAATAGCATTTTCTCAACTTCAGCGTTACTGAAATCTATGGATACTATCTGCAGACTGAGGTTATCATCGATAAAGGATAATATCTTTTTAAAAAGCTCCTTGGAATTAAAAATTACACAAATTTCCAAAAGGATTGCCAGTAGAATTGAAGAACTGTCACAATAACTTTCCGGTCTGTTCTTGGTGGCTATAAATTCTATAATCAGATCAATGTTATTATGTAGTTCGGGTAATCTGTCAAACTTTATTTTTTCCAAATGGATATTGTTAACGGTCTGATCAATATAGCTAAATAAAAATTCAACATCTTTTCGTCTCAAGGAATCTTTGTCGCTAAAAAACAGCAGCAATTGAACGATAGGAATGGAGTGGTTGTCACAAAGTGGCCTTTTGAAACTGTTGTTGTTATTGATCAATTCAATGATCATGTCTTTTTGCTTATGATATATAGCGGTTCTGTTTTTTGATTCATATAGGGTATTCCGCAGTCTGCAATAGTAGATCACATCATCTAAATATTCAAAACTCCTTAACGGATAACCCACTTTTTCGAAGAAACCACCAAATTCAGAAAAAAGGCCATTTTCGGTTCTTGCTACCGAGAATGTACGTTTGAAGTATTCGCCGAATATCTCATATTGACCCGAAAGAATTTTTCTGAACTCTTTGACGACAGGTTTTTTGTTTTGTAAGTTGTTGTCCAAGATCCAATGCCAGGTTTTGATAACCAAAAATTTGGAACATTCTTTAGCAGGTACCAGATAGTTATTTTCTTTGCTATAATGAAAGATGATCGAATTCAACAGGTTCAATGTCGCAAATAACTTCTTAAAAGCTCTGCTTTTAATATCCTCAAAAGTTTTGAATTGAATATTGACCAATTCCTTGAATTCCTTGAAATCGCTGTCCGGGGAATCCAAAAATGCCAATGTTTTTTTCAGTAGCCTGTTACTGGCAGTGTCGGAGAGCAGATATTCGTCAAATAAGTATTCACTGAAAAGATCTGTCAGGTGATAGATGTCCCATCTTTCAAATTCGCCTTCCTTGAATTCACGGGAAATAAAGCCCTCGAATGTATCTCTGATATTGGTCTTTAAAATGCCGTTATGGACAATGACTATCTTTACCGGTAGATTGTTAAAGCCAGAAACTGAAGAATCCTTAAATACGGTATCTTTAGCTTCAATAATCGATTCTCTGATACCATCACCTTTTGAAAAGTTAGATTGGGTGATATCCCTGTCCGAATATCCTTTCAATTCAAAATACCACTTGTGTTTGATCCCTTTTTCATCTTTTCCAACAGCAATGATATCTTTGTCATACTGGGACTGTCCTTTTGATTCTTTTGCTGTCTGGATAATCCTGAAACCCATGACATTCAGCAGAATAGGAAAGAGGTAGTCCAATTCCGAATCCTCTTTCAAGGTTGATAGATACTCACGGACAATGATGTTACTGCTATTCATTTTCAAGGGTTTTTATTATTTTTTCAAATTCTTCATCGTTCCAGTCCTGCCTGATCAGCATGCCAATTTCCAATTCATACTCATTCGGATCTATAAAATAACTCCTGGGCATTGTAAAGCTTGTCCCAAATGAACTTAACTGCGCAATCTCTTTTTTTGTTCCGAAACGGTAACCTCCACCCTTGGACAATTGTACCGTACTTGCTCCCAATACCGAAAGGAAACTGTCTTCTCTTGCACCCTGGTCTATTGATCTGCCCATATTCTTATGAAAAAGGTCATTGAATTTTTTAATATACTTGAAGTGGGTATTGTAAGGATCAAACTCTGAAAGCGCATTTTTAGAATTTGTGTGTTTATCATAAAAATCCCTTATGTATTTTTTGATTCTTTCGATCGCATTGTTGTGGGGTGGCTTATCAACTTCAAGATTTTCTTCAAGTACCTCCAGGACCTGCCCTCCGTAATCTTCGGATATTTCTTCCAGCTTGCACAAAAAACTTTCCCTGACCAATTCACTTTCTGAATTCAGCAAAGGCAGTAAAGCCGTCAGTCTATCTTTTGGCTGGTGAAAATCTCCTGTTAGTGCCATCCAAAGCTTATACTGTGATATTGGCGCTAATGTTAAGATATCCAATGTAAATTTGTATGGAGTAGGTCGGGATAATTCTTGAAAGATCTCAATTCCTGTAAATCTTCTGCTAGCGGCATTATCGGTCAGAAGTTCTATCATCAACCTGTCGATCTCGATCTTATCGACGTTATAGATAAATGTGTGAAATTTCTTTATAAATAGGTTGAAGGGAGAGAAATTGATGATGCTCAAAATAATTTGTCTAAAATATTCAAGATCTTTAAAACGCCTTACAGATTGCGCAATTGCTGGTATGTATTTATCAGTAGAGAAATAATCCTGGTTGATCAACTTTAGAACGATTTCGGTTTGCTCTTTGTGGTAAACACCTTTCAGATCGAGGTTACGTAATATATAATAAGCGGTAGCCTCATCTTCTACAGCAGACTTCAATTTTTCAAAACAAAATTGATGATGTATAGTATGTTTGCTTTTCAGGACTGAGAAAACAAGAGACAGCACAGCTATGGTTAAATTTTTGTCATCCCCATATTCTTTTATAAGATCTAAAAATAGTTCAGAATCTTTATCAGAGAGCTCTGAAACTTTAGATAGTCCAAAAAATATAGGGTTCAGGTTTTCCCCTTCAGAAATCATTTTTTTTAAAACCGATGTGTAGAATGCAGTACCTTTATTTTCATACATCCCAGTAACAACGGCGGATGTTAAAACATCCTTCTTGTTGTCCAGGTCCAAAGACTTCTGCAGAATCTGTAAACCCTTATCGTATTCAATTTTAGAAAGATTTCTAATGCCATTCAAAACCAGACCCAGATCGACATTATATTCCATTTCGCTTTTCGTGATCTCCTCCAGAATCAGAAAATTATCAACGATTTCATCGACTGATAAATTCAGTTCTGGCAATAAGGCGGCATAGGCCTCTATAAATTCATAAAATCCCTCTGGCGTATTATCACGATCTATAGCAGTAATATACTGCGAGAATGAACATCCATGATTCTTATTGGATTCTTTGATCATGGCCTTCCAGATCTCATTTGAGAGTGTCAGGTAGTCTGAGATAAAGCCTTTGCTGTTAAAATCCTGTTCTATGTTGTTGATGAATTTTGCATTCTTTTCGAATGAGCTGCTGATTGAGAAGTTAAATTTTTGCTTATATCGTTCGATAAAAGCGCTCGATATCGTCATGTAGTCGGAGATGAATACCTGACCATTTTCAATTTTCAATGTCCCATTTTCAACAAGAGTGGGATCTATGGTAATTTCATCAATTGAAAATTGCAGTTTTTTCTGCTCGACAAGAGAATCAATAAAAGAATTTAGGATCTTGTCCATTTGTGAAGCGTTTTTTTAAATTAGATTCGTCAATTCCGAATGCTTTAAATTTACATCAGAGCGGACCTATTATTTTACGGTAATCCTTAAAAACAAAAAAAGATCCCAACTTTCGTCAGGACCTGTCTCTATTTTTTTGCTTTTAGTCCATATTTGCTTTTAAAAGAAACAAAAGAATTAAACTTCGAGCATTTTTGAATAATCATATTTTTCATATTCCTTATTATTTTTCTCCTCTTTCCTTAGTTCGGTAATTTCATTCTTAATTTGGATACCGTACCAATATTCAGGTTTTGTGCGGGTAAAGTAGCTTATTTTCAAAGCTACTTTGGCATTGAGCTTTCTTTCACCGATCAGATATTTATGAAGATTAGAATCCTGCATGTCTAGATATCTTGCAAAATCCTTTTTTGTAATATCGAATGTTCGAAGATACATTTTCACGAAATCCAAGAGTTTTAAATTTTCTTCATTTGCAGTTTCATCAGAAATATAGTCTTCAATTTTATATTGAATAGACAACAATTCATTTCTTAATAATCGTTCTTTGCTTTGACCAGCAGATTTCTTATTGATGAAATCTTTTACCAGACTTCGCTTAGAATCATTAAAAACATTTTCTATTTTAATTTCTTTTGTGGTTTTCATGTCTCTAACTATTTAAATAAAACTCAATTAACTTTTCGCCATTCTCAGGCGATATGATCATCAATGTTGTGCCTTCCAGCCTCATGGCATTGTATTTTTTCGAATATAATGCCATTAATTTCTCTTCATCTTCCGTCGTTTCTTCCAGAACGTCAAAAGCAAGCCATCCCTTGTGAAAATCCTCCCCATGAATGAAACTCAATCTGCTTGCAAATGCGATAAGGCACCCTGCCACTTTATCATATCTCTTATCTTCTCCTTTGTTATGAGGGGCGATTTCCAAATAGGCCATATAGGGCTCTGTCTTATCCCGCATTTCGAAAATCAGGCATCCTTCAATCACATCTTCCGAGTGCTCACAAACCAAAACAAAAGTTCTGACATTTTTTGCTTTAGAATTTTTTTTAAAGTTAAATCTCCAATTATCGGCTAAGGATGGTAGATTACCTCTATAATTAAGTGCTTCGACAATTTTTGCCTCAACTACTTTTTTGTTTATCAGATCATCTATTTTCATTGGCCATTTGCTTTGATCAAAGATAGTAAAAATTATACAATTTGTATAATTTATCTAATGAATTTTGCAGAAAATTCTTTGACATTCAAAAGTCGATTTGGCCAGTATCATAACTCAAAAATTGAAAACCTTATTCTGATTTTTCCAATTTGATTCTGCCTAATAGTTAGAATTCTTGTTACAAAACATTTTTAAAAATATTCTACTGACAATAAATCGACTCGTATAAAAGATTTTTAAACTCTAAGATTTATGTTTATAAACTTAAAATTTACCCATTTCGGCTAAAAATATAATCTATTCTGTTATATTTGTATATAAATATTAATTGATAGTATTTGATAATTATTATGTTGCTATAAAGTTATGATAATCAATAAAATAGATCTGCTTAATTTTCGAAACTTCGAAAATTCAACCTTTTATTTCTCAACCCAGTTCACCGTTGTGATTGGAGAGAATGGAAAGGGTAAGTCATCCATACTACAGGGTCTGCGAGTAGCCGCTGGAACATTTCTTATGGGGATTGATGAAGCGGAACGTTATCATATTCAGAAAGAAGATGTGAGGAGGATCGATCTGGAAAATAGATTTGTACCTCAAAAAGGATGCAGTGTGAAAGCCTATGGTACCATCAATGATGATCGGGTAGAATGGATGCGTTCAAAAACAGCAAGCCGTACCGATTACAAGAATGCTATCAATATCATAAAAATTGCTGAAGGGCTAAACCATAAAGTCAATGTTGAACTTGAGGAGAATATTGACCTGCCTGTCATCAATTTCTTTAGTACTTCACGTTTATGGGTCGAGCCTAAGCAGACAGTTAAATTGAAGAAAAAAGGTTCCAGATTAAGAGATGGATATGCACGTTGTATTGACAGCCGAACTGACAAAACCTCTCCAATGGAATGGATCAAATCGGCCTATTGGAAAAGGCTGAAGGGCAAATCGGAAAGTGTATTGTTGGATGCCGTATTTGAAGCTATCGATACTTGCATTCCCAATTGGTCACCGCAGGAGTGGGATGAAGACTCAGATGATCTAGGTGGAATTTTAAAGGATGAAGATGGTAAAGAATCCTTCATCCCTCTGTTTTATTTAAGTGATGGACTTAGGACGATGGCTGCTATGGTGGCAGAGATCGCTTACCGATGTGTCGTTTTGAATTCCCATTATGGACGGGATGCAGTCAAAAAGTCAAAAGGAATTGTTTTAATTGATGAAATAGATATGCATCTCCATCCCAAGTGGCAACAGGGTGTTGTTAATGATCTTAAAACTGCATTTCCAAATATTCAGTTTATTGCAACTACACATTCGCCATTTATCGTACAATCACTTAAGGCAGAAGAACTGATCAATCTGGATGCAGTGGTAGAAGAAGATCCTGATAAGATGAGTATTGAGGAAGTAACTTCCCACATTATGAAAGTGGAGCCGAGAAGTCTTGATTTTCAAAAAACCTATGATAAAACGACATATTATCTTGAGTTGTTGAACGACATCACGTTGGGTGACGATTTCGGGACAAAAAGAGAAAAGTCCGGGGAGCTTGATAAAATAGAAAAGGAGGCTGAGATCAATGATCCAGCAGCAGCAGCATTTTTAAGGATGACGAGACTGGCCACTTTAGGTCCGGATAGAAAATCTAAAAAAGAAGAAGAGTAATTATGCGTCCTGTAGAAAGAGGTCCTGTGCCGTTGGAGGCTGATGGAAGCAATAAAGTTTTTACATCTTATGGTAACGCACGTCGTGACCTGATTGACAGGATGGGGCAGTACTGTGCCTACTGCAATCAAAAGCTGCCTTCTTCTCTTGCAGTAGAGCATGTGCAACCAAAGAGTTTGAATCCTGCTTTAGAGTTGGAGTGGAGTAATTTTGTTTTGGGATGTACGAATTGTAACTCTACAAAAGGTTCAAAACCAGTTAACTTACCGGATTATATATGGCCTGATGTCCATAATACCCACATGGCATTTACCTATACCCCTGATGGTAAAATTGATGTCAATCCAGCATTATCTGATGCTCTAAAAGTAAAGGCTCAAAAGATGCTTGATCTGGTCGGGCTTCAAAACTATCCTGACAATGCAACTGCCAGCGACCGTAGATGGCTCAATCGTAAGGAAGCTTTTGTCAAAGCAAATTTGGCATTGCTTTTATATCAGTCCGCATCAGCAAAAGGAGCTGCAGAAGAATGTGAAAAATTACTAGGATTCTGGGCGTGTGACAATGGTTTCTTTTCCATATGGATGCAGGTCTTCAATGCCTATCCCACGGTGAAACGACAGATCGTATTGTCATTCAAAGGTACCGCACACACTTGTTTTGATACAGATGTCAATCCGTTGCAACGGACAGCAGAATTATAGATCATCTTACTTTCCATCAAATGTTTTTAGTTCTTCGGGAAATATAGAATAAGTTGCTTTAAAGTGATTTCTGACCCAGTCTTTCATTTCTTGGTCAGAATATTTTGTTGTCAGCCAGTGATAGTCATATTTGAAAGGTCCTTTTTCCGTGATCCATTTAAAGGTCATATCGTACGTGGTATTAAATGCATAGAATGTCTGAAAGGTCTCCATTGTATTCTCCTCATGATGATCGTCGAAAATCGTGGGCCTTATCTCTCCACCGATCACATCAATAAATAAAGCCTGGTGTCTGTTGAATATTTTCTCAACCACTGAAAGATCTAAATCTTTGTGAACTTTTCCTGTCATTGATCTACCGATCCAGCAGAATACATTGGGATATTTGATCTTGTCTTCTTGGAACCTGATGTATTTGGCGGTAAAAAGTCTGATGGATAAATTTTCAGGTTTGAATTTCATTTCACTTTCTTCCTTCAGTAGATCTCGAATAGAAGTATGTTCTTCAGCCCAGTCTGCCACAATTGCGCTCCCTACCAAAGGTGGTAAGCAGACAATGTATTCGCACAGCTGCTCCGAAAGATCGATATACTCTTGTCGTGAATAATCTTGAACGGCAGTGGTCCATTTGTCCTTATCTTTTGATATAAAGCTACAAAGCAGGGTAAATCTGATTCCGGGATCAGAGCAGATAATGAAAGATTCATAGTCCATGATGTCGGATGGAAAACCTTCTACGGGATTGATCGCAATATCGCAGACCAGCAAAAACAGACCGATGACAGAATTATTTAAATTATCTGGTCGGTCAATCCCAATGTATTTAAGAAATAGATTGAAAGCTTCAACATAAATACCCTCCAACATTCCCATCTCAGCAAAATCATCGTAACTATATTTATCCCCAGTTGCAATTGACAGATACTGTAGTTGATTAAATCTCGCTTGTCCCTCATAGATTGCTGTAGTGCCAAGTTCTGATATGGTCATCCCCGAATCCGTAACAAATCCAGGAGCCTGCTGTTTTTCAGCTTGCCTGAATTTTTCACTCCAGTCCTTGATCTTGGGAAGGAAATTGAATTCTGGATCTATAGAAACAGAAAGGACGTAAATCGAAGTTGACCACAACTCATGAAAGCAACGCCCCATGTGAAGAAAAAAGCGCTTGTCCTTAGAAATGATCTCAATATTTGTGTTATCGCTAATAAATGCCTTTGCGTATCTTATGTCGTGATAGTAATTCAGAATCCTGTTAACTTCAAGGTTATTGGGATTTCCAGTTTGGGAGTAGATATAATTGTCATATTCAATGATGGACTTGAATTTCTCATTCCTTTTTACCAGTGTATTAAGATGACGATGTGCTACGTGCGCCAGGGCAGGATGACTAATACTGGTAATAAATCCTAGATGTGAACCTACGTGTTGCCACCAGTGAATCGTTTCGTGCATATAGGTAGAAAAAGCCAAAATTCTGTCAGAACTCATATCATCCTTTGCCAATGCTTTATGAACATCATCATGCAGTCTGATCACAGATTGAATGGCATTGTAGCTACCCCTTGCCTTTTTTCCATTTAAGGCTGATTCCAAATCCGATTCAGAAAGCTCATCGGAACTCAGTAATTGCAGATTTAACTTATTCATTATTTACAATTTTAACTTGATTCGATTCTGATCTGCCAATTAGAAAAATAAATTATCGAAAGATTTTATCGAAAATTTACCTCCATAAAATTAAATTGGACTTCGTGTAATTTTAGTTATCAGGTACTAATATGTGTTTTTTTAAGATCAAAATTTTATTTAGAATTTTGTAATGAGTACCAATCAAAAAAATCATTCTTCTCGTTAATTGTATCTTTAAATTTTTCTTCTGGAGTTATTCCAAAATCAGCAAATGAGAGAGGCAGGTTTGTGATCAGATTATAATCTTGAATATATTTTTCATTTATCCAAGCTTTACCAAGTATAGATATAGAATTATAAAACAATAAAACTTGCTCAAAATTTGATAATTGCGCTCGCAATGTTTTAACATATTCATATTTTCGGTCAGGTGTAAATAATTTATGCTTTTGAGAGGCGACATATTTAACAGTCTGAAATAAATGCCTATAGTAATGACCTATTTTTGTTCCATGCCCAGTAAAAGGCTCGTAATTTTGAATAAAAACAGCTTTCTTATTGTTGTGCTCTACCACTAAATCCTTTAAATGTAAAATTTTATAACCATTTATTGTACGAGTATTATGACGACTTTTTATATACACATTAAAGTTATCTTTTTCATTTTTTAATCTTTCTATTGCCTTATTAAAAAAAATTTCGAAATAAATTTCTGGAATCACATGTTTAAAAACACTTTCAGTTGCATGTCCAATTCCAAAAAAGAATATTAGATATGCAAGATTTGAAAGTTGCTCTTTATCTAATTGATTGTTTTTATCAGAACTGTCGTAACTTTTTTCAAGTACTAAATAGATGTATCTTAACTCGAAGTAATAAGTTGTAAATGTTTTTCTCCCGAACACTATATTTTGAATATTTTGCTCTTCCACATTGCTCCTATGTAATCTTACTAATTCAAAAAATCTATTTTCAAATCTTTCGATAACAGTATCTTGTGCTTGCTTTTTAAATTGTGATTTCTGCTCTTTATTCGATTCGTACTGAATGTAAAAAGCCATAAAAGTTAAAATCGCAGCAATTAAAGCTACTATTGGTCCCACCGTTCCTCCAAATGCATCACCAATAGCTCCTCTGTGACCTACATCTCCATCGTAAAAGTATCGTGATTGAATAACTTCTGGACCTAATTTATAAAGCAAAATACTTGCAATCATTCCAAATAGTACAAGTAGTCCTAATCTATCTTTAGTTTTTTTGTTCAAAATGTTAAATTTAATTTTTATGTATAAAATTTATCGATTTTAGATCAATCGTTTCATTATTCAAAATCAAGACTTAACTGGGTATTGTTTCTCTGAATATCCTGAAGTCTAATTGAACTAATCTGATCTTCCTTTACTCCTGCTCCAATCAACGAATTTTTTAATATCGGGATGTTTTCATGACTATAGTAAGAGAATGACCATTTTGAATTTGGACTTACTGATTTTGCCAGTTTTTGAAAATATAAAATATCAACCTCTGATATGGAATGTCCAAAAATGTAGATTTCATCAATTATATCCAAACTGTCAAAAAATATTTTATTATTTTCAATTATTTGTTTTGTTGGTTTATGCATTATTTTAAAATATTCATACAAACTTTCTCTACCAGTATCAAAAGAATAATCATAGTCGTTATTCATTCTGTACCATTCCTCATAATCTTCTTCGTCAAGATTGTCGGGAGGTGTAGGAATTTCTTTTTCAAAATTTTCAGGATCAATACCGTGACCTAAAATTATTTCATCCCTATTGCGATATACAGAATTATGTATATAGTTTATATGATTATTTGTGATATTATATAATCTTTCTAAAGTATTTGTATAATTAAAATTCAGGAATATGGAATCCTTATCAATTCTTAACTTTTGCTCATACGCTGATTCTGGAAACCTTACCGCTAGAATAAAATTTTTGAATTCACTAAGAAGTCCTGAAGTTAATTGTAAAAATTGCTCATGCATGATATCAGGAAAAGTATGTAAATCTCTACTTCTAAAGTCATCGCTTGCAATATTTGGTAAATAATCTGAATTCTCAGATAAGATTTCATCTGCATCTAAATTTGCAAGATTTTCTTCAAATCTTGACCATAGACTGTCATCAGAAATTGGATAGCTAATATACTTCTCTAAAGTGTCAAAAAGTGGAGGATTATTTTCTTTCAGATATTTTGAAAAGTCATAATAGCTAGTTTTAAGACCATGATGAAGATCGAATCCATTTCCGATCACATAAAGTTTACTCATAAAGTTTTTACGATTTTTAGTTTTGTCAAATATACAAATGAGTAAGTGAATTATTATGGTGCGTAGAAAAAAAATGCTGATAATACTTCTATAATTTAGAATAAACATTAAAAAAATAAAGATATGGATTTTACTACGTTTCTTAGACTAATCGCTAATACTTTTAGAAATAGTTTGAAATATAAAACAAGAAAATGCCGTATTTTTATTGAAATTATGTTAATTACTAAAAAGTACTTTAAGATAATTGGTGATAAAAATCTATATTTAATAAAAATTAATACCATTTTTTATGCCTTACATCTACACGAAAACTGATCGTAAACCATTATGTTATGAAACTGAATTAATAGTTGATGATATCAAAATGTTGGCACAGCATGTTGGATTACTTCTGCTAGGGAAACATAGACATGTAAGCGCAATACTATCTGCAAAAAACAGATCAATTTCGCCTTCAACATCTACTATGATTGATCGCTCAATTAGGCAATTAACAGTAAAGACTGAAGAACAGAGATGGAAACGGGATGGATGGCTTTTTCAAATGATGACTTGGATTTCAATTCGTTTTGAACAGCCAAATGTAAATTTATTTTCTCAACCGCCTCATACTAATCCAGCTCAGCATGGAATAGATGGGTTAGGCGTCATCTTAACTACAGAAAATAAAATTAAAGCAATAATTATTGCGGAAGATAAGTATACCGAGAACCCTCGAAAAACTATCAAAGAACAAGTCTGGCCTGAGTTTAATTCTTTTGAACTAGGAGAATTTGACAGTCACCTAGTAACACAAATTACTGCGTTGCTGTCGCATCTTAGTGATGACGAGGTAGATGATATAATCGAAAATGATATTTATAAAACATCTAATAGAATTTATCGTGCGGGAATAACACCATTAGCTAGTAAATTTAGTGCAGAACATAAGATGAAACTATTTAAAGGTTATAGTGATTGCGTTCCTGGAATTGATCAATTAAGACGTCAAACTTTGACGTTTAGTCAGTTAAATATAAGGAATTGGATGGATACTTTTTCTGATGAGATCATTAAATTCTTAGAAACGCAAAGGTCATAATATGTACAATTTAAAAACGGAGGACATCATAAGACAAGTTCCAGAGATTGACGGTTCTGAAACTAAAAATTTACCTCAATATCTAACAAAGGTATATGCCAAAATAGTTTCAGTTAGGAAAAGGGTTAATGGTTCAAAAATAATTTCAGAAGAATTACAAGAAGATATTTCTGAGCTAAGGAAGTTAGCGAATAATCTTGAATCACTAGTTATATTAAATCAAAGTAGAAATGATTATGTATCTGCTGCTTTTGTTGCTGGAACTGCCCATAACTTACTACAGATGATCCGTGATCATTACAGTCCTTCAGTATCTAATGAACTAGGTATACAAGTTATTCCAAGTTGGATATCTTCCATTTTGTTGTTCCTGATAGGAGAAAGTCCAGCAGATGCTGCTGAAATTGCTGGCAGAATAAATGTCTATAAAGGAGATACAATTCAAGAGCAATTATCAAACGCTATTATTTTTTTAGCTCAGGGAAAACTTGGGGCTTTAAGAACTATTCAGCCAATCATAAGAGAATATGATTATAATGAAACTGAAATTGAGGCACAAGATTATCTTTGGTTAAGATTATTATTAGGGGTGCAAAGAATGGCAGATTCGCTCTTAGGAATAACAAATTCACCTTTTCAACATTTTAAAGAGATAATTGAACTATCAGAATATGAAATTGATTTTTATGATGAGACGATAAAAAGTTTATATTCTGGTCCATATCATCTCTCAATCCTATTAAATTTAGTGAATGAAAAATTACTAAGTAGAGGTGTAATAAATGTAAAGCCGCCATTAAATATGGATCCTACAGCCTGGACGACTTTTTTAAAAAAGCTTGCAGAATCTAGACCGTACTTATGGCAGAACCATTATGAGGCAGTTCAAACAGGCTTTTTAAATTCAGGTAATTCTGCTGTAATGACTTTTCCTACTGGAGCAGGCAAAACGACAGTTGCTGAATTAAAGATCGCTTCAGCAATTATGTCAGGAAGTTCTGTTTTGTATTTAGTTCCTACACACGCTTTAGAGGATCAAATTAATCGTGACTTAAAAACACTTTTTGACTATTTAGATACTGATTTGTTGGAAATCGGAGGTGAATTTACGGATTTAGGAAGTGCAAGCCTTGAAATAATAAACGTTATGACTCCTGAAAGGTGTTTAACCTTATTAGCGATGAATCCAGATAGTTTTGAAAATATTGGTCTTGTAGTATTTGACGAATTCCATTTAATAAATGGTCGTACAGAAAAAATTGATAAACGTAGTTTGGATGCTATGTATTGTCTATTAAAACTTTTTATAGAAGTACCAAAATCGGATTATTTGTTAATTTCTGCCATGGTTGAAAATGGTGAAGAAATAGCTTCTTGGATAGCCCAGATAACAGAAAGAAACTGTCTGACTTTTGATTCCAAATGGAAGCCAACTAGACAATTACATGGATGTGTCATATATCCTAGTTTGGAAATAAATGAACTTGAAAATGAAATTACACAAGTAAAAAGCCAACATATAGGTAAAACAGTTCCTAAATCATTGAAAGATAAAATGCTTGCTACGCCATATCAGATATACAATCTTCGCAATATTTGGAATCCATCAATACCTCCTGATTTTTTTGTAAATAAATTATTTAATAACAAGGTTAAACTAGAAATAAATCCTCGTTGGCAACTAACTACCAATAGAAATGAAGTTGCAGCAGAACTTGCCGCATTTTTTATAAAATCTGGTATTAAAACTTTAGTTTTCGTAAGTAACCCTATCTATGCGATAAGTACTGCAAAGAAGTTAAATGATATGCTCGATGATAGGAATACAAACTTTGGTCCTTTCATTCAGCAGAATGCACGTAGGTTAAAAAGTTTAGAATTGGAACTTGGTAGCTTAATTTATTCCTTTTTTAATGCTGATAAACAGATTGCATCCCATCACGGATTACTCCTTCCTATCGAAAGGCAATTGAACGAGTTGTTGTTTAGATTTAGTGATGGAATCCATGGAATAGTTGCTACAGCTACTTTAGCTCAAGGTATTAACTTACCAGCAGAGGTAGTTATTATTGCTGGCGATGATCGTTTTGATGAAGATACCGAAGTGTCAGAAAAGTTGCTTGCTCACGAAATTTTAAATGCTGCAGGGCGGGCGGGAAGAGCTGGAACGGCTGCACAAGGTGTGGTAATATTAGTTCCAGGACAGGTTATATCTTTCTCACGTAAGTTTGACCCACCTATTTCGTGGATAAAAATGCAGCAAAGAGTATTTTCAAAAAGCGACCAATGTCTTACTATTAATGATCCTATAACACAGTTTCTCGATGAAGTTTCAGCAGCTAGTGCTGAACAAGAATTAAGACAGGACTTAAATAGCTTATTGCTTCGCTTAAATGCTACAGGTATAGAAAAATCATCAATCAAAAATATTTTTAATAAATCGTTTTCAGCATTCAAAGCAAAACAGACGGGTGATGAAACATTTTCGATTAAGGTAGAAAAATTAATTGTTAGACGTGATAATCTTGCGATTGATTTAATATATGATGATGTAGTTGAAATCGTTAGTTTGAAAACAGGTATTGATCCAAATATTGTTCAAAAGTTACAAAAAAGTTTATTAAAGCATGATTTGTCGGTCTTATTCGGATTTTCTGTCATAGATTGGATTTTTTGGTTTTTTCATTGGTTAAAAGATGATGAAATTCGTATTTTGGAAATGTTTCCAAACAGTACTAGTCGATCACAACTAGCAAGAGCTTTAGGTTTGAAGGCCCAAAACTATAATTTGCAAGATGTTGCTACCAATATTATACAGATTGTACCAATACTAACAGCTTTCATTAATGGTAAAAATTATGAAGAGATAAATAATCTAATCCCTGGTAGATCAGATCAATATTTATCTAAAGCTCGAAACTTTATTATTAAGCTGATTCCACAAATTAGTTTTGCAATAGGGGTTTTATCAGTTATAATGAAAGAACATTTAGTAAGAGAGGAATATCAAGTAGAAGAAATACCTTTTGTAATTAAAAATCTTGCATCCTTAGTAAAAGAAGGATTTGACACTGAAGAAAAATTACAATACAAAATAACGCATAGAACTTTATTAAGAGTACAAATACATAAAGAATTTATGATATAAATTTTCCTAATTAGGATGTTGTTTTTATAGTTAGTTATTACCAATTATAAAAATATTCAGGTCGTCATAATTTTGTTATTCTCTAACTTACAAAAATAACGCAGTATATGAGTAAAAATATTTTACTTGACACAAATATTTTAAAGAATTTGGTGTCCCGAACAGAATTCAGTCCATATTTAAAACAGATAATGGTCTGGCAAGAACGCGGAGATATAGTTGTTTTTTATCCTGAAACACTTAAAGGTGAATGGGAAAAACACAGAGAGGAAGAATTGAAAAAAATCAGTGATGTTATCAGAAAGCATCAACACACGATTAAAGTATCTGAATTATTTAACTCCCCACCTGACATAGGAGAACCTCAGCTTGAGATAGCTGATAGAAGACTAAAGGCACAAGTTAATGAAATTGACAAAATACTTGAAAGTGCTGTACAAATAAGCAATGAAAATATTGCAGCTGGTCGTATGTGGGAACAAAAAAAGAAATCTAGAGCGCCTTTTCGGACAAAAAAAAACAGTTTTAATGACGCTATTATACTTTTTGCAACATTGGAAGAATTAGTTCGATTAGAGGAAAAGGAACTTTATTTTTTTTCGGAAAATCACACTGATTTTGCAGCACCAGGAAATGAGGAGTTAATACATCCCGATATAAGTACCATATATCCATCAATAAGTATTAATTATTATTCAAATGTGGTTAAAGGTCTTGCAGAACTAGTTGAACTTGGTCTACCATCTGCGAAAAAAGAACTCAGTAACGGAAAATATAAAATCTCTAAATTTTTCACCGAAGACCTTAGTAAAAATATTGTAGAACAATTAGGAACTTATATCAATAAACGATTTAATGATATTGAATTTCTTCCAAAAAGATTATTTTGTTTTCATTCACCTTTAATGATTGGTGATGAATTTAAAGAGGTTCAGAAACCATTTGTTTTGCAAACTGATAATGAAAAGGTTTATGATCTTTTTTTAAAATTTGCTGAAAAAGACTTTGATTTGTCACTAAAAGATGATGAAAGGACTGAATCGGATTATAGTATTATGGAGTTAAGCAGATTTCTTCGCAGAAATTTGGTTAATGAAATTACATATAATAATCAGAAAGTTAAAATCCCTGTACAAAAAGTAAATGATTGTGAATGTGCAGTCTGTAACTTTGGTAAATTAAAATTTTCTACTTCATATGCTATGCTATCAACTATTGAATCGGAAGCTCCAACTTTGAAAAATGCATATGTATTTTACCTACATGGAAATTGGAAAATGTCAATATCAATTCTGTTGAGTATTTCGGAAATGGCTGAAAAAGAGAAAAAATGGTTGACCTACTATATCGCAAAATATAATCTTTTATTACTTGGAAGATTACTGCGATTTCAAGACACGAAGAGTAATTTTCCTGAGTTGTTGCTGATGCAACTTCGTGAAATAAATATGGTGTACGTCTTCAAACCAACTTAGACATTTTAGTTTAAATCCTTAAGGAGGATTTTCGGTTTATAAACTTACTAATTTTTGTTGATTAT
>NZ_LELA01000194.1 GCF_001677955.1 Chryseobacterium sp. BGARF1
CCGATGGTACTGCGAAAGCGGGAGAGTAGGTCGCCGCCAGTTTTTTTTAAAAGTCTCATACATGAATTTGTATGAGACTTTTTTTTTGCTCAAAACTTAGAGAATGAATCAATAATAAATAATTTTGCTGGCTCAGTCTCAAAAGTTGGGGACTAAGCAAAAATCTTGGATAATCTGAATAGAAAGAAAGATTTATCCTTGACGCCTCTGAGTCGCATTCTAAAGTTTTTGATTTTCGCATTGAAAGATTCCGCGGAAGCATTCGTGCTGCGTGCGTTAAAGTAATTGAGAATGTCATTATAGTTTAATATGATTGTTCTCGTTAAGGTATTGAATGATTTAA
>NZ_LELA01000195.1 GCF_001677955.1 Chryseobacterium sp. BGARF1
GCTGGGGAAATAACCGTTCGCTCAATGGTTATGATGGAGGTAAAAAAGTAAAAGGCATCAAGCGACACGTTGTGGTAGATAAAAATGGTTTTTTGTTAGCTGTCATGGTAAGTGTTGCCAATATTCACGACAGTAAAGCCGCATTATTATTAATGAAAACACTGCAATACTTATTGATTCCACTTGATGTAATCCTCGCTGATGGAGGTTACAGAGGTGAGATTATTGAGGAAATAAGAA
>NZ_LELA01000196.1 GCF_001677955.1 Chryseobacterium sp. BGARF1
CGCACTCAGAAGACTGGATTCTCTACCCAAAAAACCTCTCCAGGCAGCTTTCTTTGGATGAAGTTGCCCTTTCTGATGGAGAACTTTATACCGTTCTCACTTCCAAAAAAGCAAAAGGTAGAAAAGGAAGTATTGTAGCGATTATTAAAGGAACGAAAAGTGATATCATTATAAAACATCTTTCAAAAATAAGTAGCAAACTTCGGAAAAAAGCAAAAGAAATCACTCTGGATATGGCCGGTTCTATGAAACTCAT
>NZ_LELA01000197.1 GCF_001677955.1 Chryseobacterium sp. BGARF1
CAGCACCTTACACGTATTCATGGTCACCAAGCGGTGGAACAGCAGCGACAGCTTCAGGTTTAGCAGCAGGAACTTATACAGTGACAGTGACCGATGCAAATGCATGTACAATTACAAGAACAGTAACCATCACTCAACCTACAGCGATGAGTGCTACTACTTCTCAAACGAACATTTCATGTAATGGAGGAACTAACGGAACAGCAAGTATTGTTGTAACAGGAGGAACAGCACCTTACACGTATTCATGGTCACCAAGCGGTGGAACAGCAGCGA
>NZ_LELA01000198.1 GCF_001677955.1 Chryseobacterium sp. BGARF1
CTACCTCGAATACGGCTATGATGGCTTGGAAACTACGAAAAGGGCAAACACAAGACAATGGAACAGCATTCCTGAAAGACAGAAAGATCTGGTGGTAGAAATCGCTTTGGAACACACCGAATTGTCTGCAAGGGAACTGGCCTACAAAATTACCGATGAGCAAGGTGTTTTTATTTCAGAATCTAGTGTTTACCGGATTTTGAAGCAAAGAGACTTAATCCCGGCACCGAATCATTTTCTTCTTTCGGCAGCAAA
>NZ_LELA01000199.1 GCF_001677955.1 Chryseobacterium sp. BGARF1
AGCTATTGAACAAGAAAATAATCTTTTGGTGGAAGCAAAACAAAAGAAACAAAATCCTCAAATCGATATTTTCCTAAACGGTGATACTAGAAAGCAACTTTTGGCAAGAAGCAGATATTTGCTTTATAAAACCAGAGAAAAATGGACTTCATCACAAAAACAGAGGGCAAAAATATTGTTCTCAGAATATCCCGATTTAGAAAAAGCCTACAATTTATCAGATGGACTTAGGAAAATTTACAATCAAAACATTGAAAAATCAGTTGCAATGTTAAAGTTAGCACATTGGTTCAAAGAAG
>NZ_LELA01000200.1 GCF_001677955.1 Chryseobacterium sp. BGARF1
TCAAAAGTTTTATCTTTATAAAAAACATAAAGATGAGCAGAAATTACAAGTTTCATAATCCCGAAGGATTATACTTCATAAGTTTTGCCGTTGTAGGCTGGCTGGATATATTTATCCGAAATGAATACAAAGAAATTCTTTTAGAAAGTTTAAGATTTTGCCAAAAGAATAAAGGGTTAGAAATACATGCATGGTGCATTATGTCAAGCCATGTACATTTGGTTTTTCGAAGTATCGATGGTC
>NZ_LELA01000201.1 GCF_001677955.1 Chryseobacterium sp. BGARF1
AATCTGAACTTGATTTTTCGGGAACACCAAAGATGGCTATTACTAAACATAAAAGGTTAGATAGTGATACCGAAAGAGTAATTACCGAGAACTTTACTTATGACCATCAGAACAGATTATTGACCCATACCCATCAGGTTGATAACAATCCTCTGGAATATCTTGCTCAGAATAAATACAATGAGCTTTCGCAGCTGGAAAGTAAAAAAGTGGGTGGAACAAGTTCAAACACACCTTTGCAGCAGGTAGATTATCTGTATAATATTCGAGGCTGGATGACACAGATTAATGATCCTGCAAATTTAGGAAGTGATCTGTTTGGTTATAAAATCAAATATAATCAGGTAGAAGGTGAACAGACTCCTAATAATGATTTTTCAACTCTTCAGGTAAAGCCTAAATACAACGGTAACATTGCAG
>NZ_LELA01000202.1 GCF_001677955.1 Chryseobacterium sp. BGARF1
AATTGAATAACTAATATCACTACGATAGATATTGAATTAAAAAATCTTTTTTAGGTTTTTAGAAATAAAAGCTTGTGAGAGATAAAAAGATTCTTATCTTTGCAGTCCGGTAAAACGGGAGCGCAGAAGTAGAGAATTGAATGAAAAGCTAAAGATTTAGGGTTATCAAAAAACTTTAAAATTTCTTTCAGAAACATTTGGTCAGTTAGTAAAAAAGTTTTACTTTTGCACACGCAAATCGGTACTGAAAACGACAGAAAATGTAGGTATCGTAAAA
>NZ_LELA01000203.1 GCF_001677955.1 Chryseobacterium sp. BGARF1
TTTGTTCCGCCCATTGTTCCAGAAGCTGTAGCCGCTTTGATTGTTAAAACATTTACAGGGATTAAGTTGGTTCCATTCATGAAATTAGCACCTCCTGCTTTTACTTTAACATTAAAGTTCTTCGTTGAAGTAACTTTTAAAGAGTTGGCTTTAGTAATGGTTTGATCAGAGTTATAATCTGCTGCAGTAGCATAGTTAAAGTCAACGGTATTACCAATTGCAGTACTCCCGGCGTCGATGGAGATTACATCGTTTAGGGTAATATTTACGGTTGTTGTAGCGGTTGTATTTTGAGCTTTAGCATTGTTAGTTCCTAATACGATTGCTCCAAGAGTTAATGCTGCGATTACGATTTGTTTTGTCATGGTAGTAATATTTAAAATTTTTATTTTTGTTTAATTGTTCTCTTTTGAACACTACAAATTTACGGCGTCGATAAAAGTTTCTTTGTAGTTGAAAATGGGAGTTCATGTAGTAAAATAACTACAAGGATTAATTACTCAGTGTAAATAGAAAAGCCCTCAACACTTCCAAAATGTTGAGGGCGTATATAAAATTGCTGTTTTTTTATTATAAAGCAGTAGCAGTATAAGTTACTGTTTGCGTATAAGTTCCGGCAGGTTTACCTAAAATATCTGAAGAAGAAGATTTCGATGCAGGAATGGTGTAATCCAAATTCAATGTTAATGCACTTCCAAGTGGAGCATTTGTAACTAAAGTTTGATCAGTTGCAGATAAAACAACCGCGCTTTTTGTTCCGCCCATTGTT
>NZ_LELA01000204.1 GCF_001677955.1 Chryseobacterium sp. BGARF1
ATATTCCTCACTGCTGCCTCCCGTAGGAGTCTGGTCCGTGTCTCAGTACCAGTGTGGGGGATCACCCTCTCAGGCCCCCTAAAGATCACTGACTTGGTAGGCCGTTACCCTACCAACTATCTAATCTTGCGCGTGCCCATCTCTATCCACCGGAGTTTTCAATATTAAATGATGCCATTCAATATATTATGGGGTATTAATCTTCCTTTCGAAAGGCTATCCCCCTGATAAAGGTAGGTTGCACACGTGTTCCGCACCCGTACGCC
>NZ_LELA01000205.1 GCF_001677955.1 Chryseobacterium sp. BGARF1
ACGAGAGTATTTTAGTAGCGCAGAAGAGCTTTTAGATAAGCAAAAATTGAATAACTAATATCACTACGATAGATATTGAATTAAAAAACATTTTTTAAGTTTTTAGAAATAAAAGCTTGTGAGAGATGAAAAGATTCTTATCTTTGCAGTCCGGTAAAACGGGAGCGCAGGAGTAGAGATCAAATGAAAAACTAAAGATTTAGGGTCATCAAAAAACTTTAAAATTTCTTTTGGAAACATTTGGTCAGTTAGTAAAAAAGTTTTACTTTTGCACACGCAAATCGGTACTGAAAACGACAGAAAATGTAGGTATCGTAAAAA
>NZ_LELA01000206.1 GCF_001677955.1 Chryseobacterium sp. BGARF1
TGGCAATCTTGTATAAGTACTAGTGGTGCCCAATGCCCAAATGCGGGAATTGGTGAAGGAGGAGAACCTGTTACAGAATTCTATAGAGAAGTAACTTTGGAGCCAGGAACTTACTATGCATCTCTTAGTGGAAGTTATGGGATAACTCAAAGACCAGTTTCCTATTATCTTACAGCATCTACAAAGGAGCGTTCTTTTCTTAGTTATGTGACTAAGAAAGGTGGTGGGCTCAGAATTAATGATATTAAGTATTTTGACGCCCCAGCTTCAACTGTACCCGCTAAGGAATTTGTATATGATTACAAGGATATAGAAAATCCTCAAAAAAGCAGTGGTGCTTTGGTTTTCCCAGAACCAATTTTTAATTATACGGAAATGATTACTTACGATTATATAGTTGTAGCTCCTGAAAGTATTTACTATAATGCCATTATTGATACAACTACAGACTTCAATATACTACCATCTGAAAAAACACAAGGGTCTGATGTGGGATATCAATATGTAACCGTAAAGCAGATTATAAAAGATACTAACAATACAATTACGGATAAAGGTAAAACAGTATACAAGTTCAGATCTCCAATAGACTTTCCGAATCCGGATACTTTTAGTCTCGAAATGCCTATAGTTCCTATTTCTAATCGGGATTATTTGAGAGGACAAATGATTTTTGAAAAAAAGTATGATGATAATGGAAAGATACTTTCGGAAGTGAATAATGAATATACTACACTTGAGTTTACGAAACTAGAAGGTATAAAAGCGAAGGATAATCACTATAATATAATTAACCCCAATTATTATATA
>NZ_LELA01000207.1 GCF_001677955.1 Chryseobacterium sp. BGARF1
AATCAGCCGTAAAACTAAATATATCCATCTAACTTATTATATAACAAACAAATATACGAAATTATGGATGATTACGGATATACATATTTTAATAGGTGGGTTATTTATGATCATTGCTTTGGTCACAATGCTTATCGGAATTATTAAAAAATCTTCTACATTAAAAAAAACAGCCCTTACCATCACTATCATTCCTGTTTTATGTTGGGGGTCGATTGCTTTCTGGTATTTAGTAACGCTGCCATCACTCAATAAAAGTGAAATGAAAGATCTTGCAGGAACTTACACTCCGAATACTTCATTTAACGCAAGTAAAAAGGGGATTAATGAGCCAAAACTGATTTTATCTGAAGATGGAACTTACCTATTTGACGGACTTGAAGGAATCGGATTAAAAAAGAAGGGAACGTGGAAGACCGGCGGTAACGATGGGTTAGTAGAATTTTATGACAAAAACGGTAATTTGTCTGAATGGGCAAGTCCTTATGACAATGACGATGATCATAGCTTATCATTTGAATATCGAGGAGGACAAGATCCTGAAACAATACTATTTGTAAAGACTAAATCTGAATAATTAGATTTAAATATATCATTTTCAATTTATTATCTTCAAAATAATTTTTAAACGGCTAATTTGATACTTTAAAATCAGAAAAATACTTAATTTTAAAGATTCCATGAAAGAACTAAAACTAATAACCCGAATTCTAGTAATAACACTCGTTATCCTATTTTCATTATCATTCTTAGCCATGATCATTGTATGTATTGCGATGATGACTTCTTATTGGGGTAAAACAATGGGAAATGAGGCCTCTGGATTTTTTAATGCGGCACTCTTGCTAACATTCTTTATCGGAATAATTACATTTACTTTATGGACGATCTTCCTTAAGCAAAGGAAAAAAAAACGATACGAAATAACTAACGAATATTACCATGAAAATCATTATTTCTTCTTTATTCATGATAATCACCATTCTATTATTTCCGAAAAAGGAAATAAAGAAAGATATTTCCGGAAACTGGAAACTGAATCTCTATACCATGGATACTGACACCATTTACTATGAAAATACCGAAAAATACACCTTCAATTATTTTGAAAAAACGCTAGGTCATCTTAAAGATCCAGAAGAAAAGAAGAAAATAGGTGAAAAATTTTATAATCAGTTCAAGACCACCGAACTTCATATCAATAAAAACACGATCAGTTCTTATACGTATGAAGGAGATCAAACGGAAATCAACTTAAAATATAAGCTTGTAGACGGAAAGATCATTCTTGATGAAAAAGGCAACCGAAAATATAAATACACCGTTAATTATAATCAAGAAACAGATATTCTGACAATACATCAAGGCGATGCTAAAAGTGTGGTCAATAAATATTCGAGAGTACATTAAGAATAGCATCAATCAACAGCTTAAATAATATGAAATACTTTGAAAAAAGAATTAAAAATTTCACCATTATTCAAAATAAAAGTAAACTTATAATTAACTACAGTAAAACGGCGAAAGACTGGTTTGATTCTATTATTATACTCCTTATTGGCTTATCTCTTTTTGTAGTTACTTATTTTTTGATGAGTCAAGGTATTAAAACAACCGGTTATATTAGTGTTGGAGGTGGGCTTATCTTTGCTTTTCAGGCAGTTGTACAATCTACATCTGGTATTTTCCGAATTTTGCAATCTTCCAAAAAAAATTTAGTCATAGACTGGGATACTAATACTCTTACTTCAAAAAAGAACTTTTTTATTTCAAAAACATTTCCATTGGAAAATATTGAAGCCATTACTGCAAGTGGACAAAAAGAAAAAGTGTTTACAAGTGGTGGAAACTCAATGAAACGAACTTACTGCACAGTAACGGCAAAACTAAAAGATAAGACCAGTGAAGAACTTTTTATAATTAATACCCATCGATTTTTTCAAACCTCTTCAAACAAACTGGAGACTGAATTATACATCCAAGCAAAACAACTAACTACAGAATTAAATAAATATCTAAAATAAAAGAGAAACATTTGATTTTATTAGCAGCTAGAAAAGTAAAAAAAACAAGAAAACAATAATCAAAAAAAATCAAAAATGAAAAAACCACTATCCTTAATTTTAATCTCCTTATGCCTATTTAAAGTATTTGGACAAAACAAAAAAGACTCTAAAGAAACCGAGTTTAAATTTAAAGAATCAAAAAATATGGCCAGCTTTGTTTGCAATCATGTTTTGGAAAAAACTAAATATATTTTATATGTCACGCATGATTCTGAGGGTGATTGGCAATTTTTGTGTGGTGAAGATGACCATACAGAAGAGAATATAAAAATCATTTCATTGCTACAGGTTGTAGAATTAGACAATACAATAAATGATTTGCATGAAATGCCTATCAATGTAGGAGCAAAAAGGCGAAAAATAAATGAAAAGTGGAAACCTTTTAAAATAAGCAACTAATATTGATTAATGTAATCAAAAAAATCTTGACTTTGAATTCACAATATTACCCTTTAAGCCATTAGCAGAATATGGTGAATAGAAAATAAGCCCAATGAACAGATTAAATTTAAAAACAAAACTACTAACAATAGCTTTATCATTTTTACTTTTTGGCAATAGTTATAGTCAGAATTTATTGAATGAGGGTAAGAGTGATTCAAAATTAGTTATCAAATTAAAAGACGGTTACCAATCCTTTCACATCAATAATATCATTAGCGAACAGAAAGAAATAATCAATTTGATCATCGATGATGCAACGGATAAAGAAGTAAAAACTTTGCTCGGAGATCATATCCAAGTCTGCGACAGTTTAAAAAAGATTCAATTTAAAAATGATACTCTTAAAACTTATATTTCCGATTATTTAACCTTAACAAAACAGAGTTACAGTATTTCTATCAATAAAGGCTTTAATTCACCTGCCTTTAAAAAGGATTTTGAAAAATATAAAGCATTTTGTGACAAATACATAAATTATTTGTACTCAACATTCGCAACTCATAATTTTATCAGAATGAATGAGGAAGTGTACTGGAAAACGATTGATAAGAAGAACTATATCAAATCTGCCGAATATGAAACATACAAAAAATTAAAAACAACAAACTTGAAAGAGGCTTTGATTTTACTTGAAAAAATTTCGAAACAGACAACAAAGTTTCAGGAATATTGTATTTATCAGATTGAGCTTGCAGACCAGTATGTAAAGCATGCTGAAAATCTAGATGAAAACTCAATTAATAAAGCAGTTGATATTTACAAATCAATTATAGACCAAAAAAAATACAGCATTTATCTTTTTGAAGCTTGGTTAAAGTGGCGAATCGTTACTCAACAATTTACTTATGGAATATCAAAAACGTCTGAGATTCCAAATGATAAATATGATAAAGTAAGAGAGCAGGCTGCGTTAATCGTTCTTGATTACATCAATACCCACAGTAATGACGAGATGGCAATCAATGAGTTTCTTTTATTAGCAACACATGGCATTGTAAAACGTTTTGGGGATTACCCTTATGGAAATCAAAACACTGTAGAATATCACGAAACATTTGATGATTAAAATAGCTATCTTATCAACTAAAGTGGCAACTGAGTTAAATTAATACTTAAAAAGACTTATGAAATTCTCCATCTTCAAATTACTATTGATTTTAATTTTATTTTTTTATGTATATCCGTTTTTCATCATACCGCTGTAATGTTAGCAATAATGAGCCTATCAAATAGTTTATCTGCAAAATATCTTCGATTTAGTTTATATACAAATTCATTTAAGTATAATTGCAGGTACTTTCTTTTGATTTTATGAT
>NZ_LELA01000208.1 GCF_001677955.1 Chryseobacterium sp. BGARF1
AGCTCTCATTTCTGAGAGCTTATTCTATTTAATAAATTGGTTATTCTTTAATGAATTTTCTCTGAGCTGTGCCCTGAACATCATCAATGTCAATTACGTATAGACCGTTGATTAATCTGCTTACGTCAATCTTATTATTTAAGATTACTCCGCTTGAAATCACCTGACCCGCTGCACTGTAAATGGTGTATTTAGCTTTTTTGCTAACGTTCTTCACATTCAGAATTGATTTAACTGGGTTTGGATAAATCAAAATATCTGTTTGGTTTACAGTATTCACTGTTGGCAATTGAGAGATTC
>NZ_LELA01000209.1 GCF_001677955.1 Chryseobacterium sp. BGARF1
ACCTGTTCCCATTCCGAACACAGAAGTTAAGCCCACCAGCGCCGATGGTACTGCGAAAGCGGGAGAGTAGGTCGCCGCCAGTTTTTTTAAAAGTCTCATACATGAATTTGTATGAGACTTTTTTTTTGCTCAAAACTTTAATAATGTGCAATGAGCAATAGGTAATAAGTAATTTTGATAGTTGATAGTTGATAGTTGATAGTTGATAGTTGTGTCGCTCCTTTGGAGCTTATGAAAATGATGCTTTGATGTTCTACAAAGGTTGCACTCCTCCGGAGTGCTGATTGTGGTCGCAGGTCGTTATTGTCCTACAAAGGTTTTGCTCCTCCAGAGCTGCCTTGGGGAAAGGGTAGATTTTAAATAATCTTACAATGAATTTCGTATGATGAAATCTCTAATATATCCCTGTTGAAATATTTATAGTCTTTCTAATAAGTTGAGTTCGATTCTTACATTTTAACAAAATATCAATAGGAATGAGCTAAAGCCAATTTTTGTTATTACTGTTTAGCCGGGCTAAAGCCCGACTCTATTGATTTGAACTTAAACAATTAATAATCATTAATTTAAAATAAATTATTAATCGAATTTAGGTTAATAGTCTGTTTATTTTAAGAGTTTAAAAATCTCATTAAGATTCGGGTGGAATAATTACTGAAAATTCCGTTGAATTTCAATTTATGTTTTATGGTTGACATCCTAGCCCGTATAGAAGCGGTTACCCCGGAACATGAGTTGGAGAGTAGGAGGGATTTGGTGTTGGAGAGCATTGGCGTGAGGAGTATGAGCGGATAGACGGAAATAGCTCCT
>NZ_LELA01000210.1 GCF_001677955.1 Chryseobacterium sp. BGARF1
TACAACTTAGAGGCGTACGAGATAAGTCTTTTTTTCTATTCAGATTATCCAAACTTTTTGCTTAGTCCCCAACTTTTGAGACTGATCCGTAAAAATCAAAGAGGTTCAAAAAAAACTCTAAAATAGGTTCTTCTTTATATTATGGGTTGAACTTTACTCTTTTTAATTTTATCTTTTATCTTTTTACTTATGAACCCCTTCCCTAGCCCGGATTGAACGGTAGGTTTGAGCCCTTTTTGCATAAGCTCCGCAGGAGTGACACACCTATCAATTATCACTCATCATTGATTCATTCTCTAAGTTTTGAGCAAAAAAAAAGTCTCATACAAATTCATGTATGAGACTTTAAAAAAAACTGGCGGCGACCTACTCTCCCGCTTTCGCAGTACCATCGGCGCTGGTGGGCTTAACTTCTGTGTTCGGAATGGGAAC
>NZ_LELA01000211.1 GCF_001677955.1 Chryseobacterium sp. BGARF1
GAGATATAGTATATGTTGAAATAGAAACCCTTGGGGAAATCTTAAAACAACATGGGATATTTGGAACAATTGAAGCTGTAAAGACAGTGTCTGACCTTTTCCTACCCATTGCGGGAAAAATATTGGAAATCAATCCCAAATTAGAAGCCAATCCTGAGCTGGTAAACTCTGATCCTTATGGAGAAGGGTGGATGATAAAAATTAAAATGGCAAACCTCTTTGATACAGAATGGCTGCTGAGACCTGATGTATATAAATGTCTAATAGGATTATAATACAATATGGAGTCTGTAAAAACAAAGAAAACAGCATTTAATGCAATCCATCACATCCTTGGTGGGAAAATGGTAGAATATGCCGGTTTTGAAATGCCCGTCCAGTACAAAGGAGTAACGTGCGAGCATGAAACGGTAAGAAGCAGTGTTGGAGTTTTTGATGTGTCACATATGGGAGAGATCTCGA
>NZ_LELA01000212.1 GCF_001677955.1 Chryseobacterium sp. BGARF1
CTTTATTAATACACAATCCTAATTTATTTAACTTAAAGTTTATTTTTAATTAATATTAAAACCTAAAGTTCTGGTTACATGAGAGAATGATTTTTCAGAATTTAGGTTGGTGGGTTGGTTTCGCTCCTACGGAGCTCATATTCTATATAACAATTATTTTCTACAAAGATACCGCTCCTAAGGAGCTGAAAATTTAATTCATAACCCAGTTTATTCAAATCGAGATCAATATATATTATATAAGTAAAGAAAGATTTATCACTTAGCAGGCTAAAGAGTATTTGATAGCAGTTATTCTGTTCTTTGGTAAATCCTTAGTTGGCAAATATGAAAGTTGAATAACTTTCACGGTTTCGATTAAATAATAAAAGAGGGGGGGGTGAGAAAAGTATTTTAATGATGATTGTTGAAAAATTTGATGAGCACATTCTTTATATAATAATATACCTTCATTTTACAGGTCGCTCCTAAGGAGCTTTATATTTACTTAGATTTTCCCTGCTATGAACAGTCAGCTCCGAGTGGAGCTTTAAAAAATTGAGTAAAAAT
>NZ_LELA01000213.1 GCF_001677955.1 Chryseobacterium sp. BGARF1
TGAATATACTACACTTGAGTTTACGAAACTAGAAGGTATAAAAGCGAAGGATAATCACTATAATATAATTAACCCCAATTATTATATACATAATGATTATCAAGCATATATAGCTGACTATCCTTCAGGTGGTATTCCTTTAACAGTTCCTTATAAATATTTTGCCACTTATGGTATTACACTCCCCTCAGAGAAAACAGAAAAATCTTACTTTTATAAAAACGGTATTCAAAG
>NZ_LELA01000214.1 GCF_001677955.1 Chryseobacterium sp. BGARF1
TTTCGTAGTTTCCAAGCCATCATAGCCGTATTCGAGGTAGCTTTGATACCATTTGTAAAAACTACTTCTAGCGATTCCAAAACTTTCCCAGGTTCGCTTCACACCGATTTCACTCCTGGTCACCGTTTGAATGATGTCGTATTTCTCGGCTGCTGATAATCTCATATATTTCCTGTATTTATCGATTAATCCAGCCTGTCTAAACTTTTTTTTACAATGTCATAGCGAACGACCAGGTCAGCTACGATCTCTTTCAAACGTGCGTTTTCCTTCTTCAGATCTGATACTTCATCACTCGTAGCTTCTCGAGCGACATCTCCATTCAGACGCTTCTTTCCTGCTTCCATAAACTCCTTGTTCCAGGCATAAAACTGCGACTGTGCAATATTATGGTTCCTGCAAAGTTCGGCTACGGATGTCTCAGCTCGAAGACCTTCCATCACGATTAGAATCTTTTGCTCTGCGGTAAATATTCTGCGGGTGTTTTGCCGAATATCTTTTACAA
>NZ_LELA01000215.1 GCF_001677955.1 Chryseobacterium sp. BGARF1
ATATTCTGAAATTTGAAGAAGAAAACAAAATTCTACACATTTACTTTGAAGAGAAAAATACAGCTCCAAAAGAATTCTCATCACTCATATTACATTCAAAAGGGTTCGTTCCTGAGATTATAGTAGATGATTTTCCTCTCCGCGGAAAAACAGTGAAACTCCATATCAAACGCAGAAGATGGACCGATACTAAAACAGGAAACATCATCC
>NZ_LELA01000216.1 GCF_001677955.1 Chryseobacterium sp. BGARF1
TTGGTCCCTGAACAGCCAATAAAGAAATTGAATCTGAAATATTGGTTACTTCTGCTCCAAAAGAATTATGTCTTTTAATCCAATCCAGGTCTTTTTGTATGTTTGAAGCATTAACGACAAGAAGGTAGTCGTTTTCACTTATTTTATAAACCAGCAAATCGTCAATAATTCCGCCCGTATCATTGGGCATACAGCTGTATTGTACTTTACCAGGATAAAGTGTTGACACATCATTGGTCGTGAGTTTCTGCATTAATTCAAAAGAACCTTTTCCTTGTATCGAGATCTCTCCCATATGTGACACATCAAA
>NZ_LELA01000217.1 GCF_001677955.1 Chryseobacterium sp. BGARF1
AAAAGTCAGGAAATAAAACAGTTGGAATTGAAGAAGGAACAGATATCTGGCTGATTTCTTTAAATACAAGAGGTGAAGAACAGTGGCAAAAATCTTACAACTTTAAGAATCGTGATATTCTGATGGGAATGAATGTGATAAGCGGGATGCGGGGTGCCGGAAGCGGGGTTAATGGAGTAAGTCCAACGAAAGGAATATTGTTGGGTGGTTACACTCAGGCTGAAGGAAGAATTGAAGCTGATGATGAGACCTTTTGGATGCTTTATATCGACAATGACGGAAATGAACAATGGAGAAAGCATGTAAAAGGAGAATCAAGGAAGAAAGAGGAAAGACTTTCTGATCTGAAAATGAATAAAGACGGGTCTATTGTTTTAGCAGGAACAAGCGCTGAAGAATTAGGAAAAGAGAACTGGAAGATTGTGAAACTTGATGACAGCCAGATTGACCAATTAATAGAGAAACAGAATATTAAAATCTATCCTAATCCGGTATCTGATTATTGTTATGTTGAAATAGGATTTGAGGATGGAAGCTGGAAGCTGGGTGACGGGAAGTCTGAAGCCGAGATTACGCTTTATGATATGGGTGGAAGACAGCTTCAAAGCCTGAAAACAAAGAATAAAATAACGAAAATCAATACGCAGAGTCTTATTCAGGGAGCATATCTGATTGTTGTAAAAACGGATACTGATAAAACTGCGAATGCTAAATTGATTAAAAAATAAAACTAATTTCATGAAGAAAAATACAATAGCTATAATTTTATTATTATCTTCTTTAAATCATATTTTAATTGCCCAGACAACAGGTGATGATTTTAATAAAAATGTTGATGATATTAATAAACTCTTTCCTGCAGCTCCTACTTCAAACAACCTCATGAAATTTGAAGAAGTGCCTGTAAGTTATTATACAGGAATTCCTGATATCAGTATCCCTCTTTTCAATATTCCTACAAACAACCCAAATGTAAATTTGAATGTTCAGTTAA
>NZ_LELA01000218.1 GCF_001677955.1 Chryseobacterium sp. BGARF1
AAAGATTAATCATGGATTTAAACCTTTCGAAGAGGAAGCAGTAAAAATAATAGATTCACATTCAATGATAGATTCTAAAAATATTGCTCTAAATCTGTTAAAAGTAATTTTTATCAAATCCGGTCATATGCAGTGTTTATTTTAGGCTTCATATCTTCTGAAGACAAATCCGCTCATCATACTCTAAAAGAACATGCTAAACTAGATAGTAGCTGGCAGGTTCAAGAGATAATAGCAAAGGCATTTGACCAATTCTGCAAGGATAACGGATATGAAAATTCTCTACCTCAGATCAAAGAATGGTTAACCGATGAAAATCCCAACATTTGCAGAGCGGTTACAGAAGGATTGAGAATTTGGACAAACCGTTGTTATTTCAGAGAATACCCTGAGAAAGCAATAAAGCTTATTTCCATTCATAAAGCAAGCACTAGCGAATACCTTCGGAAGTCGGTGGGGAACTCATTGAGGGATATAAAAAAAAAGCACCCTGACCTTATTGAAAATGAAATATCTAAATGGAATCTTGATGGTATCAATATTGTATTTACCTATAGTTATGTTAAAAATCATCATTGATAGAATGATGATTTTTTTAATTTATCATTCATTTATGAGTCATTTAATCATACTTTATAAATATCTAATTAAAAAAGTATTAGAGGCTGTTTAAATTTTATTGAGTAATAATTTTATGGCAGATAATTTGACCATGTTTTCAGAACTTTCCATTAGAAGTTCATAA
>NZ_LELA01000219.1 GCF_001677955.1 Chryseobacterium sp. BGARF1
TTATACTTTTTAACCTTACCATTTTTTAAAAAAAATATACCGTTAGGAATGGTTCCCTCAGTAAATATGGCTTCATTTTTACGGTAATTTTTAACCTGCATTACCTTTTGAAGGGTCTCTTTATCATATTGGGGAAGATCCTCAAAAAGATATTGATTATTAAAAATAAACTTTGAAATCATGGTCTACTAAATTAAGCAATTTTGCGATGATATAAATTTGACTTAAATCAAGTTTATGAACGATGTGCATCATTTCTTCTTCCTTTTAAAGCTCCTACTTTTGTGA
>NZ_LELA01000220.1 GCF_001677955.1 Chryseobacterium sp. BGARF1
TCATACCTTTAGCGTATAATGAGATAATAATATTTTCCAGGCCTTCGATAATATTGTGCCTTTTTGGTACCAAAGCAGGCTCAAAACTTCCGGACCTGTCTCTGGGAACTTTTATTTCACTCTCACCAAATGAGGATTTAATTTTCTTGGTTCCGTGTCCGTTTCGATAATTACCATCTTTGGTTTTTTCGTGTTTTTCATTGTCCAGATGAGCATCTAGTTCCGCTTCCAGCATGTGTTCAACAGCTCGTTTGTGTATTTGCTTGAAAAAAGAGGTTAGATCTTCTCCGCTCTTAAAGGATTTATAGAAATCCTTGTTGTTTAATAATTCTTCTTTGTCAATCATAACTATATAAGGTTAAAAATAA
>NZ_LELA01000221.1 GCF_001677955.1 Chryseobacterium sp. BGARF1
TCAAAAGTTTTATCTTTATAAAAAACATAAAGATGAGCAGAAATTACAAGTTTCATAATCCCGAAGGATTATACTTCATAAGTTTTGCTGTCGTAGGTTGGCTTGATGTATTTATCAAAAATGAATACAAAGAAATTCTTTTAGAAAGTTTAAGGTTTTGCCAAAAGAATAAAGGGTTAGAAATACATGCATGGTGCATTATGTCAAGCCATGTACATTTGGTTTTTCGAAGTATCGATGGTC
>NZ_LELA01000222.1 GCF_001677955.1 Chryseobacterium sp. BGARF1
AATTATGGGAATATGTTCTTCCTTTCCCTTTGTGTCTAAACATGAGCAATTCTTTTAAGTGAAATTTTTAAAAAGGTAAATTTTTTGAGTACAGATTTTTACATACAGCTCCTTGAAATGTGTAAAGACAATTATTCCTTTAGATATTCGCAATACGGGTAAGGCGTTCCAAATCTATTAATAGAATTTTTCTTCCTTCCATAATGATTAGATGATCTTCCCGGAAATCATGAAGAATACGGGCTAATGTTTCATTGGCAGTTCCTACAATATTGGCAAGATCTGTTCTGGATAATGTAATATAAGTTTTATCCTCTGCTATATTAGATTGATATTTTCTATGCAGAATTAATAAACTTAATGCTACCCGTTCCCTGACCGTTCGTTGTGACAGAACGGTCATCAGATTAGCCATCACATTGAATTCATGACTAAGACTTTTGAGAAGTAATTTTGAGAAAAAGTCTGATTGATCAAGAATCTTCAAAAAATTTTCTTTCGAAATAAAAGCTATAACAGAGTTTTCTATCGCTAGTGTAGTATCTCCATATGTATCATTACTTAATATGGCTGAATATCCAAAAAATTCTCCGGCATTATAGATATAGATGATCTGCTCTCTTCCATCATTATCCACTTTATACTTTTTAACCTTACCATTTTTTAAAAAAAATATACCGTTAGGAATGGTTCCCTCAGTAAATATGGCTTCATTTTTACGGTAAT
>NZ_LELA01000223.1 GCF_001677955.1 Chryseobacterium sp. BGARF1
GGCTAAACAGTAACAACAAAAATTGGCTTTAGCCAAAATTATGATATATTTTGGCTAAAGCCAATAATGAAACTTAATTTTATAAATGGGCTAAAGCCTATTCCTATTGATATTTTGTTAAAATGTAAGAGTCGAACTCAACTTATTAGAAAGACTATAAATATTTCAACAGAGATATATTAGAGAAAATTTCATCATACGAAATTCATTGTAAGATTATTTAGAATCTATCCCTTTCTTCAAAGCAGCTCCGGAGGAGCAAAACCTTTGTAGGACAATAACGATCTGCACCCACAATCAGCACTCCGGAGGAGTGCAACCTTTGCAGAACATCAAAGCATCATTTTCATAAGCTCCGGAGGAGCGACACACCTATCACCTATCAACTATCAACTATTAGCAATTAGCAATTAGCAATTAGCAATTAGCAATTAGCAATTAGCAATTAGCAATTAGCAATTAGCAAAATTATTAATCATCAATGATGATTGATAAATGATAACTTACTTTTCTAAGTTTTAATCAAAAAAAAAGTCTCATACAAATTCATGTATGAGACTTTTAAAAAAAACTGGCGGCGACCTACTCTCCCGCTTTCGCAGTACCATCGG
>NZ_LELA01000224.1 GCF_001677955.1 Chryseobacterium sp. BGARF1
TCAACACGTTGATTTTGTATTAAGTTTTTTAAGGCGATGATCTTAATTTCTTAATGTTAAAAATAAATATCAAATTTAAACAGCCTCTAAGAAATCTTTAAGTTGTTGCCTTTCTAATTTGAATTGATATAATTCTTTTTTGGATAATAATATGTCTTTTCCAAGTTGGTAAAATTCTTTTCTGAGTTTGCTTATTTCTTTTTTAAGTTAGGATAATTCTTTTTCAAGTCATTTAAATTCTTTCTGAAGGAGCTTTATTTCTATTTCTGATACGAAAAATCCTCTTGCTTTAAAAGAGGATTTTGTTTTTAGGAGCGTATTGTCCTTAAAGAGAAATGGTGGTGAGGTTTTTAATTTTTAATTTTAGAAAATTCTATACCTTTTATCTGTGCAAACTCCGGACTGGTAGCTCCGAATATAGCCTTGATGTATTTTTTGATGTCTGAAGCAGTCTCGTAAATTCCGATTTTATCACCGTATAAAAGTTTGTTTCTGGTGATTCTTGCATTGTTGACATTAGCATGCGCTCTTATTACTTCCAAATTTTTATTTTGTAAATCTGTGATAGTTGAGGCAAGTGTATCTACAAGCAATTCCGGCTCATTGGGCTGATAATTGGGCTCGTTTGCTAAGACGATTTTAAGCGCTGATAAATGCTGAATAAGCTGGTCATAAGATTGCTGGCTTACAGAAATGGTAGCGGGAGTTGTTTCGGGACTGGTAGGATTCTTTGGAGGAGCTGCCCTTTTGCCTTGTAATCTTCTATTGTGGAATTTTGCTTCTTTAATACTGCCTTCAGATGCATTTGAAACCTGTATTGCGTTTATGAATCTTGTTGCCATCGTTTTGATACCGCTGAAAGCTTCCTGCCTTTCGCTTACCTTTCTGTTGTAAATAGTATTGTTAGATAAAACATCTGCGAGAGCAATTTCGGCAGAATCTTTCAAAGCAATGATTGCGGGTAGCTGCAAGCTGGTTTTTGAGGGATTGTAGGATGAGCCGTAACCCATTAAGAACTCGATTAAGGTCTGAAAATTTGCAATGTTTTTTGCATGACCTGTTTCTGTGGTTGATGCCATAAATCATTTGTGTTTAGTTTGTTAGTGTAACAAATATAGATTTTTTTCAGATAGAATAGGATGAATATTGTGTTTTTTTAATGGGAAAAGCCTCGTCGAGGACGAGGCTTTGTGTATATTAAGAAATTACGGATTTTAAATTTGGGACATCTTGATGTAATTTATGCGAAAAGACTTGGATAAAAACAAACCAATCTGCCTCTAAATTCTTCGCATCTCGGACATTGTCCGAAAGTTGCAGGGCAATCAGAGTTTACATTACATTCATTGATTTGTCCACCATGAATAGTTTTAAGGGTTGTTCTTGAGATTTTTTAATGTTTTTCATAGAAATTTAAAAAAAAACTGTGTCTGTGACTGATCCTTTTTAGTCTGTGAGCAAATTTATACCATTACTCCATATTAAATTTTGTTTACTCTTATCTTCCATAAATAGATTATACTCTGAAAAATCTTTGTATTTATATTTGTAAATATCATCTGTAATAATCAACCCTACTTTAGTAAGTTTTACTTGTTCGCCGTATACAGTATTTTTTGCGGGATAGTCAAATTTTAAGCTTTTACGAACAGTGCCATGAATTGTTATCTTAGATTTTGATTCGATTTTTTTAAGTTCGGGGATATTACTGTCACATCCTCCTTTAGGATTATAAAAATAAATGTAATTATTGTTAATTTTAAAGTTGTTGTACCAGGAACAGCTCATCATCCATATATACAAATCTTTTTCCCCGACATTTTCAATGTCAATTGTTATGTCATAGTAATGTTCAATTATAGAATCTGTTTTTACATCTAAACTTTGTTCTTCTATTTGATTTTTAACCCAAAAATCATTTTTGCTTATTGATTTAGTATATTCCTTTTCAAGATTTAGTTTTATCTTTATAGGAACAGTGTTCGTTTGGATGCATCCTAAATTGAGAGTTAAAGCCACTAATAAAAGAAGTGTAAAAGTTGATTTCATTAATTCAAATATTATTTTTCTAAAAATAACCAAATAATCAATTATAGACCAATTTTATTTCAAACCATAATGACAAAAAAAATCTGTTCCCCAAAAGAAACAGATTTCATATTATTAAAATATCTTAATCAAGCCTTCATCACCAATTCCGCTTCAAAAACATCCGCAAAATGCTTTCTGATTTTGGCTTTAATATCTTCCATTTCTTCGGGAGTAATCTCTCTTTCCAATTCTCTTTTCAGAGAAGCTACTTGTTTATCTTTAATACCGCAAGGAATGATGTATTCAAAATAACGCATGTCGGTATTGATGTTTAAGGCAAAACCATGAAGCGTAACCCAACGTGAAGCTTTGACCCCCATTGCACAGATTTTTCTGGCGTAAGGTTTTCCTACATCCAGCCAAACTCCGGTTTCTCCGGGAGAACGCTCACCTTTCAATCCGTATTCGGCAATGGTTCTGATAATGACTTCTTCAAGATTTCTCATGTATTTATGAATATCTGTGAAGAAATTTTCTAAATCTAAAACCGGATAACCCACGATTTGCCCGTAACCGTGATAGGTAATGTCACCGCCACGATTAACTTTTACAAAAGTGGCATCTATTTCTTTCAGTTTATCGATTCCGGCAAGCATATTTTCTTCATGACCGCTTTTACCGAGTGTATAAACGTGAGGATGCTCTACCAAAAGAAAATGATTGGGCGTGGTAAGATGTTGCTCGGCAGGAAGGTCTCTGTTTTTAACTTTAATATCAATAATATCTTTCATCAGTTTTTCCTGATAATCCCAAGAGGGTTGATATTCTTTGATGCCTAAATCTTCAAATTCTACGACTTTATTCTGATGTGTATTCATTCTTTAATTTGATGAAACAAATTTAGTGATTTTTACGCTCTTATGGAATGGATGAAATCTATGGCTTTGGTCTTCCAATCTCTATTTTGCAGAAGGATGTTGACGAAGGCAGTACCGATGATTCCGCCGTCTGCTTTTTGGGTAACATTTTCAAAATCTTCTTTAGATTTAATTCCAAAACCAATCATTATAGGATTTTTCAGTGGGAGAGAAGCCAATCTTGAAAGATAGTCTTCATTTCTTAAAACAGCATTCTCATTTCCTGTTGTGGATGAAGAACTTACTGCATATAAAAATCCTGAACTTAAAGAATCCAAATACAAAATTCTTTCATCTGAAGTTTCAGGAGTTACCAAAAACGTAAAATTTAAATTGTATTTTTCTAAAATCTGCTGGTAATTTTTTTCAAATTCAATCGGCGGTAAATCAGGAATAATTAAACCTGAAACTCCATTTTCAGAACATTCTCTGCAAAAGTTTTCAAACCCGAAACTTAAGACCGGATTGATGTATCCCATTAATATAATTGGAATTCTGATTTCGTTTTTAATAGATTTCAGTTGAGAAAGTAAAGTTGAAATTGTCATTCCGTTATTTAAAGCCAGTTCATGGGCTTTTTGAACGACAGGACCATCGGCGACAGGGTCAGAATAAGGCATCCCAATCTCCATCATATCAGCTCCTGAATCTTGAATAAGCTTTATAATTTCAGCAGTGTTTTCTAATTGTGGAATTCCTGCTGTGAAGTAGATGTTGAGGAGTTTGGGTTGGGTGTTGAAAGCAGGAGGTTGGATGTTATTTTGTGGCATAAATTTTATGTTTTTTTTTACTCAATTATTTTATATTGTGTGGTTGATAGGATTTTATCCTATCCTTTGTTAAATCGTCCTTTCAGGACTGGGTTGATGGAGTTTTGGGGTGTAAATTTTATGTTTTTTTATATTGTGTGTTGATAGGATTTTATCCTATCCTTTGTTAAATCGTCCTTTTCAGGACTTGGTTGACGGAAATTTCTATATTTGACGAAATTGCGACCCGGCTTGAGCGGAACTCCTTTTTGTTATTGCGATTGCTGAAAAATTGTATGGATTACTTCAATTTGTTCGCAATGACAAAAAGAGTGGGAGCGGAAGACGGAATTTGTCGCCATAAAAATTAATTTATCAGTGATAATTAACCATTTATAATTTAGAAAGATACGTTTCCATATCCTTATCACCACGACCGCTCAAACAAATAACGACAATGTCATTTTCGTTAAATTTCTTTTTATCTAAAACGGCGAAAGCATGCGCGCTTTCCAAAGCGGGGATAATTCCTTCTAATTTGGTCAGTTCAAAAGCAGATTGCAAAGCCTCATCATCGTTGATGCTGAAAAATTCTGCTCGGTTTTCTTTAAATAAATGCGCATGAAAAGGACCAATCCCCGGGTAATCTAAACCTGCAGAAATAGAATGGGGTTCAATAACTTGTCCGTCTTTTGTTTGCATCACCAAGCTTTTACTTCCGTGCAAAACACCTAAAGTTCCCAGAAAAGTGGTCGCCGCAGACTTCCCTGAATCGACTCCAAAACCTCCGGCTTCTGCAGCAATAATTTTCACGTTTTCCTCTTCTACAAAATGATAGAAAGTTCCTGCAGCATTGCTTCCGCCACCAACACAAGCAATGACATAATCTGGAGTTGAACGACCAATTTGTTCGTTAAGTTGTTCTTTAATTTCTTTAGAAATAACAGATTGAAATCTCGCCACCAAATCGGGAAACGGATGCGGACCAACCACACTTCCGATAACGTAATGAGTAGTTGTCGAGTTGTTGATCCAGTCTCTTAGCGCTTCATTCACGGCATCTTTCAAGGTTTTTGAACCAGAAGTTGCAGGAACAACGGTTGCTCCAAGCATTTTCATTCTCGCAACATTCGGAGCCTGTCTTGCAATGTCGATTTCGCCCATGTAAACGATGCATTCCAAGCCAAGAAGTGCACACGCTGTAGCAGTAGCAACGCCGTGTTGTCCGGCTCCTGTTTCGGCTATGATTCTATGTTTTCCCAAACGTTTTGCCAATAAAACCTGTCCCAAAGCATTGTTGATCTTATGCGCTCCGGTATGGTTAAGGTCTTCTCTTTTTAAATAAATCTGAGTCTTGTATTTTTTGCTTATATTTTTCGCCAAATATAATGGAGTAGCGCGACCTACATAGTTTTTCAACAAATCCTGATATTCCTTCTGAAATTCTTCAGATTCTATAATTTCAAGATAATTTTTTTGCAGTTCTTCTACATTTGGATAGAGCATTTCGGGGATAAAAGCTCCGCCAAATTCTCCGTAATAGCCTTGTTCGTCTGGATTTTTATAGTTTGTTTTAATCATTTTTGTAATTAATTTCAGGTTGATGTTTTACTTCAAAATTTAATGAATTGGCAATAAAGCAATACTCATTTGCTTTCTGATGAAGTTCGATTGCTTTTTCTATCATTTCTTTTTCGGCAACCAAAATCTTGGGTTTTAGGATAATTTCTGTGAACTTTCCACTTCCGTTTTCGCTCTCTATCATTGTTCCTTCTGCAAAATCTTCATATTCTAAAACAAGAATGTTATTAACCGAACAAAAATGCAAATACCATAAAACATGACACGAAGAAACGGAAGCCAACAGCAAATCTTCAGGATTATGAAGGTCTGGAATCCCTAAAAATGCAGGGTCTGAAGAACCTTTGATATCAGCTTTTCCATCCACCGATATGATATAGCTTCTTTCATAAGAACGATAATTTTTAGTAGATTCACCGGTGTTTCCCGTCCATTTTATTTTTGATTTGTATTGATGGTTTTTCATATGAAATGTTTTAAGTTTAAAAGAGTCCCGAAGGGACGATTTAACAGAGCGTAGGAATTTATTCCTATGAATTTAACAATTGTTTAAATAACTTAATCCCAAATATATTTTTCATCATAATCTATTTTGTATTTTTTGTAATAATTAACCATCTCATGTTTGAAATCAAATTCTTTATGATGCTCTCTTTGGTTTTTAATATATTCAGAAACTGGAAAAATGTTATTTGGACTCACTGAAAAAGCTCCATAACCTTCCTGCCAAAAGAAATCTTCATATTTTTTTCCTTTCGTCTTTATCCATTTTGATGAAATTGCTTTTATTTCCTGAACCAATTTCATCAAAGCAATTTTCCTCGACAACAGACAGAGAATATGGATGTGATTGTCTGTTCCTCCTATTTGCAATGCTGTGCTTTCAAAATCTTTACATAATGTAGCAATATATGAGAACAATTCTTTTTCTATGCTTTCATCAATAAAATCATTTCTGTGCTTTGTGCTGAAAATGATATGAACGTAGTTTTTGACTAGGGATTGTGGCATTTCTTTGTGTTTTTTTAATTATTCATTTGTTTATTGTTGATAGGATTGCATCCTATCCTTTGTTAAGTCGTCCCTTTGGGACTTTTAAATTTGTTTTTAAATTCTTTTATTTTTTCTACATCTTTAATTCCAGGCTCTATTTCAAATTTTGAGTTGATGTCTAAAGCAAATGGTTGTTGGTTGATCGTTTTTAGTTGATGGAAGTTTTCCAAAGAAATTCCGCCGCTTAAAAAATAAGGAAGAGGGATTTTTATTTCGTTAAGAACATCCCAGTCAAACGATTTTCCAGTTCCGCCAAATGCTTTTGAATCGGTATCAAATAAGAGATAGTTGATCGTTGTTGGTTGTTGGTTATCAGTTTGAGCGGAGTCGAAGACTTTTTCAATTTTACTTCTTACTTCTGATTCTTGGTTTCCAATTCTAATGACTTTTATAATTCCAACTTCAGGTTTTAATTTTTTTCTCAATTTCAAAATAAAATCTTCACTTTCATCGCCGTGAAGCTGAATAAAATTTAAATCTGCTTTTTCTGCAATCTCGATTATTTTATCTGCATTTTCATTGACAAAAACCCCAACTTTTCCTTGATGATTTATTTCGGATATTTCATCTAAATTTAAATAATTCAGAACATATCTTGGTGATTTTTCATAAAAGATGAAGCCTAGAAAATCAATTTTTAATGCCACTAATTCACGAATTTGAGCAAGTTGAGTCAGCCCACAAACTTTGAGTTTTGGTTGAGAGTTTTCTGTTGATGGTTGTTGGCTTTCAATCATTGCTAAACTGGTAAAATGTTATATTTTTACATTAGAAACGAATTCAGAGAATTTATTTCCAGGATTTTCATTTTTCATAAAATATTCGCCCATCAAAAACCCGTTGAATCCTTTTTCTTTTAAATATTTAAAATCTTCTTCGTTATAAATTCCGCTTTCAGCAACGGATAAAATATTTTCAGGAAGCTGATTTTTTAGATTGACAGAATGTTGTAAATCAACATTAAAATCTTTTAAATTTCTGTTGTTAATTCCTACAAAATCAATGCTTTTATTAATGTGTTGAAGTTCTTCTTCGGTATGAATTTCTAATAAAACCTCCAAATCTAAATCATGTGCAAGCTCGGTAAACTCTGAAACCTGATTAGGCGAAAGACAAGCGGCAATCAATAAAATAACATCTGCACCGATTGATTTTGCTTCATAAAACTGATATTCATCAACCATAAAATCTTTTCGCAGAATCGGAATTTGGATATGATTTCTTACACTCAAAATATCGTCAAAACTTCCGCCGAAAAAATCTTTATCAGTAAGGATTGAAATTCCGCTTGCTCCGAATTTTTCGTATGCTGAAGCCACTTCTAAAGGCGAAATTTGATTGTTAATAATACCTTTTGAAGGTGATTGTCTTTTAAACTCAGCAATAATGCCTGATTTTGATTCTAAAGATTCTTTCAGAGAAAAAGTTTTTCTTCTAAAAAATTCTGAATCTTTAAGCTGTTCCACAGAAATTTTAGATTTTGATTCTTCTATTTCCTGTTGTTTTCTTTCTATGATTTTGTCTAAAATGTTCATTTTTATAGGGTTGATTGTTTTTGCTTGTTCGTTTCTATTAAGATTAAAAACTATCAACCATCAATTAATAACTGTAAGCTATTCAACGCTTTTCCTTCAAACAAACTTTCTTTTGCTAAAGTCAAGCAATCCTCATAAGTTCCAAATTTATTGGTGTGATGTAGGGCAACAGCTGCATTGGCTAAAATCACAGCATTTTGTGATTCGGTACCATTTCCTTCTAATATATTTTTGAAAATTTGTGCAGTTTCTTCAATCGTTTCTCCTGCTTTTATGTTTTCAGAATCAACCGATTTAAAACCTAAATCTTCTGCCGAATAAATATTTTCACCACTTTTGGTGATGATTTTACTGTCTTGAGTAAGGCTGATTTCGTCATATCCATCCATTCCGTGAACTAAAACAAAATCCTGATTTTCTTTTTGAAGGAAATATTGATAGAGTCTTGCAATCTCCAAATTATAAACTCCAATCACAGAAAACTGTGGTTTTGCCGGGTTTACTAACGGACCGAGTAAGTTGAAAAAAGTACGCAACCCTAAAGATTTTCGCAATGCACCTACAGACTGTAATGCCGGATGAAAATAAGGAGCGTGAAGAAAACAGATATTCGCTTTCTCTAAATCCTGATTAAGTTCGTCTGAAGTTTTTTTGAACCGATAACCTAAAGCTTCTAAAACATTGGATGAACCCGTAACAGTTGATGCACCGTAGTTTCCGTGTTTGGTTACTTTTTGCCCGGTTCCTGCAACAACAAAACTTGCCAGAGTAGAAATGTTGATGGTATTTTTTCCGTCACCACCGGTTCCGACAATGTCAATGCTATCGTTAGTATTCAAATTAACCGGAACCGCCATTTGAAGAAGTGCTTCTCTAAAACCTTTCAATTCTTCCAAGGTAATATTCCGCATCAGAAAAATACTGATAAAAGCTGTAACTTCAGTAGCGTTAAATTTATTTTGAGCAATCTCAATCATAATAGCTTTTGCCTGCGATTTTGACAAAGTATGGTGATTGAAAAGATATTCTAATATTTCTTTCATAATGGTAGTGGTTGCTGGTTGTTAGTGATTGGTTGTTAGTTTTAAAGTATTTTTAGAATAATTTTCTATCAACTATCAACTAAAATCTATTAACCAATTAAAAAATTTCTGATAATAGTTTCTCCATCAGGAGTTAAAATGCTTTCAGGATGGTATTGAACGCCATGAACATCAAATGTTTTATGTTTCAGGCTCATAATCATTCCTTTGCTGTCTGTACTAGTAATTTCCAATTCTTCGGGGAAATTTTCAGGATTAACTGCCCAGCTGTGATATCTGCCAACTTCTAAAGTTGGAGGTAAATCATTGAAAATTTTATGCTCGCTAATTTGAATTGCTTCTGTTGCTACACCATGAAAAATCTCTGTGAGATTGATTAAACTTCCGCCAAAAGCTTCCGCGATTGCCTGTTGACCAAGACAAACTCCTAAAATACTTTTTGTTGGTGCATATTTTTTGATTACATCTAATAAAATTCCTGCTTCTTCGGGAATTCCTGGTCCTGGAGAAAGAATGATTTTGTCATACTTCTCAATTTCTTCTAACGAAATCTCATCATTTCGGTAAACATCAACTTTTTGATTCAGAATTTGCTCAATCATTTGAACAAGGTTGTAGGTAAAGCTGTCGTAGTTATCAAATACGAGGACTTTGGTTGATGGGTTTATATTTGTCATTTTTTCTATATTTTTTAATTGGATTTTATCCAATTCTGTGTTAAATCGTCCTTTCAGGACTCATTATTATCTGTTTTTTGATTTTTCTGAACCTAATTTCTAGTTATGACGAAATTGCGACCCGGCTTGAGCGGAAATCCTTTTTGTTATTGCGATTGCTGAAAAATTCTAAAGATTGCTTCACTTTGTTCGCAATGACAAAAAGATTGGGAGCGGAAGACGGAATTTGTCGCCATAAAAGTCTTAAACTAATCTCTCCGCTTTTTCAACTGCTTTTTTCAATGCATTTAGTTTATTATTAACTTCTTCCAATTCATTTTGCGGAATTGATTTAGCAACCAAACCTGCTCCTGCCTGATAAAATAATGTGTTGTTCTTGCTTAAAAATGTTCGAATCATAATTGCCTGATTGCAATCGCCATTCAAACCAATCATCCCGATGCAACCGCCGTAATAACCGCGCGAATCTTTTTCGTATTCATTAATAAGTTGAAGGGCTTTGTATTTTGGCGCTCCGCTTAAAGTTCCCTGTGGGAAAGTATCAGAAACAATGTCAAAAGGGTTGGTGTTTTCTTCCAATTCAGAAGTAACTTCACTTACCATGTGAATAACATGAGAGAAAAGCTGAATTTCTTTCAATTTGGTTACAGTTACATTTTTTCCTTTTTTTCCTAAATCGTTTCGGGCTAAATCTACCAACATTGTATGTTCGGCATTTTCTTTAGGGTCTTTTTTTAAAGCTTCTGCAGATTGTAAATCGGTTTCAAAATCTCCGCTTCTTTTAAAAGTTCCTGCAATAGGATGGATGATGGCTTTATTGTTTTTAATAATTAATTGACTTTCAGGGCTTGAGCCAAATAGTTTGTAATTTCCGTAATCGAAAAAGAATAAATAAGGCGAAGGATTGATATTTCTCAAAGCACGATAAACATTAAACTCGTCGCCTTTAAATTTCTGCTCAAATCTTCTGCTCAAAACCAATTGAAAAACATCACCTCTTTTACAATGTTTTTGGGCTTTATCTACAAGCTCCAAATATTCTTCATCGGTAAGATTTGAGGTTTCGTAACCGTCTTTCTCAAATGGATAAACGAGTGCATTTTTATTTTTAATTAAATCCTGTAACAACAGCATTTCAGATTTTACGCCATCAATTTGATTTTCGATAAGATGCATTTCATCATTAAAATGATTGATGGCAATCACATATTGATACAGTCTGTAACGAAGAATCGGGATTTCAACTTCTTTGCTTTGAGGTTTAAAACTAATATTTTCAAAAAGCGGAACGGCTTCAAAACTTGTGTATCCAAAAAGACTTTGCGCAGTTTCTTCTATGTTGTCATTGGTTTTTTCACAAACAAAAACTTTAGAAAAATCGTTTAGCAATTGCGTAACTTCAATATTTTCTAACGATTTTTTCTCAGGATTTTCATTGGGGAATTTGATTTCATATTCATGAAGATTTTTGATTTCAATTCCGGCAATGGCGTTTATCGCAATGAAAGAAAAGTTATTATCGATATTTTTTGAATCTGAACTTTCAAGCAAAATCGTGTCGCGGAATTTATCTCTTATCTGAAGATAAATATTCATCGGGGTTTGCAGGTCGCCCAGTGTTTTTTTTGAGGTGGTTTTTATATTGATTGTATTGTTAAACATTTTTATAATTTTTTAAATAATGAACAAAAAAAAGACTTCAACGCAATCGTCAAAGTCTCTGTATATTTTTCTATAGAATTCAAGCTGTAATTTAACAACACGACAATAGCATCAGACCCGACGAAGAGTTTGAGTGCCACCACCAATTTTTGTTGTTAGAAATAATCATGGGACAAATGTAGAAATTTTTTTAATATTAAAAGCAAAAAAAATCAAAAAAACTGATTTCAATGCAAGAACTATTTTAGAATAATTTATTGCTTATTGCGTGTTTAAAGGGTTTACAGGCGGATTAAGATTTATTTTTTTATATTTCTTTAACACAATCACTCAACTAATTTGAAAAAGCGGTCTCTATTTTTTATTTTTTGGAATAGGTTTAAATATGATTTAAAATAGCTTTAAATCTCGTATTTGAAACTTTATTTTTATATTTTTGTCAGCAAATAAAAAAAGTGGGAGATTATAGATTTCTTTCACTGGAATATTAAAAAATAATATAGAAAGTTACCTATGAAAAAAGTATTGGCAATCGCATTTATCGGAAGTATATTCGCAGTAAGCTGCTCAAAAAAAGCTGACAAATCTTTACAAGATAGCAACGTTATGCTAGAAGAGCCAGCTGCACCTACAGTAGTAGATTCTACTAAATCTACACCAGCTCCGGTAGCAGCAACACCTGCACCTGCAACAGATTCTACAGCTGCAAAATAATGAAAAAACTGTTTTTGACAGGATTAATAAGCTTATTTATTATTTCCTGTTCTAAAAAAGAAGATTCACAAGCTTTATCAACAGATTCTACAGATATTTCGACTCCTGTAAATAGCAATGTTTCTGGAAAATATTTAATTGAAGGTTCTGATTGTATGGCTTGTCATAATGCTGTGGAAAGAACGATTGGCCCATCTTATAAAGAAATTGCTGAAAAATATTCTGAAAAAGATATCGAAATCTTAGCTTCAAAAATTATTGAAGGCGGAAGCGGTGTTTGGGGAAGCGTACCTATGCAGCCCCACCCACAAGTTTCTAAAGATGACGCCAAAAAAATGGTAGAATATATTTTAAGTCAGAAGAAATAAATGACTGCCGAAAAATCAACTCTGCACCCAAGAAATCTGCACCGAAATTCTTATGATTTTGAACTGCTGATTTCTTGTGTGCCTGAATTGAAACATTATGTTTTCATCAATTCTTACGGTACTCCAACCATTAATTTTAGCATTCCAAAAGCTGTAAAACTGTTGAATAAAGCTTTATTACAGCATTTTTATGCGGTTAAAAACTGGGATATTTCAGACCAGAATCTTTGTCCGCCAATTCCTGGGCGTGCAGATTATATTCATTATCTCGCAGATTTGTTGACTGAAAATACTGAAGAAATTCCAAAGGATTTATCCATAAAAGGTCTCGATATCGGAACAGGAGCCAATTTGGTGTATCCTTTAATTGCCCATCAATCTTATGGTTGGGAAATGTTGGGGACCGATATCAATCAGAAATCTTTGGAAAACGCTCAGAAGATTTTAGATGATAACCCTGATTTTTCATCCCAAATTCAGTTGAAATTTCAACCGGATTCGAATTTTATATTCAAAAACATTCTTTCTTCCGACAATCGATTCACATTCTCCATGTGCAATCCGCCTTTCCATGATTCTGAAGAGTCTGCAATGAAAGGAAATCTTAGGAAGACGAAAAATCTCAAAAAATCAAAGACTCCAAAAAATAATCTCAATTTCGGAGGGCAACAATCTGAGTTGTGGTGCGAAGGTGGCGAATTGGCTTTTATCTCAAAAATGATTGAAGAAAGTGCTTTATTCTCATCCCAAATTCTTTGGTTTACGTGTTTGGTTTCAAAACAGGAAAATCTTTTTAAGCTGACATCACTTTTAAACAAAGTAAAAGCTGTTGAGGTGAAAACTATTGATATGGCGCAAGGTCAGAAAATCAGCAGGATTTTAGCTTGGACATTTGTTCCAAAAGAAAAGAGGAAAGATTGGTTTTAAAATTTTAATTACTTGGGCAGCTTAATCCGCCTTCCGTTCCCGCTTTTTTCTATCATTGCGAATGAAATGAAGCAATCTGTTGAACTTTTGTTAATCGCAATGACACAAAAAGAGCTCCACTCAAGTCGGGCTGCGATTTTGGCATAATAAAATAATTTTCAGCAAGATTAGAAAGGTTTTTACTTTGTGAGCTTTAAAAGAGAAATAGGCTCAATTTCAATTCAATATAAAACTTTTGTGACTTTTGTAGTTAAAACAAAATTCCAGTTTCATAAACGCTTAAAATTCACTATTTTTGCAATTCGAAAAAATTGAATTACAATGCAATTATCAGAACAGGAAATCATTAGAAGAGAAAAGCTGAATAAGCTTGTTGAAATGGGAATCAACGCATTCCCTGCAGAAGAATACAACGTTACAGATACTACAGAATCTATAAAACAGAATTTTTCTGAAAGTAAACAGGTGAAGATTGCGGGAAGATTGATGTCTCGTAGAATTCAGGGGAAGGCTTCTTTTGCTGAATTGCAGGATTCTACAGGGAAAATTCAGGTATATTTCAACAGAGACGAAATCTGTACAGGCGAAGATAAAACTTTATACAACGACGTTTACAAACACCTTTTAGACATCGGTGATATTATCGGTATCGAAGGAGAATTGTTCACAACTCAGGTTGGTGAAATGACGGTTTTGGTAAAAAACTTTACGTTACTTACCAAATCATTACGTCCGCTTCCGCAGGCAAAAACTGATGAAAATGGAGTGGTGCATGATGCGTTCAACGACCCTGAAATGAGATACAGACAGCGTTATGTAGATTTAACGGTGAATCCACAAGTGAAAGAAATTTTCGTAAAGAGAACAAAATTGTTCAATGCGATGAGAACTTTCTTTAACGATTCAGGTTATTTTGAAGTTGAAACGCCAATCTTACAGTCAATTCCAGGTGGAGCTGCTGCAAGACCGTTTATTACACACCACAATGCTTTAGACATTCCTTTATATTTAAGAATTGCGAACGAATTATATCTGAAAAGATTAATCGTTGGTGGGTTTGATGGGGTTTATGAATTCTCAAAAAACTTCAGAAATGAAGGGATGGACAGGACCCACAACCCAGAATTTACCGCAATGGAAATTTACGTAGCCTACAAAGACTACAACTGGATGATGGATTTCACAGAGAAATTATTAGAATTCTGTGCAACTTCTGTAAACGGAAATTCAGAATCAACTTTCGGTGAACATACAATCAGCTGGAAAGCTCCTTATCCAAGGGTTTCTATGACGGAAGCGATTCAAAAATATACAGGTTTTGATATTACTGGAAAATCCGAACAGGAATTATTTGATTTTGCTAAATCTATCGGTATCGAAGTAAACGAAACGATGGGTAAAGGAAAATTAATCGACGAAATTTTTGGTGAAAAATGTGAAGGAAACTTCATTCAGCCAACTTTCATTACCGATTACCCAATCGAAATGTCGCCTTTAACCAAAAAGCACAGAAGCCAGGAAGGTCTTACTGAGCGTTTTGAATTGATGGTTTGTGGTAAAGAAATCGCGAATGCTTATTCAGAATTAAATGACCCTATTGACCAAAGAGAGCGTTTCGAAGAGCAATTAAAATTAGCTGAAAAAGGAGACGATGAAGCAACAGGATTTATCGACGAAGATTTCTTGAGAGCTTTAGAATATGGTATGCCACCAACTTCAGGTTTAGGAATCGGAATGGACAGATTGATTATGTTCTTAACCAACAATCCGTCAATTCAGGAAGTGTTGTTCTTCCCTCAAATGAGACCTGAAAAACTGGTTCCTCAAATCGAATTGGGAGAAGATGAAGAGGTTATTCTTGAAATTTTAAAGTCTGGTGAGCAAATTGCTTTGGCTGAAGTAAAAACGATGAGTAAATTATCCGGTAAAAAATGGGATAAAGCTTCTAAAACTTTAACGAAAGGAAACCTGGTAAAAGTAGAGAAGATTGACGACGTTGTTTTGATGAAATTGGCTTAAAAAAATATCATATTTTTAATAATACTAAAGGTTGTCTTCGGATAACCTTTTTTTTGTTTCTTAAATATGAATAATTTGTATATTCGAAAACTTTTAACCTCAAAAAACATAAATTGAAAATGCCGAAAAAAATTAAGATTCATCAAACGGTATCTATTTATTCTAATCATGAAGAAAGCGCTAAGACTTCAAATTTTTTAAATGAAGGCCAAATTGTTGATTTTAATCGTGAAAAAAGAAGAAACGGAATTAATTGGATGGAGATTTACTTAGACAACGAAAAAAAATATATCAAGAAAGACTTTTCAAAAATATTCATTTTAAAAGAAGGTAAGCTTGCTGATAATTCATGCAATGTCTTGTTTTGGGAATCAAATGATAATGAAAATTATAAATTTGATGATATTTTTTCTCCTGTTCAGAATGAAGCCAATAGTTTGGAAGAGATTGAGATAAGAAGGATTTATGACGATGGTAAAAAAGAAAAATGGATAAGATTATATTATGATAAAGAAAATGCAAATGTTTATAAAACGGTTTTATATAAAAAAGATAAAATAACAATTTCTGCAGAAAAAATAAATTTTTTAGAGGTTTTTTCTGACAAAAAGACTGGATATATTCTTTCTGATGTCTCTTATGATGAAACAAAAGATTGGTGGATGATGCCTCTCATTATCCTTATTATTTCACTAGTTACCATTGGAATTTTTATAGCGGTGCTTCTAACAGGTTGGATTGTTGTAGGACCTATTTTGTTAATTCCTGGTTTTATTGTTGCTATTGTTGTGATTGTTTTTATGCAGATTTTTATAGCAATTGTGAGTGCGATTTTTAAAAGCATTAGAAAAAGATTTTAACTTAGAGGCTGTTTAAATTTTATTGAGTAATAATTTTATGGCAGATAATTTGACCATGTTTTCAGAACTTTCCATTAGAAGTTCATAA
>NZ_LELA01000225.1 GCF_001677955.1 Chryseobacterium sp. BGARF1
TAATAAATGGAGTTTTCACAATCACACCTTTGACCGGTTTATTTCTTATATTAATAAAAATTTCACTTCCGTGTTTAGCACTTTCAAAGCAGACGTATCCCATTCCTATTCCTTTTTTGAGTGTAGGAGAAAGTGTTCCCGAGGTAACCGTTCCAATAATTTGATGATGATGATCCCAAATTTCATATCCATGGCGGGGAATTCCTTTGCCTTCAATTTCAAAACCTACCAGCTTTTTAGTAACACCCTTTTCTTTTTGAATTTTTAAAAATCCGTTGTAAATAAAATCTTTGGTAAATTTTGTTATCCAGCCAAGACCTGCTTCCAAAGGC
>NZ_LELA01000226.1 GCF_001677955.1 Chryseobacterium sp. BGARF1
AGAGCGTGTTTAAATTTTTATTAAATATTTTTCTATTGCCTTTATCTTAATTTTGACTACGTCGAAATAGCATTCATCGACTGAAAGGAGATAATCTTCGATTTCTAAATTAAAATAAACTTTGTTTATTCTTATTTTAACATTAAGATATTTAGTTATTTAAGCAGAAAATGATTAAGAAATCAACACGTTGATTTTGTATTAAGTTTTTTAAGGCGATGATCTTAATTTCTTAATGTTAAAAATAAATATCAAATTTAAACAGCCTCT
>NZ_LELA01000227.1 GCF_001677955.1 Chryseobacterium sp. BGARF1
GCTGGGGAAATAACCGTTCGCTCAATGGTTATGATGGAGGTAAAAAAGTAAAAGGCATCAAGCGACACGTTGTGGTAGATAAAAATGGGTTTTTGTTAGCTGTCATGGTAAGTGTAGCCAATATTCACGACAGTAAAGCCGCATTATTATTGATGAAAACACTGCAATACTTATTGATTCCACTTGATGTAATCCTCGCTGATGGAGGTTACAGAGGTGAGATTATTGAGGAAATAAGAA
>NZ_LELA01000228.1 GCF_001677955.1 Chryseobacterium sp. BGARF1
CAGCACCTTACACGTATTCATGGTCACCAAGCGGTGGAACAGCAGCGACAGCTTCAGGTTTAGCAGCAGGAACTTATACAGTGACAGTAACGGATGCTAATGTTTGTACAATTACAAGAACAGTAACTATCACTCAGCCTACTGCAATTTCAGGAACAACAGTGGTTACTAATATTGCATGTAACGGAGGTTCAACAGGAGCTATCAATTTAACACCTACTGGTGGAACAGCACCATATACTTTCAACTGGG
>NZ_LELA01000229.1 GCF_001677955.1 Chryseobacterium sp. BGARF1
AACTCGCATGACACAAGATTTTGCCGAGTTCTTAAAAAAAATCAGCCGATACTAAAGCGCTGCCTTGCAAAACCATTGGTGAGATGTACGGCGTGGATGGTAGAAAATTCCAAAGACAGTACAAACAAAGCATCAGTAATTTTAAAGATTGGGAACAAAAATCGCACGCAGAAGACTGGATTCTCTACCCAAAAAACCTCTCCAGGCAGCTTTCTTTGGATGAAGTTGCCCTTTCTGATGGAGAACTTTACA
>NZ_LELA01000230.1 GCF_001677955.1 Chryseobacterium sp. BGARF1
CTCCATATCAAACGCAGAAGATGGACCGATACTAAAACAGGAAACATCATCCAACGAGATTGGAATCTTATTGCCAAAGGAACTCGCAGGACACAAGATTTTGCCGAGTTCTTAAAAAAAATCAGCCGATACTAAAGCACTGCCTTGCAAAACCATTGGTGAGATGTATGGCGTGGATGGTAGAAAATTCCAAAGACAGTACAAACAAAGCATCAGTAATTTTAAAG
>NZ_LELA01000231.1 GCF_001677955.1 Chryseobacterium sp. BGARF1
TTAACGCACGCAGCACGAATGCTTCAGCAGAATCTTTCAATGCGAAAATAAAAAACTTCAGATTACAACTTAGAGGCGTACGAGATAAATCTTTTTTTCTATTCAGATTATCAAAACTTTTTGCTTAGTCCCCAACTTTTGAGACTGAGCCAATAAAAAACTTCAGAATGCAACTCAGAGGCGTACGAGATAAATCTTTTTTTCTATTCAGATTATCAAAACTTTTTGCTTAGTCCCCA
>NZ_LELA01000232.1 GCF_001677955.1 Chryseobacterium sp. BGARF1
TACCTACAGAACCTTGAACCATATCAATAAACTTCAAAGGAACCGTTGTGTAGTCTGAATAAGCTGAACCTGCTGTAATATTAATCATTTCAGGTTTACCTGCTGGTTTAGCCGTTACTTTTGAAATAAATTCAGAACCAAAGTTTGTTGAATGCATTGGGCAATAAACAACGGTTGGTGTTGTAAAGTAGTACTCAGGGGTAAAGTTACCTGGTGTACCTGTACAAACATTGGCTACCTGCATTTCATATTTCGTTAGTTCTAATAATCCTGTTATGGTATAGGTATTATTACTAACGTTAATATTTGTCCAGCCTGGTAATCCTACTTTTCTATATTTTAGTATATAATTATTAGTCGCTCCAGGACCTGTATAAGCATCCCAAACTACCTCTGCAGACGTGGGGTTCAATTGAGTAATGGTTAATCCCGGAGGCGGAATTTCACAAACTCTAACCGTAGTAAACACCTGAGATGTAGACCAAGGGTTGAATG
>NZ_LELA01000233.1 GCF_001677955.1 Chryseobacterium sp. BGARF1
TTTTTTGTAGCTTCTTTCAAAGCGAGATAAACAGACTTTAAAACTGCATCATCAGTCGGAAAAGACATTTTATTTTTCGTGTACTTTCGTATTTTACCGTTGAGATTTTCAATTAAATTGGTTGTGTAAATGATTTTACGGATTTCGAGAGGAAATTCAAAAAACACGGTTAATTCGTCCCAGTTATCCCTCCATGATTTAATGGCGTAAGAATATTTTGATTGCCATTTATCTGCAAAATCATTCAAAGCTGCTTCTGCGGCCTGTTTGGTAGGTGCAGTATAAATATGTTTCATATCTGCAGAAAACTCTTTCCTGTCCTTCCAGACTACATATTTGCAGGCATTTCTGAT
>NZ_LELA01000234.1 GCF_001677955.1 Chryseobacterium sp. BGARF1
TAGTCTCGGGCAGGCTCGAACTGCCGACCTCTACATTATCAGTGTAGCGCTCTAACCAGCTGAGCTACGAGACTTTGTTATGAGTAATAGGTGATGAGTAATAAGTAATATTTGCATATCGCTTTTTCCTCTTCTTCATACTCAATCTCTCTTCCCTAATACTAATTTCTAGTGGGTTTTGTATTTTTTTTTATATATCAACCAAATAAAAACTAAAGCTTCTCTTTAAGTAAGTACAATGGACACATTGTGTCCTTATTTGTTTATCGTCATAAGACGCTCTAAAATGAGATGTTCCAGCCGCACCTTCCGGTACGGCTACCTTGTTACGACTTAGCCCTAGTTACTTGTTTTACCCTA
>NZ_LELA01000235.1 GCF_001677955.1 Chryseobacterium sp. BGARF1
TTTGGCGATGAGCTTCATAGAACCGGCCATATCCAGAGTGATTTCTTTTGCTTTTTTCCGAAGTTTGCTACTTATTTTTGAAAGATGTCTTATAACGATATCACTTTTCGTTCCTTTAATAATCGCTACAATACTTCCTTTTCTACCTTTTGCTGTTTTGGAAGTGAGAACAGTGTAAAGTTCTCCATCAGAAAGGGCAACTTCATCCAAAGAAAGCTG
>NZ_LELA01000236.1 GCF_001677955.1 Chryseobacterium sp. BGARF1
TTTTTTGTAGCTTCTTTCAAAGCGAGATAAACAGACTTTAAAACTGCATCATCAGTCGGAAAAGACATTTTATTTTTCGTGTACTTTCCCCTCGCTGCCGCACGAATCCCTTCGTGTGGCTTTTTATTTTACAAACTCTCTCTCAAAAGTTTTATCTTTATAAAAACATACAATGATGAGTAGAAACTATAAGTTTCACAACCCCGAAGGATTATACTTCATAAGTTTTGCTGTCGTAGGTTGGCTTGATGTATTTATCCGAAGTGAATACAAAGAAATTCTTTTAGAAAGTTTAAGGTTTTGTCAGAAGAATAAAGGTTTAGAAATACATGCATGGTGCATTATGTCAAGCCATGTACATTTGGTTTTTCGAAGTATCGATGGTCAGAAACCAGAACTTCTGATTG
>NZ_LELA01000237.1 GCF_001677955.1 Chryseobacterium sp. BGARF1
TACACATTTACTTTGAAGAGAAAAATACAGCTCCAAAAGAATTCTCATCACTCATCTTGCAGTCAAAAGGTTTCGTTCCTGAGATTATAGTAGATGATTTTCCTCTCCGCGGAAAAACAGTGAAACTCCATATTAGACGCAGAAGATGGACCGATACTAAAACAGGAAACATCATCCAACGAGATTGGAATCTTATTGCCAAAGGAACTCGCATGACACAAGATTTTGCCGAGTTCTTAAAAAAAATCAGCAGATACTAAAGCGCTGCCTTGCAAAACCATTGGTGAGATGTATGGCGTGGATGGTAGAAAATTCCAAAGACAGTACAAACAAAGCATCAGTAATTTTAAAG
>NZ_LELA01000238.1 GCF_001677955.1 Chryseobacterium sp. BGARF1
TTGGTCCCTGAACAGCCAATAAAGAAATTGAATCTGAAATATTGGTTACTTCTGCTCCAAAAGAATTATGTCTTTTAATCCAATCCAGATCTTTTTGTATGTTTGAAGCATTAACGACAAGAAGGTAGTCATATTTACTTATTTTATAAACCATCAAATCGTCAATAATTCCCCCCGTATCATTGGGCATACAGCTGTATTGTAGTTTACCAGGATAAAGTTTTGACACATCATTGGTCGTGAGTTTCTGCATTAATTCAAAAGAACCTTTTCCTTGTATCGAGATCTCTCCCATATGTGACACATCAAA
>NZ_LELA01000239.1 GCF_001677955.1 Chryseobacterium sp. BGARF1
AATTGAATAACTAATATCACTACGATAGATATTGAATTAAAAAATCTTTTTTAGGTTTTTAGAAATAAAAGCTTGTGAGAGATAAAAATATTCTTATCTTTGCAGTCCGGTAAAACGGGAGCGCAGGAGTAGAGGATTGAATGAAAAGCTAAAGATTTAGGGTCATCAAAAAACTTTAAAATTTCTTTTAGAAACATTTGGTCAATTAGTAAAAA
>NZ_LELA01000240.1 GCF_001677955.1 Chryseobacterium sp. BGARF1
TAATAAATGGAGTTTTCACAATCACACCTTTGACCGGTTTATTTCTTATATTAATAAAAATTTCACTTCCGTGTTTAGCACTTTCAAAACAGACGTATCCCATTCCTATTCCTTTTTTGAGTGTAGGAGAAAGTGTTCCCGAGGTAACCGTTCCAATAATTTGATGATTATGATCCCAAATTTCATATCCATGGTGGGGAATTCCTTTGCCTTCGATTTCAAAACCTACCAGCTTTTTAGTAATACCCTTTTCTTTTTGAATTTTTAAAAATCCGTTGTAAATAAAATCTTTGGTAAATTTTGTTATCCAGCCAAGACCTGCTTCCAAAGGC
>NZ_LELA01000241.1 GCF_001677955.1 Chryseobacterium sp. BGARF1
CTCCTCCTCTTGGGCTCGAACCAAGGACCCTCTGATTAACAGTCAGATGCTCTAACCAACTGAGCTAAGGAGGAATGTTCCTCTTTTAAGGTGCTGCAAAGATAATATGAAAAATAATATCAAGCAAATATTTTTTACTCAAAATTACCCGAAAAGTGCTATCAGATTATATTTCAGTAAATTAAATTTTAAATTAATTTGAAACAGGAAAGTATTAAAATCAAAAAAGACCTACAGTAATGTAAGTCTTTTTTGCTCCTCCTCTTGGGCTCGAACCAAGGACCCTCTGATTAACAGTCAGATGCTCTAACCAACTGAGCTAAGGAGGAATGTTCCT
>NZ_LELA01000242.1 GCF_001677955.1 Chryseobacterium sp. BGARF1
CTTCTTTAAACCAATGTGCTAACTTTAACATTGCAACTGATTTTTCAATGTTTTGATTATAAATTTTCCTAAGTCCATCTGATAAATTATACGCTTTTTCTAAATCGGGATATTCTGAGAACAATATTTTTGCCCTCAGTTTTTGTGATGAAGTCCATTTTTCTCTGGTTTTATAAAGCAAATATCTGCTTCTTGCCAAAA
>NZ_LELA01000243.1 GCF_001677955.1 Chryseobacterium sp. BGARF1
TTGTGCATCAAATGTGGCAGACAGATTTTACTTATTTCAAGATCATTGGCTGGGGATGGTACTATCTGAGCACGATTTTGGACGATTATAGCCGCTACATCATTCACTGGGAGCTATGCGACTCAATGAAAGCCGAAGATGTGAAACGAACGGTGGACACAGCCATTAAAAAAGCGAAATTAAAGACCAAAGTCAAACCGAAACTGCTCTCGGACAACGGTTCCTGCTACGTCTCCAATGAGTTGAAAAGTTATCTGAAAGACGATTTAAGAATGAAACAGGTTCACGGAAAACCGATGCATCCGCAGACCCAGGGCAAGATTGAACGTTATCACAGAACGATGAAAAATGTAGTGAAACTAAATCATTTTTATCACCCCGAGGAACTCATCCAAGCACTGGAGAAGTTTGTAGAAAACTACAATAACAAGCGCTATCACGAGTCGATAAATAACCTAACTCCGAGGGATGTGTACTTCGGAAGATCAGAACAGATTTTGGAAAAAAGAAAGCAAACAAAAGCGGAATCCATCCGAAAAAGAAGACAAATATATAATCAACAAAAATTAGTAAGTTTATAAACCGAAAATCCTCCTTAAGGATTTAAACTAAAATGTCTAAGTTGGTTTGAAGACGTAC
>NZ_LELA01000244.1 GCF_001677955.1 Chryseobacterium sp. BGARF1
TTCTTTTTGAATTTTTAAAAATCCGTTGTAAATAAAATCTTTGGTAAATTTTGTTATCCAGCCAAGACCTGCTTCCAAAGGCGAAGTGAAATCATTAATATCATTTCCATAAAGACAATACCCCATTTCAAGTCGCAATGTATCTCTAGCGGCTAATCCAATCGGTTCAATACCTTCATCTTTTCCTGCCTCAAATATCGCTTCCCATAGATGAGCTGCGTATTTATTCTCTACATAGATTTCAAACCCAGTTTCTCCTGTATATCCTGTTTTTGAGATCAAAACATTTGGAATACGGGCGAATTCATCAATAGTGAAACTATAAGATTCTAATTCTTTTAAATTAATATCTGTTAACTTCTGTAATACTTTTAAAGATTTTGGTC
>NZ_LELA01000245.1 GCF_001677955.1 Chryseobacterium sp. BGARF1
ATATAAAGCTCCTTAGGAGCGACCTGTAAAATAAAGTTATATTATTATATAAAGAATGTGCTCATCAAATTTCTCAACGATAATCATTAAAATACTTTTCTCAAACTCCGTCTTTATTATTTAATCAAAACCTTGAGCGCTATTCAACTTTCATATTTGCCAACTAAGGATTTACCAAATAACAAAATAACCGCTATAAACACTCTTTAGTCTTTCTTTGTTAAGCGAAGCGCCTTTGTTTGTCTTATAAAGCATGCAAATACAAATTTTAGTTTATCCTTGCGATAAAAGATTCCTCTTCTATATTGTATCGTAAAGATTTTCCCGCATAATTTTTCCCCATAATCATCCAGGCTCGAAAAGGCAAACGCAATTGTTCTCCAACCCTTCACCGCTCGCCCCCCATCACATAACCATTATCCTGGCTCCTATAACCTCCTACCTAAATTCTGAAAAAATATTCTCTCATGTAACCAGAACTTTAGGTTTTAATATTAATTAAAAATAAACTTTAAGTTAAATAAATTAGGATTGTGTATTAATAAAG
>NZ_LELA01000246.1 GCF_001677955.1 Chryseobacterium sp. BGARF1
AATAGTTTATCTGCAAAATATCTTCGATTTAGTTTATATACAAATTCATTTAAGTATAATTGCAGGTACTTTCTTTTGATTTTATGATAATTTCCCAATAAATTTCGTTTCGCATTGCTGATCGTGATATGAACCCATTTTAAAGTTTCTTTGGTGGTTTCTTTGTCAGATTTTTCTGTTATATGAAGCTCAACAAAATCAGAAATATCTACGTAAGACGTGCTTTTATCAGTGAAAACAATGCTTTGGTTATCGATAGATTTCTTAACGGTTTCATTGATTTCCAAAGAAAGATGCGTTTCTAAAACTTTAGCCTTAAAGTACCTGCAAGATTTAGATTTCTCGCCAGTTTCCACATTCTCCAAAGGCGTAGACTCAGCCATCACAGCAACATTTTGTTTCCCCGCTGCACCTCGCCCTCTAATTCCTTTTTCTTGCTCAATCTCGCTGGATTCTACAGTGAAATACCCTTCATCAAATTCTATCATGCCTTCCAAAGTATATCTTTCATCGCGAGTTCCCATTGCTTTTCTTAGCTTATGAACCATTGCCCACACTGGTTCATAACGCTTTAAACCCAACTGTTTTTGGATTTCTTTTGACGAAAAACCTTTCTTGGTAATACTCATTAGAAACATGGTTTTGTACCAAATTAAAAATGAAAGATTAGAGTTCTGCATTATCGTTCCGCTTTTCAAGGAAATCCTTTTACGACACTTTTTACATTCGTAACTACAGATACTTTTAATCCAGAAATGTTCGTTGTGACCACATTTACAAATCACACCAATTTTATCTCTCTGCTCCTTAAAATGAATTATGCAATCCAACTCTGTCCCAAAATCAGCCGTAAAACTAAATATATCCATCTAACTTATTATATAACAAACAAATATA
>NZ_LELA01000247.1 GCF_001677955.1 Chryseobacterium sp. BGARF1
ATATTCCTCACTGCTGCCTCCCGTAGGAGTCTGGTCCGTGTCTCAGTACCAGTGTGGGGGATCACCCTCTCAGGCCCCCTAAAGATCATTGACTTGGTAGGCCGTTACCCTACCAACTATCTAATCTTGCGCGTGCCCATCTCTATCCACCGGAGTTTTCAATATCAACTGATGCCAGTCAATATATTATGGGGTATTAATCTTCCTTTCGAAAGGCTATCCCCCTGATAAAGGTAGGTTGCACACGTGTTCCGCACCCGTACGCC
>NZ_LELA01000248.1 GCF_001677955.1 Chryseobacterium sp. BGARF1
TTCTAAATCGGGATATTCTGAGAACAATATTTTTGCCCTCTGTTTTTGTGATGAAGTCCACTTTTCATTGGTTTTATAAAGCAAATATTTGCTTCTTGCCAAAAGTTGCTTTCGAGTAGCGCCATTTAGGAAAATTTCAATTTGAAGATTTTGTTTCTTTTGTTTTGCTTCCACCAAAAGATTATTTTCTTGTTCAATAGCTTCCCAACGATGGTTTATTCTGATTTCCTGCAA
>NZ_LELA01000249.1 GCF_001677955.1 Chryseobacterium sp. BGARF1
GATTATTAAAGGAACGAAAAGTGATATCGTTATAAAACATCTTTCAAAAATAAGTAGCAAACTTCGGAAAAAAGCAAAAGAAATCACTTTGGATATGGCTGGTTCTATGAAGCTCATCGCCAAAAGATGTTTCCCCAATGCAATAAAGGTTATCGACCGTTTTCATGTTCAGAAGTTAGCTATAGAAGCGTTGCAGGAAATCAGAATAAACCATCGTTGGGAAGCTATTGAACAAGAAAATAATCTTTTGGTGGAAGCAAAACAAAAGA
>NZ_LELA01000250.1 GCF_001677955.1 Chryseobacterium sp. BGARF1
GGATTGGCACACACGAATTGATCCGCAGATGTCCGAATGGGGCAACCCGTCTGGTTGAAGACCAGTCACTCCGCAAGGAGAGCAAACCAGGAGAACTGAAACATCTAAGTACCCTGAGGAAAAGAAATCGAAGAGATTCCGTAAGTAGTGGCGAGCGAACGCGGATTAGCCCAAAAGCTTTTATATGTTTAATAGAATGTTCTGGAAAGAACAGCCATAGAGGGTGATAGCCCCGTATATGAAAGGCATATTTAAGTGATAAATGAGTAGGGCGGGACACGTGAAATCCTGTTTGAATATGGGGGGACCATCCTCCAAGGCTAAATACTCCTGAAAGACCGATA
>NZ_LELA01000251.1 GCF_001677955.1 Chryseobacterium sp. BGARF1
CCGACTGATGATAAAACAATTTCAGAAACGAATGTAGAATAATCAAATGTAGCAGTATATTTTTTCACCTCCCCATCTGCATTGGCGTCATAATTAAATTTTACAGGCTTTTCGCTCCATGCCTGACCTACCTGTTTTTGTTCTAAAACTCTGTCTAATGGCGAATTTTCAAATTCTTTTTTAGCAAAAATAACTTCGTTGCCTAAAGGAGTATTAGGTGCATTTGCTAAAGGGTCGGGAATAA
>NZ_LELA01000252.1 GCF_001677955.1 Chryseobacterium sp. BGARF1
TCAATTGTATTGTGACTTGCCAGATAAGGATAGCCATCACTCTTTCCAATTTCTTCTTCAGTAACTTTTGTAAGCCTGTTTCCGGTATGATCGTATCTGAGATTGTCAATCTTAAACGCTGCAGTATTTCCTGTCATAAGCTCTGCGGAACGTTGGAGCCTTGTAATGTTTCCGTTTAGGTCATAATCTATTTTTTCAAAATATTCTTTCGCTGTAGGATTAATTTCGTTTTGATAAAAACCCGCTAACAATCTGTTTAATCTATCATATACATAGCCATACCTTTTAAGAGGTTCGTTTTCCTGAGTGGAAGTTTTCCAGTCTACTTCTGCAATGTTACCGTTGTATTTAGGCTTTACCTGAAGAGTTGAAAAATCATTATTAG
>NZ_LELA01000253.1 GCF_001677955.1 Chryseobacterium sp. BGARF1
AAGGAGAGATGGCAGAGTGGTCGATTGCGATAGTCTTGAAAACTATTGACTGTAACAGGTCCGGGGGTTCGAATCCCTCTCTCTCCGCAAGTTGAGAAACTAAAATAAGCTAAAACGCTGTAAACAATATGTTTACAGCGTTTTTTTGTTTTAGTGAATGCATCAAAAAATACAGAAAATGGGATCAGTCTCAAAAGTTGGGGACTAAGCAAAAAGTTTGGATAATCTGAATAGAAAAAAAGACTTATCTCGTACGCCTCTAAGTTG
>NZ_LELA01000254.1 GCF_001677955.1 Chryseobacterium sp. BGARF1
TTGGAAGCCTTTGCACCTTCTTTAAGAAAGAAATTCAAGAGAAATTCTTTTCTACTTTCTCTAGGGTTTTCTTTGATAGCCTGAACAATTGCCTTGCTTGTAAATCTTTTGAAATCACCGACCAGAAGTTCTGGTTTCTGACCATCGATACTTCGAAAAACCAAATGTACATGGCTTGACATAATGCACCATGCATGTATTTCTAA
>NZ_LELA01000255.1 GCF_001677955.1 Chryseobacterium sp. BGARF1
GTAAACTTATAGCAGGAATTGTACTACTATTATTATTTTTGGGATTGTGCTACCGAATATTTAGCCCTAAGCCCGTTCCACCGGGTGAATTAGTTAATATAAATGGCACCTATATTCATGTAAGAGCAGAAGGTGAAAAGAAATCTTTACCTACTATTATTATTGAGGCTGGCGCTCACAGTAATACCGATATGCTGCATTGGTTGGCAGAAGGTTTAAAAAATAATACGAGAGTTTTACGCTATGACCGGGATGGAAAATGGTTTAGCGAATCAAGTAATGATGATCAGAAATCTCCCGAATTTTACGCACATCAGCTTCATGAATTATTAGAAAAAACAGGCGAAAAACCACCTTATAT
>NZ_LELA01000256.1 GCF_001677955.1 Chryseobacterium sp. BGARF1
ATTACTTTGTATAGATTTTAATTTATACAATTCTGATGAATTAAAATAATTCGAATCATTTCGCCCTTTTTCATAAGTGAAATTAATAACCTCCCGATCTGGTATTGTAATCTTGGTTAATAATTTAGTTAATGTTGTATTCTTCACTATTTGAGTTTCAACTCTTCCAGGAAGTGCTGTATCAGGATTTATACTAGGGAAAGAAATAGCTGTATTTTGATATGTAATATCTTTTACAGCTCGGGAAGTTTTGGATTCAGTCTCGTTATATATAACTCTTGATTGCTGGTCATAACTAAATAAAGCCAATACATTTGTATCTTGATCCATTATTTTATCCAAATGATAAGAACTAGTATAAAGTGAGGGTCCAGTACTAAAAAGAACATCTCCAGTACTATTGATAAGACCTAATTTTATAGTATTAATTTCTTTAGATGATATCTCCTGTTTATTAAAGCTATATTTAATCCCCTTATCATCCGTCATGATTATAGTTAATACTTCATCTTTTGAACTATGAATTGTTGTAATAGTAAGATTATTTCTATCTAGCTTATTTACTATAAAATTTCCATTTTCATCCTTGACTATAATAAATCTACCTGTATATCCCATAAAATTATATTGATATAGGTCATATTCTGTATCATACTTGCCTAATCCAGCATAAAAAGAATATTCATTAATATCAAATCCTGGGATATTATTAAATAACTTATATGTTGGATTTCTATCATGCATATATATTCCATATTTTAATGTGGGATGATTAGACAT
>NZ_LELA01000257.1 GCF_001677955.1 Chryseobacterium sp. BGARF1
TTCACATTCAGAATTGATTTAACTGGGTTTGGATAAATCAAAATATCTGTTTGGTTTACAGTATTCACTGTTGGCAATTGAGAGATTCTCACGGTATAGTCTTCCACTTCACCGTCAGTAAAGCTTACACAACTTACAGGAATAGCGTCTTTAGCCATTGCCACTCTCATCACTACATATTTATTGGTAGATCCTAAGAAAGCGTTCGTAGGCACCGTAAAGGTAGCACTTGCAGTAGCGTTCGTATTAGGACCATCCGCTAAAATTCTTTCATCAAGATCAAAAGTTCCGTTTCTGTTGAAGTCAATCCAAACTGCTACTCCAGCTTTAGCACCTGAATTCATTGTTTTATCAATGATAATTTGGTTACCTACAGAACCTTGAACCATATCAATAAACTTCAAAGGAACCGTTGTGTAGTCTGAATAAGCTGAACCTGCTGTAATATTAATCAT
>NZ_LELA01000258.1 GCF_001677955.1 Chryseobacterium sp. BGARF1
GTTTGGTAGGTGCAGTATAAATATGTTTCATATCTGCAGAAAACTCTTTCCTGTCCTTCCAGACTACATATTTGCAGGCATTTCTGATTTGATGAACTACGCAGATCTGAGTTTGAGACTCAGGAAAAACACCGCGTATGGTCCCAGTAAATCCATTGAGATTATCTGTAGCTGTAATGAGGATATCTTCTACGCCGCGGGCTTTGAGATCGGTTAAAACA
>NZ_LELA01000259.1 GCF_001677955.1 Chryseobacterium sp. BGARF1
ACTGTCTTTACAGCTTCAATTGTTCCAAATATCCCATGTTGTTTTAAGATTTCCCCAAGGGTTTCTATTTCAACATATACTATATCTCCTAATTCACATTGGGCAAAATCGGTAATTCCAATATAAGCCATGTCTTTTTCTAATCTAACCCACTCATGATCTTCAGTATACAAGAGGTTTTCAGGGATCTTCATTATTGCAGTTCTTTTATTAAGTTTATATGCTTATT
>NZ_LELA01000260.1 GCF_001677955.1 Chryseobacterium sp. BGARF1
TGTTTTAACCGATCTCAAAGCCCGCGGCGTAGAAGATATCCTCATTACAGCTACAGATAATCTCAATGGATTTACTGGGACCATACGCAGTGTTTTTCCTGAGTCTCAAACTCAGATTTGCGTAGTTCATCAGATCAGAAATGCCTGCAAATATGTAGTCTGGAAGGACAGGAAAGAGTTTTCTGCAGATATGAAACATATTTATACTGCACCTACCAAAC